>CBDIBP010000020.1:0-151343 GCA_965276955.1 Flavipsychrobacter sp.
TAAACCAGTGCCACGTCAGCAACTCTGATGGGCGAAATTGTAATTTAATTATAAGTCGCGAAGCCTAACCAGCTTATGACCTACTACTTACAACTAAACAATGGATATTCAAAGTATAAAGAACAGGTTCGGTATCATAGGCAATTCGCCTGCGCTGAACCATGCGTTAAATACGGCGGTACAGGTAGCCAACCACCGACCTATCAGTACTGATAGTAGGTGAAAGCGGTGTGGGCAAGGAGGTTTTCTCCCAACATCATACATGCCCTGTCGCCACGCAAGCACAACCCTTTTATCGCCGTCAACTGCGGCGCTATACCAGAGGGCCACCATAGATAGTGAGTTGTTTGGCCATGAAAAGGGCTCTTTTACAGGTGCGGTAGATAGTCGTAAAGGCTATTTCGAGACCGTGAATGGTGGTACTATATTTCTCGATGAGATAGGTGAAATGCCATTGGGCACACAGGCTCGATTGCTGCGTGTATTGGAAACAGGCGAGTTCATCCGCGTAGGTTCATCTAAAGTGCAGAAGACAGATGTACGCGTGATAGCGGCCACCAATCGCGACCTGTTGGAGTACACCCAAATGAAAAAAATTCCGTGAGGATCTTTATTACAGGCTCAGCACCGTACCTATACGGGTACCTGCTCTCCGCGACAGACCCGAGGACATACCACTGTTATTCCGCAAGTTCGCATCCGATTTCTCAGAGCGATATAAGACCACCTCTGTGCAGCTGGACAATGCAGCACTGCAATTGCTTACCAGCTATCCTTGGCAGGGCAACGTGCGTGAGCTGAAGAATATAGCCGAACAGATATCCGTTCTGTCTATAGACAAGCAGATATCTGCCGAAAACGCTGCTGCGCTTTTTGCCGCAGCGGGAGACCAACCGTAGCCTGGCCTTGCTGGCGCCAGGCAGCACCGCGCAGGGCATTGAGGGCAGTACAGCAAACTACTAATACCGAGCGCGATATACTCTACAAGTTGTTCTTCGACCTGAAAAAAGACATGAACGACCTGAAGCAGGGCATGCTGGAAATGGCCCAGTACCAGAACTTCACCCCATCAAAGCCAATTGAGAACATGCTGCCTGTCTATAACCCGGAAACATCGATAGCACCTTATAACAGCAATATCAACAACAATATGCCTGCCGGCAACAGTGCTCCCATTCTGCTGCCGCATAACGACCATCATGAGGATATAGAAGAGACCCTGATGCTCACTGACCGGGAAAAAGAATTCATTACCAAGGCACTGAAAAAAACACAAAGGTCGCAGAAGGGATGCTGCAAATGAACTGGGTATATCTGAACGCACTTTGTACCGAAAAATAAAAGAATACGATATCAAAGAGTAACTTTGACCACGGATGAAGATGAGAAGACTGGCATATTTATTACCAATATTCCTGCTGGCCCTGCAAAGCTGCGGCGTATATAGCTTTACCGGTGCTACCATTGAGGGCAAGAGCATCAACATACACCTGTTCGAGAATCGGGCGCGCAATGTAGTACCCAGCCTCAGCGCCACCCTTACCGATAAGATACGCAGCCGTATACTGTCGCAAACAGGCTTGTCGCCTGTAACTACTGACAACGCGGATTACGACATAACAGGCACCATAACCGGCTACGACGTTACCGTGAGCGGCGTGCAGAACGTGCAAGTGGCCTCTAAGAACAGGCTTACCATAACGGTACAGGTGGTCTTCAAGAACAGGCTCAATGACAAGGCCAGCTTCACGGCACCTTTTACCCGCTTTGCCGATTTTGACGCTACCCAGGTATTGCAGAATGTAGAGAGTGGTTTGATAGATGACATAGGAAATCAGCTTTCGGATGATATATTTAATAAAGCTTTTGTAAATTGGTAATTGTATTTTTGAAATAATGATCACATCATCTTCCATACAATACATAACACGTATGCTCAACGAGCCCAGGTCGCTTACCGATATGGACAAGGAGAGTGTTGCTGCTATTATTAAGGAATATCCCTACTTTGTACCCGCCCGGTACATGGATGCGGCTATAGCCCTTAAGAAAAAGACCTATGCCGATGAGGCAAAAGCTACTATGTGGCTATATATGGGCAACTGGCTGCTGTTCAATGATTTTACCGCAGCTGCGGCCATCGCCGAAAAGACCACTAAGACACCCGAAAAAAATAAAATTCTCATTAGCTACTGCTACCACCGAGCCCGAGATAGTAGTAACGCCAATACCTGTAGCTAAAGAACCACAACAAGAAGTTACCCACACGATACCAAAGACCCAAGAGGAAGAGACCGTGCTGCCGGCACAGGAAGTTGTAACGGCGCAGGAAGCCATACAAGACATAGTTGAGGAATTTCCTGATGATGCTGGTCCCATAGCTGCACAAATAGTGCACCGCGAGGAAGAAGTACACGAGGAAGAAGTGTATGAGGCCGAGGTACAAAATGAGCCCGCATACAAGCCGGAGATAATACAACCCCTGCTGGTAAAAGAAGACCTGGTGAAGCAGGAAGAAGAAGAGGAAGAACGAAACATCGCTGTATGTAGATGATGATGAAGAATATGCTCCCGATGATGACCTTATCATAAAACCGCTGAGCTACACCATAGAACAGTACGATTTTAATAAAGAACAGATAACTAACCAGGACGGCGATACACTGATACTGCCCGTTTATACCGATAATTACTTTTTCCACCAGGGCATAAAAGGTGTCTGACGACATACCTGAGGATATGGACAACACCCAGAGACCCGCACAGGTAGCACAACCCACAACTACAACCCCTGAAGAAGATAAAGCAAAAAGCACTAATGGTGATGATGAGTTTCTCTGAATGGCTGCAACACTTTAAGACCAAGAGCCAGAAAGAAATAGAAGAACTGGAAGACAAAAAAGGCCCTCAAAAGCATGTGGCAGCAGGAAAAACTGGCCGCTGCCAATGAAGAAGAGAACGAAGAGATACCTGAACAGGTCTTCAACATGGCGGTCAACTCCATAACCAAGGAAGAGGACCTGGCCAGCGAAGCTTTGGCACAAATACACCGCAAGCAGGGCAAGTACGACAGGGCCATAGACATGTACCGGAAACTAAGTTTGCGAAATCCGCAAAAGATCGCTTACTTTGCGCTCAAAATCGAAGAACTTTTAAAGGAAAAAAGAAGCATGATCACAATACTAACTATACTTATCTTACTGGCCTGCGTTGTTTTAGGATTTTTTGTACTGGTACAAAACCCCAAGGGTGGCGGGCTTACCGGCGCTTTCGGCAGCATCAGCTCCCAGGTGATGGGCGTTAAGCAATCTACCGATGTAATGGAGAAAGGCACATGGACCGCTATGGGCGTTGTTTGTACACTTTGCGTGGTATCTGTTATGTTCTACGAAAAACCTAAAAACGGACAACACCAACACCAAGCAAGGTACTACCAAGAGCGCACCTGCACAGAGCGCGCCTAAAGGCAAGAAATAGTTTAACCTAAAATATATCAATTACCCGCGCATTTATATGCCGCGGGTTTTTATTTTTATACCATGGCGCGGAAAAAGAAAAAATGCTGCACGCAAAGGGTTGCTCATCACACTGGCCGTAGTGGGCTGCGTGGCACTTTACTTTTTGTACAGGGTCTTTGGACCCAATACCGGCTCCTTCAGCACGGGGCAGTACCTGTACATACACACCGGCGCCAGCTACGAGGCCGTAAAGCAGACCCTGGAGCAAGATGGCTTTGTACGGAAACATCAACACTTTTGATGCTGTGGCACAGCGGGCCAACTACCCAGAGCACATACACCCCGGCAAGTACCACATACACCCTGGCATGAGCAACTATGCCATAGTAAAGCTGCTGCACGGCGGCCACCAGGAGCAAAGTGCGGCTGGTCATCAACAAGCTGCGCACGCGGCAGGACTTTATTACCCTCATCAGCACCAACCTCGAAGCCGATAGTACCGTGCTCCGGCGCATGTTTCACGACCCGGTGTACCTCTCGCAGTTCGGCCTCGATACCAATACTGCTATGTGTGCCATCATGCCCGATACCTACAACTTTTACTGGGCCACCAGTGCCGACAATGCCTTCAGGAAGATAGAGAGGAACTATGTGCGTTTCTGGGACACCAGAGGCGCGTGCAGCAGGCCCACCAAGCACCACCTGAGCCCCGCCCAGGCTGTTATTGTAGCCTCTATAGTAGATGAGGAGAGCAACAAGAACGATGAGAAGCCCAATATAGCCAGTGTGTACCTCAACCGCCCTGGCCAAGGGCATGAAACTGCAGGCCGACCCTACCGTAAAGTTTGCTGTGGGCGATTTTACCCTGCGCCGCATCACCGGCACCCACCTGCAGTTCGCCTCGCCGTACAAATACCTATATGTATGCCGGGCTGCCACCGGGCCCTATATGCACCCCCGCGGTCAGCAGTATAGAGGCTGTGCTCAGTGCGCCCAAGACCACCTACCTGTACTTTTGTGCTAAGCAAGATTTTAGCGGGTATCACAATTTTGCCACGACGTATGCCGACCAGATAAAAAAATGCCCATCTGTACCAGCAGGCGCTGGATGCAAGGGGGATACATTAATTTTCTTTTCGTAAGCGCCACTACTTTTCAAGGAGGGGCCGGGGGGTGGTTGTCATATAATTATTTTCCCATCGAATCTTTAATTTTTTCCGGTTTAGTAGTAAAAAATAAAACCGGTAATTATTGAGTAGGTGTGGGCTGAAAATGTAGGCCAGGCAATAGTTATGTGTTTATAGTTAATTTCTGGCATTACCGAATAATTTCCGGTTTTTACTCCAGCCGGAAATGCGGAACGGGCGCTGCTGGTAATTTTGTGCTGACCTGGCATTTAGCGGTAAATGGTTTGCAGGTTGTAATTGCGGCTACAAGTTACGGTGCCGGTGCGTTGTGATAAAAAGAAGATATACACAGTTCCACGGATGGGAATGTTTCACGGGCGTTGCAGCGGTGTGTCGGGGGTACTCGTTATAACGAGTTATAACGAGGACCAGTATGGCTATACGCAACACGATAATGACGGCAATCTGAAGGTCGCCCTACCCTTAGGACGAAGTCAGAAAATAAAACTTCGCCCAGCGGTGTTGGGTAAATTATTTCCAAGACTTGACTCACTAATTACCGTAAATGTTTCCATTTTGTCGCTTTATCACGATGTTCGCCATAATTTGAAAACAATCCAGGCTCAAAGAAAATTGTACTTATCAATTCAAGCAGCTTATTTGCTTTCAATAAACCACCAGTATGTTCTGGTTCTATCGCGATAGTGAAGCCCCATAGCCTCTGCAATATCCAAGAAATTAATGGTCTATCCGGTGTAAGCATTCTTTTGATTTGCTCATCAGATAAATACGAAAATTCTTTCCACCTTCCTGAATTTAGTGGGTTGTCGATAGTGAAGAAATCAAGATCAATATCAAAATAGACATTCTGTTTATCGGACGATAAAAGATATGCTTCCAAATCTTCATAGTCCCTAAATTTCTTTACGACATGGTTGCCTCCATATTTATCAACAAAAACTTCATTTTCCCAGTCAGATTCAAAAGTACCTTGTCGGCAATGCAAATAAATATCTCCTATTAGATTTAGATATGCAGCAGAGAAAATATGAGTATCGTTTAGACTTCTCAAACCAGTCCAACAATATGAGGCCAAGTCAAAGTTATGGGTGAATCCTTAAATCCATAAAGTCCATAAAGATGCGACAAGATCGCATCATCCATTTTCTCATTTGCCTGATGGAGCAGTATCTTATCTATAGCATCGATAAAGAGACCGGTTTTATCAATACATTCTTTTATAGTGACTGGAACTGTTCTCAGGGCGTTCTCATAAAGCTTCCTGCCATTCATTTTAAGGTATGTTTCACCGCCTGAATATGCGGGATCTGAAGACCTCCCCATCTGCAGGACATAAGCAAGCTCATCAGTATAGGACTTAGTAACATGTGCCAATATGCCGATGGGACCATCGCTTTGAACAGCCTCTAAAATTATGGCGCCCGCACCATCGGCATATATCATGCTGTCCCTGTCGTGTGGGTCGCATACCCGGGATAACGTTTCTGCGCCCACTACAAGCACTCTTTTAGCCATTCCCGCGCGGATAAAGATATCAGCCTGTATCACCCCTTGCAACCAACCCGCACATCCAAACGGGAGGTCTATGGCAACGGTATGAGGATCGTGGATCTGAAGATGATGTTTAAACCCTGGATGCGAGCGAAGGCACGAGGCTGCTGCGACGGTTGTTGGCAGGGATGTCGCCAAAATTATGAGCGACTATTATGTAATCAAGTGATGCCGGATCTACCGATGAGGAGGTTAAAGCTTCACGGGCGGCGAAAAAAGCCAATATCTGATGTCATCAGGTCGTCGGTGACATATCTCCTTTCCTTTATTTCCCGTTATCTTTTCAAATTGCCTGATGATGTCGGCATTTGATCTTTCAATTTTTTCCCCATTAGTATCTAAAAAAATGTTTTCAAGAAAATGGTCATTGGGAATTTTCCTTGTTGGGATATAACAGCCGCTGCCAATAATAACCGAGTAAATTCCGCGCTCCATTAGTTTTGATTTTTACAGATAATCTTTGACTATTGAGTATACCTTCCCACTATTTGACTATTGATCGGGGCGCAAACTTATAGTGGAGAAATAAAAAAAGCAAAATTTTCTATGCTTTTTTGTCAGCATTAAATAGATAGGTCTAAACGAACAAAGTTTAATCGAGGATGAATTGATCTTTGGGGGGGATAGCGCATGTGAGTTCCCGATCGATATCGAATATCTTTTGCAGCTTTTTGTAAGTGACAAGAATGTTAGGGCATGGCCAAGGGTTCCCCACTCTTTTTTTATCTACAATCCCGGAAAATCCTTCTTGAATTGCTGGAAGACCTTTTCTATGATGTCGCGGATGTAGCGGGCGTTCTTTGATATTTCGGCCATGTCGGCGGGTACAGCTTCCATTTTGCGGATGACGGCCTTGAGGGCTACGATGCCCATGTAGTCTATAGCGGGTTTTATTTTGTGTGCCTGCTTGCCTACTGTTTCCCAGTCCTTTTGGGCCATGGCCTTATCGAGCATGTCAATATCAGCAGGCACGGTATCCATGTAGGTGGTTAGTATCTTCTTTATGAATTCCTCATCATCGTTGGCCACAGACCACAGCAGGGAAAGGTCGTAGAGTGGCTCATCGCCATTGCAGGCAGGTTGCGCACTTGCCTCTTCGCTTTTTGCGGCAGCGGGCGCGGTGAACGATGTGGGGTATGCTGCGCTCTTGAGTGCCATGTACAGCATCTTCTCGGTATAGGGCTTGCTGATGTAGCCGTTCATACCGGCCTTCATGTACCGTTCGGAATCGCCCTTGAGGGCATTGGCCGTAAGGGCTATGATGGGTATGGACGCTTTTTGCTTGTCGGGCATCTCGCGTATAAGGCCGGTGGCGGTAATGCCATCCATTTCGGGCATCTGTATGTCCATCAGTATCATGTCGTAGTCGTGGGCGCGCAGCTTGTCTATGGCCTCCAGACCGTTGCTGGCAATATCTACCTCTATACCCCAGGCCTCCAGCATATGCTTCACCAGGAACTGGTTGAGCACTACATCCTCGGCCACCAGCACCTTGCGGATACCAGTATCGGTTATCTCCTCATCGTCCTTCTTATCCTCGGGCAGCATAGATACATCGCCCGGCAGGTACTTGATGGTAAAGGAGAACACCGTGCCCTCGTTGATGACGCTATGTACGTTCACTTCCCCACCCTGCATCTCTATAAGGCTCTTGCAGATGGAGAGGCCAAGGCCGGTGCCACCGTAGCGACGCGCAATATCGGTAGAGGCCTGTACAAAGGGATCGAAGATCTCTTCTATGCGCTCTTGCCCTATGCCTATGCCGGTATCAGCCACGGAGAACATGACCACCACATAGTTGCCCTCGCTGTGCAGTTTGGCTGATATTACTATTTTGCCTTGCACTGTGAACTTGAGGGCATTGCCCAGCAGGTTGTTCAGTATCTGCCCCAGGCGATACGGATCGCCCACCACAACAAGGTGTGCAGGCAAGTGATCTTCGAACTTGAGGGCTATGAGTTTTTCCTCAGCCTTGTACTCAAAGGACTGCATGGTGAGGAGCACCTTGTCGGCCAGGCGGAAGGGTATGTGCTCGAGCTCGAACTTGCCAGAGGCTATCTTCTCTACATCGAGTACATCATTCACTATCACCAGCAGATTGTTGGCCGACTCTGTGATGAGGCGCACATAGTTTTTCTGCTCTACACTTAGGTGGCTCTTGTCGAGCAGACGGGCTACGCCGAGGATGCCGTTCATGGGGGTGCGTATCTCGTGGCTCATATTGGCCAGGAATATCTCTTTAGCTTTGGATGCCTGGTCGGTCATCTGCTTGGCTATCATGAGCTCTTTCTCGGCCTTTATACGGTCTGTAATGTCTTGAGAGAACCCAATGATGTATGGATCTACACCCTCTTCCTCCACCATGTAGTTCTCATAGAGCAGGAACAGCTGTGCACCCGTCCTGTCGAGGACGCGGAACACACCTTTGGAGCGGCCGGTGTCTATAACCTTGGCTAGGTAATCGGGGGCAAAATTAGGCCTGTCTTTTGCTGGTATGAAGTCGGTAAGCAGCTCACCCAGCATGTCGTTGACCCGGTAGCCCAGCAGTTTGCATATGGCAGGGTTTACTGTCAATATCCGGCCCTGCAGGTCGTGCGTACATATGAGCGCCTGGCTGTAGCTGAACAGGTCGCGGTACCGCTTTTCGTTCTTTTTTACTTGTTCTTCTATAAGTTTGCGCTCTGTGATGTTGATACCGTATCCTATTACGATCTCTACGTTCCCGGCCTCGTCGAGCACGGGGTACAGGTTGCGGTAATGGTATTCGGTCTGCCCTTGTTTGTTGATCAGTTTTTCTTCCCAGCTGTATAGCTCCCTGGTGCGCAGGGCAATATCAAAAACAAGGTCGCGCTGATCGGCCATGGCGAGGGGCTTGTTCTTATAGAGGCAATATTCCCGGTCGGTCTTACCTATCATCCATTTCCGCAGTTCGTTATCTTTTATAGCAACAGGGTTGATGTACACATACCTGTGCTGCGCATCGAACACAGCAATATCGGCAGGAATGTTATTGAGTACATTTTCGTAGAACTTGCGCTGCTGCTCCAGTATGTTGTCTACAGCCAGGCCATGGTGGCGGGCCATTTGTAGTCGTAATGCGGCTATCTCTTTATCTTTTTCTGCCAACTGCTCCTCTACCTGCTGGCGGCCAGCTCTTTCCTGCTCCAGCAGCTTTTTAATATCATCATTGATCTCTTTATCCATCTTAATATTTTGATGTACACCCCCCCAAGGCTGCACATAGAATAATTGTAATTTAATCATAAAATCGATACACAAAGTGGGTTATTGCATGCGATATTATAACTGGTCCATTGGTATGGGATATTATAAAAACAGGAAAAGCTTTGCTATTGGCAAAGCTGTATAAAACTACAAAAAAATTGTTTTATTCCTTAGTGGGGGCAGGCAAAGCAGTACTCTCTACATACATGCGCATGTGGTGATGCCTGTAGATACGAAGATACATATTGGGAAGAGCCTGATACTCCTTTACTATACCGCTTACTATACGACTCTGCAAATAGACAAATGACAAAAAGAACATAGCTACACTTAATATATACTAACTGAATAAAAAGGAAATGAAGTTAACAAAATGATCCTAACAATGCAAGCTTACTTTGTGCATCACTGCATGATCTACCAAGGCGTGACATTATCATAAACAGGCAGATGATTAAACCGTCTTGCATCAGGAAAAAACTAATTAGCTGTGCGACCGGCTGTACAAGCAGCTAATTGCCTTTGCCATTCTGCTTTCTCAGCATCATTAAGGTTGTTCTCATGCTGATCGCATTTTTCTCCCAATTCTTTATTGTAAGAAGGGGTATTAGCAACAGCATTATTTACAGCGCAATCGCATGGGTTCTGATTGCTCAGATCAAAACAACTGGCCAGGGACAACAGACCTGCAGATATGACCGTATAACCTGCAACACGTGCCCATTTCATCTTCGCCATAAGAAACTTTGTGTTCATACTAAACCTTTAGAATGCCAACAATAACGTAAAAATACAATTACCCCAAACCAAATACATAAAAACAACGTTACTTAACAAATTAAAAACAAGCGTGTATAATTTTTTATATACAAACTCGCATTACACGTTTTAACATTATTAATATTTATGAAATTAAACATCGCGTAATAAAACTTGTCTCATACTAAACTAAACAAAAACAAACTACTATGTCATTAAGATCAGGGTATAAAATTATTGCAGCTGCTATATTGCTATCGTCTTTTACAGCACAAGCGCAGGATATGCAAACGAGGACACCGCAGGAAAGGGCGCAGAAACAAACACAGATGATGCAGAAGAAACTAAGCCTGACCGCAGACCAGGCCAAGGCTATAAGCGCCATAAACATGAGTGAAGCAAACATGATAGATAGTTTGCAACACAGCGGTGCCGATAAAAAAATGATAGGCAGGGCACGCAAGCAAGGAATGGCTAACAAAGATGCCCAGTACCAAAGTATACTTACTGCCGACCAGTATAAGCAATACCAGGTAATGGAGGAGCAAAGAAAACAAAGAATGATGGAGCGGAGGAAGATAATGCAAAACGATGGCGGGCAAAGCAGCGGTATGGATAACACTGGTAACGACTAATAGTATATCGCAGATATAATGCACAAAAAAATGGTTGCTGAAGTATCAGCAACCATTTTTACTAAAAGATACTACCGTAACTACTTTTTCTTTTTAGGTGTGAACATAGCCAGCATTCTGCGGCCTTCCATTTTAGGCATCGATTCCAGCGCACCATATTCTGCCATACGCTCTGCAAATTTCAGTAGCAGCAGCTCTCCACGCTCCTGGAACATGATAGCACGGCCTTTGAACTGTACGTAGCATTTTACTTTATTGCCATCCTGCAAGAAGTTCTCTGCATGTTTTGCTTTAAAGTCAAAATCATGGTCATCCGTATTTGGGGTGAACCTGATCTCTTTTACTTCCGATTGTTTGGCTTTTGCTTTCTGCTCTTTATCCTTCTTCTTCTTCTCATACAGGAATTTCCTGTAGTCAATGACCCTGCACACCGGTGGTACTGCATTAGGCGATATTTCCACAAGGTCCACTTCCTGATCTTGTGCAAATTTCAGCGCTTCAGCCAGCGGGTAGATGCCTGGTTCTATGCCTTCGCCTATCACGCGCACCTCTGGTGCTGTGATCTCTGTATTTAGTTTGTGTTCGTTTTGTGGTATTCTTGGTTTAAACGGGGGTCTTCCTTTAACTCTATTCTGCATTAATAATTATTAAAAATGATAACAAAAATAACGTTTTTTATTATGCAAATACTATTTGCAATTAGTTATCCTTAAAATTATGCCACAGTTGCAGGTTTACCTTTTACCTGCTCGTCCACAATGCTGTTTATCTCGTCAATGAATTCCTGCAGGGTCACGGAGCCTTTATCCCCTTCTCCATGCTTGCGCACAGCCACCATACCGTCGGTCATTTCCTTTTCACCAACTATCAGCATATATGGAACTTTCATCAGTTCAGTATCGCGTATCTTCCTGCCTATTTTCTCAGCACGGTCATCTATTTCGGCACGCACACCTGCGGCTTTCAGTTTTGCGGCTACAGTATCTGCGTATTCGGCAAACTTATCGCTGATAGGTAATATTTTCACCTGTAGCGGCGCTAACCATAACGGGAAATTTCCCGCACAGTTCTCTATCAATACCGCTATAAAACGCTCCATAGAGCCAAATGGCGCCCTATGTATCATTACCGGCCTTTTGCGGGTATTGTCAGCATCTACATATTCCAGTTCAAAACGCTCTGGCAGGTTATAGTCTACCTGTATGGTACCCAGCTGCCAGCTGCGGCCCAGCGCATCCTTCACCATAAAGTCGAGCTTAGGACCGTAGAATGCCGCTTCGCCATATTCAACGGTAGTTCTTAGTCCTTTTGCTGCTGCGGCATCTATGATAGCCTGCTCTGCTATGGCCCAGTTCTCATCGCTGCCTATATACTTGGTGCGGTCTTCCTGATCGCGCAAAGATACCTGTGCTGTGAAATCATTAAAATCGAGCGATCTGAAAACGAACAATACGAGGTCTATCACCTTCATGAACTCGCTGCTTACCTGCTCTGGTGTACAGAACAAGTGTGCATCATCCTGAGTGAACCCACGCACACGTGTAAGGCCATGCAACTCGCCCGACTGCTCGTAGCGGTACACTGTACCAAACTCTGCTAAACGCAAAGGCAGATCCTTATAAGATCGTGGTGATGATTTGTATATTTCGCAGTGGTGCGGGCAGTTCATGGGTTTTAGCATGAACTCTTCGCCTTCCTGCGGCGTAGTAATGGGGCGGAAACTGTCCTTACCATACTTCTCCCAGTGGCCCGATGTAACATACAATTGCTTACTGCCTATATGCGGTGTTATAACCGGGAGATAACCGGTCTCTGTTTGTGCCTTTTGCAGGAACTGCTGCAGACGTTCGCGCAGCATAGCGCCCTTTGGTAGCCATAAAGGCAACCCGCTGCCTACCTTTTCAGAGAAGGTAAATAATTCCAGCTCCTTGCCCAACTTCCTGTGGTCTCTTTTCTTTGCTTCTTCCAGCAGTACCAGATATTCTTCCAGCTCTTTCTGTGCAGGGAAGGTGATACCGTATATGCGGGTAAGCATTTTATTTTTTTCGTTACCGCGCCAGTAGGCACCAGCTATATTGGTAAGCTTTATGGCTTTTATAGTACCTGTATTGGGTATATGCGGGCCACGGCACAGGTCGGTAAAGCTGCCCTGTGTGTAGAAGGTGATAGACCCGTCTTCCAGACCTTCCAGCAGCTCCAGCTTGTACTGGTCGCCCTTTTCGGTAAAGTAGGCAACTGCTTTATCCTTGGACATATCCTGGCGCACATACTGGCTGTTGTGCTTGGCCAGCTCTTTCATCTTGTCTTCTACCTTCTTCAGCCCTTCTTCGTTAATGGTATTATCGCCCAGATCTATATCGTAATAGAAACCGCTTTCTATAGCGGGGCCTATACCCAGCTTCACACCAGGATACAGGCTTTCCAATGCCTCGGCCATCAGGTGGGCAGAGGAGTGCCAGAAGGTGCTTTTAGCATTCTTATCGTCCCACGTCAGTAGTTTCAGGTGTGCATCGGCATTTATAGGCCGCGATGCGTCCCATACTTCACCATTCACTTCCGCAGCCAGCACCTTGCGCGCCAACCCTTCACTTATCGACTTTGCCACATCCATGGCCGATGCGCCTTGTTCGTATTCGCGCACTGCGCCATCGGGTAAGGTAATTTTTATCATAAAATATCAATAATTATAACTCTTGTTATGTAGTACGAAATTAGGGAGTGTAGGGTACAATAAAAAACCACCGGCGTAAAAACCGGTGGTCGTAACATATTGTTTACCTGGTTTTTAATAATTGCTCATATTTACCGTTACGTCTATCGTATCGTTGATATTGTGTTTAATATCATTAGGATCTGGAACAGACGCCCAATAGTAATATTTCATCGTAAATCCACTTTGGCTAAAGTTGCTTACTGTACCTATCACGCTTGGTGTTTCGAAGGCCAGAGTAGCATTATATATATCAAGCGTATTGCCGTTATTTATAAGGTCCCAATAAAAATTCTGAGTATTGGGTTCTGAAGCATTGCATTTGTTATTACCGGTATTTACGACACCAGCATTACCTGCACCAAAAACAAGGTAATTATCAGCTACACACCCGTTGGTAAGAAAAGTATCATTCACAACTGTTTTCAGGCCTATATTCCTGTTGGAGAATGTGGCAGAAGATATCTTCCACTTCCCAGTGCGCAACATTTGCTGCTGGGTGACCGGAGAAGTTACCTTTGTGCAGGAAAGCGCGAACAACATAACAGCAGACAAACCGAGTATAAAATATCTCATACAGTATAAAAAAATTACCCGTAAAACTAATCAATATCTTCATGTTGCAAAAGAAAGTGTGTATTTTTTTTGATCCTATGCCCATTTGCGGCAAAAGTTCTGGCAGTTAAAACGGCGTTAAACTATATATACTATCTTTTTTCAAGTAAAAGCAAATGTAAATTTGTTGCAGATGAAAAAAGTCTTCCCTCTTATTGTAGTACTTATCAGCCTTTCTGTATCGGGTATCATGTTCATACAGGCATCATGGATACGCAATGCTATATCGCTGAAGCGGGAGCAGTTTCAAAGGGAGCTTGACCTGTCTCTGGGACAGGCGAAGCAACAGATACAGGATAGGTTCCTGTTGAAACAAGGGATCTTTTACCTGCGCGACGAAGCCTCGAAGCAATATGTGCTTGAAAAAGGCTTTACATCGCAGGGCTTCTCGAAAGACGAGATACAAGGTATACTGGATGGAGCGCTTAAAAAAAACAAGATCAACCAGAAGTTCGAGTTCTGTATCATCAATATTTTTAAGTACCCTATACTGGAATCGGATGGCTTTCTGGAACAGGAGATAAGCAACGCATACAAGATCAAGTTAACTCCTGACAACTCGAACCTGCAGGAAACCCTCTACATCTTTATCAATGAGGACAAGAACTCCATTATCCGCGAAATGGGCTGGATGATCGTGGCCTCTATCTTATTTACCTCTATCATTATTTTTGCCTTCGCGCTTACGGTACGTACCCTCTTTAACCAGAAAAAACTTTCGGAGATCAAGTCGGACTTTATCAACAATATGACCCATGAGCTGAAGACGCCGCTGGCAACTATATCACTCGCCATAGATGCGCTCACCAACGAAAAGGTGATACACGATACCGATAAGATACGGTACTACAGCGGCATGATAAAGGAAGAAAATAAGCGCATGAACAAGCAGGTGGAAAAAATACTGCAGGATGCCCGTATAGAAAGGCAGGAAATAAAACTGAACCTGCAAAGCCTGGATGCACATGAAATAATAAAACAAGTGACCGACAACCTTGCTTTGCAGATACAGGAAAAAAATGGCACCTTATCCCTGAAACTGAATGCGGCCAAGCATATGGTGAATGCGGATGAAGTGCATTTCTCCAATATCATCTTCAACCTGCTGGATAATGCTATCAAATACTCGAAAGACAACCTGCACATAGATGTAGAGACCAACAATGCAGGCAATATGCTGGCCATAAAGCTGAAAGACAATGGTATAGGCATGAGCAAGGAGACCCAGAGCAGGATATTTGAAAAGTTTTACCGGGCACATACCGGTAATATTCACAACGTAAAAGGGTTTGGGCTCGGACTTAGTTATGCTAAGGCTATTGTGGATGCGCACGGTGGCAAAATAAAAGTAGAAAGCATACTGGGCAAGGGCAGCACATTTACCGTTACCATACCACTTACATAGCTACCAGCTTATTATACATCTCTGCTTTTACAATGAAATAATTATAGAATTAAGGGACAATTAATGATAAGCTAATATTGATAGTAAAAAATCTTTTAAAAAATTTGTTTTTAAAAGATCCGCTTTATATCTTTGTATTGTTAAAGAAGAACGTTTCATAGTTTTTCATAAAGATGTTTTCATGGTGATAGGGTTTATAGGGGCTGGCCTGTTCTCAGGCTGGCTTTTTTTATGCCCCTACCACATGCCTCGCCCCGTTGCATTCCTGTTGATACCGCGCCCAAACTGCAACCCGCTATAGCAAACAATTATACTGCCCCACCCTAATAAGGCCGAGCTTTGCACTGCAAATGAAAACAACAATGAGAGAAGGAAAGCTGCCCATATCTGTGCTGGACCTGATGCCCGTACTGGATGGTAAAACAGCGGCAGATACATACGTGAATAGTGTGCACCTGGCACAGCAGGTAGAGCAGGAAGGCTACTGCCGCTACTGGCTGGCCGAGCATCATAATATGGAAAGTGTGGCCAGTGCGGCTACAAGTGTACTTATAGGCCATATAGCGGGTGGTACAAATACCATACGGGTAGGCTCCGGCGGTATAATGCTGCCCAACCATGCCCCGCTGGTGATAGCAGAGCAGTTCGGCACACTGGCATCTTTATATCCGCACCGTATAGATCTTGGATTAGGTCGTGCGCCGGGTACCGACCAGGTAACCGCAGCAGCCCTGCGCCGCAACATCAGTAATGGAGGCGATTTTGTAAGAGAGATACAGGAACTGACCACTTACCTATCTGCTGAGAACCAGAATGCCAAAGTACGCGCCATACCGGGCGAGGGCCTTGATATACCTATATGGATACTTGGGTCCAGCACCGATAGCGCTTTGCTGGCTGCCGCATTGGGCCTGCCCTATGCCTTTGCTGCACACTTTGCACCTACTTACCTGCACGATGCCATTAGGCTATATCGCCAACGTTTCCGCTCATCAGCACACCTATCGCAACCCTATGTGATGCCGTGTGTGAATGTGATAGCTGCCGATACAACAGCAGAAGCCAACCATATCGCCACCACATTTTACCAATTGGCAATGGGTATCATAACCGGCAAAAGAAGAAAGATGCAACCACCTATAGATAGCATGGATGGTGTATGGAGCCTGCAGGAAGAAGCCGCTATAAAGCAAATGATGACCTATTCTTTTATAGGCGATGCAGCAGTTGTGGAGCGCGAACTGAATAGTTTCCTGGAGGCTACCGGGGCTGATGAGTTGATGGTGGTATCGCACATTTACCATCCAGAAGATAAACTGAGATCATACAAGATATTGGCAGACCTGCCTTTGTATAAAGCACAAAAATAAAGAGGTTATCCTTTGGGGATAACCTCTTCAAAATTCAATATAGTTGTAGTAAAGTATTAGGCTATAGATATCAGCTCTACATCAAATATCAGAGTGCTGTTGGCACCTATCTCCCTGCTTACCTGCCTGTCGCCGTAACCCAGCTCAGAAGGGATGAAGAAGCGATACTTGCTGCCAGTAGCCATCAAGGGCACGCCTTCTGTCCAGCCTTTTATCACTTGGTTCAGCGGGAAGGTAGCAGGCTGGCCACGCTGCACAGAGCTATCAAATATAGTACCGTCTATCAGTGTGCCGTGGTAGTGGCAAGTTACTTTATCGCTTGCTGTTGGCTTAGGGCCATTACCTTCTGCCAATACTTCGTATTGCAGGCCGCTTGGCGTTGTGGTCACTCCTGGTTTTGCTTTGTTAGCTGCTAAAAAATCTTGTCCTGCTTTTAAGTTAGCTGCTGCTGCGTCGTTCTTCATTTTAAATAATTTATCTGCAATACCCATAATAAATGCTTATCAGGGCGCAAGTTAGCGATAAAATAAATTATTTGAGTTATTGCGAACGCTAAAGTAAGTTAGTTATTGTATCACCGCTTTAGCCACTCCCGTGTACATAGCATTGCCCAGCTTCACTATATACACCCCACCCGGCAGGTTCAGGTCATTTACCTTTAGGCGCTGCAGGCCTGCGCTTACCATCATTTCCCTGTTCACTAAGGCACGTCCCGTAATATCGAACAGACCTAAAGTATAAGTGCCTGCTACAGGCAGGCTGCACTCCAGTGTTATGGTACTGCCCGGTATGCCTATCACGGTCACTGGTATGTTCTCTTTTGCTACTTGTCCCACTCCTGTATTTATCTGTGTGGTAAAAACGCTGTCCAGGTACCATATACTGCCGCTGCTGGTCGTGGAGGTATATCTGAAACCCACATACAGTGGCTTGTTCTTATAAGGTGTCAGGTCTATCTGGTGTTGGCGCCACACGGTATCTCCCTGCGAAAAGGGTACCGCAATTTCTGTCCAGCTACAGCTATCGCAAAGTGGGTTGCCTTCACCATAATGATCGTTCACATACACGGTCAGGCTATCGCCGGCGCGAGAATATTTATCAAAGAAATTAAAATAGATCTTGTTGTAAGAGCTGAGGTTCAGCTCAGGTGTTATGAACCAGTTGGTGTCTATATTATAGTGCGTGGTATAACCGCTCATGCTCATACATGGGCTGTTGTTTATACCCTTACCGGGGGTGCATACCCATGATTCGTTACCCACAATATGATACTGGTGCCAGCCCTGCGGGAACCCCGAAGTGCTGGCGCACGACAGGTCGAAATTCTCATTCAGGAAGGTAGGGTCCTGCGCAAAACAGGCTGTAATAATAAAAAAAGAAAAAAGAGATAGGATAAGTGTTTTCATTCGTAGTTTGTATTGGGAAATCAAATTAACCTTTGCTTACTTTCAGTATATAATATTAAGAAATTATTTCCTATTGTTATTAAAATGGCAAAAAATAGTTATTAAAATAACAATTATCAGCACTGCCTTACCATTACAGTAGTAATGTAGTATTAGTAAAATGGATAAAAAGAGAAAAAGATCTTTTACTGTCTATAAATTTTTCGGCCTCATAGCGGTGGGTATGTACCTGGCTGCTATTATAAGTATAGTGCTTTGCTTAAAATATAAACGGCGGTGGCAAAGCGAAAATAAAAAAGGGTGATAACAAACCTGCATACGATCAACTTTACGCTTACTTTTGACCCTACAAAATCAAACACACATCTATGCAAGCCTGGAACGACTATCTGTCGCAAAACAAAGACCGTTTTCTTGAAGAACTGCTGGAATTGCTGCGTATACCATCGGTAAGCGCTGACAGTAAATATAAAAATGATGTAGCACGCTGCGCAGAAGCTGTGAAAGAGAACATGCTGAAAGCCGGCTGCGACAAAGCTGAGATATGCCCTACTGCAGGCCACCCTATAGTATATGGCGAAAGAATAATAGACCCCGCCCTGCCCACCATACTGGTATATGGCCACTACGATGTGCAACCTGCAGACCCACTGGAACTATGGCACAGCGGCCCCTTTGAGCCAGTAATAAAAGATGGTAAGATATATGCCCGCGGCGCCTGCGATGACAAAGGCCAGATGTTCATGCACATAAAGGCTATGGAAGTGATGGTGAAGACCAATAGCCAGCCCTGCAATGTGAAAATAATGATAGAAGGTGAGGAAGAAGTAGGCTCATCAAACCTGGGTACCTTCCTGGAAAATAATAAAGAAAAGCTGAAGGCAGACATCGTTTTGATATCTGATACATCAATGATCAGCATGGAGCATCCATCCATAGAAAGCGGCCTGCGTGGGCTTGCATATATGGAAGTAGAGGTGACCGGCCCTAACCGCGACCTGCATAGTGGCGTATATGGCGGCGCAGTAGCCAACCCTATCAACATACTGGCGAAAATGATAGCATCGCTGCACGATGAGAACAACCATATTACTATCCCAGGCTTTTACGATAAGGTACAGGAACTTACAGATGCAGAACGTACCGCACTGAACAAAGCTCCCTTCGACCTGGAAGAGTACAAGACCGAACTGGGTATAAAAGCAGAACTGGGCGAAAAAGGATATACTACCATAGAGCGCACAGGCATACGCCCTACTCTTGATGTGAATGGAATATGGGGCGGCTACACTGGTGAAGGCGCAAAGACGGTATTACCATCAAAAGCAAATGCCAAGATATCTATGCGCCTGGTGCCCAACCAGGTATCGGGTGAAATATCTGACATGTTCAAGCATCACTTTGAAAGCATAGCACCGGCTGGCGTTACCGTAAAAGTAACTGCACACCACGGTGGTGAGGCGGTAGTGACCCCTACTGACAGCCCTGCTTACCAGGCTGCTGCAAAAGCAATAAAGACCACGTTTGGTAAAGACCCTATACCTACCCGTGGCGGCGGCAGCATACCTATAGTAGCACTATTCGAGAAAGTGCTGGGCGTAAAAACAGTGCTGCTCGGCTTTGGTTTGGATAACGATAACATCCACTCCCCTAACGAAAAGTACGATGTATTCAACTACTACAAAGGCATTGAGACCATCCCGTACTTCCACAAATATTTTACAGAAAGCTTCAAATAGTTTGAAGCTAAATAATATACTGACAGGCGCCGGAAATACCGGCGCCTGTTTCCTTAACACAATACTGAAATGAGAAAACTATTTGCTGCTTGTATCCTGCTGTGCTCTGTTGCAGCACACGCACAAACCGGGAGTTTCGGCTGCAATATGCTGGAAGCTATCACTACAAATGCAGAAGCATTTCCCCGCATCGGCAAGCAGCAAAAAATAGTGCTTATCGATACCTTTAAGCTGTTCACTCCCGCTTGCAGCGGCACCTATGGAGGCCGCAAGATAGAGGTGCTCAACAAAATGCCAGAGAAAATAGAACCCGAAATGTTTGCCGTAAGTAATATCAACACCAGCAAAAGCGAAGGCTTCATTATTAGCATCTTACAGATAGCAACACGGCACGCCGTAGGCTACTCCATATCCATTTCTAAGCAGGACTTTGTGATCACAAAGACATCTATAGGGGATTTTTAGCCCAACTGAAGTTTCCCTATCAATAATTAACTTTGCACCATGGCAAGCGATATCATTATAGCTATAGACGGGTACTCATCGTGCGGAAAAAGCACGCTGGCCAAGGAGCTGGCCGCCCAGCTTGCCTACAACTATATAGACAGTGGCGCCATGTACCGCGCCATCACCCTCTACTTCATCAGGAACAATGTGAATGAGCGGGAGCCGGGCGAGATCATGAATGCACTGGCGCACATACATCTGTCGTTCGAACTCAATAGCAGCACGAACAGATCAGAGATACACCTCAATGACGAGAATGTAGAACACCTGATACGGGAGATGATAGTGGCAGATAAGGTGAGCGATATAGCTGCTATAAAAGAAGTACGCTCCTTTGCCGTAGGCCAGCAGAAAAAAATGGGCCGCAAAAAAGGCATAGTGATGGATGGCCGCGATATAGGTACTGTAGTATTCCCCGATGCTGAACTGAAACTATTTATGACCGCCGACCCAGCTATAAGGGTACTGCGCAGATTTGAAGAACTGTATCCTACCAACCACAATATATCGCTCGATGAAGTGCGCCACAACCTGGAGATGCGCGACTTTATAGATACCAACCGCGAAGAAAGCCCCCTAAGACAAGCTGAAGACGCCGTACTCCTTGATAACAGCAGCATCACACGCGATGAACAACTGGAATTGGCACTGAATCTGGTAAGGGATAAGATATCTGTGTTGCAGCGGTAGTTAGCGCTGCACGATAACCTTCTTAGTGATACTACGGTTCGCCCCACTCAAGATCACAAAATAAAGACCATCCACTAAACCAGCAGCACTAATAGTTACCTTTTGCTTACCCGACAGGAGTCTTGCATACATACTCCTTCCCAGTGCATCCGATAGTAGCAGTTGCGTAAATGAAGCTTCTCCAAGATCTATTGTGATATCTGAAGAGGTTGGGTTCGGATATATAAGCACCTCGTCTTTAAAAGGAGTTGTTCGTTTTATTGCAGTAGTGGGCAGCGATAGTTTGGCTACAAACATATTCGCATTATCACCACTTGTATTGTAACTTCCAAAACTACAAGTATCGAGTACGTTGCCAGTGATGTAAAGCGTATTGTTGTTATCAGCAAAAAGCCCAAAAGCGGGGTCATCCAGAGACCCTCCAAAGCTTGTGATCCATTGCATGTTACCATTCATGTCATAACGGGCTACATAGATATCATTTCCACCATTGCTTGTTATTGTTTTTGCTCCTACTGTTAGCGTGTTTTTAAAAACACCCGTTATATAACACTTATCATTACCATCAATGGTCATGTAGTTGGGATAATTATCGGATAAGTAGTCGGCAGCTATATTCTTTACCCAAATGATATTCCCAGAATCTGTATATTTCGCAATGAAAGTGTTATCGATCTTGCCATTGGAATAGAGTTTAATGTTGCCGAAAATTGCGCTGTCTGAAAAGTTATCTCCTGTTACTATTATATTATCGTAACTATCCGTTACGAGAGATGCGATCAACGTGCCGCCATTCCCGCCTCCAGATCTGGCCCAAAGTGCATTTCCATTGATATCATATTTTGCTAGAAACAAGTCGCAATACGCCGAACGAAATGGGATAGCAGATACCTTTATGTTGCCAAAATAAGCACTGTCTGCAGCCAGCATCCCTCCAAATACCACATTTCCAACATGATCGAATGCCAGATCGTATGGAATGATCGTACCGTTGCTTTTGTCAACCTTTTTTACCCAAATTGCATTACCTGCAGTGTCATATTTGGCAATATATGCGTTCCCAAAATAATTATCTGATACCAAGGTAATGGCATCAAATTGCGCTATAACATAACTATTGCCAGTTCCACCGCCGAAATAACCTGTAAAATACAAATTGCCTTTGCCATCGAGTCTCAGTCCACCTCCCTGTTGCCCAGCCGATGAGCCATATGTAATGACGTCACTTCCCGGCCCTCCGGCTCTTTTTGCCCAAATAACATTCCCGTTGCCGTCGTACTTTGCCAAAAAAATATCATCAATGCCCGTTGTATTTGCAAACAACTTTATTGGTCCTAAAATTATGCTATCCCGAAAGACGCCACCTATATATATGTTACCAATTGCATCAACTGATAAAGCACTCCCATAACTTTGATACCAAGAAGCACTTAGCTCAGTGATCTGTGACCTAAGCCAAAGCAACTTTCCGTCGGCCGCATACTTAGCCAGAAACATGTTTTGGTTACCGTACAACAAAAATGTGTCTATTCGTGTGGTATCGTAATATGCCCCAAGTACATAAACGTTTTTAGCTGCATCGACAGCTATGGAATTTCCTTGTGGTGTATGTTGATGGTTATAAGTGTCCCATCCTGCTCCATAACATGAACCATACTTTACCCAGTCCCATTGCTCGAACTGGGCATGCACATACGAACACATAAATAATGCAAAGCAGGTCAACAGGTATCGCATAGGCTATGCTTTTTATCAGTAGGTACAGTAGCAAGACGTATATTTTACTGCTGCATCCTAAGATAAAGGATAAATACCATTTATTACATCACCTTATACATCTGCGTAGCAGAATGTGCATATTGTGCAGGCTCAAAAGCATCGTCAAATGTGGCTTTCAGCAGGTTCAGTTTTTCGTCAAGGCGGGCTACGTGTGTGCCTATGTTCTTGTTGGTCTTGTATTTGTTTATCAGCACATCATACTTGTCTATGTGGTGCCTTATCCGGTAAGTTATATCTCCGTACTTCATCTTCAGTGACTGCACATCCATCAGCTGGTAGTATATCTCTTCTTTCCAGTCTTTAGGGTCTTTGGCTTTCATGGCCAGTACATGATCTGCTGCCTTTTGGCGCAGTACAGTAAGGTATATGTAGCGCTTACTGGCATCGCTTTCGCGCGTAAAGGAGTTGGTGAGCTCACTGCGGCTAATATCTACCATACGCAAGTTAGTATTTAATGTACTGTCATAGTATACCTGCATCTCTGCCAGCGACTGGGTGATACCTTCCCACTCATTTTCCACCAGGTTCTTATCTGTAGCGAACTGGCTGAGCGTAGTGGTGATAGCGAACATCTTTTCGGCCTCAGCTTTTTGTTCGCGTTTTTTGTGGCCTATGGAGTTCACATACTCTGCCATACCGGAAAATAGCAATTGTGAATAAGCACCTACCAGCGGCACTCCAAATGAAACATTCCCGGTTGCTGATACTACCTCGCTCACCGCTTTCAGTGTTGCGCTATGGTCCTTTATCTTATCTATATAGGCTTTGAACTTGGTGAAGCCGGCAGCATAGCCATCGTAGCTCATGGGGTTGCCGGTTTCCGTAAGTGCGTTAAAAAAGTCTTTTGTGGTATGGAACAGCAGCAGTGGTTTTATCTCGCGGTCCATAGATGCCAGGTTGATGACAGCAGACTGGTAGTTGGCCTCGTAAACATTGATCTCATTCTGTTCTACGGCTTTCTGTTTTTGTTCCAGTACCTGCACCCGTTCTACCAGTTTGTCCATTCGCTCTTTAGGGTTGCCTGTCATTTTTATTACACTGTCCAGCTTGCTCACCTTACTATCCAGGCGTCCTATGGTTGAATCAATTGCTTTATTTTTATAGTCATAGCTCTGCCTTATCTCGCCCAGTATTTTTTCGCGCACATTGTCAGTGGCCGCTGTACTATCGGGCTTTATATATGCTTGCGCATGCAAAGCACAGGAAAGGAAAATAAAAATAAAGTTCAATTGTTTCATAAAAACAGTTTTTCACTTTACATCAATTAGCGCACCATTTTCACTAACCATATGCCAAAATTTTTAAAAAGATAATTACAAACTCATATTCTCAACAACCCTCACACATTTTAGCATATCAATTGGCAAAATAAATATGTGGATATCCTTCCTGGTCAGCTATTCATCAGGCATTGTATCTTTGCCTTGGCATGTAAAAGGAGGAGGGCTTATTATAAGTGTTGATCGGGAGAAAGTAAATATTAAATTTACCGGCACCGGAAAGAACAGGTAAAAACAAGAAATTATACCTGGATCACATATTAGCCACCACAAACCATTTAAACCCCTTGGCGCCCTATAAATTTCCGATATCAATTTTTCTTTACGACCGGAAATTTTGAAATGACCGCGACTACATAATAATTTGACAAATTATATTTTAGACAATAAGCCTTAAATTTGATATGCTAAAAACCCTAAGCGGGATAAGGACAAAATAAATGGCAAAAACTGATAAAGCAGGGGTAGCAGTTAAAAGCGGCAAGTATATAGAGGTGCAGGGTGCCAGGGTACACAACCTGAAAAATATTGATGTAAACATACCGAAGAACAAACTGGTAGTGATAACAGGTATCAGCGGCAGCGGAAAATCATCGCTGGCGTTCGATACTATATTTGCCGAAGGACAGCGCCGGTATATGGAGAGCTTTGCTGCATATGCCCGCCAGTTCATGGGCGACCTGGAGCGGCCCGATGTGGACAAGATAAGCGGCCTTTCACCCGTCATTTCCATAGAGCAAAAGACCACTAACCGCAACCCGCGGTCTACCGTGGGTACGGTGACCGAGGTGTACGATTTTATGCGCCTGCTCTATGCACGCGTAGCGGAGGCTTTCTCGTACAACACGGGTAAAAAAATGACCAAGTTCAGCGAGGAGGAAATTGTGAACCACCTGCGCGAGAACTTTAATGGTAAAAAAATATCACTACTGGCCCCTGTGGTACGTGGCCGTAAAGGGCATTACCGCGAGCTTTTTGAACAGTTCAGGAAGCAAGGCTTTTTAAAAGCACGTGTAGATGGTGAGGTAATGGACCTGAAGGAGCGCATGCAGGTAGACCGCTACAAGATACACGACATAGAACTGATAGTAGACCGCCTGCAGGTGCAGCCCGATGCACAGGCACGCATGAGCCAAAGCATACAGAAGACCTTGCAAATGGGTAAGGACCTGATGTTCGTGCTCGATGCTGATACCAATGTGATCACACAGTACAGCAAGCAGCTGATGTGTGTGGATAGTGGCCTGTCTTACGAGGAGCCATCGCCCAATACGTTCTCTTTCAACTCCCCATATGGTGCCTGCCCACGCTGCAAAGGACTGGGAACAGTATATGAAGTGAACATGCAGGAGGTGCTGCCCGACCACAACAAAAGTATAAATGACGGCGCTATAGCGCCGCTGGGCCAGGAGCGCGACTCATGGACCTACCAACAGGCCACTATACTGGCAAGGAAAAATAAAATATCGCTTACAACACCTATCAAGAACATACCGCAGGCACAGCTGAATATACTCCTATATGGCAATGAAGAAGGTGTGATCACCTACACCGATAGCGAGACCGGAGCAAGTGCCGCATATGTGGAGCAGACCAGCCACCACCACTATGAAGGTATAGTAAACATGGTATTGCGCTGGTTTGGCGAGACCACCAGCGAGGCGGTGCGCAGCTGGGCCGAAAGCTTTATGCAGCTAAGCCCATGCCCGCTGTGCAATGGCGCACGGCTCAAAAAAGAAAGCCTGTGGTTCAAAGTAGATGGATTCAATATCGCGGAACTGTCTGGCAAGTCGCTGGCCGACCTGGCGCAGTGGTTCGAAGGGATAGAAGAGCGGCTGAGCAAGAAGCAGAATGTAATAGCTAAGGATATTGTAAAAGAGATAAGGGACAGGCTCATCTTCCTGCTGGATGTGGGCCTCCACTACCTGACCATAGACCGGCAAACACGTACCCTCAGTGGCGGCGAATCGCAACGTATAAGGCTGGCCACCCAAATAGGCTCGCAGCTTACCGGTATCACTTACATATTAGATGAGCCGAGTATAGGCCTGCACCAGCGCGATAATGAACGGCTGATACACGCACTGCAAAAGCTGCGCGACAGCGGCAATTCCGTACTGGTAGTAGAGCACGATAAAGACATCATGCTTGCATCAGACCACCTGATAGATATAGGGCCTGCCGCCGGTATACATGGGGGCCATGTAGTAAGCCAGGGCACACCTGCAGAGGTGATAAAAGCCAACAAGACCACTACTGCGGGCTACCTGAACCATACGGTGCAAATAGATATACCTGCCGAACGCAGGAAAGGGCTGGGCAAAAAACTGGTACTGAAAGGCGCTACAGGCAACAACCTGAAGAATGTATCTATAGAGCTGCCATTGGGTACGCTGATATGTGTAAGTGGGGTATCGGGCAGCGGTAAAAGTACACTTATCAACGAGACATTATACCCCATATTGGGTAAGCACTGCTACCACAATTTCAAGCATGTGCCTATGCCCTACAAAAGTGTTGCGGGCCTTGAGTTCATAGACAAAGTAATAGAAATAGACCAAAGCCCTATAGGCCGCACGCCGCGGAGTAACCCAGCTACCTATTGCGGGTTCTTTAACGAGATCAGGCAATTATTCACAATGGTGCCAGAGGCCCGTATAAGAGGCTACAACGCCGGCAGGTTCTCCTTCAATGTGAAGGGCGGCAGGTGCGAAGAGTGTAGTGGTGGTGGCATGCGGGTAATAGAAATGAACTTCCTTCCCGATGTATATGTGCCTTGCGAAAAGTGCAACGGAAGACGCTACAACCGCGAGACGCTGGAAATAAGGTTCAAAGGAAAGTCTATAGCCGACGTGCTGGACATGACCGTAGATGAGGCCGTAGAGTTCTTCATCAATGTATCTTTCCTGCACCGCAGGGTAAAAACATTGCAAGATGTGGGGCTGGGGTATGTGACCCTTGGGCAGAGTGCGGTGACACTAAGCGGAGGTGAGGCACAACGTGTAAAATTAGCTACTGAATTATCTAAAAGAGATACAGGGCAAACCATTTATATACTGGATGAGCCAACTACGGGCCTGCACTTCGAAGATATAAAGCATCTACTGCTGGTGCTGGACAGACTGGTAGAAAGAGGAAATACTGTATTGGTAATAGAGCACAATATGGATGTGATAAAAGTGGCGGACCATGTGGTGGATATGGGGCCGGAAGGCGGCGCAGGCGGCGGCAAAGTAATAGGAGAAGGCACACCTGAAAAAATAGCTAAGATAAAAGAGAGCCACACAGGGCGTTTCTTAAAGCTTGAATTGCCATGAGTTGCCCTATAGAGATACTTATATAATTGTTATAATTTTAGCAGTACACAGTTTTATTAATGCTGTTTAATAACTTTGAGCTGGCTTGCAGCCAATGCATTACAAATTATATTTAATTAATACATAGTTATTTATGCGAAATATATTAAATGCTTTTATCAGCAAATATATTTCGTATTAAATGTTATTTTTACAACACTGAGCAGAAACGGATGGAAGAGATATTTATTTTAATAGCGGAGGATGATGCTGATGACCGCTTTCTTTTGCAGGCCGCTTTTAATGAAAATGGCTTTAGTGACAAATTAGAGTTTGTTGAAAATGGCGTAGAGGTAATTGAATACCTGAATGCTATAATAACCAAGGGTGACAACCAGCACCAACTTCCGCGCTTCATACTGCTTGACCTCAATATGCCTAAGAAAGATGGCAGAGAAGTGCTTAAAGAACTGAAGCAACACCCTGACCTGAAGAACATACCTATTATTATATTCAGTACTACCAATAATGAATATGAGATGCGCCGCTGCTACGAACTTGGCGCTAACTCCTATATTACTAAACCTAATAACTTCGAAAGTCTTATAAAGACAGTGGCAGCGCTACGCGGTTATTGGCTGCAAACGAACGATGCTCCACCTTCTTCAAATTAACATTGCATTTTAAGGGCATCATTTTTGCATACAATACCCGTATGTTGACCGGATCCCTTAAGCATTTTGATTGCGACATGAACAAAAAGATCAAATACTTTTTCACATTGCAGAGTAGTTATCGCCTGCCTAAAGCCTTAATTACGTAATATGCATTATCAGAAAAAAGTATTGATCATAGACGATGAGATCGACCTGTGCCTTCTATTAAAAAGCTACTTGTTACGCAAAGATTATGATGTATACCTTTCTCATAACCTGGAACAAGGCGTGCCACTTATAGATGAGATGCACCCTGAGATATTGTTCCTTGACAATAACCTGCCCGATGGTATAGGCTGGGCCGCTGCCCCGGAGCTTGCCAAGCGATATCCGTCTATGTTCATAGTACTCATTAGCGCTTTCCACCCTACCGTGCCCACTATGCCGTTACACGCAAGATACAAATGCATTGAAAAACCCATCAGTATTGCCGATCTGGATATGCAATTTTCCGATATCGATCTTTTCTGAAATAGCCGAAAGATTATAATGCTATAAGGAGCCTCTGCGTATCACCCCAAGCAAGAAGGATATGAGGGCCAGGACGATAAGTATATGTATAAGTCCCCTGGCATGGTAGGTTAAAAACCCAAACAACCAGCCTAAAACCAGTATTACTGCAATAAGATAAAGTATTGATCTCATTTATGGTCCTATAATACTATCGCTATTCTAAGTTATATATATTATTCCAATTGTGTGATCTAACTATTAGTTATCGTCCATGAAACAAAAATAGCATATACAAGAATGGCTATTCCTAACATGGAACAGCCATTCTTGTATATATATATCTATTGTGCTTTTATCTTCCACCTGCCGGCTGTGCCTGTGGCATTACACGTTGCTGTGGTGCCTGCATACGTGGCGCTTGCTGCGGCGGCGGCATCACTGGTCGTGGTGCAGGGGCAGCTACCGGCTGGCTACGCTGCACAGGCTGCATGGCTGGTGCAGGGCGTACTGCCTGAGGCTGTGGCTGTGGCCTGTTATAGTTTTGAGGTACTTCCTGGCGCTGTACAGGTTGTTCACGTTCCTGCTGTGCAGCACGTTGTGGTTGGGCGGTCTGTGGGTTGTATTCATAGCGCTGCTGGTTATCGTTTTGCAGTGCCCTGGCAGGTGTAGTAACTGCTGGTAGTGTACGCTGCTGTTGCGGTGCTTGCTGCTGGTGAAAAGCAGGAGCAGCACCATTGACGGCAGGCGATTGCGGACTGCGGGATATAGGCTGCGGCGCATGTGCCACAATAGAGGGCGCAGGCCTGGTATTATATTGTGTTACCGTTCTTACCTGCATTGGGTGGTACATAGTAACTGTACCATTACTTATGCTTGTGGTCTTTGCACCAGATGCACTATTCAAGTGATATACAGTAACTGGCTTACTGGTATGCCGTTCTATCTCCGTAGCACGGGGGCCAATAGCATAGGTACTGTGCGTACTGTTATTTACGTAAGTATTGTTGATGATAGTGGTATTACGGATGATGGTGGTGTTATTTTCCGGTCCGTACCAGTAATGATAATAGTTATGTCTGTATATATATTGGGGAGGTATAAATGTCCACCATGTATCCGGACAATAATATCCGCCACCCCATGATGCGCTAACGCTGATACCAGGGCCCAGGGGCGCCCAGCCATAGTAGTTGTCGTTTTGCCTCCAGCTCACCCATGCCGGCCCCCAGGTAGTGCCGGGTATCCATAGCCAGCCATAGTAGTTGTCGTATGTCCACCGGCCGTAGTGAAATGCAGCCCATCCCCACGGATAGTCTGATACCCAGGTGTTACCATATTCTGTCATCACCCAGTATCCATTGGTATAGTATGGCCTGAAGTCAGCATCTACATTTGGTACCCATACATAACCATATTGTGCATCTTCTACCCACTGGCCATATGGCGCCAGGTCATCATAAAATGTTTGGGTAGATATGGCTTGGTTGTCGTTATAGTCATTGTATTCCTGCGCTTTCGCTTTTTGGCTAAAAGAGACAGCTAACAGCATACAAAGTGCAAAAGGCACCAGTAATGACCGCTTGAAATTAATGTTCATAAAAAAAGTTTAGTCGTTCAATGTTATAGGATATAAGTTAACTATGCAACTTGTGCTCCTTATATAGCCAACATTCCGTTAAGAAAATAATGGGCTAAAATAAGTGCAATTTTTCTGAATTGCACTATAGTGGTGCAGTAATGTTTATAAGTTTATTACAAGAAAGCGTTATTCAAAGAACATGCTTTGAATAACGCTAATAATAAAATCTCGTTTTTAATAATATTATTCCTGGAATGTTTGAAATCTTGTATAGTCTCTATAACTGTGGTACCAGAAAAAAAGTGATCTTGCCTATGCACGTAATGTATCCTGAGCAAAAGTAATTGCTACAAACAAAACTATAGCTGTGTAGTATCTCTTTTGCCATGGAAAGCAGTCATTTAATTATTAGGATACCCTGCAGCAACCCATGTCTGTATCTGCTTTACCTGGCACGTGGTCAATGACCCTGATAGCGGCATTGCCGGGTAAGATGAACTATGCGTAATGGTGCCTACCAATGCTCCCCTGGCGGCCTGTGTTGCCACATGGGTATAGTTATCCAGCAGATATCCATTTGAAGAGCTGGCATCGTGGCAGCCTACTGTAGCACAGTTTTGCTGTATTATAGGCTGCACCACTGCAGCATAGGTAATTGTGGTAACATTACAGGAATCGGGCGTAGCAGGAGTAACATATAACTTGTCTGCCTTGTCGTTATAACAGCCTGTAAAAATGCCGATAACGGCAATTATCATTAAAGAACGTTTCATTGATGTAGCACTTAAAGCGGCAATTTACAAAAACTATAATGCAATAGTTGACCTCTTATTATCAATATAATATCAGACAGCCATTTCCCATTATTGAATGATACAATCTGTAAGAGAAACCCCCATTATTCCATTGTCTGCACAAAAGCCTTTTATAGTTACCTGCTTGTCTTTTGTAGCTGTCGCGCCTTTGTCGCGCATGGTACATTGCACGGCATGCATGGGGTCGCCGGTCTGCAACACCACCATTGTACCACCGTCCTGGTTCTTATCTACTTCGGCCGCCACGCCTGTTACTTCTATTGCTTTATTTAGGTATTGGGCGTTCGCATTTTTTTCGTCATTGGTAAATGCTGTAGCAAGCGCCGCTGCAGATATGGCTATACCTTTTTTATCCTCCACCTTTGCATGGGGCTTGTTCCAGATAGCCACGGCAGCTATTACACCTATTATTAAGACGACGAGAATAGCAATGAACACCTTTTTCATAATACTAACAGACGTTAGAAAAACCATTAACGGTAGTATAAAAATAGAGGTTTGTAAAGAACTTTCTGAAATTATTTCCTTTTGAAACAGCGGATATCAGGTAAACATCCGGAACTTATTTTTTTGGTACGCATCTTGATTTAGCATAGGTATGAATACCAGAACAATACTATTGGCAATAAGTATCATTATGGCTATACCCTGCAGGGCGCAGACCAATGTACAGGCCGACACCATGTATATAGTACACCTGAAAGAAGTGAACATAACTGCCGAAAGAAAGTGGGCAAATGATCTGGACCGATATCACTACAACCAGACGAAATATTATGTGACCACCATACTGCCCTACCTGAATGCCGCTACAAAAATGTTCAACGAAATAAATACAAAGCTCGCCGACCCCCAACTAAGCAGGAAGCAAAGAAAAGAATATATAGCCAGCCGAGAAGAAGAGATGCGGACACAGTTCGAAGACAAGATAGCGGCACTGAATGTGACACAGGGCGGCTTGCTGACCAAGCTGATAGCCCGGCAAACCGGTATAAATGTATACCAGATGGCACTGGAAATGAAGAACCCTTTCAAAGCTATAAAATGGCAAACATGGGCAAGGGTAAATGGCCTGAACCTGAACCAAAAATATGACCCACTACAGGAACCAGACCTGGAACATATTATGATAAGCCTTGGCTACCCACTGCCTGCATTTTACACCACCAATACAGATAATGCAGTTGTATCGGGTAAGTAATATGTCTGTTCTTATTGTGGATGCGTAACTTTGCGGCATGATAGCCCCCCAATCTATACAGGAGGTACTAAGCCGTGCCGACATTATTGATATTATAGGGCAATTTGTGCGTTTGAAAAAACGCGGGGCGAACTACATGGCCAATTGCCCGTTCCATAATGAGAAAACACCCTCGTTCCATGTATCAGCGGCCAAGGGCATTTATAAATGTTTTGGTTGTGGTAAGGGCGGCAATGTGGTAACCTTTATACAGGAGCACGAAAAACTGACCTACCCGGAGTCTATACGGTGGCTGGCAGACTACTACAAAATAACCCTTGAAGAAAGCGAGCGCACACCTGAGCAACAATTACACCAGCTTGCAGAAGAAGGGCTAAGGATACTAAATGAATTTGCTGCACAATACTTTCATGATAACCTTTTAAATACAGAAGAAGGGCAGAACATCGGTTTGTCCTATTTTAAGCAAAGGGGGTTAAGGAAAGAAATAATAGAGCGCTTCAGGCTGGGATATAACAGTGAGGCAGGCGATGTATTTTACAAAGCAGCCGCAGCTAAGGGACACAACCCCGAGATGCTGGAAAAGGCCGGACTGGTAAAGAACAGGAACGAACGATACTATGATGTGTACCGGGGCAGGGTGATATTCCCTATACAGAGCATGACGGGCCGTATACTGGGCTTTGGGGCACGTATACTGAAGAGCAATGAAAAGGCCCCCAAGTACATTAATACACCGGAAAATGAACTGTATGTAAAAAGCAGGATACTCTATGGTATGTACCAGAGCAGGCAGGCTATAGGCAAGCTGGATGAGTGCTTCCTGGTAGAAGGATATACCGATGTGATATCACTGCACCAGGGTGGTGTGGAAAATGTGGTGAGCAGCAGTGGTACATCACTTACGGAAGACCAACTGCGACTGGTGGCCCAGCTTACAAAGAACCTGACCATCCTGTATGATGGCGATGCTGCCGGGATAAAGGCAGCACTGCGTGGGCTGGACATGGCGCTGGCCCAAAGCTTTAACGTGCAACTGGTACTGCTGCCCGATGGTGAGGACCCGGATAGTTATATCCAAAAGTCTGGTGCAGCACAGTTTCATGAATATGTAAAGACGCATAAAAAGAATGTGATAGGCTTCCGGATGGAAGTGGGGCTGGCTGAGGTGGGCAATGATCCGGTAAAAAAATCGAAACTCGTCAATGAGATCGCTGAGAGCATATCGCGCATCAACAAGGCCGAAGACTTTGCTTTGCAGAGCTACTACATAAGAGAAGCCGCAGGCAAGCTGGAAGTAGATGAGACAGGGCTGGTAACGCTCATTAACAAATATATACGCGACCGTGTAGATAAGGAGAACAAACACTACGCACGCGAAAAAGAAGTAGCTGCCCCGCAACAGGACTGGGAGCAAGAACAGGAAAGACAGGCGCAACCACAACCCGCTAAGGAAGAAGAACAGGAATGGCAACTGATACGTATACTTGTAGAATATGGTGATAGGCCATTTGAAGGGTATACAGACACAGCTGACTTTATATACCAAAGTGTGGACCCAGAGGTATTTGAAAGTGAACAGGCCCGGAATATTTACAACCATTACTTTGGCCTGGCACCTGTGCGGCCAGCTATCAGCTATTTTACCAACTTTCCTGATAGCGCTATGCAGCAAAGGCTCATAACACTGCTGCATACCAGCAATGAGATAAGCCCCAAGTGGAAGACCAACTATGGGATAGAATCACAACATGGCGAAAACAACTACATCAATGATGTAGAAAGTACCATAGCTTATTTTGACCTGAAGAAGATAATACAAGTGCAGGAGCAGCTTACCGACCTATTGATGAAGGAGCTGGACCCACTAAAGCAATCTGTTTTTCAGAAGAAGTTCATAGAATTCCGTGCTATGGAGAAAGAAATAATAAAGAAGCACGGCACTGTGGTCTTTAAACAGCTAAAAAGGTAATCATATACTCTGACTATCGCCTTAGTTGTGCATGCCTTACACGACTCAATGTTTCCCTTGAAACACCAAGATAAGACGCCACCATATGCAGCGGCACACGGCCAAAGACATCAGGATATGAATTTATGAACTCCTGGTACTTTTCCTCAGCGGTGTAGCTGATGTGCATCAGTACACGATCCTGGCCCGCTTCTATAGCGCGTGAAATAAGTTTTTTAGAGAACGACCTGAATGCCGGTATTTTAGTGAACATTTCCTCAAAATGCTCTTGGGTCCATTGCAGCACTTCCGCATCTTCCAATGCTTCAATATTGTATTTTGAAGGTATCTGGTTGTTATAACTTTCAGGATCTACTATCCAGTGATTCTCTGCTGCAAAGCGCATCACGTGCTGCACGCCATCGGCATTTACGCAATAGGCTCTGAATAGTCCCTTTGCTACAAAGGTCTTATACTTGCATACTTCACCTTCGTGCAACAAGAGTTGTCGCCTGCGCAATTTCTTTTCTATGGAAAGCGAACGCATCAGTTGCATCTCATCCTTACTAAAAGTTCCTTTGGCAGTTATATAAGTTTCAAAATGCTCGAACATTGCCTGGAGTGGACGTTTTTAACAAAGTTAGGTCAAATGACCTCAAAAGATCGTGTCATATGTCCTTGTTCAGCTTTGTCATACTTCTCAAATTTGCGCTTATATCTATCTTATATAGTATTGTAAACTAAAACCACCATACCATGCGTGTATTTGTTACCGGCGCTACGGGCTTCATTGGCTCTGCCGTTGTTCAGGAATTAATTAATGCAGGCCACCAGGTGCTGGGGGTCACCCGCACTGATGCCGGTGCAGCAGCCCTTACAGCTGCCGGTGCAGATGTGCACAGGGGAACTTTGGAAGACCTGGAAAGCCTGCGCAGCGGGGCAGCCCAATGCGATGGAGTTATCCATACTGCGTTCATTCACGACTTTTCTAAATTTAAAGAGAATTGCGAGATAGATAGGCACGCGGTAGAGGCAATAGGTTCTGTACTTATCGGTTCTACCCGGCCGCTCATCGTCACTTCAGGTACGGGGTTCGGCATATCTGCACCTGGTGGCCCCGCAACAGAAGATGTTACAGTTGTCGCCACCGCTACTTCGCATCCGCGCATAGCATCGGAAGAGGCGGCAGATGCTTTGGCTGCACGTGGTGTGTATGTATCGGTAATGCGCCTTCCACCGTCGGTACATGACAAGGGTGATCATGGCTTTGTGCCCGCGCTTATAGGTATAGCCCGCAAAACAGGAGTATCTGCCTACATAGGTGAGGGTACCAACCGCTGGCCCGCAGTACATAGGCTGGATGCAGCCCTTGCGTTCAGGCTGGCTCTTGAGAAAGGAGCGGCGGGAGGTACCCGGTACCACGCTGTTGATGACGAGGGTATACCCACAAAAGAGATAGCAGAGATAATAGGCAGCCATCTTCATTTGCCGGTCATATCAAAGTCGCACGAAGAAGCTGGCGCCCATTTTGGGTTTCTCGCGAACTTCTTCTCAGCTGATGTACCAGCATCCGCTACCATTACCCGTGAAATGCTGGGCTGGAAAGCTACCCATCCCGGACTGGTCGGCGACCTGAATATGGGGCATTACTTTGAGAGCTAAAATCCCCGAAGGCCCCCTCGCCATAACCGTTGTCACAAATATCAAAGAGGCTGTCCTTTAGTAAGGACAGCCTCTTAAACTGTTTCTAATTATTTAGTGTATACTATCTTAGTAAGGTCACGTTCCCTTTCATTTTTTCTTCAGGGTAGCCGTTTATCTGTGCATCTATGCTATAGATATATACGCCCTCTGGTTGTGGTTTACTATTAAAATTACCATCCCATCCCCTGCCCGATGTATTATCTGTCTGGTAAACCATTTCTCCCCAGCGGTTATATACTTCCATATGGAATTTTATGACCTGTTTTGACAATAACTGACGTGGAAAGAAATAGTCGTTCGCGCCATCGCCATTTGGCGTAAATGCATTAGGTACATCCATGTAGCACGATCGGAATACCTGCATGCTATCTGCAGCGTAGCACCCGCTGGCGCCAGATACCTGCAGCCAGTATATACCAGGCTGTGTGGCTACTGTGTTGTTTACCGTGTCGCCTGTGTTCCAAAGATAATTTACTGGCGAGCTATAATTGACCGTATTGCGCAGTGTTATCGGATCAGAGTACGGACACATTGATGTGTCTGCACCTATATTCACTTGCGGCAGGCTCAGTACGGCTAATGTTTTAGATGTGGTTACTGGCGGGCATTGTTTATAACTGGCAGTGAGTGTTACAGTATATGTACCTGCACTATAGTAAGCGTGGTCAAGCGGCCCCATCAGGTTGAGCAGGGTGCCATCACCAAAATCCCACGCTATGCCGGTGTAGCCCTGTGTGTAAGTACCAGTAAACAGTGAAGCCTGCCCTTGGCACAGCACACTATCGCTCACCTTTAGTTTTATGGTAGGTATAGGCAGCACCAGTACCGTTTTTTTAATAGTATCGCTGCAAGGCACCTTGTCCGTTACCGCATGGGTAACGGTGTAAAGGCCGGCAGAATCATATACATGTATCGGGTTTGAAGAATTGTCGGTAGAACCATCGCCAAAATTCCAGTAATAAGTGGCCTGGGTGGTAGACTGATCGGTATTGGTGAAGGTAATGGATTGGGTAGAGCAAATAGTATCAGCGCTAACAGTGAACCCAACAGAAAGCGGGTGACGGGTATCTATCTTCTTGGTGGTAGAGTCGCCGCAGCCATTCAGCGTAGTCACCAATTTCACTGTGTACTGTGCCTGTACTGGATATATGTGCTCATTGTTGGCTGTAGTGCTGTAGGTACCATCGCCAAAATCCCATTTGTATTGGTTAGGTACATCTCCTCCATTGTTGCCGCCGGTCACATCCAGCGTATCCTGCATACAGCCCAGCTTAGTTGTAGCATTGATAACAGGCTCCATATTGGTAACATGTACGTAAACAGAATCGGACACGGTACATATCTCCCTGAAAGAGATATCATCGAGTGCAAAATCATTGCCGCTTAGTGCCGTTTGCTGGTCGTGCACACATATGGTTATAGAAGTATTAGTGCCGCTGTTCCACACGGTATGGAATTCTGTCCATACACCTGTATTAGTAGGCAATGTAAGTGTAGTACCGATCAAAGTACCATTGATCTCGAACTGCAATTGGGCAGGGTTGCCGGCAGTAGATACCGTAGCGCCCCACGCTGAAAAGTCGTACTGTGTATTAGGTGATACAGAAATGGTCTCGCACCAGATGTTCACCGGAGCACCAGCGCCATTTATCACCATCATGTTGCCTGTACCTGTAGTATGATCGCCAAATGGCAGAAAGTTAGTATGTACGTTACTTGGACTGGTTTGCACAGAATAATATTCTTCAGGCCATAGGGAGTTATATCCGTTAGTGTCTCTATAGGCACTGGTAAAACCAACATTCCCCAGGCTAAAATCTCCATTGGCCACGTAGTTCGACTGGGTAATAGAGGTAACTGATAAGGTATAGTTCACTGATGTTGTACCTAATGTGACCGTAGGATGAAGACTGTGAGCATTGGATAAGCCTGTAACGGGCGTCCATGTAGTATCAATATTCACAAAATTATTACCTGCACCAATTGGTATAAGAATGGGGCTGAGCGTAACCGTGGTATTTTTGCACTGGCTAATAGTGTCTGGCAGATTACCGATATTTAAGGCGCACTGACCATAGATCCTCGTAGGTAGCAACCCAATAATTACCAATAAAATGGTAGCTTTAAGTGTGTGTGACATGGCAAAGCAATTCGTTTGTTAAGTGTGGTGTTGTGCCACCTTTATAATTACGTTATAAAAGACGGCAAAATGGTCTAAAACGTTTGAAAGATAAATAAATAATAGCAAAAATAACAATGGCTCGAATTTTAGCACTCGATATTGGCAAAAAAAGAACGGGTATAGCGGTCACCGATCCATTGCAGATAATTGCGACAGGACTAACTACTGCAGATACCGGGGAACTGATAGGATACCTGAAAAAATATATACTAAAGGAACCTGTAGAACTTGTATTGATAGGCTACCCGCTGAATTTTGATGATAAGCCAACAGATGCTACACCACTGGTAGAAAAATTCATAGTAAAGTTTGGCAACGTCTTTCCACATATGCCGGTCTTAAAAGTAGATGAGCGTATGACATCGGTAATGGCATCGCAAGCGATACACGCAATGGGCATGAAAAAGAAAGACAGAGAAAAAAAGGAACTGATAGATGTGACCAGTGCCGTTATAATGTTGCAGGAATACCTTGAAAGCCGGCAATAATATGTAACTTTGCAAAAATTTTTAAGATAAATGATATTACCAATAGTAGCATACGGAAATGCTATATTGCGCAAAGTGGCCGAGGACATTACCGCAGACTATCCGGAATTGGATAAATTGCTTGCCAATATGTGGGAGACCATGTATGCCAGCAACGGCGTAGGCCTTGCTGCACCCCAGATAAACAAAGCGGTAAGGATATTTGTAGTGGATACAGAGCAGATAGTAGAAGGCTTTGACGACGAAGACAAAAGACTATACCCCAACGAAAAACCAATAAAGCAAACCTTTATAAATGCCCATATAGTAAATACCAGCGGCAAGCCCTGGGACTATAACGAAGGCTGCCTGAGCATACCTAAAGTAAGAGAGAACATTACACGCGACGAAAAAGTGCTTGTACGGTTCGTAGATGAAAATTTTACTGAGCACGAAATAGAATTTGCAGGTATCACGGCCCGCGTTATCTTGCACGAGTATGATCATATTGACGGCAAACTTTTCATAGATTATCTGCCCCCTTTGAAAAAGAGGTTGATAAAGAAGAAACTGGACGATATAAGTTCAGGAAGAGTGAAAGTGGACTACAGGATGCTTTATGTAAAATAATCTGTACATTCGAAAACAAATAAATACACTTTTTGCCAACTACTACCATATATAGCGAAGAAGAACTTGTGATGCTGCTGAAACAGCAAAGCAGGGATGCTTTCAACTACCTGTACCGCCAATACTCTGCGGTACTGTATGGCGTTATCAACAAAATAGTATATGATGAGCAGATAGCACAAGACGTGCTACAGGAAGTATTTGTAAAGATCTGGAACAACATTCCCCAATACAACCCGGAGAAGGGCAGGATATACACCTGGATGATAAATATAGCCCGCAACGCAGCTATTGATAAACTGCGGTCAAAAGGTGAAATTATGAAAAGTAAAATCCAAACAGGTGAAGATGTCGTAAATAATGTGCGGGGCGGAATGAAGACCGAGCAATCGACAGATATCATTGGATTAAAAAAAATGGTGTCGGAATTAAAACCAGAATACCAGACCATAGTAGATCTTGCCTATTTTAAAGGGTACACTTTGGATGAGATATCGAAAACACTGACAATACCCTTAGGGACAGTAAAGACCAGGATGCGGTATGCAATAAACATGCTCAGGCAACAATTTAACAATTAACGAAATACCGGAATAATAAGTGAACACAAAGGAATACATAGAATCAGGTATATTAGAAGCTTACATCTTAGGCGTGCTCTCCTTAGAGGAGCAGGCCGAGGTGGCTGCTAATATAGCTATGTATCCTGAGTTAGCTACTGAGGTTGCCGCTATAGAGAAGGCCATGCAGCAGTTTGCTGAAAGCAATGCAGTAGAGCCGCCTATACAGATGCAGGAGCAGATATGGAGTGCTATAAACAAGGATACACCAGCTGCGCAGCCTGCAATGCCACTACCTGCTACCCAGCCGGTAGCTAATAAGACCATAGATATTGCCCGCCCTGCTAAAGGCTATGATAGCCAGTGGCAGCGTGCTGCAGTATGGGTAGCACTGATAGGTAGTGTGGTGGCAAATGTGATGCTCTGGAACCAGAAGGACCATGCCGAGCAACAAGTTGCATCTATACAGACACGTATGGATACTATGCAGGTGCAACAGCAGCAAAAATTAACTGCCCTGGCAGCCAGCTACCAAAAGGTAAAAGATATGATGACCGATACCAGCATGCAAACCATAGTGATGCATACTGTGATAAAGGACAAGCCTATGGCTGCTACCATATACTGGGGCAAACAGAAGGGCGATACTTACCTGATGGTGGATAATATGCCTATGCCGCCACAAGGAATGCAATACCAGATGTGGGTGATAAAAGATGGCAAGCCTGTAGATATGGGTGTGATACCGAACGACTACATAGCCTCGGCAGATGTTATGAACAAATTTGCTATGCAGGTTACAAATGGCCAGGCCTTCGCTATATCTCTCGAGAAAGCCGGAGGAAATCCTACCCCCACACAGGTATGTGTATTAGGCAAAGTAGCTTCTATTTAATTCCTTTCAGGGCCTCAAGCACTGTGTAAGTTGCAGGGCATATCGTAGCATTCTTCAAGGTCAATTCTACTCTTTTCAATAAAGTATCTTCATCAGTATACGGGTATCTGCGGCAATCGCTGGGTCGGTCTTCGTATATGTCGCATTTATTGTCGCTGCCCAGGAAGGGACAAGGCGATTGCTTGGTCACATAATCGCCGTCTTTATCTATACGCAAGTAGCGGTCAGCAAGCTCACCTTCTTTTATACGCAGCCGTTTGGCTATCCGCCTTATGTCAGGATCTTTAAACCGTGGGGAGTAATTTTTGCAGCAGTTAGCACAAGCCAGACAGTCTATTTTGCTGAAAGCCTCCTCATGTAGTTGAGGCAGTGCTTTCAGCATTTTATTCCTGTTACCCTTTTCGAGTAACCTTTTGTAATCTTTAAGATTGGCGGTAGCTTCTTTTTCCCAGTTCTCTTGTATCATATTCACCTACCAAAATTAGTGCGGGTACATATCAATAAAGCAACCTGACTAAAGGTTTATCTTTTCCATTATACGCTCCAGGTCCTCATCATTATAGAACTCGATCAAAATAGAACCTCTACCGGTATTTTTACGGTCCAGTTTCACTTTTGTAGAGAAGAATGAGGCCATATTGTCTTCTATCCTTTTATATGCGGGCTGTATCTTGGCCGGTGCTTTGGGGGCAGAGGGTGCTTTGGGCGCAGAAAGGCTTTTTACTAATTGCTCTACCTGCCTCACAGACATTCCCTTCTCCGTTATTTCGCGAAACACATACAGTTGCTGTTCCACATGCTCCAAAGAGATGATGGCACGTGCATGGCCCATGGTTATATGTCCATCGCGTACAGCTTTCTGTACATCGGGGGGTAGTTTCAGCAGGCGCAGATAGTTAGCTACTGTACTGCGCTCTTTTTTCATGCGCTCTGCTACTTGTTCCTGTGTCAGGTCGCACTCATCCATCAGCCTTTTATAGCTTAGGGCTACTTCTATGGCGTTCAGGTTCTCACGTTGCAGGTTCTCCAGCAGCGCCATTTCCAGCATCTGCTGGTCATCGGCAGTGCGTATGTAGGCGGGTATATCCTTCAGCCCGGCCATTTTAGAGGCCCTCCAGCGCCTTTCACCCGATATGAGTTGGTACTGGGACTGCCCTACCTTTACAACGGTAACAGGCTGTATTATATCATGCAGCTTTATGCTGTCTGATAGTTCCTGCAGTGCCTGCTCGTCAAAGTCGTGCCTGGGTTGCTTGGGGTTTACCTCTATTTGTGCTATAGGTATACGGGCTATATTACCGGCGTTTTGTGGCTGCGGTGCGGATGCCGCCGGGGTTGCTTTTACTTCCTCATCTATATTATCCAGCAGTGCACGTATGCCCCGGCCTAACGCCTGTTTCTTATTGGTCTGCGACATGGTTGTCGTTTTCGAAAATTTTATCCTCGTTCTTTATTTTTGTCATATTGTTCTTCTGCAATATCTCTTTGGCCAGGTTCAGGTAGTTAATAGAACCTGTGCTTTCAGAATCGTATAGCAGAGCAGGCTTACCAAAACTTGGCGCTTCGCCCAGCTTGGTATTACGATGTATGATGGTATTAAATACAAGGTCTGAAAAATGATTTTTTATCTCTTCTACTACTTGGTTCGACAGGCGTAAACGCCCATCATACATGGTCATTAATATACCCTCTATCAGCAGGTCTGGGTTGATGCGCGATTGTATTATCTTAATAGTGTTCAGCAATTTACCCAAACCCTCTAATGCAAAATATTCGCATTGCACAGGTATAATGACACTATCAGCGGCAGTAAGGGCATTCACAGTAAGCAAGCCAAGCGATGGTGAGCAATCTATAACAATGAAATCGTACTCTTCGCGTTGCTTTGCAAGTGCTACACGCATTATATGTTCCCTGTTGGGGTGGTGTATCAATTCTATTTCGGCACCTACCAGGTCCAGGTGAGATGGTAACAGGTCCAGGTTAGGGGTATCTGTTTCCAGTATAGCCTGGGCAGTAGCAGTATCATTTACCATGCAGTCATACAGGCTGAGCTGTATGTTCTTCAGGTCAAAACCATTACCTGTAGTTGTGTTGGCCTGTGGGTCAGCATCTACCAGCAATGTTTTATATTCAAGCACAGCGAGGCTTGCAGCCACATTTATAGCTGTAGTTGTTTTGCCTACACCACCTTTTTGATTTGCAATTGCAATTACTTTAGCCATTTTTGTTTATTGACCTTTCTTTTTAAAAAGGTACATATTTATCCGCAAGAAAGAAAAAAAATTAATGCTGGCAGCACATTTTCAGGTTCGCTATAAACAAATAAAAGGTATATAAAGCACTATAGCACAATGCGCTAAAAACAGCTATATATCTTTCAAAAAAATAAGGACACCTACTGCAAATATACTATTACCCCTTGCCGCTTTCAAATAAATATTTCCACATTCCGGGATGGAGCATATATTAATATTGCCACATGCACCACATATCGTCGGCATATCCAAAAAAAGAGAGGCTACCAGTTGCGGCAGCCTCTCTGAATATAGCAAGCTAAATATTACCAACCGGCTTTCACCAGCTTGTCAACTTTTATCAAATTGTTGTTCTCATCATATACATTGATCATGTAAACGCCACTGGCTAATCCACTCAGGTCTATCTGTTTGACATCCTTGCCTTGCAGAATGATACGTCCATCTAGTCCACTCAAGGTCACGTTCACCTTTGCAGGTGCATCTATATGAACCACAGAAGTAGCAGGGTTAGGGTATATCTTCACCTCATCCTTATTGATCACGTTATTCACGCCAACGCCAACCACATAATTGTCGGTACTGAAATTCGAACATCCGTTACCATCAGTTACATATACCTTGTACTTACCGGAGTGTGCTACAACTATACTATTGGTTATTGCACCTGGTATCTTATTGTCATTGAAATACCATTGGTAGGTCAGGAATGTACCTGTTGAAAGTACTGGTGGAACATTGGATATCAATGGATTTGGCAGCGGCAGCAAGCCAACATAAAATTGTTGTGATGTGCCGGTACATTGGTTAGTATCTGTAGCTGTTACGGTGTAAAAACCAGAATCCATAGCATATATGTAAGGATTATTCTGAGCTGGTAACACCCCACCATTAAGATTCCATTGGTAAGAGAAACCTGGGTAGGTATATGCGTCATACAAAGTATCAGGCGTACCCGTACAAGTTACGTGTGCACGAACTGAAAGTGATGCTACAGAATCAGTAGGCAGAGCATTAACTGTAACAACTATTGGGGCCGATGTAGATACACAATTATTACCGGTAGCTATAACTCTATAAGAACCTGATACACTTGCAGTGTATGTAGGTGCATTGAAAGAATTGCCAATGTTGCTATTATTATCCTGCCATTGATAGTTAACACCTGGCAGTGAGGTAGCAGTAAGCGTTACTGTAGTGCCTTTGCACACCGTAGTATTACCTGTAGGTGTTACAGAGATAACTGGTGGAGCACTTACCGTAACAGGCACTACAACAGATGCTACAGCACATATACCGTTGGATATGACCACCCGATAGTTGCCAGAAGTGGCAACTGTATCATTGATATGAGTAGCATATGGTATGTTGAAGTAGTTACTTCCTGATATTGTTTGCCATTGGTAAGTAAGGCCGGCGCCAGAACCGCCACTCAACACCACACTGCCACCTGCGCAAAAAGTAGTAGATGATGATGCAAAAATATTTGTATTTGGTATTGGGAACACAACCACATTGGTAGGAGCAGAAGTACCAACACAACCGGCACTGCTTGTAGTGGTGACAGTGTAGTGATATGTACCTGAGGTACCACCTGGAGCGGTATTCAATGTAGGCAAGGTATCCCCTACTATAGGTTGGCCATTAACACTCCACTGATAGTGATTACCCGCCGCTTGTGAAGCAATAAGTATAACAGAACTACCTGCACATATAGAATCGCTGGTCTGCGATAATACATTAACGACCGGAGTCGGGCTGGTAGATACCGTTACTGGTTGCGATGCTCCTGTACAGCCTACGCTATTTGTAGCAATTACTTTTATGACACCGGCGTTGGTATTACTAACAACATAAGACGGCGTAATAGCATTTGGCACCAAATAACCATTATTATACCATTGATAGGTAAGACCGGTACCTAATTGTGTACTCAATGTAACACTACCGCCAGGACACAATGAAGTAGAGCCAGATGATGTAATAGTTGGTGTAGGCACGGTCGATACAATGACCTGTATAGCAAAAGAAACAGTGTCGACACATGGACCATTCGACTCTACAACTTTAACGAAAGTACTGGTATTGAAGGTGCGTGAATATTCATGATGACCGTATGGTGGCAGATTTGGCGCTAATGCAGTGTAAGAACCTGACAAGCCGGTAGGCGATGTAAGCCATATATAGTTAAGCGAGGTATCCACGTTAGCATTGATAACAACACTGCCACCTGGGCAGAACGTTGTAGGGCCTGCAGCTTGTATCACAGCGCTTGGTGGTGCACCTACAGTAACCGGCACAACAGATGATATCTTGGTACACGGGAACGCATCAGTCACATTTACCTGGAAGTTTCCTCCTGTATTAGTAGTAAATACCTGGTTAGTAGCACCTGTAATAGGGTTACCATTGTTTATCCATTGATACGAGCAGCCGGAACAAGCTGGTGCGGTAAGCACTATCGTGTTGCCAGAGCATATTATGGTACCATTGTTAGATATGGTTGTAGGTGGAGCATCCGCGTTTATTGTATCTATTACAGAGCTTAAAGCACAGTTATTCTGAGAAACATTTACTTTATATGCACCGGAAGCAGATGCCGTATAACTGGTAGTAGTAGCACCAGGTATCATAACATTATTCTGATACCATTGATAGGTATAGCCAGGCTGGCTAATAGTAGGTGTAGATAAGACCACGAACCCTGGACCCTGGCAAAATGATAATGGACCGCTTGCTGAGATAGCAGGGGCAGATGAAGGGCCATTTACTGATACCGGTATGCCACCAGGGAACTGCGCTACGCAGTTGTTGGCACCTGTATCTACTATAGTATAGGTACCTGCAGTACTCGTTACCAATACATTGGTATTGTTTGCTGGCACTACCGGTGCACCATTTACCAGCCAGGTGTAACGTACTCCTGGGATAATATTAGATGTCAGCGTTACGCTGCCACCATTACAGAATGTGGTTGGCCCCGAAGGTGATATGCTTATTGCTGAAGCACTAAGCACAGTAACGGTTACACCAGGGGATGTAGCTGCACAACCAGTTGTATTGGTGGCGACGCTTGAATAAGTACCGGCAGTAGTTGCTGTATACGTCCGGGTAAATACACCAGGTATCAAGTTACCGTTCAATTTCCATTGGTAACTATTACCAGCCTGCGTATTAGCTGTAAGCACTACACTGCCGCCTGCACAAAAATTGACAGGAGTAGTAGTAGTCACCGTATCTGTAGGATAAGCACTAACACCAAGTGTAACAGTATTGGAAGTAACAGTGGTAACTCCACCGCAAGTACCAGAAACTACCACTTTATAGGTAGATGCATCAGCAGATTGCGCGTTAGCTATTGCAAGCGTACTGGTAGTGGCACCACTGATATTACCTCCATTGGCCATTGGGGTAGTGCTACCCGCTTTGAACCACTGATAAGTAAGCCCGTAGCCAGTAGCTGTAACTGAAATAGTAGCATTACTGCCCACACATACTGCAGAGTTTTGCGGCTGGAAAGTGATAATCGGCAAATTGCAACCAACGCTATCTATTTTTATGCTATCCACAGCTATTACACCACCAGCTTGCGAAGCTCCGCCTGCAGGGTGTGGCGTGTTAGAATACCAAGAGAAGAAGTAGATACCGGTAACAGCGGGTGTGAACGTAAGACTGGCAGTATTATGACCATCAACAGTAACAGTAGTATTAAAAAGGTTAGTACCCCCAGGGCTACCTTGCGCTGCAATGGAAGGTTGCACGGCATAGTTCTCGAACAATTGGAGATTTTCCGGGAAAGTGGGAGCAACATTGGTAGTAAGATAGTCACTTCTGCCGCGCTCATATCCAAACCGGATACGATATGTTTGACCGGCATTCATCACCAATGCAGGTATAGAGAAGAAGGCATTCTTACCATTAGTAAAGTTACCTACAGGATCTTCCTCATCCATCACAGCTGGATAAGCTACTCCCGAAGCATCTCTAAAAGCCGTATTGACCTGCCATCTGCTTTGGCCACTTGTAGTAGTATTTTCCGTAAAACAATAAGGAATGTATGTGTTAAGCGTAGTGTTGAAGCTTTCTGAGTAAGGAATTGCATAAGTATTGACCTGTACAGTATATGCAGGAGAGTAGTTGGTCAAATTAGATATACCGCAACTATCGCCAAATCTATAGTACATAGTAGCACCAAGCGCAGGTGTGGTAATTGTTGCAGAATTGCTGTTGGGAACATTTACCCATGTTCCTGCAGCACCTGTAGAAGATTGTTGCCACACATTATAAAGCGAGCCAGCTGTATTAGGATCGAAGCCGGTAAGGGTTGCAGAGCCACCACTGCACAATGGTGCAGTAGGACCGGAAACAATACTTGGAGCCATGGGTTGACCACTGCATGGCGCTATATAAATAACTGAAACATCATCAATAAAATTATCGCCACACCCATACTGTGATGTGCCTTTAAAAATGATGTAGCTACTTGATGTGCAGTATGCAGCAGGAAGCGTCACAACACATTTAACCCAGCCTGTTGAAGTAGAATAGTTTGTGAATGCAGTGCTATAACTGCTATAATCGGTCAGAACCCTGGCGATCAACGCCCCACCAGCAGCTGGAGCTGTATTGATAAAAACTTGTATAGAGTCGAAAGAACAAGCGGTAGAATAGTTATATGCCCAAAATTGAAGCTGGTAAAGGCCGGCCGTATTTGAAAGATTGAGAGAAGGCGTAACAAGGTTGGATGTACTATTGTTAGAAATCCAATAAGATTCAAACCCCGCACTATGTGTGCCTGTATGAGCAGGAGCGGCAGGCGTGCCGGTCAAAGAACTACCAGAACATAATACGGTGCCAAGCGTACCCTGTAACCAGTTAAGAGAGCAGGAATTTGTGGTACCACTGGCGCCATTTAGCACCCATCCTGTAGGCGGGAATGCATTTTCAAAGCTTTCAGGACCTAATATGTATTGCGCTCGTGCCGGTGAAAAAATATTACAAAAAACCAGCAATAAAAAAGCGCTTTTTATTAGTTTGGGTAAAAAATCTAATTTCATAGAATTTATTTTATTATAACTTAATGAACTAATTTAAAAATACAAAAAATTACAGAAATAACAATAAAAGTTAACACCTTATGTCAATAAGTTTACAATTAACTACTTATCAGTTATAAAAACACTTTAAGCATCTCACTTTAAGGGACGCTGATCCAGCAGATATGGTTAGAAATTATAGTTATAAATTTATTGCTTATACGTACTTAATGCAGCCTCAAGACAATCCATTGCTGCATTAATGTCTTCGCTATTTAGTACATATGCCAGGCGTACTTCGTTTTTGCCTCTTCCTTTAGTAGCATAGAATCCCGCGGCAGGGGCCATCATCACGGTAGCACCGTTATAAGAGAATTCTTCCAGCAACCACTGGCAAAAACGCTCGGTATCGTCAACAGGCAATTTTGCCATAGCATAAAAAGCCCCACCTGGGTTAGGACACATTACACCGGACATGGCATTCAGCCTGGCCACAAGCACATCCCGGCGCAGCGTATATTCTTTGTGTACTTCATTAAAGTAATCGGCAGGAAGGTCTACAGCGGCCTCGCCAAGTATTTGTGCAAATGTAGGTGGGCTCAAACGGGCTTGTGCAAATTTCATTGCAGCATCCAGCACTTGCTGGTTCTTGGTCACAAAAGCACCTATACGTCCGCCGCAGGCGCTATATCTTTTTGATATCGTATCAAGCAGTATCGCATGTTGCTCTAATCCTTTTATAGACAGGGCAGATATATGTTTACGGCCGTCATAGCAAAATTCACGGTAAGCCTCATCACTCATCAAGAAAAGATCGTGCTTCAGGCATATATCTTTCAGCACCTGTAGTTCCTCCATACTGTACAGATAACCAGTAGGATTATTGGGGTTGCATATCATTATAGCCTTTGTGCGGGGCGTTACAGCCTGCTCAAAAGCATCAATAGACGGCAGGGAAAAGCCATCTTCTATTCCAGATGGTATAGGCACTACAGTAACCCCTGCGCTGGTGGCAAAACCATTATAGTTAGCATAAAAGGGCTCGGGTATTATTATCTCATCGCCTGCATCCATACAACTCATTATAGCGAACAATATGGCTTCAGAGCCACCGGTCGTTACTATTATCTGGTTGTAGTTTACGTTTATATTATTACGGCCGTAGTACTCTACCAGTTTTTTGCGGTAGCTCTCCATACCTGCACTATGGCTATATTCCAGCACTTTTATGTCGGCATTCCGTACAGCATCCAGTATAGCGGGTGGCGTCTCTATGTCTGGCTGACCTATGTTCAGGTGATATACTTTTGTTCCTCTTTTTTTAGCGGCCTCTGCAAAAGGTACCAATTTGCGTATAGGCGAGGGTGGCATGTGCGCACCACGTTGTGATATTACTGGCATGGCAGCAAAATTAAAAAACCACTGCTATTCCCCGTTATTTATTTTTGCCCCTCACCATCAGTTCATGTATTTACAGGTGTGGGCATAAAAAAGCCGCCCTCAAATAGAGGGCGGCTATAACGTTTAATACAAGATCATTTTATGACTTAGCGCCGGCAACTACGGTACCTTTTATGTGTATCGTGTAGCGCTCTGTACCTTTCATAGCATTAGACTGTATGTACACATCCTTGATGAATGGGCCAACATGTCCTTTGGTTGTAAAGCTTACTGTGATATCGCCTTGTTTACCTGGCAAAATTGGTTCTTTAGGCCATGCAGGTACGGTGCAGCTGCAAGAAGCAGTGGCATTGGTAACAATAAGCGGCGACTTGCCTACATTCCGGAAAGAGAACTTATGTTCTGCATTTGGCCCTTCTGTAACGGTACCAAAATCAAAAGTATCGCCATCTTTAAAATTAAACTTTGGTGCATTAGGGTCTTGAGCAGGGGCAGCTGCTGCTGCAACTTGCGCATGCGCCTGTGTATGAAAACCTGCAACGCCTGCAGTTAAACACATCATAGCTATTACCAGCTTTTTCATAAAATATACGTTGTTTGTTTGGTTTTAAAATTTATCGGTTATGCTTTATTAAGACGATATTAAAATAAAGAACGTTGGCAATAACTTGTTAATTAAATTACCGGTACCCTGTGGCCGGCATTTCCGGATCTTTAGGTTTTACGGTTCCTTTAATATGCAATAAATAGGCACCATTTTCTGCTACATCTTTTTTTACATTCGACATGATAAAAATATCTTTTGTAAAAAGCCCCACTCTTCCATTGGTCCTGTACTGCACACTAACTATTCCCTTTTTCCCAGGCAATACCGGCTCTTTTGTCCATTCCGCAACTGCACATCCACACGAGGTGGTTATGTTTGTGATGACCAGCGGCGCATTACCCGTGTTCGAAAACTCGAATATGTGTGTTGCAACAGGGCCTTCAGGCACATCTCCAAGATCGTATATCGATCCCTTTTTAAAAAGGAAATCCGGCAATTTTTCTTCTGCTACCTGCGCCACTGCAAAGGGCATTATACCCGGCAACGACCCAAGGAACACTAAAATAAAAACACATCTTTTCATTTGCATTGCCGGCGATAACCCAACATCAAAACCAATTTAGTTGGTCTTGATCATAGAATTATTTTCAGGTACTGAGCTTGCCGGTGCTTTTTCAACTGTACCTTTTATTGTTACCACTTTTGTACCTGCATTAGATACAACTGTGATGGTTTTAGTGAATGCGCCTGGGCGACCATTAGTATTATAAGATGCTTTTATGGCACCTTCTTTACCTGGCAACACCGGATCTTTAGAATAAGATGGCGTAGTACAACCGCAAGATGCCTGCACTTTAGATATTGTTATTGGCTCCTTACCTGTGTTCTTAAATTTGAATTCATACTCAGCAGCAGGACCTTCAGGCACTGTGCCAAAATCGTGTGTATCCATTTTAAATGCAAGGTTCTCTGGTTTCAGCGTGGTCGATGGTGTTCCTTCTGCGCTACCTGTAGTTAAAGTTGCAGTTGGTACTTTTTTTTCCTGCGCGATTGCTGCACTTGCACACAACGCGACTATTCCCAAGGAAAGGATCATTTTTTTCATACTCATAAAGCTTTTTACAATTATACGATGATTATTACAAATTTAGTACCGAAACAGGAATTAATGTACAATTTATTGTTAAACCATGGATAATTTTGATACTATCGTAATTTTGGGGTCGATGCCAAAATTTCTGATCATACAAACGGCTTTTATTGGCGATGTGGTTTTAGCGACCGCCCTTGCTGAAAAACTGCACAATTATTATCCTACTGCTACTATCGACTTCCTGTTGAGAAAAGGTAATGACAGCTTGCTGCATGACCATCCCTATATAGGCAAGGTGTGGGTATGGGATAAAAAAAAGGATAAGACCAAAAATCTGCTGCAACTGGCAGTAGACATTCGCAAACAAAGATACACCCATGTTATCAACCCCCATCGGTTTGGGTCATCCGGCTTCATCACCTGGCTGTCTGCGGCGAAGAATAAGATAGGCTTTGATAAGAATCCATTCTCTTTTTGTTATACCAAAAAGATAAAGCACATCATCTCAGCGCCATATGCAGAAAAGCCCATACATGAGGTAGATCGTAACCAGATGCTTATCAGCGATATTACCGGGCAGCAACCCTCCTTCCCAAGGTTATACCCCACCCCTGCCGACTATAAAAAAGTTAGCCCCTACCAAAAGGGACCTTACATATGTATCGCTCCGTCTTCCGTATGGTATACCAAGCAGTTCCCTAAAGAAAAATGGGTATCGTTGATGAACGTATTGCCTGCCACGCATAAAATATACCTGCTGGGCGGCCCCGGCGATACCCCCATGGCCAATGAAATAATGAAAGCAACTACACATAGCCATGTGGAAAACCTGTGTGGCCAGTTTGGTTTTTTACAGTCCTCTGCACTTATGGAAGGCGCTGCTATGAACTATGTGAACGATTCCGGCCCATTACACTTCGCATCGGCGGTGGATGCGCCGGTCACAGCTGTTTTCTGCTCCACGGTGCAGGGATTTGGGTTTGGGCCGCTGCGCAATAACGGGAAGGTGGTAGAGATAAAAGAAGGCCTATACTGCCGCCCCTGCGGCCTGCATGGCCATAGGGTATGTCCCGAAGGACATTTCAGGTGTGCACTTGATATTACAAACGAACAATTACTATGGTGGACCTCGAAACCGATATAAAGAACTGTATTGCCGTACTGCAAAATGGCGGCACTATCCTCTACCCTACCGATACCATTTGGGGGCTGGGTTGCGATGCCATCAATAGCGAGGCTGTGGCCCGTATCTTCGATATCAAGCAACGACCTGCAGAAAAAAGCCTGATAGTATTACTGGCTGACGCACGTGACATACTGCAGTATGTGGCTGCGCCACCACCCGATATCATAGCCATGGTAGAAAGTTTTGAAGTTCCAACTACTGTAATATATGATGGCGCACTGGACTTTGCCAGCAATGTTATCAATAGCGATGGTAGCATAGCCATACGCGTCACCACCGATCCTTTTTGCAAGGCGCTGATCAAAAGATATAAAAAGCCTATCGTCTCCACCTCTGCAAATATCAGTGGTGCACCCTCCCCTGCTGTGTATGCCAATGTAAGCAACGATATCCGCATCGCTGTTGACTACATTGTTCAGCACAGGCAAGACGACGAAGTGGTGAGAGATCCATCGCGCCTGGTACGGATAAATGAAGAAGGCATCCTCCAGATCATAAGAGGTTAATTTCTCCATTGCTTTATTTTAGCTTTGTGCCCGATATGGATATTCAGTGTACACCGGAAGAATTACATTTATTCCAGCGCATAGGCAAGGCAGCTCAACTGCTTAATGTAAGCTGCTACGTGATAGGTGGCTTTGTGCGAGACAAAATAATAGGCCGGCCTACCAAGGATGCAGATATAGTATGCACCGGCGATGGCATAGCACTGGCACATGCAGTGGCACAGACCTACAAGCCGGCCCTGAAAGTAAATTTTTTCAAGAATTTCGGCACAGCGCAGTTCAAGGTCAACGGCTTTGATGTGGAATTCGTTGGCGCCCGCAAAGAATCCTACCGCAGTGATTCCCGCAAGCCAGAGGTAAGCGAAGGCACGCTGGAAGACGACCAGCTGCGCAGGGACTTTACCATAAATGCACTTGCCATCAGCCTCAACGAAAAAGACTTCGGCAGGCTCAGCGACCCTTTTAACGGGCTGGAAGACATAAAGAACAAAATAGTACGCACACCACTTGCGCCTGGCATTACCTTTTCTGACGATCCGCTGCGCATGATGCGCTGCGTGCGCTTTGCAGCACAGCTGGGCTATACCATCCCCGACGATATCTTTAAAGCCCTTAGTGAGAACAAAGAGCGGCTGAAGATCATATCGCAAGAGCGTATCACCGAAGAGCTGAACAAGATAATGCTCACCCCCAAACCATCTATTGGTTTGAACCTGTTGTTCCAAAGCGGCCTGCTGCACGAGTTCTTCCCGCAGTTCACAGCACTAAGCGGTGTAGAGATCATTGAGGGTATGGGGCATAAAGACAACTTCTACCATACACTGCAGGTGATAGACAATGTGGCTGCGCAAAGCGATGACCTGTGGTTGCGCTGGGCTGCCCTGCTTCACGACATTGGCAAACCCCCTACGCGCCGTTTTGAGGACGGGCACGGATGGACCTTTCACGGCCACGAAGTAGTGGGAGAAAAAATGACGCCCCGCATTTTTAAACAATTGAAGCTGCCGCAGAACGAAAAGATGAAGTATGTGGCCAAGCTGGTACTGCTGCACCTGCGCCCCATAAGCCTTACTAAGGAAGATATAACAGATTCTGCCATGCGCAGGCTACTTTTCGATGCCGGTGAGGACCTCGAAGACCTGATGGTGCTTTGCGAAAGCGATATCACATCAAAGAACAAACTGAAAGTAAAGCGCTACCTCGAGAACTTCGAGATGGTAAAGCAACGCCTGAAAGAGGTAGAGGAAAAAGATAAAATAAGGAACTGGCAGCCGCCTATTGATGGTGCAGAGATCATGCAGATATTCAACCTGCCGCCGTCAAGAGACGTAGGTACAATAAAAACTGCGGTGCGCGAGGCCATACTGGATGGTGTGATACCTAACGACTACGATGCTGCGTATACCTTCATGCTTACCCTGGCCGCAGGCATGGGCCTGCAACCCGTAAACAAACATTAATGAACAACAGGCAGCTTTTTCAGCAACATGTAGCACAAACATCTGATGCACCGGTGGCGCTCGATATTGTACGTGCAGAAGGGAATTACCTGTACGACAGGGCCGGCGTGCAATACCTCGACCTCATTGGCGGCATCAGTGTGTGTAATATAGGCCACAGGCACCCTGCCGTGGTAGCAGCCATAAAGAAACAGGCCGATGAATACCTGCATATAATGGTATATGGCGAGCTGATACAAAGTCCGCAGGTGCAGTATGCACAGCTGCTTGCAAGTCATCTGCCATCATCTCTCAATTCTGTATACTTCACCAATTCAGGTGCCGAGGCTACAGAAGGTGCGCTGAAACTGGCCCGCAGGGCCACAGGCAGGCCGCACATCATCAGCTGCAACAATGCCTACCACGGCAATACACTTGGCGCACTTAGCGTGATGGGTGATGAATACTGGCGCAATGCTTTTCGCCCGCTGCTGCCAGGTGTGCATCGTTACGACTTCAACAGCGCCGCCCTCCTCGACGCCATAAATGAGGATGTAGCCTGCGTAATAATGGAAACCATACAGGGCGAAGCAGGTGTAATAGCTCCCAATGCAAAATGGATAAGATCTGTAAGAGAAAAATGTACTCAAACCGGCACCATGCTCATATTCGATGAGATACAATGTGGCTTTGGCCGTACAGGCAAGCTGTGGGGGTTCCAGCATTATGATGTAGTACCTGATATCGTGCTACTGGGCAAAGCCATGGGCGGTGGTATGCCACTGGGCGGCTTCGTTGCAGACATTGCCTTGATGCAGACCTTTACACACAACCCAGTACTTGGGCACATCACCACATTTGGTGGTCATCCGGTATGCTGTGCCGCGGGCATGGCAGGTATGCTGGCATTACTTGAGGAACAACTTACAGGAACGGTAGCGGAAAAAGAGCAATTATTCCATGCACACTTAAAGCACCCGGCCATAAAAGCGGTACGTAGTAAAGGTCTATTGATGGCCATACAACTGGAAAGCCCTGCGCACGTCATGCAAACCTTGCAGCGCTGCCTTACTAAGGGTGTGTTCTCAGATTGGTTCTTGTTTGCGCCAGATTGCATTCGTATAGCTCCCCCACTCACCATTACACACGATGAGATCATACGTGGTTGTAAGATACTTATGGAGTGTATGTAAAACGGCTACCTCTTGTCAGAGATAGCCGCCACTATCATTTTATTTGTTCTCAACATTACCTGCGCAAGGTCACGTTATAAGTACGACCATTGTATGTTACAGTTGCTAAAGCATCGCAAGTGCCACTGCCATAATCCACGGTTGCTATTTTGCCGTTCGATAAGGTAAAGCTCACAGTCCCTTGCTCTATCCACGCACATCCCGCAGCAACTATAAGCGGAGAGGTGATAGTATGGCTGATAACTGCGCCATTTGCACGTGTCAACGTGCCACTTCCTGTTATAGAATAGGTAACAGGCTGTAATGAGGTAAGTGTACGTGTGCGGCTACCTGTCCAGCTAATAGTGCCTGCATTATTTGCCAGTATCAAAGAATCGTTCACTGATACGCTCCATGTATTATTCCCCGTATTGGTCACTGTTTTGCTGCCCGTCAGCTGATTATCGTTCACATAGTAGCTACTGTACGTTATAGTATGTACTGAGCCTTGCACCAGGTACTTACCTGTATAATGGATGATCACCTCTCCACGGCGATAGTTGCCATCGTTACACAAACAATCTGTTGTACCAAAATTCACCGTTATCACGCCATTTACAGTGTCCTTGGTTATTATAGCGCACCCGCCCAGCGTAGTAGCGGCTGTGCGGTAATTGGCCAGGGTACCATTGGTAGATGCGTATGCCTCATCACTGATAGTTTGCACATCATTACTTGTTTTTTCAAGCTGCCCCTGGTCTTGCGAATACCCAACGTCCTCTGACGCTGTAGTGCTTTTCTTACATGCGGCAAACAGCAGCATGCCCCCAGCTATTACTGCTGTTCCTGCTTTCAGCATTGATCGTACATTTTTCATATTTGGTCGTTTTATGTTTTGTAACGTTTGGACATCTTTGTATATATAAAGTTTAACTGAGTGAAAAACAAAATCCCGATTAACAGAACAATAATGCCTTAGAAAAAAAATAATAATTACTTTTGCGATTAAATTTTAAAAATAAACTATGCAAGTAGCGATCATAGGAACAGGGTATGTTGGACTGGTGTCAGGTACATGTTTTGCGGAGACAGGTAATGATGTAATGTGTATTGACATCAACGAAGAAAAAGTAGAACAGCTAAGGCAAGGCAAGTCGCCGATATACGAACCTGGTCTGGATGTATTGCTGGAGCGTAATATAAAAGAAAAAAGAATACATTTCACTACCTCACTTGTTGAGGGTATCAAGAAAGCACAGATCATTTTTCTTGCACTCCCTACCCCTCCTGGTAAAGATGGCGCTGCCGACCTGCAGTACGTTCTTGATGTAGCTACTCAGCTAAGCACTATGATCACTGATTATAAAGTGATAGTAAATAAAAGTACGGTACCTGTTGGCACTGCCGAAAAAGTATCTGAAGTGATAGGCCGCAAACTCAGCAAAGACCTGTATGATGTGGTATCTAATCCTGAGTTCCTGCGCGAAGGCGTAGCAGTTGAGGATTTCCTGAAACCCGATCGTGTAGTTATAGGCACCTCATCTGACAGGGCTAAGAAAGTAATGGAAGAACTTTACCAGCCTTTTGTAAGGCAGGGCAATCCAATATACTTTATGGACGAGCGCAGCTCTGAAATGACCAAGTATGCCGCTAACGCCTACCTGGCCATGCGTATATCTTTCATGAACGAAATGGCCAACCTGTGCGACCGTGCAGGTGCCAACGTGGATTGGGTACGCGTAGGTATAGGCAGCGATAGCCGTATTGGTAAGCGCTTCCTGTTCCCTGGTGTGGGTTATGGTGGCAGCTGCTTCCCTAAAGATGTGCAGGCCCTGGCCCAAACTGCCCGCGAGTTCGATTACGACTATGCACTGGTGAACACTGTAATGAAGGTGAACGACAGGCAGAAACTGATACTGGGCCGTAAAATAAAAGAATTCTTTGGCAGCGACCTAAGCGGCCGCAAGTTCGCTATATGGGGCCTGGCCTTCAAGCCAGAAACAGATGATATTCGCGAAGCCCCTGCCTTGTACCTTATAGATGAGTTGCTGGAAAGCGGTGCAGAAGTTTGCGCTTTTGACCCTGAAGCAATGCCTAACGTAAAACGCATCTTCGGCGAGAAGATCAACTTCGCTACCGAAATGTATGATGCCGTTGACGGTGCTGATGCACTTATCATAGTTACAGAATGGAGTGAGTTCCGCAACCCCGATTTCAAACGCATCAGTGCAGCAATGAAGCAGGATGTGGTATTTGATGGCCGTAACGTATATAGCCTCGAAAAAATGAACGAACTGGGCTTCTACTACGAAAGCATGGGCCGCAAGACCATTCACCCTGAACTGCACAACAAAATAGAAATACCTACAGGTACCATAGTTCGCGACCGCGGAGTGAATGATTAATTATAATAAAGTAAAAAAATAACCCCGGCCTTTAAGCCGGGGTTATTCTAAAATAAGGATTGGCTCCAGCCAACGTACAGCGCATCTGCATTCACTAACACACCGAATTAAATAGAACAATGGCTAACAAACGCATCCTCATTACCGGCGCAGCGGGCTTTCTTGGCTCACACCTTTGCGACCGTTTCCTGGCCGAAGGCTACACTGTGGTTGGTATGGATAATCTCATTACCGGCAATATCAAGAACATCGAGCATCTGTTCCCCGTAAAGGAATTTGAATTTTACCATCACGATATCAGTAAGTTCGTACACGTCCCTGGTCCTATCGATTACATACTGCACTTCGCATCTCCGGCAAGTCCTATCGACTACCTGAAGATGCCGATACAAACACTTAAGGTAAGTTCACTGGGTAGCCACAATCTGCTGGGCCTTGCCAAGAGCAAGGGCGCACGCATCCTCGTGGCTTCTACTTCAGAGGTATATGGCGATCCGCTGGTACACCCGCAAACAGAAGAATACTGGGGTAATGTGAACCCGATAGGTCCGCGTGGTGTGTACGATGAAGCTAAACGCTTCATGGAAGCCATCACTATGGCCTACCACACACATCATAAGCTGGAAACCCGTATCATACGTATCTTCAACACATATGGTCCGCGTATGCGTCTCGATGATGGCCGTGCACTACCTACATTCATGAGCCAGGCACTGCGTGGCGAAGATGTTACTGTATACGGCGATGGTTCACAAACACGTTCTTTCTGCTATTGCGATGACCTGGTAGAAGGTATCTACCGTTTACTATTGTCTGACTACAGCAAACCGGTCAACATCGGTAACCCATCAGAGATCACCCTGCTGGAATTTGCTGAAGAAGTAGTAAAACTTTGCGGTTCTAAATCAAAGATCGTTTACGAACCACTGCCACAAGACGACCCTAAACAGCGCAAACCAGACATCACCAAAGCCAAGGAGATCCTCGGCTGGGAACCAAAGGTAGACCGCCACGAAGGCTTAAAGAAAACACTGGAATACTTCAAGCTGCATATTTAATAATTACATTTCTATTGATAATGAAAAGGTGGGCGAATGCCCACCTTTTCATTAAATTACTTATTGAATAACAACAGTATGAAAAAATTGCTTACCCTAATTGTTGTATCAATACTGGCATTTACTGGTTTTGCACAAACTAATAGCGCGGTAAAAGCTGCTGCTGACGCGGCCGTTAAGGTATTTACATGGGATACAAAAACGGTAGAGAAAGGCACCATGATGTTTTTGGATGTACCCTACAGACGAGACGGACTGGACACTACCGAATATCTTACCTTAACCGTTGCTAAAGATAAAACAAAGGCGCGCCCGGCATTTATTTCCATGATCCTTCCCAGCAACGTAGTTGAAAGCAATGGCGTTTTTATAAAGTTTGGCAATAAGGAATTGGAAAAAGGAAATCCTAGCCGGGTACATTTTGAAAGTTGCCATAACGAAATTTGTACCGCAAGAATCATCGATGGATATATAGTAGATGAGGATACTAAAGAACGTGTAGATATCTTTCAAAAGCTTCTGGATTCTACTCACGTCTACTTTCTTTTTATTTACCCTGATGGCAGCCACAAATCGGTCGCTGTACCGCTCGCGTCATTTAAACAACAATACAGATCATTATAGCTCCCCGCTCGCACAGAGTATAGTATTCCCAAGCCCGTTTAATAATTTTGTCATACCGGGCTTGACCCGATATCCCCTGAAGAAAGTTGTGATGCTTCATGATATATTCTGTAGCTGTATCGTGGAGGATACATTACGCACCTGCTTAATCTCTGACCAAGTCTCAATTTGACATCGTCAATATCATACACGTTGAGTATCGAACTGCAATAGTGATCTATCTATTTGCAAGTGATAGTCGTAAGGTGACTAATAAATTTTCAGCCAACGCTAGTTGTTCTGCGGTTAGCATACTTCTATAACATATAATCACCCGCTCAAATTCATTCTTAAAGTCATGCCAACCATCTGTTAAACCATTGACATATCTCCGCGCTTCTTTCAACTCTGCTACTATTACTTCCTTCTGATTAGCTAAAAGGAGATTGATCAGGTATATAGTATCCAATAATCTTCCCAAGATTGAATTTTATATTGCATCTGTAGCATTGAAATATCTAAGATAGCTAAACTGCAAATAAGATTGTTCACTTCCGCTAGTGCGTCTTCGTTTGCACCCTCCTGATGGTTTCTCGCGGATACTCACGAGCTAAGCATTTGGTTATTCATTCCAACACGGAAGTGCCCCACACTGGTTTAAGTCTGCGACTTAAATCAAACCAATACGAAGTACGAGTGCATCCGGCAGCATTTATTCAAAAGCTAAATAGACCTACCCACACTGGCCTAAGTCTACCGTAGGCGACTTTAAGCCTCTTAACTGCTTATTTCCCTCAAAGAAACAATGATAGCTTCCAGCAGACCCGCGTTTACAGTTACCGAAACATCAGGTGTATAATTGACCACACGGTATTCACCGGCGTCATCTTTTTCAAATACCAACTCCCTGTCATTCACAATAATAATGAATTGATATACGTAGCCCGATATGACCAGCCGTGAGCCAAATTCCAGTTCCTCGCCTTTGTAAACTACCGGTAGTTCAAAACCCTCTTGCATATAGTAAAGCTATGTGTTACTTATCATTTTCTGAACCAATGTAAAATTCAGTAAACATGAGCAATAAATCCCATTCTATACAAATTCTGCTGACATCGTTTGCGTAGATATTCTTATGCTCAAATAAGTTTTGACCATATAAAAAAATTAAATTTGCGATACATGTAAGTGAGTAGCCACTCACCTTTTCTATAAATTTTACATGCACTCAATTCACAATAGCCTGTGAGCGAACAATATCCCCAAACTAATAGCAAAACTGAAATGAAACATCATAAAATTTTAATTATTCTTTGTCTGATCTTGATCACTTGTGTGCCTGTAGTTCGTGCAAATGTTTTGTTGCCAAACATACCCACAACACAGTTCCTTATTACCAGTTACGGGGCCACCACATCAAGCACTAACAATGCCACTGCCATAAATGCTACTATCAATGCTGCAAATGCCGCCGGGGGCGGTATGGTGGTCATTCCTGCTGGTACTTTTTTAAGTGGCCCCATCACAATGAGGAGCAATGTGAACCTTTATATCTCTGCTGGTGCTACACTGCAAATGATGCCTTACGGCAACGGTAACGGCCAGCCGGCAGGCTCTTATCCTAACAACGGCACCACTGATGCCTACACACATTTGATATACGGCAGCGGTCTCACAAACATCGAGATAAGCGGGTCTGGTACCATTGAAGGTAATGGCACCGCATGGTGGGCAGCTTACAATGCCAACAATAATATTCAGCGGCCCTACCTGGTGCGGTTCAAGGGGTGTAATACCGTTTTAATAACAGGCATCACCTTGCAAAACTCGCCCAATGTGCACATCTGCCTGGGCCAAAGCAGCAACATGGGTGCGAACGGGACCATCTCTCATGTTACCATCACCGCACCTGCTACTTCGCCCAATACCGATGCTATAGATGTGTGGTATTGGAACGGCGTGAATATCGATAGTTGCAACCTATCTGAGGGCGATGACAATGTAGCTATGGATAGCTACGCACAAAATGTGACCATTAAGCATTGCACATTTGGCAATGGGCACGGCACATCGGTAGGCAGCTATGCACTGAATGTGAAAAATATTCTGGTAGATAGCTGCACCTACAACGGCACTACAAATGGCATACGGCTCAAGTCAAACCGTACACGCGGCGGAAGGGATTCATCGTTCACATATTCCAATCTTACTATGAACAATGTACAATATCCATTCTACATCACCAGCTGGTACCCTACCGAGCCGTATCCCGCCTCAGCACAAACAGCCGTAGCGGTTACCACCAACACACCTTTCTGGAATAACATCATATGCAGGAATATAGTGATCACCAATTCTAAATATGCCGGCATCATTTACGGGTTGCCAGAAGCACACATCAATAACATCATTTTCGATAGTGTGCAGATCAGCGCCAACACGCTGGGGCTCATCACCAATTTTGTCGATAGTTTTGCATTCAATTGTTCTTCTATTACCCTCCCAAGTGGTAAAGGGAATGCTATTTTACCCTATGCCGCTACCATCAGTGGTGTAGACATTGTTACTGGTGTATCTACTTATTGCGACACCACCTCTGCACCATCAGGGGTGCCGACCATTGTAGCTGGCGGCCCTATTGTCATTTCCCCTAATCCTGTTAACGGCGATAACATCACCATAAAAAGCAATATAAATATCAGGAACATAGTCATCTGCAACCTGGCAGGGCAGGTACTTATACAGCAAACCGGTAACATGCAAAACGACATGAACGTAGCGATCAGCGCCCTTCCTGCAGGTTACTACATCGTAAAGGTTTTATCGGCCGATGGAAATATCAAGGCATTGAAAATGCTAAAAGAATAGCCCTCGCTCATTCTTCCTTAAGATATTAGGATCGATGCATTTTTTTAATAGTTTCATATTACTATGAAAATCCTTAACTTAGAAACACGATCGCACCTGCTATGATAGACCACAACCTCATAACTACATCCAACAGCCTTGAAGGCTATCGCATTACCAAGCATCTGGGCGTCATCCGTGGGGTTACGGTCCGCTCCCGCAGCGTGTTCGGCAACATATTGGGTGGATTGCAATCGCTGGTAGGTGGGCAGATCAGTGCATATGTAGAGCTATGCGAGAAGACCCGCCAGGAAGCTTACGAACTAATGATAGACCATGCCAACCAGGCAGGCGCCAACGCCATCATAGCCATGCGGTACGATGCTAATGAAGTGCTGGAGGGGATTACAGAAGTGCTGGCATACGGTACTGCGGTAGTAGTGGAGAAAATATAAGGAGGTCAATCCTGCTTTATCATTGCCCCGCGTATGTACTCTTTATAGTTGGCCCTCACCCAGCTCTTTAGCTCCAGGTCACTGGCCTGCCGTGCAAAATCACTTTCCATTGGGTAGGCATATATGAATGCAGCTATACTATCTGTATCGCGCAGTGGTGTTAGTGCTATTACCAGTTCCGGGTTATACCGGCTATCTATGAAATTCATGCGGTCCTCAGCCGCGAATTTTTTTCTAAATTTTTTAGCCTGCTTGTTCTTGCCCCTTATTTTATCCACCGCCCAGCCTATACAGCCCACACAAGCCGGCCCCATCACCTTAGGCTTGGGTACCAGCTGTCTATGCAGCTCATGGTTGTACGTCAGTTGTTTTTCCAGGGAGTCTTGCTGGTACTTGGTCCGGGTGGTCACTACAGCTTCTTTTAGCTGGTGCAGTAAAGGCTCCATAAGTACCGACTGGTACTTGCTGCCCATTGTATAGGTCATTACACGCTGTGCGAGCCGGTAAGCAATGTGCCGGAACATCAGGGTATCGCCTGCATTAGCGTTTATCTTGTAATACCCTTCGTTATCAGATGATACAGCTTTACCATTATAGGTATTCACCACACTCACGCCTACCACCGGCTCCATAGTTTCCCTGTCCAGCACCAATCCCTCAAGGATCTGCGCTACAGCTACAGTGTGAACGAAGAGTAAAATAAGTGTGATGCCCGCCTTCAGCATATCACAAGATAGCAGTAGCCAGGCCATTACATATGCATCCTTAAGTTATCGTAACAAACATTTAGCATATAAGACATAGCCAATACTACCGCAATTCAGCTTGCGTCGCGGCCGTCTGACTCATGCGATGCTGCATGCGCAAGTTTGCAAGGTGCGTAGCAATAAGCCCTGCCGATGCAAAGTAAGCCAGCCAATGTATGTAATCTTCAAAAAGAATAGCCACTGTTAGCACGCCCCAAAAGAACCAGAACAGCCTTTTAACGAGCTTAGATAGCGCATGGCCTGCCGAATGGTACACAGCAGTAAAGCTGATGATAAGAAAAAAATAGTCTATTGATCCCCACCATGTGGGCAATACATAAGCTGTATGCCCACTCCACCACACCTTTAGTACGAAAGCCAAAGGCACTACCATACAATGCACCATGCACAATACAGCACTGGCTATGCCCAGCCGGTCAGATCCTGTATGTGTATGCTGATGTTCGCTCATTTCTTTATGCAACTGAGTTGCAAATATACCACAAATGCAACAACATTGCATTTACTTTTCTTATCTTTACATAGTTATTTATGAACGCAGCAGAAGAAATAAAGAATAAGGGATTAAAAATAACCCCGGCTCGCATCAAGGTGCTCGACACGCTGAGCCATGACGGGAAGGCGCTGAGTCATACCGAGTTGGAACCTATATTGGGTAAGATAGATCGCATTACGCTGTACCGTATATTGAACGATTTTGAAGAGGCTGGCATTGTACACAAGGTGATGGATAAAGACGGCATAGCACGGTTTGCAGTATGCAGGCACAACTGCAGCACCCAGCACCATAACGATGATCATATACACTTTAACTGCACAGCCTGCCATAAAATGCTGTGCCTTGAGCATACACAAGCTACCGGTATAGTACTTCCTACAGGTTTTACCACCACCGGGCAAAGCACTATTGTATATGGCCTGTGCAAAGCCTGTAACTAAAAGACCATCTCTTCCGACTTGCGCTTGAAGATGCAAAGATACCAGCCCGCGCGTATACCAAATAGTACATCCAGCCGCTGTTTGTTATCCGATCTCATCACATCAAAAAGATAGTCGCGACGGTCTTTTGTGAAACCGAACAATACATCGGGACCGATGTGAAAATTGAGCAATCCGCTTTTGGCAATGTAAGAATATTCTATACTTTCTTCTACGAACAGTCCATTTGTTAGCCTGTCATAGCCCTTTACATATGCACCTTTCAATGCGGTAACTGATTGGTCTGCATTGTTAATGAATATCTTATGTTGCATGAACCCAACACTTGTGGTGAACAGGATACCATTGTCCTTACTGCTTTTAGAGATGTTCCATATTTTGCCTGCCTGTAGCCCTATCATATATCCGCGTTCGTAGCAAGGTATAGTAACATTAGCGCCGCTTTGGGTGTAAAACTCACCGTACTTGTTCTTTATATTACTCAGAAAGGAATCTTCTTTTATTTTGTTGCCGAAAATGTAATCGAACTTTGCCCCAAACATCCAGTTCGACTTGGTTTTGTATATCACTGCAGCACCTACCCGGCCGTCCGTTCCAAAACGTTTTGCCATGTCGGCCGCTGGAAAGTCGAAATTGCCACTGGGGCTTATTATCCAACCTTTGTGCGATTCAAGAGCTTTTTTAGTGACACCAAAAAGATCATCATCGCTCTGTGCATAACTAAGAAGGGTAGAACATAACAAGCAAATGATAATGAGATATAACTTCATCTTGATACAATAATTGGGCTGGTGAAGTTAAGGAATAATATTACGCCACCCATGTTGTTCACTTCAAATTGTATTCGTTACGCAACACTTTCCACCGCTTAGTGCAGCTGTAAAATGCCTACAACCAAAGGTAGCCCACCAGCTGCATTCTACTTTTATATACAGCAATACTTTGATGAATGATGGGTATGATGTAGGTTTGCATCATTAAATTTTAGAGATGCAGAATTTGCAAATGGTTGACCTGAAACGTCAATATCAGAGAATAAAAGAGGAAGTAAATGCAGGTATCAGCCAGGTGTTGGAGACCGCAGCATTTATCAATGGCCCTGATGTGCAGCATTTTGCCAAAGAACTGGCTGCCTACCTGGGTGTGAAACACGTGATACCCTGCGCCAATGGTACCGATGCCCTGCAGATAGCCCTTATGGCGCTGGGCCTGAAACCCGGCGATGAAGTAATAACAGCCTCTTATACTTACATAGCTACTGTAGAAGTAGTGGCCCTGCTGAACCTGAAACCAGTATTCGTAGATGTGGATGCAGATACCTTTACCATGAATATCGATGCGGTAAAGAAAGCCATCACCCCAAAAACAAAGGCTATAATACCGGTGCATCTGTATGGCCAAAGCGCCGATATGGAAGCATTGCTCAACCTTGCTAAAGAACATAACATACCAGTAATAGAAGATAACGCACAAGCTATAGGTGGTACATACACTTTCTCAAACGGCCAAACAGTAAAGACGGGCAGTATGGGCACCATAGGCTGCACATCCTTCTTCCCTTCAAAGAACCTGGGTTGCTATGGCGATGGTGGAGCTATGTTCACCAATGATGATGAGCTGGCAGAAAAACTAAAGATGGTAGCCAACCATGGCCAGAAAGAACGCTACTATCATGAAGTGGTGGGTGTGAACAGCCGCCTGGATACTATACAGGCTGTAGTGCTCCGTGCCAAACTGAAACACCTGGACGAGTATTGCGCAGCACGCAGTGCCGTGGCCGACCATTATGATAATGCATTTAAAGGCAACGCTAATATCGTTACCCCATACAGGGCGCCTTATGCGTATCATGTGTTCCATCAATACACACTTCAATTGAAGAACGTGAGCCGCGATGAGGTGCAGAAAAAGCTGGCCGAAAAGGGCATTCCTTCCATGATATACTATCCGGTACCGTGCCATAAGCAGAACATGCTGAAGGCATTTGATGGCGACAAATTTCACCTGCCAGTGACCGATATGCTTCAAGACTGCGTGATATCACTGCCTATACATACAGAGTTCACAGAAGAAGAACTGACCTACATCACTACAAATTTCCTGGAGATAATAAACCAGCTATCCTAAATCTTATGATCGCGCATAAAACACCATTAGAAGGTCTGTTGATATTAGAGCCCAAAGTGCATAAGGATGAGCGTGGCTACTTCTTTGAAAGCTATAATAAAAAGACCTTCGAAGATGCTACAGCATTGTCCACCACTTTTATACAAGACAACCAGGCCCGTTCTGTAAAGAATGTACTGCGTGGCCTGCACTACCAGAACAACCCCACAGCACAAACAAAGCTGGTGCGCGTACTGGAAGGCGCTATATGGGATGTGGTGGTAGACATACGCCACAATAGCCCGACTTACGGCCAATGGTATGGAGTAGAGCTCTCTGCTGAGAACAAATTACAGTTCCTGGTGCCGCGTGGCTTTGCACACGGATATTCTGTACTCAGTGATACCGCAGAGATATTTTACAAGTGCGATAACCTCTACGATAAGGCAACGGAAGGCGGAGTATACTATGCCGACCCATCTCTCCATATCGACTGGAAAATAGATCTGCAGCACGCTATTATATCTGATAAAGATAAAGTGCAGCCGCACCTGAAAGACGCAAATAATCAGTTCTAACAATAGTTATTATAATAAAATATGCCCGGGCTCTATATAAGCACCGGGCGTATTTTTTTTGTAGCAGAAGTGTATACTATTCTTCTTTAAGATTTCATATTGATGAACTGTAGTGGCTGCTCCAAATTCGATGTACGGCAGAGCTGTATCACAGCTTGCAGGTCATCGATCTTCTTTCCGGTTACACGTATTATGTCGTCCATTATAGCAGGCTGCACTTTTAGTCCGCTATCTTTTATCAGCTTTACTACCTTCTTAGCAAAATCCTTGTCTATACCGTTCCTTACGGGCACTGATTTTTTAATGAATTTACCCAATCCTGTAGATTCTTTCGACATGTCGAAGCTGCTGGCTTCCAGCCCCTGGCGCATTGCCTTGGTGAGGAATATATCTTCCAGCTGCTGCAATTGCATGTCGCTTTCCACCTCTATGTTCACCACCATGTCTTTCTTGTTCAGCTCTAAAACTACATGGCTGCCTTTAAAGTCAAAACGGTTGTCAATTTCCTTTTTGGCTATGTTCACTGCGTTATCTAATGTTTGCAAGTCTACCTTGCTTGCTATATCTAATGAAGGCATAAAATTCTTTTAAAATAAAATCAGTATAAAGGTAAGCACCTTGCCACATACCTGCAATATGCTGCTTATGTTTACGATAGTTGCTGCTCCAATGCCAATATTTGTTCAAATACCTTGTCGTAGGTCTTCGTCAGCTCATCTACCTTTTGCATGTGCCGCTTGTATTGCTCATCCAGCTTGGCAAATTGGTCGCGATCGGTATACAGGGCAGGGTCTGCAAGTCTGGCCTCAAGGGCTGCTTTTTCCTTATTGGCCTTGTCCATATCAGCTTCCAGTTGCTCAAACATTTTCTGCTGTTTCTGGTGCTCTTTTCTCAGGTTCTTTATCTCTGCTTCGTTCACGTTCGGCACCGGTCTCACTTCTTTTTTCTCAGCTTGTTTAGGCTTGGCTATTGCTACAGGCTCCTTAGCGGCAGCCTGTTCGCGCTTCAGCTTCTCGGCTTGGTAAACTACCCATTCATCGTAGCTACCAATAAATTCCTTGATCTCACCATCCTCTATGCTCCATATTTTATTAGCCGTTCTGCTTATAAAATACCTGTCGTGCGATACCAGTATCAGCGTACCTGTATACTTGTTCAGTGCTTCTATAAGCATCTCCACGCTCTGCATATCCAGGTGGTTGGTAGGCTCATCCAGCATAAGGAAGTTGCCTTTGGCAGCTATGGTCTTGGCCAATGCTACCCTGGCCTTTTCACCACCACTTAATACTTTTATTTTCTTGAACACATCGTCTCCGCTAAACAGGAAGCAGCCCAGCAATTGCCTTAGTTCCAGCTCCGTTTTCCCGCTACGGCATTGTTTCAGTTCTTCCAGTATCTCAAATTCTACGTTCAGCGATTCCAACTGGTGCTGTGCATAGAAACTTTCTTCTACATTATGGCCCCATTTGCGTTCACCCTCGCAACTTTCTACGCCTGCTATTATCCTCAGTAACGTCGATTTACCACGTCCGTTCGCACCTATCAGCGCTATCTTATCACCACGCTCTATTTCCGCCTGCGCATTATCTAATATATGCAATTCTCCATAGCTCTTTTCAATACCTGTAAGCGTACATATCACCTTACCCGGCGTTTTGGCCACATCAAAGTTGATGTTCATGGTAGGCACAGATGCATCGGGCGATTCTATTTTGTCCAGCTTGTCCAGGCGCTTCATAGCACTCTGTGCCTGTGCAGCCTTGCTGGCTTTTGCCTTAAAGCGCTCAATGAATCGCTCTTGCTGGCGTATATAGTCCTGCTGGTTCTCAAACTCGCGCTGCTGCATTGCCATACGTTCTACCTTCTCCTTTTGGAAGAAAGTGTAGTTACCGCTGTATTGCACCAGGTCGCGCTGCCATACTTCTACTATCTTGGTCACCATCTTGTCCAGGAAATAACGGTCATGCGATACGATGACCACACTGCCCGGATACCCTATCAGGTAGCGCTCCAGCCACTCGATAGACGGTAGGTCAAGGTGGTTGGTAGGCTCATCCAGCAGCAGCAGTTCTGGCGCCTGCAGCATCATTTTTGCCAGCAGCACGCGCATACGCCATCCACCACTAAAGGTGTTATATGGGCGTTGCAGGTCGGCAGTGCTAAAACCAAGCCCTTCCAGCACCTCTGCCGTGCGGTGTTCCATTTCGTAGCCACCTGCTACTTCAAAGTCGTGCAGGGAGTGACTGTAGTCATCCAGCAACTTCTCATCGTCAGGTTTTGTTTCCAGGTCTTTCAGTATGCGCTCCATCACCTTTTCCACCTCGTGCGCCTTTTCAAAGGCTTGCATACCTACTTTTAATATACTATCATCGGTAGAAAAACTTAAAAGATCCTGGTTGAAGAACCCCAAACTCACATCTTTTGGCTTATTGATGGAGCCACCTTCCGGTGTGTACATCCCCGTCATCAATCTTAGTATGGTCGATTTTCCGGCGCCATTGCTACCAACAAGTCCTATTCTTTCGCCTGTACCTATCTGCCAGCTTGCATCTTCGAGTATTGGACGTGAGCCAAATGAAAATGATAAATTTTGTAAAGAGATCAACATGATGCAACAAAATTACACCCATTGCGTTTAGCAAGCTACGTTCCTGTATTTTTGCAACAAATTTTTTTTATTTATGCGCTACATATACTTTTTACTGGCATGTACTATCAGTCTCACTGCCTGCAACAGCACTGCCAACAAAACAGCTTCCACTAATGATAGCCTGAATAAAACAGCACCTACAGCCGCAAAATTGCCTACAAGCACACTGAACGATGCCGGCACCCAAACCCTTATAGCTGTAGTGAACAAATATTACAAAGTAAAAGATGCGCTGATAGCCAGTGAAGGGAAACAAGCCGCAGCGCCTGCCCAGGAACTCGTAATAGTTGCAGATAGCCTGGATGCTCTCCTAAAAAGTGACAACACTAATAAAGCATTGTTACCATACGCCGATACGGTAGTAGCACAAGCTAAAATAATTGCCAACAGTACCAAAGAGAACATTACTACAGACAACCTGCAGCTTGCATTCAGCAAAGCATCAGACAACCTGTATACACTGGTACAGAAGGCACAGCTCAAGAATGCTAACATTTACCAACAACACTGCCCTATGGCCCTGAACGAAAAAGGCGCTAACTGGATAAGTAATGAAAGTGAAATTAAAAACCCATACTACGGCAAAAAGATGCTGGAGTGTGGCGATGTTACAGACTCATTGAAATAAGCACTTATGCACCTACCCGCTTTCGTGACAGCTATGCGTACATTACTGGTACTGGTGCTCGTGTTCCTTTCGGGTGTGTCTTTTGCGCAAAAGAAGGTGACCATTAGCGGATACCTGCACGATGCCGAGACCGGGGAGAGCTTGATAGGCGCTACCGTGTACATGAAGGAGACCAAAGCTGCTGCACAAACCAATAGCTATGGCTTCTACTCTTTATCAGTACCGGCCGGACCCTACACTGTTGTATACTCTTACGTGGGCTTCGTGACACAAGAACAAAAGCTGGATCTGGTGGACAGCAAAAGCCTGAACATAGAACTGGCACACCAAAGCCTGAAGGAAGTAGAGGTATCGGCACGCAAAGATGAGAATGTGAAGAATACTGAAATGGGTAAGATCACATTGTCTATAGAGCGCATCAAGACCCTGCCGGTGCTCTTTGGCGAGGTAGATATACTTAAGACCCTGCAACTGCTACCCGGCGTAAGCTCAGCGGGAGAGGGCAATGCAGGCTTCTATGTGCGTGGCGGTGGCCCAGACCAAAACCTGGTGCTGCTGGACGAAGCAGTGGTATACAACACCGGCCACCTGTTCGGCTTTTTCTCTGTCTTCAACTCCGATGCGGTCAAGGACGTTACCCTGATTAAAGGCGGCGCCCCTGCCAACTATGGTGGTCGCCTGTCATCGGTTGTAGATGTGACCATGAAAGATGGCAACAACAAGGAGCTTCATGCAGAAGGTGGTATAGGTCTCATAGCCTCGCGCCTGACACTGGAAGGGCCATTGAAGAAAAACAAGGGTTCCTTCCTGTTAGCTGGCAGGCGCACTTATATAGATGTGCTTACCAAACCATTCCTTAACGGTAACCTAAAGGGATCGGGCTATTATTTCTACGACCTTAACCTCAAAGCTGACTACACCTTTTCTAATAAAGATAAAATATTTCTCAGTGGATATATGGGGCTTGATAAATTTAAGTTCGCCAATTCTGAAGGCACCTTTAAGGCCGATATACCCTGGGGTAACAAAACAGCTACCCTGCGCTGGAACCACCTCTTCAGCGATAAGATATTTGTGAACACCTCCCTTATCTACAACGATTATAATTTCGCTTCCAGCTTCACCCAAAACGATTTTGCCATAAAGCTATCGTCAGGCATTAAGGACTACAATGCCAAGAGCGACGTCGACTACTATACCACTTTCCACCACCATTTTAAGGCTGGCTTCAATTACATCTACCATACCTTTATCCCTAACCAGGTATCGGGCCGGGTAGATACTACCGTGCTGAACCCGAACAATGCCCTCATCAAGTACGCACATGAGGCCGGAGCATACGTAATGGACGACTTTGATGTGACACCATGGTGGCGCATAAATGTAGGTGTTCGCTACTCATGGTTTGGCCAGGTGGGGCCATATACCCGCTACCAGTACGACAATAATGGCAACAAGACCGATAGCACAGCCTACCACAGTGGCGAACTTGTAAAGAGCTATGGCGGCTGGGAGCCCCGGTTCAACATGCGTTTTAACATCAACGATGCATCTTCTATAAAGACGAGCATAGCAAAGACATATCAATACATACACCTGCTGAGTAACAACGGCACTACCCTGCCTACCGATGTATGGGTGCCCAGCACCTACGTGGTACAACCGGAGATGGCCTGGCAATACTCTTTAGGTTACTTCCGTAATTTCCTGAACAACAAGCTGGAAACCTCCGTAGAGGTATATTACAAAGACCTGCAAAACCAGGTGCAATATCGCGAGGGCTACACACCTAATAGCCTGGTAGACCCCGAAACACAATACGTTTTCGGATCGGGCAAGGCATATGGCGCTGAGTTCTTCATTAATAAAACACAAGGCAAATTTACCGGGTGGATCGGCTATACCCTGGCTTATACCAACCTCACTTTCCCGAATTTGAATGGTGGACAGACCTTCCCTGCCAAGTACGACCAGCGGCACGACATTTCGGTAGTGGCAACCTACCAGCAAAGCAAGAAATGGACGTACTCTGCGGTATTCGTATATGGGTCTGGTACAGCCATTACCCTGCCTACGGCATACTACCCTATTGGCAACACACTGCAAGAGCAATTCAGTAAGCTGAATGCCTACCGCCTGTTCCCGTACCACCGTTTAGATATATCAGCAGTGTATACCCCACAACATACCAAGCCATGCAAGTATGAAGGGAGCTGGGCATTTGCCATCTATAACGTGTACAACAGGCACAACCCATATTTCCTGTATGTGAAAGAGACCGGCTCTGTAAGCAGCCCTGGCGGTGTAAAGCTGCAGGTGGAAGAGGTGACCATCTTCCCTATTATTCCAAGCATTACTTATAATTTTAAGTTTTAGAGGAATCTTAGTCAACAAATTCAGCAAAATTACCGGTAGATAAGAAAAAAGTAAATCGGTAATTTTTAGGGTTACTTGCTGATGAAAGTTGCCGTAGACAGCTTTATGATAAAAAAGTAAAATTTCTGGTTTTTACCTGTTTTTACTGCCGCCGGAAATGCGGGACAGGTGATAGCGGTAATTTGGTATGCTTATTCATTTTGAAGAGGGTGGGTTTATGGTTGGTAATAATGCTTTCAAATAGGTTTGGTAATGGGTGTAAAAATACAAATGCAGGTAAGGGCGGCCAAATGAAGATGTCCACATTTTGCAATGGCTAATCCACCGGCGCGGGAACTGATGATGCAGGTACTCGCTCGGTCTTATAGTATTTGTGTATCACGGTGTGGACTTTGCGCGTAGCATCCAGGACATGTGTGGTATCGGCACGTACTATAGTTTTCTGGTGTTCTATGTAGCCGGTAGCAATCATGGAATTCATGTCTTTTCCGTACCATGTACTATCGCTGGTCTTCGCGTATATGTATTCTTTGGGGCAGATGTAAGGTGGACTGATAACAGCACCGGCTTTGTATGGGTATTGGAAATAGCATTTAAGATAATGGATCTCATCTACATTATTGATATCGTGCAAGGTATCGGGATCTATTTGCTTGTGGGCGCGGCTGTAGCATTCGTACTTGAAGGTGGTGTCGCCGTGTTTTGTTGGCTGGTATTGGAAGAGATCCGGAAGAAGAATTATAGTGTAGGTCGGTGCTTTTATTTTTTTATTGGTTTGTGCGTGTAGTTGTATTGTGGTGAGTAAAAAGAGTGCTGCTATGTAGCTGAGTATATATCTCATTTGTATTTCTTATGGTGCTAAAATTATGGTTTTGGATCGTTTTGAAGTGTAGTATAGGCGGTGTGTAAAAGAAGGGCAGCATATCTTTGGCCAAACGGATCTCTCCTCGCTGAAGGAGCTCGTCGAAATGACAGGTGCTCAGACGGTCAATGTCCGGAATAGTAATCGTAGCCACGTTCGGCCCAGTAGTCGGGTGGCTTTTGGTTGCTGAAGAACATATAGCCTATCCGCTTGAGGTGCTTGATGCCATACTTTACGGGTATGATGAGGCGAAGCGGTGCACCCTGGTCGTAAGGGAGGGGCTTGCCGTTCATCTCGTAGCAGAGGAGGGTTTGTGGCTGCATCATGCTGGGCATGTCTATGCCCACGTAGTATTGCTTATCGGGTGTTTGCAGGCCGGCATATTTGTAGGCGGCAAGGTCTGTGATACCATTCTTCGCCAGGAAATCGCTGAACCGGACACCACCCCAGTGTGTCAGCTGGCTCCAACCTTCAATACACTTAAAGTCGAAGACCACCTCCGTCTTAGGTAGTGCCTTTATATCGGCCATTGAAACTAATAGTGTATCGCCGGGCTTGCGCACGAGATGCATGCGCCAGGTACTAACATCAAAATTGTTGCCCATACCCACATCGCCATTCACACGTACATTCTTTACAGCGGCCGATAAAGGAAATGTTTTTACCAGATCATACTTATTAAAAGTACCACCGAATATCTTTTCATTCATCTCATAACCTTTGCGAAGTGGAGCATGTACCCCGGCAGCATCGGGGGTATGGTATAGCCAACGGAATGCGAGGAGGCCTGCCCCTATGCACATAAAGAACAGGATAAAAGAGCGAATGGTACGGCGCCGCACTTGCTGCTCTACTGCTTTGTCGTTGTGTTTAGTTTCTTCCATCAGTTAGTAATTTGCGGATCTGCATCTTCTATAGCTGGCACCTCTGCGGGCGGCTCGGGTACTTGTTCCACGTCGAACCCGGTGACCATGCCCCGGAAATTGCGCCACCCGGCCAGCATCACCTGCACTATGTGAATGACAAAGAAAACAGAATAGCCCAGCGTGAGTATGAAGTGTATGATGCGGGCCACCTCGTACCCGCCACACAGCGCGCATAGCCACCCGAACTGAACAGGCTTATAAATAGAAAGCCCTGTAATAACCGAACCGAAACCCATAACTATGATAGCACTATAAGCTATACGCTGAGCAGCATTGTACTTGGCCTGCGGCGGCACTGTTTTGCTCAGGTGCAGATCGTGCAGCACTACTTCAAGCGCCTCTTTGAACGACCTTCTGTCGGGCCACAAGTAGCGCCATTCACCCGATATTATAGTGTACAGCACGTACAAAAATCCATTGATAAAGAACAGCCACATGAACACAAAGTGAAGGGCCATACCCTCCGCCAGCCTGCCGCTTATGTTGAACGCCTTGTAAAAAGAGTCTGGGAAAAAATGGAGCACAGTTCTATCGCCCCAGCCGACCTTGTAAATATCATTGGCCCAGTAAATAAGCAAACCACTCCATACCATCATTGCCAGTACAGGAAAGTTGACCCAATGAAACCAGCGGATGGCCAGGGGATGTTTCTTTACTATACGTTTCATAACTACAGGTGTTGACCGGCTTTAAATTAAGCATAATATTTAATATCGGTTATGGAAACCGTGTAGGTGTTGGAAATTCAGGAAACCTGAGCTGCAACACCGGGTACTGACCGGGCAGCTACAAAGTTGAGATAGCGCAAATAGTTCTTTTCTGGAAGTTTAGCCGCTAAGGTCAATTGCTTGTGCGCAGAGGGGAGATCGAAACCCATACTAAGCGTAGTTATGAAACGCTCACGAAAACATTGTTTTACTAATGGCAGTATATGGCTATGCTCCTGTAGATGAGATCCATCCACAAGTGAGGAAATTGTGTATTCAAACTCGACATATTCCATTTACTGCAATAGATTGATAACCAAAACTAATAAATATTATACCAAAACCTTATTGCTGTCAATTGTTTATAATTATTGCATTTTTACATACACTCAAATAAACAAAAAACCCCACTTTGGGGAAACAATAAAATCGTTCCCAAAAATTGTAATATCAATGATAGCCGTATAGCAAGAAATAACACAAAAGTGGAACAAACCCCGCCTACTTTTACAAAAAACCTAAAACATGAGATACAATTATTTTGGCAACACAGGTATGGCAGTATCGGAGCTGTGCCTGGGTGCAATGACCTTTGGTGGCGAAGGCTACTGGAAAGCTATAGGTATGCTGGACCAGCAAGAAGTGAACACCCTGGTGAGAACGGCTATTGATGGCGGTATCAACTTCATAGACACGGCAAATATATATTCCTTTGGCGCGTCGGAACAACTGCTGGGACAAAGCCTGAAAGACCTGGGCATAGACCGGCAGGAGGTAGTTATAGCCACAAAAGTGCGTGGCCGCATGGGGCCGGGACAAAACAATGTGGGCCTGAGCCGCCACCACATATTACGCTCTATAGACGAAAGCCTTCAACGGTTGCAGATGGAGCATGTGGATGTGCTCTATGTGCATGGCGTAGACCCCATAACGCCGCTGGAAGAGACCATGCGTGCACTGAACGATATAGTAACAGAAGGCAAGGTACGCTACATAGCAGTTTGCAACTGGCCTGCATGGATGGTGATGAAGGCGCAAGGCATAGCTGCACTGAACGGATGGAACAAGTTTGAAGGGTTGCAATATTTCTATTCCCTTGCAGGCCGCGATGTGGAACGGGAAATACTGCCCATGGCCACAGACCAGAAACTGGCTGTGATGCCCTGGAGCCCACTGGCAGGTGGCTTCTTAAGTGGCAAGTATCGCCGGGGTATGGAGAAGGCAGGTGATTCGCGCAGGGATGAATTTGACTTTCCTCCGGTGAATAAAGAAAAAGCATACGATATAATAGACGTGCTGGATGGCATAGCAAAAACGCACAATGCTACTGTAGCGCAGGTGGCCCTGGCATGGGTGCGCCACCAGGCGCCAGTGACCAGCACTATAATAGGCGCTAAAAAAGAACAGCAACTGATAGATAATATCAAGTCTGTAGAAATAGCGCTGAGCGCCGAAGAAATGGAAGAGATAAATAAAGTAAGTGCATTGCCTAAAGAATACCCAGGCTGGATGGTGGAACGCCAGAGCGCAGACCGGGTACTGAACCAAGTGCAGCAAAGCATTGCTGAAAGCACGAAGAAATAACAAAAGCCCCCGATATAAGATCGGGGGCTTTTTTATAAAGTTTGCGAGTTGGATCTAGCGCCAGCGGCCACCTACCCAAACTGACCCGCGCGGCGTTTCGCGCCAGTGACCGGGCATCCATACGGCACGCGGGCGGGGAGGTGCTTCCCAACGGCCACCTGCGTATTCGTAACGGCCATGGCGTTCATGCCAATCCTCATCTACCCATACGTGGCGGGGGCTTGGTGGTGCTGTGCGCACTACGGCGGTGAAATGTGGATGTTCCCTAACATAGATCTGTGCCGAGCTGGTAAGCGGACCGCAACTTAATGCTATAGCCACACCGAAGGCAATTTTTTTGATGCTGTTATTCATGAAATGTATTTACGATAGTATTGTAAACTCGTGCCATGGCATAGAAGATCAAAAAAATGATACAGATATCTTTAATTAAGTAAGAGGACCGGATATAAAAGATCCCTGCCCGCTAAGGGCAGGGACAAGAAAAATAAGATCAATTTCATTTATCAACGCCAGTGACCGCGTATCCAAACCGAACCGCGTGGGGTATCGCGCCAGTGACCTGGCACCCATACTGCGGCAGGGCGTGGTGGTGCCACCCAATAACCACCTGCATATTCATAACGGCCATTACGTTCTCTCCAATCCTCATCTACCCACACGTGGCGCGGGCTTGGTGGTGCTGGCCGTACTACGGCGTCAAAATGCGGGCGTACCCTTACATAGACTTGTGCATTAGTTGTAGTAGCCGCACATGAAAGTACTATAGCTACACCAAAGAATGTTTTTTTCAGGATGCTGTTCATAATAGTGTGTTTTATGCTGCTATTATGACCAAAAATTCATGCCAAAGTAAAAACGTGAATTGTAAAAATTTAGTTGTCATTTAACCATGCATCGTGCAGCTATAAATGCACTGCTCCATGCATTTTGAAAATTGAATCCTCCGGTTATTCCATCGGCATCTATTATCTCTCCACCAAAATACAACCCCGGCACTACCTTGCTCTCCAGGGTTTGGGGGTCTATTTCAGACAGGGTGATGCCTCCGCAGGTCACAAACTCTTCTTTGAAAGTTGTTTTGCCTTTTACAGAATACACGTTGCGCACCAGTCGTTCTACCAGTTTATTTTGCGCAGCAGCAGGGAGTTCCCCCCACCGTATCTCGTCGCCAATACCGCTTTGTGCCAGCAGGTACTCCCACAAGCGGCGTGGCAAATTGAAAAGGTTGCTATTTTTCAATAATTGCTTACCAGAGTTCATTCTCGCGTGCGTTATGGCGTCACGTACGTGTGCTTCGGTTGTTGTACCTAACCAGTTGACAGATATATCGAACTCGTAGTTGCGGTCGTGCAGTTCGCGCGCTGCCCAGGCCGATGTGCGCAGCACCGCAGGGCCGCTCATCCCCCAGTGTGTTATTAGTAGTGGCCCTTGCTCCATTATCTTTGTCCCTACTACTTTTACAGCGGCATCGGGGACGCTTACCCCCATCAGCTCTGTAATGGGGTGCTTAGGTATATTGAATGTGAACAATGATGGTACAGGTGCCTGTATAGTATGCCCCAGGTCTTGCAGCCACTTGTACTGCTCTGCTTTGGGAAAACCACCGGTGGCTATCATCACCCTGTCTGCCGTATGAGTAGTGTTGTCCGCAAAGGATATAGCGAAGCCATTGTCCTGTTTCTCCACTTTCACTACCTGCTTGTGGTAGCAGATGGATACCTTCCTTTTATTCAGCTCTTTCAAAAGGCAATCTATGATGGTCTCACTTGTATCTGTTATGGGGAACATACGCCCATCCCCTTCTGCCTTTAGGTGCACACCTTTTTCCTCAAACCAGTCAATGGTGTGCTGCGGGCTGAACTGGTACAGGGTCTTGCGCAATAGTTGTTTACCGCGCGGGTACCTGGTCACCAGTTCAGGCACGTCGAACAGCGCATGGGTAACATTGCAGCGCCCCCCGCCAGATGCCTTTACTTTTTGCAGTGGCTTGCCCGTTTTTTCAAAAATGATCACCTCTGTTCCCGGCAGGGCTGGTATATTGGCAGCAGCAAAGCAACCTGCCGCGCCTGCGCCTATGATGGCTATATTCATAATGTTGTATTAATGGACCGGAACAGGTAAAAAATACCATTGCAGAAAATGTGTTAATAGAGTATCTTGTATACAAGATCAAACCAATAACTATTATGGACACGGTCCATCACTACCTGGTACCAGAACAATATAAAGGTATTAAAAAAGACATTTCTTACGCTGTAGGGCTGGCTGATACAGAAGATGCAGACCTGTGGTTCGTGGACCTGAAGAACAAACTGAGGGATGTGCGACACTGGAAACCCACCACGGATGCAGATATCACCTTTGCGCTTACAGACAAAAATAAGAAACCACTGCATCGCCCTGCACACCGCTACGACCTGGTGCAGCTATACCCGGACCGATACCGAGTGGGCGATATATGTAGCTATGCGAAGGTGCACACTGTAGCCTATGACTACGACCCTGACGCTGATGATGAGAGTATTGGATTGCTGCTGTGCCTGCCTGGCACTGAAAACAACCAAGTGGTCTATAGGCAAGAAGACGCCACTATAACCATTGTTTGCGAGCGGAAAGGCGCTGAAATATGCCTGCACTGGCACTTAAGAAATTTTTCAGGCACGGATATAGGCGCGTGGGCCAGTGTTACAGATGAGCAATGGCTGGCGCTGCTAAAAAGCTTTGCTGATCAGTGATCTTTATTAGTTTGTGCATTACCCCTATCTTTGCCGCCGTTAATATTAAATGACAAGTAATGCGTATAAAAATATGGGCGGCCTTCCTGCTGCCGCTTTTTGCCTTCCTTTTTGCAAATACACCCGCTATTGCTAAAAATAAGAAAAACAGAACAGGATCTATATACTTTAGCTGGGGATATAATACGGAATGGTACACCAAAAGCACAGTAAGCATAAAGCAGGCAGGCCTGGGCAATGACTATCAGCTGGTACATGTGGATGCACACGACCACAAAGGGTGGGATGAAGGGCTGCTACACAAGGCATTTACCATACCGCAGTACAACTACCGCCTGGGATATTACTTCAATAAAAAGCAAGATATGGGTATAGAGATAAATTTTGACCATACCAAGTATATCATTGCAGATGGCCAGCAGGTGCACCTAACAGGTACACTGAACCACCAGCATGTGGATGGAACAATTAATTTCTCTCAAAGTAACGGGTTCTTTTATTTCCTGAATAATGGCGCCAATTTCCTGCTATTCAACATTGTGAAAAGGGTGCCGCTGTATGATGCCAGAAGTAAGAACCTGAAGGTGGACCTTACAGGCAAAGTGGGCATAGGCCCTGTGATACCACACGTGCAGAATGAACTTTTTGGGCATGACAATGCCCAGCAATTCCAGTTTGGCGGATGGAATACAGGTGCGGAAACAGCGCTGCGGGTAACGGTAATGAAGTATGGCTATGTAGAATTCTCACAGAAGGTAGACTATGCCCGCTACAGCAACCTGCTGGTATATGATGGCCGGGCAAAACAAGCCTTTGGAACCTACGAGCTGATACTGAGCGTAGGTTTTATACTACCTACTACTAAGCATAACCCGTCCTTTACCCCGCAAAACAAAACTGCACCTGCTGAAGGACAGCAATAAACTTACCGCTTGTCTGTGAAGCCTAAAATATGCTCGCGTTCGGTCTCTGCTTCTGTATAAAGTAGCGTTATAGTTACCAATATTTCAGGCTTAGATGCACCTGCATTGGTAACGCTTTGCGATTGCACCATAGAGTTGATCTTCAGGTGCTTTTTACCTTCTAAAAAAGAGGTCATGTCGCCTTGTATCGTTTGTGGGCCGCCATGAAAAACGTGACATTTAATATTGTTATCTGGCATAGAAGTGTATTGAAGGTTCATTAATTAGAATAATTGAGGCGAACAAATGTAAGTAAACAAGCCGAATGATGAATGGTGTGCAAAATGCAGGCTATTGTAGCACAGCAATATATCTTTGTTTATATTTACCCCAACAACCTATACCAACCTATTTATGAAAAAAGTATTTTATACTATATCTACTATTGCTTTATCTGTGGTACTGTTCAGCGCCTGCAAGAAAGACTACCACTGTGCCTGCACATTCAATAATGCAGTTATATACAGCAAAGACCTGGGCAACCAAACCAGAAAGGACGCAAAAAACCAATGCGATACCTATGTTAACACAATACCCGGTGAAACCTGGAATTGCGGTATATATTAACATCTTGAATACAAAAAATATATAGCATTATAAACCATCTATTGGGCTGCTTCTGGCATAATTATTATGTTAACAAAGCAGGTCATTAACAACCGCAGTATATAGAACAATGAGCACAAGAATGCAAGCCATAGTAGGCCCGGTAAAAGTATTAAGGATAGACAACCGACAAGGAGAAATAACCAGCAAAGCACTTAAAGGGTTACCAATAGAAAAAGGAGATCGTTTATTGCTGCGAACTATGAATTCTGACATTGACGCAGAATTACTGCATCTCTCAAAAGGAGAAGTACACCTAAGCACAGATGCGGTGCATTTTCTTATAGAACAACAGATAAGCTGTATAGGAATAGACCACATGCTGAGCAATAGTAAACATGCAACTGAGATACATCATTTACTCACTACAGCACATATATCGCTTATAGAAGGTTTAAGATTGGGGGACATTGCACCAGGTGCATATGAGATGATATGCCTGCCCATACCTGCAACTGATGCGGAACAACCACGATCGAGAGTGATATTGAAGCCTGGTAAGGTGGTTGCAGAGCCGTCTTACGCATAAGCTGCGATGGATAGACCATGCACCCGAAAATAAAAGAATGGACCATAAGGTACCTGCCTGCAGAATTGCTATCTACAATAGCTACTGTGCTGGCAGGTATCATTGCATTTGGCCTGTGGCATAACAATGTAGTTGTTGCCATAGCAGCCACATGGGCGGGGAATATCGTTTATTTCGGGACAATTTTTTTATACGACGTCTTTCGTACCAGTAAGGAGGCAAAAAAAGCAAACAAGAGCTATACTTATGTCTACTTCTTAAAAAATATCCGGGCATTTGTTATAGAATTTGGGATAGCAGAAGTGCTGGACAGTTTTTTGATAAGGCCTCTGCTCATGTACTATATGCCAAGCATTACAGGTAGTTTATGGGGCGGCTTGATACTTGCCAAATTTATGGCCGATATAACTTTCTATATACCAACTATATTAAGCTATGAGTTTGCCAAAAAGCATTTTCGTGATATTCAATAGCACACGAAGACCATGTACAATATGCTTTCGCCATAAACCGATCGATAAATATAATACGCTAAAAAGCATTAATAATAAGCATTATAGATACTTTTGTTCCTGTTTTTACGCGCTGTGTTGCCTGTACTAACATTAACCCGGAAAAACATTGCTGCCCATGCTGAAACGGATATTTTACTTTCTTATTTTCTTCTCTCCCTATTATGCTCATGCTCAAAACAACACCGCAGATACCACTGGCCCCGATGGTGCTACACTAACACTGACACAATGCGTGCAATATGCATTGAAGCACCAACCAGCATTAAAGCAAGCGTACATAGACCAATCGATAGCCGACGCTAACAATAAGATAGCATATTCGGCCTGGCTGCCCCAGATACAGGGCCTGGCTAATTATCAACATTATTACGGGTTGCCAACGGTGTTCATCCCATCGGCCAATGGCCAGCTTACAGCAGCACATACAGGACTTACTAACACATCTACTCCTGAGATAGCGGCCAACCAGGTAATATTTAGCCCTGATGTTTTGATAGCCGCACGATCTAGCCACCTGAATACCCTCTATGCAAAACAAAATACAACCAGTACCAAGATAGACCTGGTGACCGACGTGAGTAAAGCGTTTTATGACCTATTGCTGTCTTTGCAGCAAATAAACGTGCTGAAGGAAGATACATCGAGGTTATTAAAGAACCAGAGCGATACTTACCATCAGTACATCAGCGGGGTGAAGGACAAGGTGGATTATAAACAAGCAACGATATCGCTCAACAATTCATTGGCACAACTGAAGAACACTGTGGAAACTGCACATGCACGGTTCGCCAATCTGAAACAAATGATGGGATACCCTACCAACAAAGAATTTAATGTATACTTCGATACTACACAAATGATGCAGGATGTATTCTTTGACACTACCGAAGCCCTCAACTTTCAAAAACGCATAGAGTACCAATTGCTGCAAACCTCTAAAAGACTACAGAAAGAGACCACAGCCTATTACCAATTGGGTTTCCTTCCATCTATATCCGCATTCTATAATTATGATCTGGAATATGAGAATAATAACGTTCCTGACCTGTTCAAGCAGTCCTATCCATATTCATTATGGGGTCTCAACCTGAGCATACCCATATTCACTGGTTTCAGGAGAACGGAGAATGTAAGGAAAGCTAAACTACAGGAGAAAAGAACGGACTGGGATGTGATAGAGCTGGAACTGGAGATAAATACGGAGTATAAAACCGCACTTGCCAACTACACCAGCAACCTCTACAATCTGCGTGCTATGAGCGAGAACGTGAAACTGGCAACCGAAGTATACGATATAGTAAAGCTGCAATACAGGGAAGGCATTAAAGCTTACCTGGACGTTATAACCGCAGAGACCGACCTACGCAATTCTGATATCAATTACCTGAACGCCCTGTTCCAATTACTATCAAGCAAGGTAGATCTGCAAAAAGCAATGGGGGACATCAACCCTAATAACTAATTATGAAAAAGCTTATCAGCAATATGAATATATCTAAAAACATAGGCCTGGTCCTGCTGGGGAGTATAAGTTTGTGGAGCTGCGGAAGCGGAGGTGATAAAAGCAAGGCTGGTAACAATCCGGCTAATGCACCAGTGCCCGTAACACTATATGAAACGCACCTGCAGCCAGTAGTGTATTACGACCAGTTTCCCGGTACTGTAACAGCACTAATGCAGGTAGATATACATGCAGAGACCGAAGGGTACGTAACGGGCGTAAACTTTACCGAAGGCAGCCACGTGCACAAAGGGCAGGTGCTTTACGAAATAGATAAAAGCAAGTACCAGGCATCTTACGACCAGGCAATGGCAAATGTGCGCTCAGCACAGGAGACAGAGGCACAAAGCCAGAAAGATGCAGACCGCTACAACTACCTGAACCAGCACGATGCGATAGCAAAGCAAGTGGTAGACCACGCGCTCACTACGCTCAACACATCAAAGAACCAGGTAAACGCAGCAAAGCAGGATCTGAAAAAAGCGCAGACCGACCTGAATTATGCTACGATCAAGGCGCCCTTTGATGGTACTATAGGCATATCGCAGGTGAAGCTGGGCAATACAGTGACCGCCGGGCAAACAGTGCTGAACACGATATCGACAGACGACCCAATGGCGGTTGACTTTGTGGTAAATGAAAAGCAGGTGCCCCGCTTTATAAAACTGAAACAAAAAAGTGGTGACGGCGGCGATTCTTTATTCACGGTACTGATGCCTGATAATACCTTGTATACGGGGCTTGGTAAGATATCAGTAATAGACAGGGGTGTAGACCCACTGACCGGTACCATAAAAATAAGAGTGGTATTCCCTAATAAGGATGGCTTGCTGCGCGCGGGTATGAGCTGCACTATGCGGGTACACAACGAAGACGATCAACCACAGTTGATAATACCATCGAAAGCGATAGTAGAGCAAATGGGGGAATACTTTGTGTATATAGCCAAGGACACCACTATCAATGATAGCAAGGACAAAAAGAAGGACGATGCAGCGAAAGGCCCAGCTGTAAAAGCAGCACAAAGAAAGATAATGCTGGGGCAAACCATAGGTGCGAACGTAGTTGTAAAGAGTGGGCTGACAGAAGGAGATAAAGTGATAACTGATGGTGTACAAAAACTGCACGATGGCAGCATAGTAACCACCCAGAACAAACCAGGCCCGCAAGCTGGCGGTGCACCCCAAAGCGGCGATAAAAAGAAAGAATAGCTGCCGCGTACTACCATATAATATTCTTTCACACGAACCATGACCATGCTATGATAGCTAATACTTTTATAAAAAGGCCTGTTACCGCAATAGTGATCTCTATTGTACTGTTGCTGGTGGGCGGCATATCTATAATGAACCTGTCGGTGGGCCAGTACCCCGAAATAACGCCGCCTGTGGTGCAGGTGACCGGGGCATTTACCGGGGCAGATGCCGCTACTGTAGAGCAAACGATGGCCACACCTGTGGAAACACAGATAAACGGGTCGCCGGGTATGGAATACATTCAAAGTAATAGCACCGGTAATGGTGCACTTACCATCAATGCTACATTCAACATTGGTACCAACATCAATATAGCTACCCTTGATGTGCAGAACCGTGTAAGTATTGCCACACCCCAACTACCAGACGTGGTAAAACGCCTGGGCCTGACGGTACGTAAACGTAACCCCAGCATATTGATGCTGTGCGCAATTTATGCTCCTAACGGATCGCACAACGTTACCTTTCTGGATAATTATACCAACATATTTGTACGCGACGCCTTGCTGCGTGTAGATGGTGTGGGCGATATATTTACCCGTGCCGATGACTTCAGTATGCGTATATGGCTGAACCCGGATAAGCTGGCATCGTATGGCTTAACGGCTAACGACGTGATAGCAGCACTGAACGAACAGAACGTGCAGGTAGCTGCAGGATCTGTAGGTGCCCCACCCCAGCAGGACGCACAAACATTTGAGTATAGCATACTTGTGAACGGCAGACTGAGCAAGCAAGGGGAATTTGACAAGGTGATAATTAAAGCGAACCCGGCCAATGGCTCTATTGTATACCTGAAAGATATAGGCCGTGCAGAACTGGGTAAATTCTCTTACGCCAGTAATTCGTTCGTGGATGGTAAGCGTGCATCTTACCTGCTTATATACCAGGCACCGGGTAGTAATGCACTTGCCACCGCTGAAGGTGTGTACAAAAAACTGGATGAGCTAAAAAAGTCTTTCCCCGCAGATGTGGACTACAGTGTGCCATTTGAATCTGTAACAGTAGTAAAGGTATCAATGCACGAAGTGGTGGATACCTTGCTGGAAGCACTTGCGCTGGTGGCGCTGGTAGTATTCATCTTCCTGCAGAACTGGCGGGCTACGCTGATACCTGTACTTGCCATACCGGTATCTATAGTAGGTACGTTCATCTTCTTTATACCATTAGGTTTTACTATCAATACCCTCACTATGTTCGGCTTCGTACTGGCCATTGGTATAGTGGTAGATGATGCCATTGTGGTGGTAGAGGCTGTGCAGCACTATATGGACCATGAAAATATGACCGCCAAGGAGGCCACCTACAGCGCTATGAAAGATATATCGGCACCGGTAATAGCCATTGCTCTCATACTTGCGGCCGTTTTCGTACCGGTAGGTTTCATACCGGGTATAGTGGGCAGGTTGTACCAGCAGTTTGCCATCACCATCGCTATATCGGTAATGATATCTGCGTTCATAGCGCTTTCCCTTACCCCTGCTTTGTGTACACTGCTGCTAAAACCCACAGATAACACCAAACAGAAAAAAGGCTTGGACAGGCTGTTCGAGAAATTCAACAACTGGTTCGAGCGGGTGACCAACAGCTACTCTAAAGGAGTGCAAAGAGCAATAAAGTCATCGAAGCTGATACTGATATTGCTGGTGTGTATAGGGATAGGTACCGTGTTGCTGTTCAAAAATAAAGCATCAGGTTTCATACCATTGGAAGATGATGGAAGGGTGTATATCACTTATGAATTGCCCGAGGCATCCTCTACCACACAATCTATACTGGTGCTGGATAGCCTGATGAAGATAGTGGGCGGCACACCGGGTGTAGGCCACTATGCCGCACTCGGCGGACTGAACGTGGTGAACTTCTCTACCAAATCGAACAGCGGTACCATATTTTGCCAGTTGAAACCATGGGATGAAAGGAAAAAGGATGACGAGAAGATACCCAACATAATAAACGTATTGCAAAAACGAATAGCCCAGGCAGGATTGAAAAATGCGACCGTAGTGGTGATACCGCCACCACCTATACCGGGCCTGGGGCAAACCGCAGGGTTCAGTATGCAGATAGAACAGCGACAGACCACCGATGACGTGCAAACTTTTGAAAAAGTGGTAAAAGCATTCCTCGGTGCTGCTAATAAAGACCCTAATCTGGGAAGGGCGTTCAGCTTTTACTCTGCACATACCCCCAGCTACAGTGTGACCGTAGACCGCGAAAAGTGTAAGAAGCTTGGTGTATCGATAGGTGATGTGTTCAGTACCATACAGACCTACATGGGTAGCTTTTACATCAACGATATTACCCTATACAACAGGAACTTTCACGTAGTGGCGCAAGCTGATACATCGTTCCGTACCAAGATCGCGGATATGAACAAGTACTTTGTGCGGAACGCTGCAGGAGGCATGGTACCATTAGGCACGCTTATCTCTTACAAGCCAATAGAAACAGCTCCGCTTATCTCTCACTTTAATATATTCCGCTCGGCGGAAGTGGATGGTACACCGGCCGATGGACACAGCAGCGGCGAGGCACTGGAAGCACTTAAACAAATTGCCGACCGCACTTTACCACAGGGGTATTCCTATGAGTTCTCAGGCCTCAGTTATGAGGAACTGCAGGCAGGCTCTAAATCGGTATATATTTTTGGGTTGTCGATATTATTCGTATTCCTGTTCCTTGCGGCACTATACGAGAGCTGGGCAGTGCCCTTCTCCGTGCTGCTGGCAGTGCCATTAGGCGCATTCGGGGCCATACTTACGCTCACGTTCGTGCCCAGCCTTACGGACAATGTGTATGCGCAGATAGGGCTCATTACACTGATAGGTTTGTCGGCCAAAAATGCGATACTTATAGTAGAGTTCGCTAAAGAGCGGCTGGACCATGGAGAAGAACTGATAAAGGCTATAATGGATGCGGTAAAACTACGTTTACGTCCTATCATCATGACATCGCTGGCATTCATACTGGGTGTTATGCCGCTGGTGCTGGCAACCGGTGCAGGCGCTGTAGCACGCCGTACCATAGGTTTTACAGTGCTGGGTGGTATGATAGCAGCCACATCGCTTGCCATATTCTTTGTGCCGGTGCTGTTCGTGGTCATATCGCGCGTAGCATATGGCAAGAAAGGCCTGGCCTACCTGCAGGAGCATGCTAAAGAACTGGAAGAAGAAGCTGAAAAAGAAAAGAACACGGATATAGACCCGGCACTTGACTATGCCATACGCCAGGAGAAGGATAAAGGCAAGAAAGGTGGTGGCGAAAAAGGTGGCGTACCAGGGAATAAGAAAGTGCCACTAACTACACCCAATGACCAGAAACTGATAGAAGGGACGGAAGAGCAAAAACTGATAGAAGGGGCAGATGAACAGAAACGTATCGACGGACCTGAAGAGCACAAACTTATTGAAGGGCCGCATGATACTCCTGATCCTGACGACAAGAAGTAAGCAGAAAAAGATCGTAGCAACTCCTACAAGAAAGTATCCGTAACTGGATGCTTTCTTTTTTTGTACCAGAAACACAAAAGAAAAGTAAGCCTGTTATCGTTAAATTTGAAGTAATTAACTACAGCAATAACTACCATGGCACACCCCATAACAGAAGCGATACGTATACAAACCGAACGGACAAACGAAATGGAACATGCTACGCCTATGTTCCTTACCAGCAGCTTTTGCTTTGACAATGCCGAGGATATGCGTGCCGCCTTTGCAGACGAAACGGACGATAATATTTACAGCCGTTTCAGCAACCCTAACGTAAAAGAATTCACAGATAAAATGTGTGCGCTGGAAGGCGCAGAGGCGGGCTATGCAACAGCGTCGGGCATGAGTGCGGTCTTTGCTTCGTTCATGGCATTTCTGAAAGCGGGAGACCATTTGCTTTCCTGCAATTCCATATTTGGAAGCACGCATACCATCATCACCAAGTACCTGGGCAAGTATGGCATAGAGTATAGTTATGTAGCCGCCGATGAACCTGATACCTGGGAGGCAGCCATAAAGCCTAATACCAAAATGATATACCTGGAAACGCCCACTAACCCGGGGCTGGATATCATAGACCTGGAATTTGCTGGCAAGCTGGCAAAAAAACACAACCTGCTGCTGAATGTAGACAATTGCTTTGCTACACCTATAGGTCAGCGTCCTATAGAATATGGCGCCGACCTGGTAGTACACTCTGCCACCAAGTGGATAGATGGACAAGGACGGGTGCTGGGCGGCGTAGTAGTGGGCCGTAAGGACCTGATAAAAGACCTCTATCTGTTTTGCCGCAGCACGGGCCCTGCCCTATCGCCATTTAATGCATGGGTGCTGAGCAAGAGCCTGGAGACGCTGGATGTGCGCATGGAGCGCCACGCAGGCAACGCTCTACACATAGCGCAACAACTGGAAAAACACGAGCAGATAAACTGGCTGAGGTACCCCTTCCTGCCATCGCACCCGCAATATGAGATAGCACGCAAACAAATGGGGAGTGGGGGTGGTGTGCTTTGCTTTGAACTGAAGGGTGGGCTTGAAGCCGGAAAGAAATTCTTAAATGGCCTGAAGATGCTTTCCATGACCGCCAACCTGGGCGATACCCGCAGCATAGCATCGCACCCGGCCAGCACCACACACGCTAAACTTACCGAGATGGAGCGCCTGTCTGTGAACATCACCAACGGTCTCATCCGCATATCTGTAGGGCTGGAACACAAAGATGATATACTGGCCGATATACTACAGGCATTGGGATCAATTTGATAGCAAAAAATACAGCAACCAAATTAAGAAAGGGGCCATTAGTGGCCCCTTTCTTAATTCTATCTTAGTAATGCTATCTTAATAAATAACTACGCGTTGCCGAGCCAATGCACTGCCAGTGGAGACCTCAAAAATATAGATGCCTGGCTTAAGTCCTTTTGCGCTTACAGGCAACAGGCCATCGTTAAATAAGTTTGTGGTATTCCACACTACGCTGCCATTGCTGCTTATCAGCCTTACACTTACCTTTTTATTTATGAACGCTTTATCGTTAGTAGATACCGTAAAGTCACCATAGTTAGGATCAGGGTATATGGCCAGTACGTTCGCAGCATAAGGTATTACAGATACACCCAAATTAGGCATGGTATCTATCCGTGGTGTTTTCCACATACCCCTGCCAAATGTAGCTGCCCATATCTCACCGGAGGTATAGTTGATATTCAGATCTTCGATGACCACATTAGGCAGACCGGTATTGTATAACATCCATTTTGCGCGGGTAGAGTCGTAGTAATAAACTCCTACCTCAGCCCCTATATAAACAGTACCATTTGAGGAATCAATAGTAAGGCAATTGATAGGTATATTAGGAAGCTGCCCGTTAAATAAGGTCCATAAATTATTGGCAAAAGAATGCCTGGCCACCTTATTTAATGTATACCCGCTGAAGGTAGCCCACAGTATGTTTTGATCTTTAGGGTCGGCAACAATGTCTGATATATTACCTCCTGCACCACCCATGCTCATTACTGCCCAGGTATTACCGCCGTCCTTTGTATAATGTATGCTATTGTTTACAAGCGCATATATATAAGATGTATTAGCCGGAGAAACCACCACCCTGTCTATAGTATTGCCATTACTTAATACCGGCGATATAGCAGACCAGCCATTACCCTGGCTTATGGATTGGTATATTTTATCATACCCTGCATATATTGTTGTGGGCACAATGGGGTCAAGAATAAAAGGTGTCACCCATGACCCGGTAGGTGCCGGGCTGGATATATTGTTAGAAATATTGTTCATAGCCACACCGCCATTGAAAGTTACATTCAGATCACCATTCTGGCTTTCGGCATAAAACACCTGGGGGTTTGTATAGTCCATTTGCACCTGCATGCCATCGCCGCCAAGCACATTGCGTGCATAGCTTTGGCCACCGGTCACTTTCATACACCCATCATCCTGCGCCCCACCAAGCACATATGTTGCTACATTGCTTACAGCACCTCTATAGTACTGGGTAATGCCTAATCCTGTAGTCAGGTCGGTCCACAATGTGCTTCCAGGGCTGGTAGTAGTATATATCCCCCCATCATTGCACTCATACATCCTGTCTGGGGCAATGGGGTTGAATGCAAGAAAATGTTTATCAGCATGTAGTGTGGCAATGCCGGGCAAACTGGTATACCATTGGTTTACTATATGCCAGGTCTTACCGCCATCGTTCGATCCCCATGTGTTCACACCACCTGCATACAAAGATGTGGTGTCATTAGGATTCATGGTAAGTGATAGCGTGTACCAGCCTTGCCCTGTACAGTCTGTAGTAGGCAGTGAGAAGGTGAAGCCCAGTATGTTATTTGCACAGTTGTTCGCTGCACCATCGCAAATAAGTGAAAAGGTTTTGCCAGTATCTGAAGAAGAGTAGATACCTACCAGGCCATATGTATTTGTGGCTGCTGCGATAGCCTTAACAATTTTAGGGTTGGCCTTTGTAACAGCGAGGGTTATCCTGGTGGCGCCTATGATAGATGTAACAGTTTGCCATGTGGCTCCACCATCAGCAGAGCGGTAGATCTCATTGCTACTACCAACATGTGCACCGGCAGCATAGACCACATTGGTATCGTAAACATTATAAAGCACTTGTTTAAAGTTGCCTGTAAATACATTCGTCCAGGTAGCACCAGCATTCAAGGAGCGGAATATGCCCGATGTTGTTGCAACTATAACGGTATTGGTATCTTTCTGGTTCACAACTATTGATGGTGTCTGTACCATCACGCTGCTGGCAAATACGAGTCCTGTTGCATTCCAGGTACTACCCCCATCTACAGATTTAAGCACACCTACTGAATAAGTATCACCGCCATCTCCATCGCCCGGACATAGATAAATAGTGTTCCCATTCAAAGGATTGAAAGCAATTGCAGATATGCCCAAAATAGGTAAGTTACCTGACAGTGAAGCCCATGTGCTTCCATTGTCAGTAGACTTCCATACCCCACCGCCGGCGCTGCCTGCCAGTATGGTATTAGAATCTGTTGGGTGGAATGCTACTGTATTGACACGGCCTACGCCATTGTACCCGCCAGTAGACGCAGACGGCCCCTGAAACGACCAATTTGATACGCTGTTACCAGAAGTGGTCTTTGCCAGTTTGCTCAGGCTATTTTCTCTTTGGGTATATGCCTGCCATTCTTCCCATGTTTTTACGGGCGATACCAGGTATCCATCCGCATCCGTGTGGTTTTGCCAATACCATTTCCACCTGTCGAAATGATAGTTCTTATCTTCCCGCTCCGGCGCATCTTTATCGTTATCTTTATCATCATTACTTGCTGGCAAAGGATGAGCCTGGTAGTAAGTGATGATATCTTGTAGCTTCACAGGACCATTAGCCTGTCCGGTAAGCCATGGCTGGGCTACTGCACCGGAAATAGAAAACAAAGTAGCTATATATACTATTATCTTTTTCATTCAGTTTTATTAAGGCATTATAATATCTGGCTTTTGCGTTAGCTTTTTAAAAGCGTAGTAGTGCCAGCCTGTATTGGTAGTTTTAAAAAAAAGTGTGTTCACTGCCGATCCCGGTATCTCCACCGGAATGGGGAACCGCCCACCGGTAATAGGTATCAGTTCCAGAGTATCTCCTTTATGGATATTAGCGGTAAGGCCCGCAGCATCAGGTATATAGTTACCGTCTTGCTTTGCCTTATGCACCTTTTGCATGGTGCAGGATAACCATCCATTCTGGCCACGCCAAAAAAATGATGCAGGTGCAGCTTTCTCTTTCCATATCACTATAAAATGATAGTTGGTAGATATCCCGCTTTCCCTTCTGCCGGGCAATATGCGCTGTGCCGTACTTTCAAGGACGCCTATCCAAGTCTTACCTTGTTTTACTCCCGACACACCCTGCGCCGCCGCACCCATGTGCAACATAACAACAATAGCAAATGATATAATGATACGAACCATGTAGTATAGCAAATATATGGAAAAACCAGATCATTTAACTATTTGCATCTCTTTTAACAACCAGCCCGCACCGCCAAATTTCTCTACTATGAACAGGGTATACCTGATATCAAGAGATATATTACGGCACACCCCAGGATCAAAATACAGGTCGCTCATAGTACCTTCCCATGGCCGGTCAAAGTTAGTGCCTATCAGCTCCCCCCTTGCGTTCAGCACTGGGCTGCCAGAATTGCCACCAGATGTATGGTTATCTGCAATAAAAGCCACCGGCACTGTACCCTTCACCGCCCATCGCCCATAATTATGCGTGGCATGCAGTTCTTTTAGCTTTGCAGGCACTCTGAATATATCTACATTAGGGTCATCGAGTGCTACTACCTGGTCCAGGTTCGTTTGGTAAGAGTATCCTGCAGGGCCATCTGGATCTAACCCTTTTACTTTACCATAAGCCAGTCTCAATGTAAGGTTGGCGTCTGGGTAAAAATGTTTGAACTGATCTTTTTGCATCTGGCATTTCATATATAGCCTATTGAGGTAGGCCATGTGTTCATTATAGTTTGCCATCACATCTGATGCACTTTTGTAAGCACCATTTATGGCTGTATACAATTGCCAGGCGGGGTCAGCCAGCAGGCGTGCAGTATCGTCAGCTGTTGCGTTGCTGGCAAAGGTCTTCAGCTTTTCCTCATCAGCAAATAAAGATATATTATACACGTCGTTGGCCCACTTACCATAGTCTTCGCCATGGTTCTCATATTGCTCCTTAAAGTAATAGGGAATGGTACGCGGGCAATGCTGAAAATATATAGGCATCAGTATATTGAACACATTCTTGTCGGTTTGCAGGTCATAATTTTTATAGTACCCGTGTGTTGCCGCGCATAGCTTTTGCAAAGTATCGCGCATAGCCTGCTGGCCCGGTACGGCCCTGAAACAAGCCATCAGCCTGCCCGCTAAAGCCCCTTGGGGCACCAGCTCTATACCATATATGCACTCCTGTATATACTCCTGTGTTTTAAGCGCGCTGTCTGCCACCGTTGTGTTTATCAGCATGTTGGTAAGCAGTTCTTTAGCATAGGGGTAGGCAGAGTCGTTCGCAATAGCCCACTGTTCAAAACCGCGCTCATACTTTTCTTTATTTTCTACAACATGGTTCATCTCCAGGCCACGCAGTTCTCCCTGCCATTTTTTCCATCCATTGGCTACCCCAGCCCTTTTTGAGGTGTACTTTAAGAACACATCGCGCGAGGCGGTCATGTTCTTGTCCCAAGATGCCAGTTTTTGTGTGCGCACAGCTATACGTATAGGGTCTGATATAGTGCTTATATCATTCAGTTGGGCCGATGAGATGTATTCTTTGGTGGTACCGGGGAAGCCATACACCATAGTAAAGTCGCCTTCTTTATACCCCGAAGCATTGATCTTGAAAAAAGCTTCTGTATGGTATGGTTTGTTGCCTGGTGCATAGGCGGCAGGCTTATTGTTAGCCCCGGCATATATACGGAACATGCTAAAATCGCCTGTGTGGCGGGGCCAAACCCAGTTCTCCGCATCGCCACCAAAATAACCTATACCATTGGGTGGAAAACCCACCAGGCGTATGTCTTTAAAGGTCTCTGTGTAGGATACCCAATACTGGTTACCCTCGTAATATGGCTTTATGCTGGCATCCAGCCCTGACCTCTTACTTAACTTTCCTTCCAAATACTTGATGCGTGCTGCCACAATATCGGCTCTCAGCCTCCCCTTCAGGGTATCGCGCATACCGTAGAGTATCTTATCTGTTACATTTTCCATTTTTCTGATGAATGTGACCGTAAGACCGGGACAAGGTAATTCCCCCGCATTATTTGCGGCCCAGAACCCATTGGCAAAATAATCGTTGAGCGTAGTGCTGAGACCCTGTACACTGCTGTAGCCGCAATGGTGGTTGGTAAGGATAAGCCCTTTTGAAGAGATGACCTCCGCGGTGCAGCCCCGGCCAAAGAGCACTACAGCATTGTTAAGACCGGTACCATTCTCATTATAAATTTTACTCACAGGTATCTGCAGCCCGGCGGCTATCATATCAGCTTCCTGTTGTTTCAGCAGGGGCGGCAGCCACATACCATCTTTAGCATTGGCAACAGATGTTATGAAAGCTGAAAAAAATAAAATAGCTTTAACAAATGAAGCAGTTCGGAATACCTTTAGAGACATAATTGTTGTTTTTCAGGAAATAAATTTACCGTTTTGCTATAAAAGTTTTGATTGAATTATTATATTAGCCCAATATAAAGTGAAATTCTTTTCAGGAATATGAAAAAATGCCTACTTCTTGCAGCGCTTCTAATAGTGTCACAAATACAATTAAGGGCTCAACAGCAAAGCCTGTTTAATGTATCGTCAGATACTGTATGCGTGAAACAGCTCATTACGCTAACGAGCAATATAACAGGTTCTACATACTACTGGGGTTTCTGCTCCGGCTATATACCAAACACCCCTACCGGACTGAACCTGGGCAGCACTTTTTCATTTAACGCTCCCAGCGCTATAGACATTGTAAAAGATGTAGATAGCAATTATTACGGGTTCGTGATCAATAGAGGTTCTAAAGAATTTTTGCGCCTTAACTACGGCAGAAGCCTTGCAAATGTGCCTACAGTTACTAACTATGGCAGTTTCAATGGTGTTTTACCAGATTCGCCTGCTACGCTGTACATTGTTAGAGATAACATATTTAACAACTGCTATGTATTTGTTGCCGGTGGAGATACCATTACAAATTCAGCACTGGCACGTATAGATTTCCATAGTTCATACGGCAACTCCACACCAAACATTGTGAACTTTGGTAACCTGGAGAACAAGCTGAATGGCCCAAGAGGCCTATTCGTAGGGTATGATGCTAATTTGGGCCGCTGGTATGGATACTGTGTGAACCACCAGTCAAGTACCTTAGTGCGTATCGATTTTGACCTAAGCATCACCAACACCCCGTTGCAATATGACCTGGGCAATCCAGGCGGTGGTTCATTAAATGCGCCAAGCGACATGGTAGTTAAACAGGACAATGGCGTGTGGTTCTTTTATGTCCTCAACCAAGGCAATAATGGCATGTCGAGAATAGACTTCGGCAGCACTTTGAACAATCTGACACCTACTGGTAATATACTATCAATAAGCGGAGACCTGCTGGATAACCCAACATCACTGTCACTCACGCAAGATTGCGGTAACTACCACTTCTTTGTTACTGGCACAGATAACATTACATTGGGTAGTGCATTGACACGCTTAGATATGAGCGATCCCACAGTCAATACATTATTTAGCGTCAACTTAAAGAATATAGGCCAGGAGAATCAGTCTACATCAATATCCACCATCATCAGGGATTACGATAACCTGTATGCTTACATTACGAACGCGGGTGACAATTCACTTACACGTATCACGTTCCCAACATGTACTAATTCCTCTATACACTCGTCTTCTTCTAAAACACCGCCTTCATTCTCTTACAACGATACTACCAACGGACCTGTTACCTACAACATATACTTTGCTGTAGACGAGGGCTTGCCTACACAACAGGTGGCCTGCCAAACCATAACAGTGTATCCTTATCCTAAGATATTCTTGTTCCCAAGCGATACCAGCATCTGCCAGGGCGATACAATAAACTTACGCGTTATTTCTGCCGATGCCAACACTTTTAGATGGTCGCCTTTGTACAATATATCTGACAGTGTAGGTACTTCTGTAAAAGCATGGCCAAGGTACTCTTTGCCTTACAACCTGGAGATACCATATGCTAATGGTTGTATAGTGGATACATTCGTTAATGTACATGTAAAGCAAGTAGTAGCTGATGCAGGTCCTGACCGCCAGATATCTGATGGTGCAAAGACAATATTAGGTGGTCCTAATACATCTGTTGGCACAGGGTATGTATACTCATGGGCACCTAATCAATTCATAGACAATGTAACGGTGACCAACCCCGTAGCGAACCCGGCATACGACTTTACCTACTACCTGAATGTAGCAATAACACTTAACGATTCTGTTACCTGCCAGGCAAGCGATACCGTCATCGTTCACGTAGGTTGCGATGAGATCCACCTGCCCAATGCTTTCTTACCTAAAAGCAGCAATAGCACTACCAACACATTTAAGATCCTGAACAGGGAGATCGTAAAACTGGACTACTTCCGCATATTCGACAGATGGGGTAATAAAGTGTTCGAAACCTCTGACCCTACACAGGGATGGGATGGCCAGGAAAATGGCACAGATGCCCTTATGGGTGTATACGTTTGGGAGATACAGGGTTACTGCACAACCGGTCAGCGATATACAAGATCGGGCAATGTGACCTTACTGCGATAGCATTGGTTAAAATGAACACTCAAAGAAACATTTGCAGATAATGGCGGCTTTTTTATTCCAGATAGACCTTCCGGAAATAACTGAAGAGATAGCTGCCATTATACCAGACCATCGAGATCATATCAATAAATTATTTGAGGATGGGCGTATGCTATCTTACAGCGTATCCCAACACCGAAGCCTTATATGGTGCGTTATAGCATCTGAGGACGAACAGGAATCGATGCAGATAGTGTTGCAATTTCCACTATATCCTTACTTTACTGATATAGTGTGCCACCCGCTTCTGTTTCACAATGCTTTGTCTACCGCCTTACCGGGTATATCACTGAATTAAAAGAACTTTGAAAGTTAATTGGCTGCCGCTGAAAGCAGCCAGTTAACTTTTTATGGAATTGTTGTATAACAATGAATTGAAAAGACTTATTTTATGATAGGCAAACACAATAAGACCACGCAGTTAGATCAGCATTAAAAACCGATATTTGCATAACTAAAAAAATAGGAAAAGATCATGAGCAATTTTGTTACAGTTGGGAGTAAATTTCCTGAGTTCCGGAAAAAAGCAGTAGTTTCTTTGGAAAAAGGGAAAGAATTTAAAGACATAAGTAATGAGGATATAGCCGGTAAATGGGCTGTGATGTTTTGGTGGCCGAAGGATTTTACTTTTATCTGTCCTACCGAAATAGCAGAATTCAACAATAATTTCAACAATTTTGATGACCGTGATACTGTTTTGCTGGGTGCATCTACAGACAATGAATTTGTACACCATGCATGGCGTGTGAACCACAAGGACCTTACAGACCTGAAGTTCCCCATGATAGCAGATACCTCTAAGAGCCTTGCTGACGCATTGGGTATTCTTACCAACGATGATGAAAAAGTTGCCTATCGCGCTACTTATATTATAGACAATGAAGGTATCGTACGCTGGGTATCTATAAACGACCTGAGTGTGGGCCGTAATGTAGCCGAAGTATTGCGTGTACTTGATGCACTGCAAACAGATGAGCTTTGCCCTTGCAACTGGAGCAAAGGTGAAGAAACAATTACCGCAGCAGTAGGTTAATGAACATTATTATTACACATTCCAAAGCCACTCCTTATTACAAATGGGGTGGCTTTTTTTAAAATACGATCTATATGGAGAATATCAGCAACGAAACGGTACAGAGCCTTTTTGCAGAATTGGGCATCAGCAGCACGCATAGCTCCCCAGCCCTGGCACAACTTGCCACTGTAAGCAGCAGGTTCTTAAAAGACCTTAAACTGAATACAAATGCGGTATTTGGCAGCTCCAATATCAATAAAAAAGAGGCCTATCTATTAGCTTATGCTGTAGCAGTGAATGAAAAGAACGGTGTGCTGATGACCGCTTTTGCCACACATGCAAAAACCAACGGTGCAACTGATGAAGAACTGGCAGAAACCTGTGCCTGCACATCGCTAATGAATACCAATAATATATTTTACCGGTTTCGCCACTTTATGCATACTAATATGCACTACAACAGCACACCTGCCGGGCTTCGCATGAGCACTATGATGAACCCGGTAATGGGCAAGGAACTGTTTGAACTGATGAGCCTGATGCTTTCGGCGGTGAATGGGTGTGAGAAATGTGTCACGTCGCACGAACACTCTGTAAAGGAGCACGGCGCAAGCGAACCACGCATATACGATGCTATACGCCTGGGCGCTGTACTTAAGGGGCTGTGTACGGTCATTTAGTTGAACAATTGGAATATCTACATTAATTAATAAGGAAGGCTGCCTTTATGAGGCAGCCTTCCTTATTAATTTACAGAGTAATATATTACTTACCCTTTCCTATTTCCATCACGGCTCTTCTGTTCTCTCTCTTACCCTCATATGTACTATTAGTAGCTGCAGGCATTTTGCTGCCATGGCCTACTGCCTTTAATCTGTTGCCATTTACCCCTCTTTTGGTCAATTGGGCTTTAACAGCAATAGCACGTTTCAGCGATAGCACCTGGTTCTTAGCTTCTGAACCACTTGCATCAGCATGGCCATTGATGGTCAGATGCGCATTTTTATCCTCATTCATTTCTTTTGCAGCTTCATCTATCAAAGGATAAGATGACGCATGAATATTGGTCTTATTTACATCGAACAGGATAGGTGTAGATATATCCATCGCATCTATGGCTGGTGCCGCAGGTGTTGCAGGTACAGGTACAGGCGCTGCCAATGTAAGGTCTTCTCCGTTCACTGAACAATCATTTACCTGAAGGATGATGTGTGTATAACTGCCTGCACACAACCCGCGAACAGTTATAGAATGATCGGGAGCGATAACACAAGAACGGTCGTTCTTCATAGCGCCATCCATGCTGTAACTTACTGTTACTTTACCAGTACCATAATTTCCCTTAAATGTTACAGTACCATTGCAAGTACCTACAGCGGTAGGGTCGGTATGGTCCTGCGAAGCCAGGGTTATCATAGGTGCCTGCAAGGTAACGGGCGCAGTGGTAGCGCTTCTCTTTTTAATAGTAGCTGTGATGTTAGTATAAGTACCTGCACAAAGGCCAGACACCTTAACATCGCCATCCGCCTTCGTTACAGTAGTATACGTCTGCTGTGGTGCACCATTTAGGCTATAGCTTATATTTACCGCCTTGTCGGGCTTCAGCCCGTGAAACGCCATACTGCCATCACACTGGCCGCATAGGGATGGTGCATTCTGGTCTACAGAACTAATAGTAAGTGGCGTATGTTTTCTGCCGTGGCCCAGGAAGAAACGAGCGCCGAAATTTACACCATAAGACTGGTCTGTAGCCGCAGTAACATTGTTCATTACAGAACTGTAATGGCCTGGGGCATCTGTAAGGCGATAACCTGCTTGTGCCTTGTTGGTAAAGGGTTGCAACATGTAGTACACACCAAGATTAAGCGCAACATGATCTGACAAAAAGTAGTTAACAGAGGGCTGCAACAGGAAGCCTACCGTAACCTGTGTGTATGTGGTATTACCTGTATGGGAATCGGGTGTTACACCATCGCCAACTATATACCCAAGTGCACGTTTTGCAGCAAAGTAATCTTGTAGGTTCCCGTTAGGGTTATTTTTAAAGAACTCTGCTTTTGTTATCAGCCAGTCGCCGGCAGCTGGTACCGCCGCATTGTCGTATACCGATCTTTGACCGCCATCTGTCTGCTGAAATTGGTAAATAGCTTCATAGTCAAAAGAAGCATGTGTGGTATAAGCGTTCTGCGTTTGCAGGTTAATGACCGCACCAGCATCGGCAGTAATGCCCCAGTGTTTAGAAAAACGGTCTTTATACTTTAGCAATACAGGAATATTGTAGCTCCTGGAAATGATATTCTCTTTTATATTATTTCCTGTTACCACTTGCCTGAATATATTTCCACCACCGTCAGTGGCCTGGTACTCCATATGGAAATTATTGAGTACCGCATCACCGTGCTGCTCCATGTACATAACACCTGTACCTATACCAAAGTGGCGTTTTTTTACCAAAGAAGAAGCCCAGTTGTGCATCAGCCCCAAAGGAGTATCCGTTCGTATAGGTAAGGTTACCAGTGTTCGGATTAAGCGCATTAGGGTAGTTGGCAGCGCTATTCCCGGTAGTGAATGTTTGGCTGGCTAAGCCGCCCAGTAGATTCACATCTATCACCCAGCGCGATAGCATACTATCTGTATGGTGACGGGGCATTGTTTGGGCCATTGTGGCCATCGGAGCACCTGCAGCCAGCAAGAAAATTAAAAGTTTTTTCATTTTATAATATTTTATAAATGTGTTTGTGAATTAGTTTTTAATGAAGCGTTCTGTGGCTATTTTAATACCATCACGATAACAGGTGACCATATAATATCCTGCAGGCAACGTAGCTACATCAATTGTTGCTTTGTTATTTATAGCCTGTGTTGTGCTTACGGTCTGTCCCATCATATTCACCACATTCATCGTTACCATACCTGCCACTGTAGAGGAAATATTTACATGAACATTGTTCGTGGCCGGGTTAGGATAAAGTGATAAACTGGCTGCTGTATTGGCAACTTGCTGTATCGCGGTTGGCACTATGTAGTATGTTTTTTGTGTACAACCACCTACATTGGTCATTACCCAATAATATTTGTTAGCATCAGGATGCAGATTTATATAGTCCTGGTTTATCTCTCCTACATAAATGGTCGAGTCAAGCGTACTTGCATCATCATAACCCCACTGGTAAGAATTCTCATCGTTTGGTGTGCAAACAAAGTGGTTGTTAAAATAAACAACGGTCGGCATTTGTGCCTGGTTTGCATTAACAGTTATAGTAGCTGTGGTGCTGCTGGTACATCCTGTAGCGGTAGTGGTGGTATGTAATGTTACTGACGCGATGCCTGTAGTATCGAAGGTTACCAGCGAATATTGGTGACCGGTACCTTGTGCCCATACAGCTGCATTTATTGCGGTCCAGCTATAAGTAGCGCCTGTTAGTGCCGGAGTAGAAGTACCAAAATTCTGGTACATGGTACCGGTACATACCGTTGATGGGGGTCGTGTAGTGATGACCGGAACGGTTGGCAATGTGTTCACTGTTATGCTTTGGGTCGCAACCGCAGTACCGCATACATTAGTAACTGAATAACTGATGATATAGATACCTGGTGTTACGCCTGTTACTACTCCACCGGCAACTGTAGCAGAAGCACTATTGCTGCTCCATGTACCACCAGTTATATTGTTTGTCAAGGTGATGGAAGAGCCTTCGCATACAGCAGAAGGTCCAGCTATCGTACCTGCATTAGGCTGTGGGTTTATCGTCATTAACTGTGTGGTTGAAATAGTACCGCAAACATTGGTTACTGTATACGATATATTGTCAGTACCGGGTAACAGTCCTGTGACCACACCGTTAAGTACAGATGCATTAGCATTCGCTGCGCTCCATGTACCGCCGGCATTGCCATCAGTCAGGGTAATTGTAGTACCTACACATACACTGTTTGGTCCGGATATGGTCCCGGCATCAGGTAATGGGTTTACTGTGATGGTTTTAGCAGCTGTAGCCGTACCGCATACATTGGTCACAGAATACAATATATTTTGTGTACCTGCTGATACACCTGTTACTATGCCATTTGCAACAGTGGCATAGGTATTCGATGCACTCCACGCACCACCGGGTACACCATCGCTTAGTGTGATAGATGAACCCACGCACACACTTGCAGGACCGGTTATAGCGCCAGCATTAGGTTGTGGATTTATGGTTATAGCCTTGGTAGCCGATGTTATGCCGCAGGTGTTGGTTACAGTGTATGCAATAGTATCTATACCAGCTGCTATACCTGTCACAATACCACCGGCAACAGTTGCGCTTGTATTTGAAGCGCTCCATATGCCACCACCAGCTGCATCAGTAAGTGTTATAGTATTGCCTGTACATACACTGGAAGGACCAGAGATGGTACCCGCATTGGGCAATGCATTTATTGTTATAGCTTTCGTAGCTACTGCTGTGCCGCAAGTATTAGTGACCGAGTAAGTAATAGTATCTATTCCTGCTGTTATACCGGTCACCGTTCCGTTAACAACTGCTGCCCTGTTATTGGTAGCACTCCATACTCCACCTTGCGTACTGTCTGCCAGTATAATGGTTGCACCTGTACATACACTTGCAGCACCTGTTATAACGCCTGCATATGGGTTTACTGATATAGCTTTTGTAGCAGCACAACCCGTAGTTAAGGTATAACTGATGGTTGGCTGACCTGTAGATACACCGGTAACGATACCTGTATTGCTACCTACAGTAGCCTGTGCGGTATTACTACTGCTCCAGGTGCCATTGGGTGTTATATCAGATAATGTTATTGTAGTAGCTGAGCAGACAACATTGGGACCTGTAATAGGTGTGGGTAATGGATTTACAGTAAATGATGTTGTGTTTACACAACCTGCCGATGTTACATAGGTTATAGTGGTATTGCCAGCAGATACACCGCGAACTACGCCAGATAGTGAATCTATTGTAGCTATTAATGTATTGCTGCTGCTCCACCTGCCACCGCTTGTAGCATCAGTTAGTGTTGTAGTATTGCCAGGGCAAACATTTGTAGTACCGCCTATTGCCGGAGCAACGCAAGCAGCAGGGGTAATGGATATAAAATTTGATTGGATGGTAATTGCACCATTGGTGGTCAGCAAACGTCCATTTATCGAATCATTTACGCCAGTTATTATAGCGCCGTTATTAGCTACCATGGTACCGTTGAACATAGAGTTGTCGCCTATATTCACTGCGCCATCTACTTTCCAGTACACGTTTTTAGCCTGTGCACCATTTAGCAGAACAACTTTTGAAAATGTGCTGGTAGCAAATGCACCATTCACTTTAATAACAAATACTGCATTCGTATTCCCCTCTGCATCCAGGTACACTGTGCCGGTAAATGTAGTGGCCGAGTTCATCAGGTAGGTATGAGGCGTAAGGGAAAGGTTATTCCCAAATTGGGCAGGATATAGCAGTTCAATATCGTATGGAAGGGTGTTCAGGTAATTATAAACAGTAGTAAGATCTGATGCACACGCTGCCGTAGAGGCATCGGGTACAGGGTGTATAGTGCCTGTTACAAATAAGGGATTGAAACCGGTAGTTAAGCCGAGGTTCGACCCCACATCTCCGGTAATATGCGTTATTCCCGTGTTAGTAACTTGTCCGTTGCCCGAGAATACACCATATGCAGCTGTAGAGACCAGCGCCGGAGCGGCAGGTCCTGTAAGGTATGTGCTGCCACACCCTATTGGTGTGTAGGCAACTATACCACTGACCGATATTGCTCCGGAAGTAGAAAGCGCCCTTCCTTCCAGCGTATCGCCTGTGTTAATATTAATAGCTGCATTGTGCGCTATTATAGTGCCGCGCATAGTACTGGCCGTAGCCATAGTTACCTGGCCCTCTACTTTCCAGAATACATTGCAGGCAAGAGCGCCATTAAGCAGGTTGATGCGGGATAATGAATTGGTAGAAAATGTTCCGTCTATCTGGAAAATGAAGACCGAATTGGCATTTCCTTGGCCATCCAGATTAAGCACCAGGTTAAGTGTGGCCGCACTTGTTATGTGGTAAACTCCTGCTACAAGCGTAGTTCCATTACCTAACAAGGCAGATGGCGTGGCTGTTGGTACGGCTGTATTCAGTTGGTTATACGCGGTCAACAGATCGGCTGCGCAAGTGGCAGTAGCGCCATTGTTATTGTTCATAACACCGTTCACGTTACCAAAGCCAGTACTTGAACCGCTATTAGAGCCTACATTACCTGTTATATTAGAGGTGCCGGTGTGCGTAATAGCGCCTACACCGGTAAATAATACAAAATTTGCCGCCGTACCAAGATTGGGACTTTGAGCATACGCACTGGCTGGCATGCATAGTGCGGCTGCAGTAAATAACTGCAATATTTTACTTTTTAGAAAGGGAATTTTACTTTTTGCCCTATCGGCCCTTCGATAATACTGTGATAGACCACCTAAGCGTATATTTTCTCTCATGACATTTGTGTGCAAATTGTAATGCAACGATTGATGATAAACAATCATCATGCCATGATTTTTAGTAAAATTTATAATTTACAGTAAATAAATAATATACAATTATATTACAATAATAATATGTTAATGATTAGTTAACCAAATAAATATTTTTAATGCTTACTAAAAAAGGATCTTTTACGGTCAAGAAATGACACCATTATCAATTATCCCACATTTCAAATATCTCACTCCGGTACTATATTCATTTATTCACCTGTATGTTTCTTACATGGATATGATAATAGGTAAATTATATGTTGGGGGCTCCAAACATTTATAGCCGAAGTGAATATGGTATTACGTGTTGGGTATAATTGCCAATAATTTAAAAGGTCGATACAGTATTATATATGTCCACTATTGTTTGCCCCGCTTGTGGCGTAGAGGGATACTTGCCGAGTGGTAAATAGTATCTACCTGTGGCATCATATCATGCTCAAAGCCCTCTGGTACCACATCATTTATATTCCACACCCTTATGGTATTATTTTGCAGCTCTTTTTTTATAATAATTTGGTTGGGAAGTACCGGGTAGTTGGTTGTTTTGGTCTGTTATTTTTCGTGTCCCTTTGTGTGTGTTCAACGAAAGTAGAATATCAGGAAGCCCAAGAGTATGGGGAATTACCCGTATTTATCTACTATCTATAACTGTATCACGACCCCACCTATCAGCAAGATGTCAGAGCATAGAAAAAGGGCTTCACACCTAAGTGCGAAACCCTCTATACTATAAAATATCAGTTCATTTGAACTGCGTTATTTCTATTTAGTCTTCTTTAACTGTAGTTGTAGTAGTAGTGGTCCTTGACACTTCCGAATTGGCTACGGTCCTTTTGCCGCTTCTTGCTACAGCTATTATAATAATAAGTAGCACTATACCGCCAACTATCCATATTATTGGATTACTGTACCACATTGCTGCATTAGGGTCTGGTACACTCGATTGTGATTCGCTGTGAGTGCTCGATTGTGTAGTGGTGGTTCCATCTTGCGCAATTGCGTAAAACCCGGATAACAATCCCATGAACAACAGGAATGTTTTTGTACTGATACTTTGGATGGTAGCTTTCATAATGGTGTTTTTTTAAAGTTATTAGCCACCCTTTAAAATGATGCCATCATAATATTTTCACATCAGCTCACTCCCTATTATCCTTTGCCACCTTCTTTGTTCGGCAAGGTTGGTGCCATGCGTGGTTTCCAGCTCATATGCTTGCTGGCGCGTCTCATACTCGCTGCTTACCTGGGCGTAAATGTCCATCAGCACATTTTTTGCGCCCGGGCTATCAAGATCAAAATGAGCGACCATGCTCTTCAGCTTTCGGGTGTATATCTCGCATAGGTCAAAATGCCCTTGTTCATGATCTAATATAGATTGGATCTTAGCATCCTCGCGCACCCACGATCTGTTAATATAGAAACTGTTGTACACTACTATCTCGGGCTTGGCACCCGGCGCAGGAGTATTGGTCTTAAAACCTATGCTGCAATATGTGGCTGCTGCACTCTCATCGTGGGGTGCATTTACCACTCCTTTAAAGTCGTCCCACGATAAGTGGGTGTGCTCCTGCCATTGGAAATGGTCGCTACTATTGGCTTCATTGGCACCAATACTATTTTTTCCTATAGCAGAAAGAACACAGGCAACAACTAACACAAGGGAGCACACACAATTTCTTAGCACACAGTTCATTATGCCTCTATTTTTTGCCGTAAATGATATGATCTTACTTAAAATTACAAATAATTCATTTAAAATATTGCATGTCAAAATTTTTTTACGAATGTGCTTTAGTTCCACGCTCCCTATGTGGAACTGTGCATATCTTCTTTCATTCACTACATCCTACTATCTGTAACTTGCCCTTTTTTTACCTTTTTTTAGATATATCCCTAAACCCCAAAAAATGGCTGGATACGCGAGCGCCATATTAGTTACAATAGATCGCTGCACTCCAAATTTCCGGTACCGGTAAAAACCGGAAAGAACAGAAATTCAAAATTTAAATACTAAGTAGCCATCAGCTTGTCTTTGAATAAAAATAGAGGTAAAAAAATACCTATAGTTATTTTTCTTACCGACCGGAAATTTTTCCAAAATGAAGCTGTTACCTTTGATACCACCTACTTTTATAAATGATCCGCCCCATAAACATAATTGACCTGTTGAAGTTAGATGGGGCAGCTATTGTGCTGGATGTTCGTACACCGGCAGAGTTCGCACACGGGCATATACGCGGCGCGCACAACCTGCCACTATTCAGCAACGAAGAACGGGTGCAGGTAGGCACCACCTACAAGCAGGTAGGGCGCGAGCAGGCTATACTGTTAGGGTTCGACATTGCAGGTCCCAAATGGTCGAGGTTCATAAGGCAGGCACTGCATATTGCACCCGAAAAGAAGGTGATCATTCATTGCTGGCGCGGCGGCATGCGCAGCGGTGCCATGGCATGGGCGCTCGACCTGTATGGCTTTGATGTGCAGGTAATAAAGGGTGGGTATAAAAGCTACCGCAGGTGGGCACACCAACAGTTCGAGGTGCCATACAAGCTTTCATTACTGGGTGGCATGACGGGCGCTGGCAAGACCAGGATACTGCACCAATTGAATGACATGGGCGAGCAGGTGCTTGACCTTGAAGACCTTGCACAACACCAGGGTTCCAGCTATGGCACAATGAACAAAATGGTGCAGCCCACGCAAGAGCAATTTGAGAATAACATGGCGCTGCAATTGAGCAAAATGGATGCACAAGGCAGGATATGGGTAGAGGATGAAAGCATCACTATAGGAAGATGTTCTATCCCGAGACCATTATGGCAACAGATGTGCGATACCGTGCTCATAAATATATTGGTAGCACAAGAACAGCGTGTGCATGCCCTGTCAGAGGAATATGGACAATTGGACAAAGACTTCCTGGTAACATGCACCGAACGTATCCATAAGCGATTAGGAACAGAGCGAACTAAGCTGGCTATAGCTGCTATACAAGAGAACCGGATGAACGATTTCATACGCCATGTATTGGTGTACTATGATAAGGCCTATGCAATGGGTCTTGAAAAACGAAGTGCCAGCAAATTATTTCAACTGAACATAACAGGGAAAGATACGGTAGCTGATGCAAAACAGATCTTAAAACTCATGAACACCATACCTGTCACAGAACAGGCATAACTTTATAATATGGACGCTACAAATATCAAACTTACCCAATACTCCCACGGTGCCGGCTGCGGATGCAAAATAAGTCCTGCTGTACTCGACAAGATATTGCATAGCCCTATTGCACACCAACCCGATGCGCGCTTGCTGGTAGGCAACGATAAAAGGGATGATGCTGCAGTACTTGACCTGGGCAATGGCACTGCGCTCATATCTACTACCGATTTCTTTATGCCGATAGTAGACGATGCTTACGACTTTGGGCGTATCGCATCGGCGAATGCCATTAGCGATGTATATGCTATGGGTGGCAAGCCGGTGCTGGCTATAGCCATACTGGGCTGGCCTATTGATAAAATAGCGCCCGAAGTAGCGCAAAAAGTTTTAGAAGGATCCAGGGCCATTTGTGCAGAAGCGGGCATCACACTGGCGGGAGGCCACAGCATAGATTGTCCCGAACCTATTTTTGGTCTTGCAGTGAATGGAATGGTAAATATACCCAACCTGAAACAAAACTCCACAGCCACAGCAGGCTGCAAACTATACCTCACAAAGGCGCTGGGTGTAGGCATTTTATCTACAGCACAGAAGCGAGATATTTTGCGCCTGGAAGATGCTGCCATTGCATTAAAAAGCATGGTGACCCTCAACAAACTGGGCGAGACCTTTGGCCAATTGGGATACGTAAAAGCGATGACCGACGTTACCGGTTTTGGCTTACTGGGCCACCTGTCTGAAATGTGTGAAGGGAGCGGCTTAGCCGCTGTTATTCAATTTGACAGGGTGCCAGTGATACCCTCCCTACCCTACTACCTGGAAAAGAAGTGCTACCCAGGCGGCACCCAACGCAACTGGGATAGCTATGGGCACAAAATAAGCTCATTGAGCAACGAACAAAAATACATCCTTGCCGACCCTCAAACCAGCGGTGGCCTGCTGATAGCGATAGCAGAAGACAGCGCACAGGAGTTTGAACAGTTAATGAAAGACGAGGGATATGACCTCACCTCATTGGGTTACCTCACACAACAGCGCGCCGGTCACCCACTAATAAACGTATCATAACTGCTACGTTAGCTATGCTTGGAGGACATGTAAAAAGTAAGGGTTCCGCCATTCATTATTTCAGCGTGTGTTATGTATCGGCGGTCTATTAAAACCCCATTCAGCAATATCTTTTTTACGTACACATTTTTATCACCTTGAGCCTTTATTTCTACATGCAGCACTTTCCCGTTATCCAGATATATCATCGCATCATTCACAGCCGGGCTACCCAGTTCATACCTGTCCGATCCCGGCGCTACAGGATAAAAGCCAAGTGAACTGAATATATACCAGGCGCTCATTTGCCCACAGTCATCGTTACCACTAAGCCCTGCAGGTGTGGGCAGGTACATCCTCTTCAGTATCATGCGCACCCGCTCTTGTGTTTTCCAGTATTCCCCGGTCCAGTTGTATAGGTATGCAATGTGGTGAGACGGCTCATTGCCATGTACATAATTACCAATGATACCATCGCGGGTTATGTCTTCAGTTGCTTCAAAATATTTGTCCGGCAACTGCATGGTAAATAAAGAATCCAGGTGGGCCACAAAGCGTTCTTTCCCACCCATCATTTGTATCAATGAGGCGGGATCGTGAGGCACATACAAACTGTAGTTCCAGCTATTACCTTCTACAAAACCAGCCTCATCAGTGTTCAATACATCAAAATCTTTTTTGAATGTACTGTCGCTCATACGCGGCCGCATAAATCCGGTTGATAGATCGAACACATTCCTGAAGTTTTGCGCACGTTTCAGGTACTTATCATATACATCTTTACGACCCATCTTTTGTGCCATCTGTGCTATACACCAGTCGTCATATGCATATTCCAGTGTCTTTGATACAGATGCGTTGTTTTTGTCTTCGGGTACATATCCCAGCCGCATATACTCGTCCAAGCCGCCGTAACTTTTATGTGTGGCTGTTGCTATACAAGCATCCAGTGCTCTGTTAGCGTCAAAATGGGTATTGCCTTTTACTACAGCATCTGCTATCACAGATACTGCATGATATCCTATCATGCACCAGTTCTCGTTAGCCGAGTTAGACCATACGGGCAGCATGTGGTGCACACTCTGGTCATAATGCGCCAGCATAGAGCTGATCATATCTGAATTGCGCCGTGGCTGTATGATGTTGAACAATGGGTGCAGCGCCCTATGTGTATCCCAAAGAGAGAATGTGGTATAATTTGTAAAGCCATCTGCCTTATATACACTCTGGTCCAGACCCTTGTATTCGCCGTTTACATCCATATACACAGTAGGGTTTATGAACGCATGATATATGGAAGTGTAAAAGTTCTGCTTCAGTGCTGCATCTCCTTGTATCTCTATTTTATGCAGTTCTTTTTCCCAGGCAGTTTGGCCAGCTTGCTTTATTTGTTCAAAGTCCCAGCCAGGCGTTTCGGTGCGCAAGTTCTCCAGCGCATTGGCAGTGCTCACTGGGGATAGGGCTACTTTAACCTTGATCTTTTCACCTTCCTCGGTTTTAAAGTTGAAGTATGCCCTTATTTGTTTACCAGCTATTTCAGGAAAGTTCTTTGACTGGTCAAATTTGCCCCAGAAACCGTGGTACACTTCCTTTTTTGAATTGTTTTGGAAACCATATTCGCGAAAAGGCCTGGAGAAGGTAATAGCAAAGTAAACAGTACGTGTACGGGCCCAGCCATTGGTTTGCCGGTAGCCGGTGATAAGTGTATCATTCTCTACACGCACAAACGTCCACACATTCTTATCAGGGTAATTATAGATACCTGCCATCAGGTCCAGAATGATATGTGCATCATCAGCCTTCGGGAATGTATACTGATGCACGCCTACACAGGTGGTAGTGGTAAGCTCTGCGAGTATATTATACCTGTCCAGCTTCACTTTATAATAGTCTGCTTCTGCAAGCTCATTCTTATGTGAATATGGCGATCGGTATCCGTTTTCAGGGCCATTTGCCGTGCCAGGGTTCAACTGTAGTTTGCCGGTCGTCGGCATCACCAAAAGATCACCCAAATCAGAGTGACCGGTACCGCTGAAATGGGTGTGGCTGAACCCTACAATGGTCTTATCAGCATACTGGTAGCCTGCACAGTATTTGTAAACATCTTTGTTGTACTTACCATCAACCTCGTAAGACAAGGTATCTGTATCAGGGCTCAGTTGCACGGCACCAAATGGCACCGTAGCGCCAGGATAGGTGTGGCCCATTTTATCAGTACCAATAAGGGGGTTCACATATTGTATCAGTCGCTCCTGTGCCAGGCAGGTCGTTTGAATAACTATGAGTAACAGTAGTATTCTTTTCATAGGCCGAAGATAAAACTTTCATATCGGCCTATGTACATATTGTACACCACCCATCTACTGCACTGTCATCTTCATCACTTTGTATCCTTTTGCGCCAGATAGCTTAATGAAATATACCCCATTAGGTTGCTGACCCAGGTTAAACTGGTGCGTATTGCTGCCAGTACCTACTTGCCACATTTGGGTATTTACCAGCCTGCCGGTGATATCGTACATACTTACCATTACAGACTCTTTTGTGCTGCTGGTATAGCTTATTGTAAATCCACCTTTATTAGGGTTAGGATATAAGATGCAAGCCAGCGGGTCTTCATTCAGTGTATTCTCTACGCTAAGCTTCGTTGCCAGGTATTGCAGGGCCTTGTAAGCGTTTATCTTGCCATGGCCCCATGTAGTGTTTCCTGCCGCAGGGAGCGCGCCTGTATAGGCATCTAAAATGGCCGTACGGGACAGTATAGCCTTTACACTATCAGGGCTAAGCAGTGGGTTCATTTGCAGCATCATAGCAACTATACCTGCTACACAAGGCGATGCCATAGAAGTACCTGCCAGCATAGCGTAATTATATGTTCTGCCATTAGCAGTGTACGCATGAACGATGGATGAGTAATTAGGACCACCCACGTTATAGCTGGTATCGTAAGAATTGACCGCCGATGCCAATGCAAAACCCGGTGCAGCAATGTCTGGTTTTATACGCAGGTCTTCTGTAGGGCCAAAACTGGAGAATGGCGCTATCTTACCATGTACAGCGCCACTATAAGACCGTACTTGGTTAGCTATATTTCTGAAGGAGGTCTTTGATGTGTAGGCAGCAACGGTTATGGCCGAACGTGTGCAGCCAATATCAGATACGGTCATATTAGCATCGCCTGATACTGCCCAGGGATAGCCCAATTTCAGAAGGTACCCATAGTATCCTTCAGGTGGCAGCACGTAGCCTTCCCACATGTTCACCACAGCATTTTTAGCTGTGGTGGTCAGACAAATATTATCTGTTACGCGGCTGTAAAAGTGCAGTAAAGCATGTGGCTTTCCATTGTATTCCACATCGGTCATAGACGCGGTAACGAAACAGGTATCGCCATTGGTGCCTTTCAGCATAAATGATCTTGTAGTATCTGCAAGGCATATCTGTACGGTAGAGTCTACTGCTGTGTTCGCATTATATAGCTTTACGGTAAAGCAGAATGTGCTACTGCTGTCGCCCCACACATCTACCCATGTCTGCTGGTTATTGGCAGCGAGGTAAGGTGAAAAGGTAACGAAGGTGCTTACGGTGGTATCTGCAGTAGTGAATGTTTTTTGTAAGTGCACAGTGTCCTCCCCATTATTGCCTGCTGCGCAAACAAATATTTTTCCGGCACCCGTAAGGGCATCGCAAGCCTGGCTAAAAAGCGAATTGCCATCGTGCGGACCTATAGTAGCCCCCCAGCTGAGGTTTATGACAGCCGGCCTGCCCTGTGCCGTAGCATAACTGAAAATATAGTTGATGCCATCTATGATATCTGATTCCCCAGCAACAGCCCATTCTGATGGTGCAGGCATTATACCTACCAGCACCATATCACTCTCAAAGGCCATACCTCTGTATTGGTTGTTATTAGCCGCAGTGCTGCCATAACCACTCCCTGCTGCTATACCGGCAACATGTGTACCGTGCGATAATATGGTGGTATCACTCCCCCTGGCTTTTATCACATTGGTGTCGGTCATTTCATTACCATAAGCAAACCCTGTGGGTGGTGCCCCGGCCACTTTCTGTGCCCACACCCTTTGTATACGGTACTTGCTATAAGTAGTGTCGTACATAGTAGGATGGTTGAGGTCGAACCCCGCATCTATCACCCCTACAATAACATTCTTACCTGTCATAGGCATAGGGAGTGCTATACCTCTTTGGGCAGAATCTGCTTTGGTCTGTTTTCTTGCAGAATCAAGGAACGGACGTATAGGCATGTCCAGACCTATATACCCAATGTCGGTCACTTTCGTTATGGCATCTATGTTACTGATAGGTATCTGCACCACCCAGATATTGCCAGCCTTCGTGCCCACATATATGCCCAGTGCATCCAGCTTCGCCTGGTCCATGTTATTGTTCACTTTCAGGAATGCACTCAGGTAGGGCTGGTTATTGATCTCTTTATACACGTAGCCAGGCAATGTCTCTTTGCCTGGCCACTGCGCACGATCTGCAAAATACTGCCTGGTAAAAGCAGACAGCTTAGGTAATGCAGGTACCTGTTCCTGAGCGGTTGCAGAATAGAGCCCAGTAAATAAAACAAACAACAGTATAAATATGTGCTTCATGATATTGCCAATTAAAAAAGCTACCCATAAAATGGACAGGCTGTAGATCTAAGATAAATGAAAATTATTTATGCGCTTTTTAAGAGAGGACATGCAAATGAAATATACTATACAGCTATGCGTTGCAAAATAGCCACAACATAGGGTGCATGTACTTTCACGTCGTGATGGACATGCAGGGGAATTTCCATAAAGTCGCCAGCTTTCATACTAAATACCTTGTCGCCTACCCTGCAATCGCATGTACCTTGCAGTATAATAAAGCTCTCCATTTCATCGGCATGCAATTCTTCCTCAATGTCCGTTTCAGACACCAATAGCATTTGCATTACAGAGCTTGTATGTGTGAGCATCTTTGCATATCGGCCGTTCCTTATATTTTGCGGTATATCATCTTGCACTAATTGCAGCCAAGACCTATAGTTGGTAAACTTATTCAAGATGGGCAGATCGTGCCTGTTCATAGATGCTTCTTTCGCCAGGTTGTCTATCAGTGCGCTTATCATATCCTGCATATGTGCAGGAGGTTCTATAGCTTGTTCCTGAGCATAGGCTTCAAGCGTCATCTGTATCTTGGTTATTTCAGCCTTCACTTCCGTATATATCATCATTTGCAATACTTCTGTTTCCTCCTGTGGCGACAATTCGCCCAGGCAGTACAGCTCCAGTATCCCAGACTCGATATATTTATGTACGTCCATTTCTTTCCTCACTAATTTATTCTCAACGCTTTGCGTAATTTTACCAATTAATATTATCAGCTATTTCAGATATTTTATACACACTATCGGGAATGTAAAGTACAGATGTTTTAGCTAAATACAACACTATCACAAAGCTATCCTCACTGCTGCCAGTAGCACTACAGCAGCAGTAAGCATGACCGTGGTAAGCAATTGCTTTTTGAAAGCATTTTGTTTTTTCATGCCTGGGTAGTATAGGTAACCAATAGCCATACCGCTGAGCAGTCCGCCAATATGAGCTGCATTGTCGGTATTGCCCTGTAGACCATATAGCAGATTAAGCACCACAAAGAAAAGAATGCTCCTGAGCATGGTCTTGCGCATTGTCTTTTCTATGTGGCTGGTGGTAAGTACAGAAAGGAATATACCATACATACCGAAGATAGCGCCGGATGCGCCAACCCCAACACTTGTTGTGTGCATGGTAATACTTAAAAGCCCGGCGCATATACCTGTGAGTATATATGCCGAGGCAAAACGAAATTTGCCCAGTAGTGGCTCCAGGAACATACCGATGTACAATAATGCATAGCTGTTCATCAATAAGTGCATTACCCCTGCATGCAGGAACATATAGCTTAGCAACCGCCACCACTGGCCATGAATTACCGCCGGTTCAAAATTACCTCCCCATTGCAACAATGTTTGAGCCATGGGATGCAATGGAGATACCCCGCCAAAGACCATCGCTATAAAAACGAACACATTGACATAAACAATAAGGGGCGTAACGAGGTAGGTTTTAGAAGGTAATAACGCCCCGTACTTTTCGCGATGCATAGGATGAATGTTACGGTCCGCATTACCTTGCTCCTGTATTATCTGCGCAACGGCATGTTTATAACGTACTACATTTTGAGTGTTCTGCGCTTCGTCCCACAGGTATTCATTAGCCGATGAGCTTTGTACAGTTACCCGTTTATCTTTTGCGGTAATGGTAATGATCTCACTTACAGAAAAATCGTAATTGAGTGTATGGCAAATAAGGGAATTATCATTAAGTATAACTATAGGCCAGCGTAAACGTGTAACAGCCTTTTGTGCTATTTGCAAATATGCCGTTGGGACCATCTGGTGTATCGATGCGTCTTCTGTATATCCTCGTCTACTGGCAACTTCCATTAACTAAGCCTTAGTTTGCGCAAAGGTAAGTATAGACATTGTAAGGCAATATTAAATCCTGCAAAGACCGCATCATTAAAGATGATACCAGCGTATTGCAGATGCAATTATGTATATATTTTTTTCAGTTGGAGGCAAATAAAAAGGCCCCGCAATTTGCAGGGCCTTCTATACATCATCTCTATTTACTTTTCGGTAGTCTCTGTTACTTCAGCTGTTACCGCTTTCTTTTTCATCGATCTTTTTACGCCATAGCTTATACCAGCTACAATAGCTATGGTAAGGCCGCCGTCAAGTGGCACACTATTGTCGGGGTCGGTTGGCAATGTACCTTGTGCCATTGCCTTTACCGACATGACGGCTATTATTGCAAGCAAGAATATTTTTTTACCGAATTTCATATTATATTTTTTATTGTGTTTTAGAGAACAGTTTAGTTTTTAATGAAACGTTCAGTAGAAATATTATTGCCTGTTGTGGTTCTCACCAGGTAAACACCCGATGGCAGGTCGCCTACGAACATGTTCACATATACATCGCTGCTGTTAAGTGTTCTTACAACCTGACCTAATGCATTGATGATGCTGATATCCTTAGCACCGGCAAATGCTTTATTGTAGCTGAGGGTGACATTCCTTGTAGCAGGATTAGGAACTATAGATACGTTCTGGCTATTATTGATGGTATTGACACCTGTGCTAACCTCGCTAAACAATATCTCCATCCTGTTCTTTCCCTGACTGGTCGTATCACTGTTCACTGTGAATGGATAGCTTGTACCATTGTTCAACTGTACATAAGCGTTAGTATACTTATCATGCAGTACAGCAATTTTATCTGCTGGCAGGCTATTATCAGTTACTTGCAGTGTGTATGTGGTTTGTGGTACAGAACTAATGTTCAAAGAGATAACAGTACCATCTATGATACTGCTTGCATCCCGTGTATCCCATGCCAGTTGTTTGTTGTCTGTACTCAGTGAGCTGATATTGAATTGTGCGTTTGCCATTTTATCAAGGTCACCTGTTTCGCCAGCATTACCTGTAGCACCTTGTTTCATACTCATGTGCCATATATCCCAAAATGCATTGCCGTTGTATACCGAAAGTTCAAGCATAGGATAGGTGTTGGTAGTTTTCAGTATACCTGTAGTTGGCGTACTTGTGCTTTTGCTTGCTTCGTGGAATGTAAGAGTTATATCAGCACCTGTAGTATTGTTAGCAAGGAAGGCTCCGTTAATAGGCAATATGTAGCTTGTTGAGGCAGCAAAATAGGTTGAGCCATTGGTATAAGTATGCCCGTTGTTCTGTTGTCCTGGTTGCACTACTACAATAGCGTTGAGATTGTTTATATTATCTACTCCACTCAAAGCCACTTGCGATGGATAAGGATTAGCTATAAGATTCCAGCCATTTGCAGGTACTGTTTCGGTGATATCGCCTTCGTTCACGGCGCCTGTAGTGGTAATGGTAACATCATTAGGTATTGCGGTAGCAGCACTGCTGCAATCCTGCCCTTTACTTCCTCTTACAAAAGCGAGTATACCGTTCGGTACCGCACTGCTTGACTGTACAGCAGGGAAAGCGCCATTGCCATTACTTGTAATGGCAACATAACCACCCGCACCCGGTGTATAGCTGAACACAGATGGATTTGTGCCCGTACAAGTAGAGCCAATATTACCCGGAAGACCTGTGATATCAAATGTAGTATACAATTGAGACAGGTCTATATTACTTGTATATGGCTGGCCCAGCAAGCGGAATCCGCGCTGGCCCGGTATAAGTGTTTGTATTACTACCTTACCTGTTATGGTACCGGTGCTGGCACCTATACGTGCACCGGCAAGTAATACCAGGCTATCGTTAGTAGTAAGTGTGCTGCCTGTTGCAACAGAAACAGCATGACCAGCAGTTATTGTCATCTTTGCATTCACATTATGAGTAGCGATGGCAAAGTCATTATCAGCTATTATTTTAGACCCTGTACCAGATACCGTCCAGTCAGCGCTAAGAGCGCCAGTGTTGCCGTTAGCTATATGGTATGTTTTGCCATCAGATGTAAAATCTGACGGATTAGTACCAGTACCGTCTGCGTTACTACCAAAAGTAGTAAGTGCGTTAAGGTTACCGGTCGCTGCAGAATAGTATACCGAAGAGGCATTAACAACCAGCGTTACTGTATTGTTGGTGCCTGTAAGTACGGTACAGCCACCAGCACTCAAAATGTTAGTTACTGTAAGTACCTGGCCATTGTTAGCTGATGTAACAGGCGCGTTGAAGATAAGGTTGCCACTTACATCCGATGTTGCACTTGCAGTTTGCGTAGTGCCACTGGCTATATTGTAGCTTACTGTATAGGTTGTGCTTGCTGCAAGGCCTGTAAGTGTTATAGCAGCATTACCGCCAGCTGTTGCTGCAGCAGGCTGTATTGTTGTTGCTAACACCTGTGGTGTTGCTGCGCTCAAAGATGCAGTAATATCGTCTACACGCCAGGTAACAGTAGTGCCAGAGGTAGCGGTGCCACCATAGCCATAAATCCTTACGGTAACGGGTGTGTTAAGCGCACCAACTGCAGATAATGATGGATTGCTGAAAAGAGCCCATGTACTGTTGTTAACAAAGGTGCCGGAAGCAGTTGCAGTTGCGTAATTATCGATACTTGTCCTGACCTGGTAACTTACAGGCCCTGTCGATGTGCTCCTGGATCCAAAATTAAGCCCGGTAAGGCTAACTGAGTAACCTGTAGCAGGTGTAAGTGTAAAAGCAAAATAAACAGTAGTTGCATTATTAAATGCGCCGCTATAAGGTGCTGCCCCAGCATTGTAATTGCCAGATGCGCCGGTATAGCCAGTACTTGCGCTTGTATTTGATAATAAAGTAGCGGTGCCGCCATTCGTGCCGCCAACGCTAATAGCCGATGTCGTAATGTTACTTACAGAACTACTTGGAGACGCTGTACCTGTACCACCATCAAAATTAAACCCGGTCGTTCCTGAATTAGATATAGTGCAATTAGGATAAGTAACATTTATCCTTACTTCGTTGCTGGTAACTGAGGCACTGCAAGGTGCACCATAAGTGCTTACCTCCACTATGTAGTAAGTTCCACCCTGGGCAAAGTTTGGTGTATAGGTTGTACCTGTCTGGCCAGTAATGACAGTGTACGGGCCACCTGACACCGTTGCAGACTGCCATGAATGCGTTGCCCCTGTACTGCCATCTGTAACCGTAAGCGCTGTACCATTTGTATTCACAAAAATATTCTGAGCTGTAGCTGGCGCTATAGAGGTCAATGAACTGCTTATGGCAATATTGCTTCCATTGTCAGTACCATTCACGGTAGGCGATGCTGATACCACACGCACCCGGTAAGCGCTACCGGTCGGCATATTAGAAGGTATGGTCGCTGATATGGTTTGTGAACCTGAGTTATCTGCAGCTATGGTACCGATAGTGGTAGGGGATGTAAATGAACCTGAAGCGTCAGATAATTGTGCTGTAAAGGTGGCACCGTTATAATACAACGCTGGTGTTGTAGGAGTGTATGTAAAGGGCACACTAACGGCACTGCCTGCGCATATAGCACTAGATACCGTACCAGTGGCCAGCGTAGCGCTTACATTTACCGTTACTTCATTGCTGGTTTGAGTAGTGCTGCATGGTGCACCATAGGTTGTAGTAGCTACTACATAATAAGTATTTGGAGCAACAAAGTTAGGCGTATATGATGTACCGGTCTGGCCTGTAATAGTGGTGTATGGCCCGCCCGATGTTGTTGCATATTGCCATACCCTGCCTGTGGCATTGCCGGCCTCTGTAACGGTCAACGTATTACCATTTGTGCCAGAAGTGATATTTTGAGCAGTTGCAGGTGCAATGCTCGTTGTTGTATTGCTGATCGTGATATTAGATGCGTTCGAAGATCCGGTAACGGCAGGTACATCTGATACTACACGTACCAGGTAACCTGCACCTGGTGTGGTAGTACCAGCAATGGTACCTGTTATGGCCTGGCTGCCAGATGCATCGGCGGCTACTGTACCTATTGTGGTAGGTGAAGCGAAAGACCCGCTGGCGTCAGATAACTGGGCTGTAAATGTTGATGTTCCGTTGGTAAAGTTAGCAGCTGGAGTATATGTAAATGGAACACTTAATGTGCTACCCGCACACACAGTGGTGGATACTACACCTGTAGTTATGCTGTTAGATGAAGTTGTAACACCAATGGCTGTTGGCCCGTAAACTGTCTGCGCTGGCGATACGCTGTTATTATTTATGGCCAGCACCTTAAAGGTATAAGATGTAGCAGAGGTCAAACCTGTGACCGTAAAAGTAGTTGGGTAGCTGCTTACAGTAAGTGCGGTTTGCGATGCGCCTAAACCCACGCCATTGCCCTGCACATAGTTACCAGTAGTCGTTTCCTGAATTATATACTGCGTGCCGGCCGGGTTGGTGTTCGCGGTGGTACTGCTTATAGTTACATCAAGCGATGTAAGGGTCGCATTATTAACGGTTGGTGCAGCTGGTACAGCGGCCAGGGTGGTAAAAGTAGCATCTGTACCATTGGTAGCCGTAGTGGTTGTTGCATTCACAGCATCTGCACGGTAATGGTATGTAGTATTCGGTGTAAGTCCTGTTACAGCTTTTGAAGTGGCAGTAGCAGAATAGCCTGCTGCTACGGGGCTTTGAGTGGCAGTAGCACTGTTTCCATATCCCGTTGTAGTACCGTATTCAAAAGTTGCGGTTGTAGATAGGCCCTGTGCATTTACACTGCCATTAAGCGTAGCGCCTGTCGCAGTGATAGCTGATGCTGCATTTGTGGTGGCCGTAGGTGCACCGGTCACATTAAATGAACTGCTGGTAGCTGCTGTTAAGGTAGTACCGGAAGTGACCGTAGCTGTTATTGTAGCTGCACTGGCAGAAGAAAGTGTAAGACCCGTAAAAGAAAAAGTATTACCTGAAGAAATAGTGCTTGTTGTAGTACCGCCTAAAGTACCACCACCCGTATTAGTAAGCGTTACCGTGGTAGAACCCGTAACATCGGTATTGGTACCTGCACCATTTTGCGAATTAACAGTAACGGAGAAAGGAGCACCTGCAGCTACACTTGTAGGTATGGACGTGATAGCTAATTGAGTAGGAGCGGCAACTGCAGCTGCTGCTGTTACGGTGATAGTGGAACCATTAAGTAATCTTACTGTAGTACCCGCAGCTCCGGTACCGTAAGGAACAAAATACAATACCAAAGAAGTATTTGCTGCAACAACTACACTACCAGAAAAAGAGTTTGTAGTTGTGCTGGTACCAACCGTGCCAAAAGCAGTAGCGGCGCCTCCGTTATTGGAGTACATCATTCCGAAACTTGCAGTACCTGAGCTTACAGTAGTGTTCCATGTAACACCGGAAAGCGTTACAGTATGTGTTGCATCCGCAGTGATAGTAATAGCATAAAATTTGTTAGCTGTTACTCCAGCGGCAGCACTCGTAGGTGTATTAAATCCTGACCCACTGAGTGCATTATTCGCGGTACCACAAGTAACACCACTGCCACGAGACCAGTTTGAAAAAGTTGCGCCTGTGGGAGGAGTGGTATATGTAGCAGTGGGAGTTGTGGGGCACGTAACACTTGCACCACCACCAATGGTAACAGTTGTCTGCCCCCAGCTCATTTGCGCACCAAGCAGTAACACACACATAGCCATCAACCTGGCTGTTATTTTCCCTGGTCGCGCCGTTCGCGTTCGCCTATCCTTTTTCACACCATTTCTTGTAGTAAAATTCATAAAGTTTTAATTGTTTAAATACTTACCGGGTTAAGAATAAATCAAGAGAGAGCTAAATCTGTGCGAAATTAGAATTGGCATGTTACCGATACGGCAAATACATGTTACCAGTAGGTGAATAAATCGTTATGCAAACACGCTACAGTGGAAGCATAGCATCAAATAATGACATCAGTATAGCACAATTATTCAATCAAGACATGATCTCTTAACAATAGACACGGAATGGTTAATAATTGTCATTTTCTTATTCACTTGACACAATATAAAAAGCCCCCTCAATTGCTTAAGGGGGCTCAAGTATCATAAATTCTAATAGTGCTAAATTACCAACCGGCCTTTACCAGTTTCTCCACTCTTATAAGCGTATTGTTCACATCATACACCTTTATCAGGTATACAGCGTCTACAAGTTTGCTGATGTCAATGGTCTTAGCATCTGCTACATACATCAGCTGTTTCCCATCCATGCTGCTTATCATTACATTCACCGGCTCTGGTGCATTGATATTCACAACATTTGTTGCAGGATTCGGGTAGAGTTTTATTGCAGCAGGTGTTATATTAGCTACACCTGTACTGTAATAGTAGCTGCTGCTGGTGCCATAACAACCCATATTATTGGCAGCAGATACAGTATACCCACCAGCCAGTGTACCAGGGTCGTAGCAGCCGTTGGTAGCATTAGGTATAGCAACGCCATTCAGATACCACTGAAAATTTGTATACCCTGTACCCTGTACACAAAGTTGTTTGTTTTGAAGGGCCACGTTAAGTATCGGCGCTGTACCCGCAGAGATAGAAACAGGCAAAGAGAATGTGGTACATCCAAAACTGTTCGTTATACCAACCGTGTAGTTGCCGGCATTTGTAGCGCCATAGTTCCCACTGCTTGCACCAGGTATCGGGTTATTGTTGCTGTACCATTGGTAAGCGTTATTTTGTGAATCTACTTGCAGCGCATCGGTACCGCCGGGGCATACAAATGAGCTCGCCGCTATCACGGCTTGTATGGCTGGATTGGGATTTTCGATCACAGTAAGTATTGGCGAAGTGTTGCTGCATCCATTGCTGAAAACCTTCACATCATAGTTGCCGGCAGCGTGTGCAGTGTAGTCCACATTTGTAGCGCCAGTTATGTCAGTACCATTGTTTTGCCATTGGTATGTGTACGGAGGCAGTATGTTCGTTATAGTTCCCAGCATTACGCTATCGCCAATACAGTGTGTAAGTGTACCGCCTACATTATAGATAGGGGCAGCTGGTATAGCCTTTACCAGTACGGCAGTTTGTGTAGAGGTACTAAGACAACCGATGGACTTTACAGATACTGAATAATACCCGGTTGCGTGCGCCGCATAAACCGAAGCAGTAGCATTGGATATCGGGCTACCATTATATAGCCATTGATAAGTATAGCCTGCGCCAGTGTTCGCATTAAGCACTACACTATCGTTAACACAGCTTGTGGTACCGTTGTTCGCAAAAACAGTAGCCTGCGGATATGGGTTTACAGTTATAGTAGCCTGTTGAGAGACACCTGCACAACCATTTATTATTGGCGTTACTGTTATTGTGGACGTGATAGGAATTGTGGTGTATGCTGTAGTTACAGAAGCAATGTTACCCACGCCATTCTGTGCCACCCCTGTCAATGTATTATTGTTTACCCATGTATATGCTGTGCCCGGCACTGTAGTGCTGAAATTAATAGGCGTTGTTGCCGCCCCGGTACATAACGATTGTGCAGGTATATTTATACTTACTGTTGGCAAAGGTGTTACTATTATAGTAGCGGCTTTAGCGGCACCCACACATCCATTGGCTGAGGGTATCACTATTATAGTTGCAGTATCGGGTGTTGTACTGGTGTTCGTGCTATTAAAGCTCACATTACCTGTGCCGCTGTTACCAAGGCCTATTGCAGTCATGTTGTTGGTCCAGCTGTAGGTTGTTGTCCCGGTTGTTACACTGCTGCTGAAGGTTACGTTAGCAGCTATACCGTTACATACCGTTTGGGTCAATGGTGTAGCTGTTGCTCCAGGTGTAGGATTCACTATCACATACGCTTTTTGTTTAGGGCCTATGCAAGAGTTGGCAGTAGGTATCACTATTATAGTGTCTGTGACCGATGCATTGCCTGTGTTAAGCGCAGTGAACGGTACACTGCTCGCAATACCTGTAGCCGGAGCGCCGGTAGATGGAAGCGTGTTGGTCCACGTATAAGTAGTATTGATCACACTGCTCGATATAGTTATTGTTTCAGGTGTATTGTTACACACGTTCTGCGCCGATGGCGTGATCGTGATCAACGGCAGTGGATTAACGGTAACTGGTATGGCCTGGGCACTGCTGATACCACAACCGTTGATAGCCGTGGCAGTAACTTGTATATTACCACTTGTAGCAGTAGTATTATAATTAACAGATACACTATTACCTGTGCCGTTTATTGCAGCGCCGCTACCTGTGTAGCTCCAGTTATATGTTACTGTTGCATCATTGGGCACTGTGTATATCACATTGGTTTGCCCCTGGCATACTGTAGTTGTAGATGTGGTAAATGCTGCAGGTTGGTTGGGCACTGGGCTCACCGTAATAGTAGTATTGCGGGGTATGGATATACCACAGCCGTTAATGGCAGTAGCGGTTACGCTAAGTGTACCACTGGTGGCAGTATTACTGAAGCTTACGGTTACTGAGTTACCAGTACCAGTTATGGTCGCACCGGCCCCACTGTAGGTCCAGTTATAAGTTACTGTGCTCACATTTGGTACAGTGTATACTACATTGCTTTGGCCCTGGCATATTACAGCAGGAGCTGCTGTAAATGCTGCGGGTTGTGCAGGCAGTTGATTAACAGTAATAGCAATGGTACTTGCTGCCGAGATGCCGCAACCATTAATAGCCGTGGCCGTAACTCCCAGGGTACCGCTGGTTGCTGTATTATTAAAGCTAACAGTTACACTATTCGTTGTTCCTGTTATAATAGCGCCGGTACCGCTGTAGGTCCAGTTGTAAGTTACTGCAGGATCATTAGGTACGGTATAAGTTACTGTGCTTTGTCCCTGGCATACTGTTGCAGATGAGGTAGTAAAGGCTGCGGGTTGGTTAGGCAGCGGATTCACTGTAATAGCTATTGAGCGGGCTATGGTAGTACCACAACCATTTATTGCAGCAGCTGCCACATTCAGCGTACCGCTGGTAGCAGTGGCGCTATAGCTCACGGTCACGCTATTACCAGTACCAGTTATGGTTGCACCTGTTCCGCCTGTGTAGGTCCAGTTGTAAGTGACCGCAGGGTCGTTAGGAACGGTATATGTTACATTGTTCTGTCCCTGGCATACAGTGGTAGGCGCTGCAGTGAATGCTGCCGGCTGTGTTGGTAGCGGATTTACTGTTATGGCAATACTGCGTGGAGCCGATATACCACAACCGTTCACGGCGGTGCCGATCACACTAAGAGTACCACTGGTAGCAGTATTGCTAAAGTTTACGGTCACGCTATTAGTTGTTCCTGTTATGGTAGCGCCCGCACCGCTGTAGGTCCAGCTATAAGTTACAGAAGCATCATTAGGAACGGTATATGTTACAGTGCTTTGTCCCTGGCATACCGCAGCGGTCGATGCAGTGAAGGCCGCTGGTTGTGCAGGCAGTGGTTTCACCGTAATAGCCAGCGATCGCGGGCTTGATATACCGCAACCATTTATTGCTGTTGCGGTCACATTTAGTGTGCCGCTCGTAGCAGCGTTGCTAAAGCTAACATTGGCAGTGTTGCCAGCTGGTGTTATGGTCACTCCTGTTCCTGTATAGGCCCAGTTATATGTAACAGTAGCATCATTAGGTACCGTATAGTTCACATTATTCGTGCCCTGGCATACACTCGCGTTCGATACGGTGAAGGCAGCAGGCATCTGCGGTAATGGGTTCACAGTTATGGCAATTCCACGTGCAGCCGATATACCGCAGCCGTTTATGGCGGTAGCAGTTACATTTAGTGTACCGCTGGTGGCTGTATTACTGAATGCTACAGTAACTACATTACTGGTGCCTGTTATAGTAGCGCCAGTACCTGTATAGGTCCAGTTATAGGTAACAGTAGCATCATTAGGTACTGCGTAAGATACTGAGCTTTGACCCTGGCATACCACACCTGTTGATATGCTAAATGCTGCGGGTTGATTGGGCAGTGGGTTAATGGTCACTGCTATACCCCGGGCTGTAGATGTTCCACAACCATTTATAGCAGTAGCGGTCACATTCAGGGTACCGCTGGTAGCAGTATTGCTAAAGTTTATGCTGGCAGTGTTACCAGATGGTGTTATGGTAGCACCAGTACCGGAGTAGCTCCAGTTGTAAGTAACCAACGGATCGTTAGGTACCGTATAGGTCACATTACTTGTCCCCTGGCATACTGTTGCTGTCGAGGTAGTGAATGCAGCAGGTTGGTTAGGTAATGGATTAACGGTGATACCTAATGTACGTGCAGCAGAGATACCACAACCATTTATAGCTGTTGCGGTAACACTCAGTGTGCCGCTGGTAGCAGTAGTGCCGTAGCTTACGGCCACACTATTACCAGTGCCTGTTATAGTTGCACCTGTTCCGCCGGTATAGGTCCAGTTGTAAGTTACAAGTGGGTCGTTAGGAACGGTATAGGTCACATTATTTGTTCCCTGGCATACGGTTGCAGATGAGATAGTGAATGCGGCAGGCTGGTTAGGAAGTGGACTAACAGTAACCGCTATTCCACGTGGTAGTGAAGTTCCACAACCATTGATAGCTGTAGCGGTCACGTTCAGTGTGCCACTGGTAGCTGTACTGCTAAAGCTCACACTGGCAGTATTGCCAGATGGTGTTATAGCAGCACCAGTACCAGAATAGCTCCAGTTATAAGTAACTAATGGATCGTTAGGTACCGTATAGGTCACATTATTTGTCCCCTGGCATACTGTTGCGCTCGATGTAGTGAATGCAGCAGGCTGGTTGGGTAGTGGATTTATTGTGATGGCAATAGACTGGGGGGTAGATGTACCACAACCATTTATAGCAGTAGCGGTCACACTCAGGGCACCGCTGGTAGCGGTACTGCTAAAGCTCACATTGGCTGTGTTGCCAGCTGGTGTTATGGTAGCGCCGCCGCCGCTATAGGTCCAAGCGTAAGTTACTGTTGCGTCATTAGGAACAGTATAGGTCACATTGTTCGTACCCTGACATACTGTTGCCGTTGAAGTTGTAAAGGCCGCTGGCTGTGCTGGCAATGGTTTTACCGTAACCGCTAATGAGCGAGCTATTGATATACCACAACCGTTTATGGCAGTAGCTGTCACATTCAGGGTACCGCTGGTAGCAGTACTGCTGTAGCTCACCGTTACACTGTTGCCGCTACCTGTTATAGTAGCTCCGGTACCGCCGGTATAGGTCCAGTTATAGGTAACCGTAGCGTCGTTAGGAACGGTATACGTTACGTTGCTCTGGCCCTGGCACACACTTGAGTTCGATACGGTGAAGGTCGCTGGCTGGTTGGGCAGTGGGTTCACTGTTATAGCCAGTGTGCGTGCGGCAGATATACCACAACCGTTCGTAGCCGTAGCAGTAACACTCAGTGTACCGCTGGTGGCCGATGTACTGTAGCTTACGGTCACACTGTTCCCTGTTCCGTTTATGGTAGTACCAGCTCCGTTATAGGTCCAGTTATAGGTGACCGTGGGGTCATTAGGTACGGTATACGTTACATTGTTAGTGCCCTGGCATACCGTAGTTGTAGACGCAGTAAATGGAGCAGGTTGTGCAGGTAATGGATTAACGGTAATAGGAAGTGTTAGCGCTGTAGATATACCACAACCGTTGTTAGCTGTAGCCGTTACACTCAGTGTGCCGCTGGTAGCAATATTGCTATATGCTACAGTTACACTGTTACTGGTCCCTGTTATTGTGGCACCTGTGCCGCTGTAGCTCCAGTTATAAGTAACTGTGGCATCATTCGCAACTGTATAGGTTACACCTGTCTGCCCTTGACATACAGAAGAGGTAGAAGCTGTGAACGACGCTGGTTGTACAGGCAGCGGTTTCACAGTAACTGTATGATTGGCTGTAGTTGGCCCTGCACAACCTGCAGCTGTTGCAGTAATTATAGATGTTCCACTCCAGCCCGCGGCATACGTCACATCACCTGTAAGGCTGTTGATGCTGTTACCAAGGTATGCTGATGTTGTTGCATCCAGGGTATAAACGATACCTGTGCTGTTAGAAGCGGTGGCGCTATACGATACTGTAGCAGCCCCTTGGCAGCGGGTTGAGGTAGCCCCAAGTGTGAATACCGGGTTGCCAATTGGCACGCCAGTTATTACCACCGAGGTTGCAGCAGTTCTATTACAATATCCCGTAGATGCAGTTACTGTATAAGTGCCCGCTGTTGTTGTGCTATATGTTGGTGTACTTGTTGTAGCAACTGTAGTACCATTATTTTTCCAAATGTAAGAAAGACCGGTTACAGCATAAGAACTGGCATTTAAGGTTACTGACCCGCTGGTACATAGATTAGTAATGGCCGGCGTTGCCAATGTTGGCGTCACGCACATTGGTGCGAAAGCTATACCCCTAAGAATTGTATTCGTTACAGCCGAACTTAATGTTGTTGTCGTGATCGTAGATCCTGCAACAGAACCATTATCAATTATTTTTAAGAGTGACGCGCCAGTGGTAGGAATAGCGTAAAGAACGGGGTTAGTGCCACTCCAATCCACGATTAGGCCTCGGGCTTGATTTGAAGCTCCTGAATAAGTATATGCCCTGCTCCAAACCGTACCATTGTATGTATATTTTGATATACCTGCACCATCATCAGCAACATATATAATAGTTTCTGTACTGTTAATTGAAAAACCATATGGAGATGTCCCCCCACCTAACGCGTTGGTTGTAAGTAAAGCAGTAGGAGTTACAGGACCAGCATTAGGAGTACCGGTAATTTTATATATACCTTGGGTACCAGAGCCTGTAGAATAATACATATTCCCGTTAAATATTTGTACAATACGGGTATTTGTAGAGTTAATTATTGATGCTGTATTATTATAGCCAATGTAAGCTACGCCACCAGCACCCGCTTCCCAAAAATCATTAGCGGCACCCTTCACAGCACTTCTATTGTTATTACTGCTCCCACCCAATAATGTTGAGGTGGTTATTGACCTGTCAATTGCACCAAGTATATTAAGCGTATCTGATGCTCTTGGTGCGGCCGCAGCCGTTGTATTAGCAATGGAAGCGGTCCCAACGGTAGCATCATAACCGGCATTACTTACCAATGTGCTATCCTGGCTAAGTACTATATATCCTTCTGATGTAGCGGATCCGCTGTGTACAAGCCGCCCGTTGCCAGAGGTCGGGACTGCTACAGACTGAACAAAGACACCGGATGTTGTGTACTCATCATAAAAAGCATCTGATGAGGTGCTGCTTAATGCCGTTGAACCATCACCAATTCTATAGACAAGTATATGTCCCGGTGTAAAAGCCGCTTGCGCAATAGCTTTTTGAGTCATCAGAAATAGTGAAAATATACCCCAACAGCACACTAAGATCCTCTTGTAAAATTTACTCATATAATTATATATTAACGTATAATAAGCTCAAACTCTGTAAAAGTATTATCGGAATGTTATGGGATCACTACCTGCATGTTACCGAATTGTTGTCAAATCATTTTTCCATTCAATGTCAGTGATATATAAAACATAAAGCCCTTGCACATATGTATATGCAAGGGCTTTATTTATAAAAAAATATAACTATTGTACAGTAGTCTTCACCACACCATAGCTATGGTCGTTGCTCAGCTTCACAATATACATACCTGCGTGCAGGTTCAGGTCGGTCAAAGCAATGCGCTGTGTGCCAGCAGCAATGTATCTATTCTCTGTATACACCCTGCGCCCAGTAATATCAAATATCTCCAGGTTGCAATTAGCGTTATCAGCAGCAGTGAACAGCAAGTTAACGTTGCTGGTAGTAGATGCACCTACCACGGTCAGCTGTAGTTTTTCGTTGCTCACTACAGATAAACCTACAGACCTCAGGGTCTGCACATTATCAACTGTCCATCTTGCAGCATTGGTGTCAGTAGCGTTAGGTCTTGACATATACTGTATACCTACAAATATTGGCTGAGACTTGTAAGTGGTCAGGTTAGCAGTATACGCATGGAACTGTGTATCTATGCTTGCTGGTGCAAAGTTGATGTTCAGGTTGGTCCAGGTTGCAGAGGTTGGGTCGCCTGCACCACTATAGTTGTTCGATACCATTACTGTCAGGTCATCTCCTTTAAATTCTTTCTTAGCTTGAAACTGTAAGAATACGTTAGTGAAAGAACTCAGGTCCAGTTTTGGAGATATCAGCCAGTCGTTGTTCGCATTGTTGATGTGGGCAGCGTAACCGTTCATCTGCATACCATAAGTACCACCATAACCATATGCGGTACAACCCCACACCTGCGGCCCTGTTACACTATAAGATACCCAACCTGCTGGTAAACCTGCTGGACATGATGAATTGAAATTCTCATTCAGTGAATCAAGGTTCACAACACCAGATGCCGTTGTAAATTTCCATGCAGTAGTATCATAGATACCATAAGAATTGTAAATAGAAGAATCGAAAGCAGTAGAGTCGAAAGTAACGTGATATGTATTACCCAGCGCCAGGCCGGTATTAGCTACAGTTACTACAGCGCCGCTTACCGTTACATCAGCAGAGGTCACAGATTTAGTGACAGAGGTCTGCGTAGTTTGGTTCTTGATAACAATGTTACCTGTTCCGGCAGTTACTGGTTTGTTGAACGTAATGGCCAGGTTGGCACCAGCTAAAACACCAGTTGCACCGGCCGCAGGAGACAAACTAACAATAGTTGGTTTAGGAGATACCACGCCTGTAGTAGCAAATGTAATAGAGAAACTGTCTATAGCCAATCCGTCGTCCGATCCGCCTATGTTCACATCTTGCCATCTCAGCACTATATGTCCGCCATTAGGTATGCTTACTGTTTCAGTAACTGTTTTATTAGTAAAATACCCTGTTGCATTACCATTCTTTGCACCAACAACAGTGTCGGTAAGGTTTGGCGTGTTCAGCATACCAGCTACGTCTTCTATCCAGCCATTAGCAGCTCCTGTATCAGCAACAGTATTTGCCACCGTGCTGTACAAAAAGCGTGTGGTGTCAGGGCTGCCTATGCCATTACGGAACTGGCCAAAGCGCCATTCTTCTACACGATACTTCATGGTAAAACCACTGATGGTAGCTCCTGTATTATTTACGAACGATACTCCGTAAGAAGGTACATTACTACCCGATGCTATACTGCCTAAAGCGCGCTCGGCAACACCTGCAGAACCAAAGCTATAAGTATCTCCAGTATTCAATGCTCCGGTACCGCCTCTGTACTCATTATTAACAGTACTTGTGCTACTACCTACTTCAAAAATGGCCCAGCCTGCAAGCGGCGCAATTGAAGAAGTTGTAATTGCGCTGGATGTATCCAGTGCATCAAAATTTTGCGCGTAGGTAAGGGAGGTACCTGTTACCGATATCTGCGCTGAAGCCAGTTGTGATAGAACAACGGCGGCTAAAAGTGTAGTGATCTTTTTCATAAAACTGTATTATTACTGTGCGAAGTTGATGTTTTTGCTTGCCCCGTATATTATGACGTGGTTAAGTAATTATTAATTGTGTGCCTTATGTGCCTGTTATATTTAAAAATGGTTACTTACAGTTTTACCAGCTTACCGGACCGGGTGTAGGTTCCCGACCTAAATACCCAGAAATATATCCCCGGAGCAGGTACGTCTATGGTCACCTCGTGTGTGCCTTCGTTTTTAACTACCGGTTCTTGACTGCCGGCGACTACACGCCCTATAGCGTCTGTAACATATAAAGAGACCTGGGATGATAGCTGCATATCGTATGATATCGTAAAGTTGCCAGCAGAAGGGTTAGGATAGGCCATTACATTATTATCGGACAACTGCACCGCAGCTACCGCATTCGGGCAACCTTTTTGCGAGGTCAGCGTACCCCCAAGCCCTGTAAAGTCAGCATAAAAAGCCTGATAGTAAAGATTAGCAACTGTATCACTGTGTATGATAAGCGTGTTCTCGTCATTCATAGTATTAGCGGCAGTGGTCCAGTTGTGCGAGCCCGTAAGTACCATGGGGTCAGAACATTTATCTGATGGATCTACTATCATGTACTTGTTATGGTAGATACCTGAACCGGTGTATACTTTAAAGTTGCTGCCAAGTCCATTCACAAATGTGGTGTGCGGTGAGTATGAGTTGCTGTAGCTGTCATCTATACCGGCTACATAAACACCTGCGTTCTTACGTCCTACTATCAATGATGCGTCTGTACCCGAGGTAAATGTGTACATACCAAAATACAGATCGGTATTAGCTGTCGCGATGGTCGATTGTATATGGCTATCCGTATTATCAGATGGGCTGAAATATAGTTCTACCAGGTGTCCATCTATCGTAAAGCTATGCATGCCCAGGTCGGTCTTATTTGGTCCAAATTTGGTGTTTGCAGTATTAGGCGTGGCGCCCGTGCCACCCCACATCATATTGAATTCTGCAGTGTAGGCAAGAGCAAGAGGCTTATCCTGTATGGCTACCAGGTTATTGTAGTCGCTGCTGAACATGGTGGTGCTCCAGTCTGGCGACCCTGATAACACATATGCATTGGCTGGGTTAGTAGCATTGGCATCTATGATGATGAACTTATTGTGCATGATACCATAGCCGCTGGTAGTAGGGCTGGCCAATGTATGTATATTACTATTCAGCGCGTTCATCCCCGTGTTGGTAGCGGAGCCGTCATATATATAGCGTACAGTTACTCCTCTGTTGTAAGCATTATTTATGGCAGTAGCTATGTTTGCATAGCTGCTGCTTTGTATATATTCGAATTGGGTTATGTCCATAGTGCTTTGCGCCTTGTTTATGTAAGCCACTATGGTGTCTGCCATACTATTGCCCACATACATTGCATTCACACCTGTAGATACACTATTGTTTACCGGGAAATTAAAATAAAAGTGCATCCTGCTTTGCGTATGGCCTTGCTGCACAAATGCCAATATTGCAAATGCGGCTAAAAACATTCTCTTCATAAATTCATTCTATTGCTTACCTTATTTAATGAGCACCACAGTACCCTTTCTTTCCACTATACCGCCGTTGATACAGCTCATCCTCAAATAATAAAAATAGTTGCCTACTTCTGCAGACGCTCCTCCAAACCGGCCATCCCAGCCATTATCTCCGTGCCCGTCAAACATCATTTGCCCCCACCTGTTGTACACCTGTAGTTTTTCTATGTAGTAGCCATAGTTCTTGCTGATCTCGAACTTGTCGTTCTTCCCGTCGTTATTAGGCGTAAAAGCATCCGGCACAAAAACATTCCCGTCACAGCATTTTTCTACGCTTACGTTTATAGCGCTCCTGTCGCTTTCGCAACCCGCTATAACTTGTGAAACATAATAATCATACACCGCTATAGCCCCAGTGGGCACAACAGGGGCATCGGTTGAACCGATCGTATCTTGCAGCGATGTATACCACGTAAACGATGTACCCTTTCCTTTTGCATAAAGCTGCACATTCTCTTTGTTCTGGCATACTATCTGCGGGGTCACTACAGATGGGGTATCCGGTACCACAACCAATATTTTTACCGAATCGGCACCTACACACAAATTGCTATCATTGGTTGCATGTACTACATATATGCCGCTTGCATTTGCTGTTGCCGCAAGCAAGTAGGGCTCTGGCAATGAAGACGCAAAGCCTGCCGGGCCATCCCATTGATACGTATATTCATTTCCCGGTGGTGTCACCTGCGCACTTAACTGCACTGGCCCGTGCACACATACTTTTGCAGGTGCTGTAGCAACTACAGCAGGCGACTTATGAATAGATATCTTTACCGATGGCGCGTTGGAGATACAGGTAGTGCCGGGTAACGATGCTGAGACCGTAAGTACCATTGCCGCTTGCACCAGTATTGCAGGATCCTTTTGGGTAGACCCGAATTTGTTATCAGATGATGTCCAGCTATAATTCAGATAGTCCGCGCCACTCACAAGCAGCGGAAAGTATACTCCGGTGCATAAAGCAGTATCGGGTGTCAATATTTTAATGTTCAGGCTATCATACAGTATCAGCGATGCGCTGTCTGCTATAGCAGTGCCACCTATGCTGCAGTTGGCAGGCAGGGCAATGTATATATTTACTCTTTTAGCACCACCTGCTGCGGTCACTATCCCATTTATCACCACATCGGCAGCAGTATCGTTGGCCGGTATGGTTATGCTATCTGCGGCAACCGTATAATCTATACCTTTCACAGCAGTACCACCAAAAGTATAATGCAGTGTCAGCGGCAAGCCAGATGCAACCGACCGTGATACACGAAAATGCCCCGGCAGGCACCCTTTAACCGCAAAGGGCAATGTATCTTTTACCGGTGCTGGTGCAGCAGGCGGCACGGAGGTCACGGCATATGAACTGGTCTGCAGGCTACCCGCTTTTAAGAACACACCTGAATCATAGGTAGCATTCCCGGCATCTGCTATCACCATCTTTAGATGATACATGCCACATGGCATTACATTGTGTATGGCTTGCAGCACCGTGGTGCGTCCATTGTGTGTAAGGTATAAGCCATGCGAGTTGTCTATATAGTAAGAGGTGAACGGAGAACCCGGTCCCATAGCATTACAATCGGCAATATTATGCCCGCGGCCAGGCGTTCCATTGTTCACACTGTTTATTGTTACAGGTATATTGGTACCTGGTACAAGTGCCATATTTTGCTGTCCGCTAATGCCTGGCCCTGATATGAAAAATGCAAAAGCATCATTGTAAGGTCCGCACACTGCATTTATATATTCTTCTGACGAAAAAACGTAATCAAACTTTAGTGTATCCCCCTGTGGTATCACATCAAATTCCAGTGCACAGGCATCATAAGTATTTTGGCCTGCCAATCCGTTCAGCACTATATCTCCCGGTGCATGGTTATTGGTACTTGCCAGGAAACTAGACGGACCATCCACGCCAAAAGCACTTATCTGCGTAGCTGCAAGGCCTGTTGTAAGTACTATGCCACTATCTATGCCCAATATACCTGTGGTAGCTGTGAACAGACCATTTGCTACCGATGGGCAGGTAAGGGTAGCATTTTTTATGGTCACGCCCTTCCCTACCAGTTTTTGAGATAAAGCAAGCGCTGTTTGTGCAGGGGTCACAGCTATTTGCTGGGCTTGTGCAAAAGAATACACACCCACTGCCATAAGAATGGTCAATAAAAGATGCCTTGCTGATAAATATTTGTTGTTCTTGCTCACAATACTGCCTGGTGAATAAATTAATGAACGACTACTGTCTTCGTTATCACAGATCCTTCAGCGCTTACCTTCACGAAGTAAAAGCCCTTATTTAATGTATACGTTGCGGGCACATCCTTTAGCAGGTCTACAGAACTTATGTGCAAAATACTTTTCCCCATCAGGTCGTATATATCAATAGCGGCCCCTTTTATAACAGAGCTGCTGCTGATATACACAGTACCGGTCGATGGATTAGGATAAACAGATACAGCATTCACGCTTTCCTTTACATCAGGCACCGCCACAGGGTTGGCAGTGGCAAGCCATATGGTCATGTTCATGATCACATTGCGATGGCTGGCCTCTGTAGCGTAGCTGCTATACAAGCTGGCATTAGGATTGCCGGTGCCATCGTCAAATGGTGAGCTGTCTGTCATCATCCCTACCTTTCCATTGCCATACCTGGCATAAGCAACTACAACATTACTGTTGCCGCTGGCAGGCGATGTATTGTGCACCACACCTTGCACTGTAGTATTTTTAGTTGGGTCAATGGTCATGGTAGTGCCGTTATGCCATACTACCGAGGTCACATTGCCCATAGGTCCGTGCAGTATGCTGTCATTTGGTGCGGTCACCACATAGTGGAACGTACCCGAAATATCCTTTAGATCTACTGATATTCCAAATGGGTTGGTAACCGATCCGTTATTGGTAAAGAGGTCGTTCCATATGGCCGGGCTGTCCCAGCCATCATTGTTCCTGTCGCTGTTGATATGATCAGATATCATGAACAGACCTCCACCATTTTCTACAAAATGCAGTAGCGCAGTTTTTTCTGCAGCAGAGAATTTTATGTTTGGCTCATCAATTACAAAAACCTTGTAGTTTGCCAGGTCCTGCACATTGGTATTATCACCGTAAGTAATGCTGCCATTATAAGGCAGCGTTTCCAGCATATAGCCCTTATTTACCAGGTCTACCCCCCAGGCGCTCAGCGAGCCGGTCCAGTAAGTTTCAGCCGTACCAGCGGTAATGCCGCTTTGGGCCGGTGTAGGTATGCGCTGCGGATCGCTTTTGAACCCCGATGAGCCTGTATAAGGCAAACCTGTACTGCTGCTATACCCCAGATTGGTCTGGTCTGCATCTATCACCCAGTCTGCATTGCCCGATGTTTCGGCTTTCGTGGCATCAAACAATATTTTCACCTGCGCACTGGCACTTGCAGCATTCAGTACTATGAAAATAAAAGCTGTGAAAACTTTCCTCATACTCAAAAAATTATTTCTTTACTCCTGTATTTAGATATCAAAAGCCTGCGGATATACCGTAGGCTTTTGAGAATGTATTTTTATAAAACCACAACTCTTATTGTACATCTATTGCCGGGTCGCGCAATTCCAATTCTGGATTGCTGCTAAAACTTATCAATATACCGGTAACCGACTTAGGAGCTGTTGGTATTGTTTGCGAAGCGAACGGTGCACCACTGTATGTATAGAAAGGTATACCTGTTGTAGAGGAAGCATCAACAATGTTCCTGGCAGCACCGTAGGTTGTGCCACCTGTAAATGTTGGGTTCAGGATCTTAACAAGTACATATTCCAGGTCGCTCGATGCATAATTTGCGGCAATAGCTGCAGTGGTCATTACCAATGGTGGCTGAGATATGCCTGTACCTAATGTTACCGCCTTTGAAGCTGCAGAAGAAGATAGTTTAACTTCCAGTGAACCTGTAAGTGGTTTATAACGGCTTACGCCACCGCCTGTAATGTCTATAGATATAGAATCGCCCACTGCAAATGAAACTGCAGATCCAAAATACAGATCTATACCTTTAAAACTACCATCCTCTATCACAATGTTACCTGCACTCAAAGCGCCCTGAGATTGGGTCATGGTTACAATACCAGATATTTTATAGCTGCTGGTAAGGGTATAAGGGTCACTGTGGTTGGCCGAATTAGCGTAGAATAATTTCTTAAGGCTATCAATAGTTATCAGGGTAGCCGTAGTTATTACACTACCATTACACCTTGCACCTTTCATCTTAAAGTCGGTCGTATCGCGCATCAGTATTTGCGGAGTGCTGTTGTATACAGAATATATCACCGTAGCGCTACCCTTTCCGGTAGGTGTCAGGTAGGGCTGAAATGATGCGTATCCACTGTTGTATAGTACTATTGTCTTACCACTGCAATCTTCTAAGTTCAACTGTGTGGTAGATGATGTGGTTACTGGTTGTGCCCATTTGCCACCGGCGAATGCTGTTGTAAATTCCACACTATCAATAGTGATCAGCGTGTTGAACAAAGCGCTTACATTATTTGATATCTGCGATAGTTGAAAATGCTTAGGCGTTACTGTATTACCTGTACTTCCCTGTACTATATACCCACTTGTTAGTGAAGAAGGTATTTTAGCAATGCCTGTAAGGGTTTGTGTATAACCAAGTTCAGGCAATCCTGCGTATGTACCAATGCAAAGACCTTTCAGCTTGATATATATCTTCATACCTATCGGGTAGCTGGCATACAGATTATTCTGGTCTATCAGCACGGTCATACCACCTGTAGAGTCCTGTATCACTATTTGTTTGTATAGGTTACCACTACGGTCATCACCTATCACTACACCATATACTGTACTATCGCCCATGATACGGCCGGCAGTACCTGCGGCGCTAGCCAATTGGCTGAGTTGTAGCAAGGTCAGGTTGGTCGGTATGCTGTTACCTGTGCTACCCAGGTTAGGTGGACTATCATAATTTTTTTTAAAGCAGGATGAGAATGTAACAATGCTTAGGGCAACTACTGCAAAAGAAAAAAGTAAACGTTTCATATACTATGTTTTATATTTTTTTTTAAAATTTAAGAGATGCGCTGATTATAAAATTTATACCTGATGCGTACAAGTATTTATTAGGGAAGGTAGCCGGATTGCTGTTTGTAAAGTCATACCTCAGCTGTTCTGCACCTCTTGATATGATATTGGTATTGTTCAGCAAATTGTTAATGCCTGCTCTTATATCCAATACCGTATTGCGTGGCAATGCACTTCCTTTACTCGACAGGTTAATGCTATAATTCCCGCTTACATCTACTACGAAGTATGATGGCAATTCTTCCTGGGCAAAAACCTGGCTCCATTCGCTGCTGCCGGGGGTGAGGCCTCCTGCTGCTGCAGTAGTCCGGCGGTCAGGGTTTATATCTACATAGTTACGGTCGCAATAGGTAAAGTTGGCACGTGCACCCCACTTCCTGCTTTTATGATAGTTGAAACCAAGGCTATAGGCTGTTTGTGGTCCTGTGGCCAGGTAGTAGTTCTTTATGTATGCCTGGCTGCTGTGCGGGTTCTTTACCGTATCGTTATCCAGGTATACAGTAATGTTGGGACGGTTAGCGTAAAATGCTTGTCCTATAGATGCAATTCCTGTCACACTTAGCTCTTTTAGTATCTTGTGTTCTATTGCAAGTTCGGTACCGGTAAATTGCATGTTCACATTCTGCATCACGTAGTTCACAAAGGTTTGGTAAGCAGGGTCATCATTGTAAAAACGTTTGACCACTGTTGCATTGTTAATGCTTGTTGCGTAGCCGGTTACACGTACACTTGTATTAGGCATATTCAATCTGTACCCTGCTTCTATCGACTGGTCTATCTGCACTGTAGGGTTGTTCACAGTATAGTCGCGTGTACGAGAAGATATGTAGGTATTGTCTACTGTTGGTGGTTCTGCCTTGATCTCGGCATTTACATAAAAAATATTATAGCCGTTTATCTTGTAGTCTATCCCACCTTTCAATCCATATATCAGGAAGTTTTGTGTAGCGCTGGTACCGTATGAATTATTAGGGAATAATCCATTCTGCATTAAGCCATCCCTGTTAAATGTGTTTAGACCTATAAAACCACCGGCAAAGAAATCATACTTGTTATAATTAAATTTCACCTGCGCCCGGTACACACCATTTAGATAATTATTGATATAGTTATAGCCATATATATCGCCAACTTTTATTACTTGGTTAGGATTTTTAAGATTATTTTGTACATAAGCCGGGTTGCCTACATATTGCTGTGCAGCAAATTGATTGTAGTTCACAAAGTAATCACCACCCAGAAGGTCTGCAAGCTCGCGGTAGCTATGTGTTTGTTGTGCCAGCACATCAATACCTGTATATACTGTCACATGCTCATTTAATGAACGCTGCAGATTAGTAGCCAAAGACCATTTCTTAACATCCTGCACATCATTTGCAAGCACAACGGTCGACTGGTGCCCTCTTACCGTGTTACCAGATATACCATTTACATTCGTTATGCTATCATAATTCAAATAGTTGTTCTGGTATATTTTGTTCCAGTTTATCTGAAGCCTGTCCTTATTAGCCAGTATCGAATCGCGCAATTGTGCATATGCCTGCGGATTCGGTGGCACTTGGTTCAGTTGCCAGCTCGGCAGGTATTTATAATAGTCTGGTCGTGGGTCGGTCGAGTTATACCAATCCAGTGTAGAGTTCTTATCCTTACCGAACTGGTAAGATAAAGACGTTGTCCAAACAGTATTTTCTGAGGGTCTGTATACATGGGTAAGCATCATCACCGGCTGAAACTCTTTTTCTACTCTTGCGTTCCGTTTTGCACCATCTTGGTAGCCCCAGTTTGGGTTGTAATAATTATTGCCGTCCAGTTGCCGTGCTTCTTCTGTTGTAAACCCTGATTTACCACGTTCTGTTGGCGCTCCAAATGTGGTGATACTGAATGTGTTCTTCTTTATTACTTTACTCACAGACGCGTAGTAAGAGTAGCCATTATAAAAAGTACCTGGCACATAGCCTTCTTCAGCCCACCTTTTACTCACTGCTATAGAATAGGCCCATCCGTTCTTCATCAGGCCACTGTTATGTGTCAGGCTCACTTGGTTACGATAGGTACGGTCGGTTGCTGTGTAAGAGACCATGGTCTCTTTACGCTGATCGGCTGCGGTATTCTTAATATAGGCAGATCCGTTAAGGTCACCAAATGTGTAGTCAGATGGAGAAAGGCCCACTGTTACATCACTGATATGAAACACGGTACCCAGTCCCGCCCACTGGTTCCAGGCAGATCCAAAGTTCGATACATCGTTCATCACAATACCATTTACACGCAGTTCCTGTTCGCTATTCTTGTACCCTCGCGCTGTCCAGTGGTTATTAATATTCAATATCGGAGTTGCAGTCGCATAAAAGGGATCGTTCCGCGACACAGCAAGGCCGTCTGCTGTTTGTACCTGAATGTTGTCATCCGTAGTACTCACATTATCTTCCTGTATCCCTATTGTAGGTATATCAGATGTTATAGATGGGGGCGGAGGGGCCTGCAGTGTAACTAACACAGCACCCATGTCCACATTCTTATTTACTATTATTGCGAACGAATCAGTTTTTATGTTGGTACCACTTACTACTATCCGATACGTTCCGAATGGTACTTCGCTCAGCACAAATTCACCTTCATTGCCTGTGGTTGTCGTCACTTTCAATGTGGTGATGCTTATTTGCGCATCTGCTATGTTCTCCTTGGTATCCCTTGCCACTACCCGTCCCACCACAAGCGCACTGTTCCTATTAGACTGTGCAAACAGTGTGGCAGGCAACAGGAACAAACACAATATTACTCTTAAAAATTTATACATACTTTAAAATATAATGGATATACATTTGTAACCCGGCAAAAGTACGGCTGCTTGTGTGCGTGAATGTTATCGAAAAATCAACTTCATGTTAAGGATTAATCTGCATTATTAACTTAAGGTTACCAAATTATTACCACGATTCATGGCCCATACTTTTTCAGTTTCCTTTGCAAAAATTTCAAATGCGGTATCTATTTATTTTTACAACAGCCATCATTTTATCAGCCTCTGCTTTTGCGCAGAAGAAACAATTCCAGGTAATAGCTGTTGCCTCCTATAATTGCGAGAATTTCTTTGAGCCCGTTCCTGGTCCAAAACATGATGAAGGCTTCACTCCCAATGGTCAATACCATTATACGTGGGATATCTATAAGCAGAAACAGCATAACATTGCTACCGTGATACAAAAAATAGCTACAGATGTCACTCCGGATGGTGCGGCAGTAGTAGGACTTGTAGAGGTAGAGAACAGTACGGTACTGAAAGACCTTGTAGACCAGCCAGAATTAAAAGACAGGAACTACAAATACGTATGGTTCCCAACGTCTGATGAGCGGGGCATCAGTACCGCAATGCTTTACAACCCTAAATACTTCTACCTTATAGATGCTAATAAAATAATAGTTGATCTTACACAAGTAGGCCAGCACCGTCCTACACGTGATATACTGCATGTATATGGAGTGTTAGCTGGCGATACAGTTCATATATTTGTGAATCACTGGCCTTCAAAATCTGGTGGAGAAGCCGCTTCTGAGCCTGGTCGCCTACTGGCTGCCGGAATAGATAAAAAATATACAGACTCTTTACTTAAAGCAGACCCTAATACAAAATTCTTATTGTTGGGCGACCTCAACGACAATCCTACCAGTGCAGGCGTAATGAATGTTCTGCAAGCCAAAGCCGATAGGGCCGATGTGCAATTGACAGATATATACAATCCGTGGATAAACATCTATAAAAAAGGTATGGGTTCTGAAAGCTACCAGCATCAGTGGAACCTTATAGACCAGATAATGCTCAGTGGGTCTTTTATAAAGAACAATAACCACATGTGGCAATATTATCGTTGCGAGATCTATAACCCATCATGGCTGAATAATAAATTGGGGCGCGATGCGGGCCTTCCTCACCGTTCCTTCACCATCAATTCTGTTTGGGACAATGGCTATAGCGATCACTACCCGGTTATAGTTTATCTCCTTAAAGAAAAGAAATAAAAGCACACACAGTAGATGACGTTTTCATACTGAAGGGCCATCTCATCTTATTGTAAGGCCCGTAGTCGGCAACAGTTAGTTTCTTATCGGATACAAATAAAAAAGCCCCGCAATTGCGGGGCTTTGAAATGAGAACTATGATTAAGCTTAGATAACTTGAACGTTAACTGCATTTAAACCTTTCTTGCCATTTTCTACTTCATAAGACACTACACTGTTCTCGCGAATCTCATCGATAAGACCTGAAACGTGAACAAAAATGTCCTGGCCACCTGTTGAAGGTGTAATGAAACCGAAACCTTTAGTTTCATTGAAAAATTTTACTGTACCTTGTTGCATTGTATTTTATATAAATAATGAATAAAGCACAAAGCTAATTAAAAATTGCCATATTTTATCATTTGATTATAAATATTATATCGATATGGTTAAAGTGTGTTAATAATATTCATTATTTTAGTTTTACACAACCATTTGTCTACTTTAGCCGTTGTTATCTAAATATAAGGCTATTTATGTCAAAAGTCATTTTCAATAATAAGGATGCTGTTTTCTATCCTGCCCTAAAGAAAGCAGTAGATAATTACTTTACTGAGAACAACCTCAGTAAAACAGGAAACTGGAAACTCTATCTTAAAATGGCTATAACAGTACCTGCTACTGTAGCTATCTATATATCACTGCTCACCATTTCTTTTCCAGCACCTGTAGCATTGGCGCTGTGTGGCCTGCTGGGGTTCGCATTAGCTACCATCGGGTTCAATATCATGCACGATGCCTGTCATGGCAGCTATTCCAGCAAGAATTGGGTGAATGAATTGCTGGGCCTTACCCTCAACGCACTGGGTGGCAATGCTTTTATATGGAAACAAAAACACAATATCATTCATCATACTTATACCAATATCGATGGCATAGACGATGATATTGCTAAAGTGCCCGTGCTGCGTCAGTGTCACACCCAGCCGTGGATGCCCATGCACAGGATACAGCATCTGTACCTGCCTATAGCATACGGTATCAGCTCTATGCTTTGGGTCTTGGTGTTCGACACCGTTAAATACGCCCAAAAACGCATCAATACCACAGAATTGAGGAAGATGGATACCAAGGAGCATGTCATTTTCTGGGTAAGCAAGGTGATGTACGCTATATTCTATATCGCTATTCCAATAGCGGCAGTTGGTTGGCATGCTTGGTTAGCCGGGTTTCTCATCATGCACATGGTCATGGGTCTCACCCTTTCTATTGTTTTCCAGTTGGCACACGTGGTGGAAGAAACTGAATTTGAGTCGGCCAGTACCGACCTTAAGGTCATAGAGAACGAATGGGCTATTCACCAGGTCAAGACCACCGCTAATTTTGCACCGCACAATAAGATAATTTCCTGGTTCGTAGGCGGGCTCAACTACCAGATAGAGCATCACCTGTTCTTCAAGATCAGCCATGTTCACTACCCTGCTATCAGCAAAATTGTAATGGAAAAATGTCGTGAATTCAATATCGAGTACAACTCCATCCCTACTATGAATGCCGCTATAGTATCTCACTTCCGTTTCATGAGGTCCCTGGGCCAGAAACCACAGGTGGCGCTTGTCATCCCTGCTATCCCTACCAAAAAATTGCATACTGCTATTGCTAAAGCTGTAGCGGTAGAAGTATAAATAGATCGTTATATCATTAAGCATATAGAAGAAGGCCTTGTACATTCAGTACAAGGCCTTCTTCTATTACGAATAGCATCTGTCCTTCATCTGCATCACACCATTTGTCTCAGCACATCGATCGTTAGTCCCACCTATCCATAACCAACATCTGGCATAAATAGAGGTGCATGTAGTAGGATAACTACTAAAAGAACGCCAGCTGCAGAAGATTCTGTAGCTGGCGTATAAATGGGTAACCAATAATATTTATCTGGCTGCTACCGGTACCGTTGCGGCCTTAGCAGTATAGTGTAGCTCTGTTCTCACAGGAGCTTTCAATGTAGTGGCTGGCTTATTGGCCCATAGCCCGGCAATGGTGGGGGCTATTACCAGTGCCACTATCGACATCAGCTTGATAAGGATGTTCATAGAAGGACCAGATGTATCTTTAAAAGGATCGCCCACAGTATCACCTGTCACAGATGCTTTATGCGGCTCCGACTTTTTGTAGTATATCTCGCCGTTTATTTCCACCCCCTTCTCGAAAGATTTCTTAGCGTTGTCCCACGCACCACCGGCATTGTTCTGGAACATGCCCATCAGCACACCGCTCACTGTAGCGCCTGCCAGGAAACCACCCAGCACTTCCGGGCCCAGTAAAAAGCCTATTATTATCGGCGACAGGATAGCTATAGCGCCAGGCAGCATCATTTTCCGTAAAGATGCATGGGTAGATATAGCTACACATTTATCATACTCAGGTTTCCCGGTGCCTTCCATTATCCCTTTTATCTCGCGAAACTGGCGGCGCACTTCTTCTACCATTGCCATAGCAGCCTCACCTACCGCACGTATAGCAAGAGACGAGAAGATGAATGGTATCATACCCCCTACAAACAGGCCGGCAAGCACATCTGCATGATATATGTTTATCGCAGAGTCCAGGCTCCCTGCCGGATGCAGCAAGTAGCCATTTTTCTCTACCACGCCCACATATGCCGCAAACAACGCCAGCGATGTAAGCGCTGCCGATGCTATGGCAAAACCCTTACCGGTTGCAGCGGTCGTATTCCCTACAGCATCCAGTATATCAGTTTTTTCACGCACTTCTTTCGGCAGTTCGCTCATTTCAGCAATACCACCTGCATTATCAGCAATTGGGCCAAAAGCGTCAATGGCCAGCTGCATGGCAGTGGTAGCCATCATACCGGCAGCAGCAATGGCCACACCGTACAATCCTGCAAAATGGTGCGCGGCAAATATACCTCCCGCCAGTACCAGTATAGGCATAAAGGTCGACTCCATACCTACTGCAAGCCCACCAATGATGTTGGTAGCGTGCCCTGTCGATGATTGGCGTATTATGCTCAGCACAGGGCGCTTGCCCATAGCTGTGTAGTATTCGGTTATCATACTCATCAGTGTACCCACTGCAAGCCCTATCATTATTGCTATAATAACACCATTGCGGGTGAACGGTATCCCACGCAGTATCATTGTTTCGGGAAGTATGTAGTTGACGAGGAACACAGAAACGATGGCTGTCAATACTATAGAACCCCAGTTACCCATGTTCAGCGCTCTCTGCACTGCCGATGTACTGTTGCCAGCACTTTCAGATATACGTACGAATAAGGTACCCACCATAGAAAGCACTATACCTATACCCGCTATCAGCATAGGTAATAATATAGGCGCAAAACCATTAAAGTTATCTACAGAGGTCGTTTCGCGGCCCAGTACCATAGTTGCAAGCACAGTGGCTACGTACGATCCGAAAAGGTCGGCGCCCATACCGGCTACGTCGCCCACGTTATCGCCCACGTTATCAGCTATCGTTGCCGGGTTGCGCGGGTCATCTTCTGGTATGCCTGCTTCTACCTTACCTACCAGGTCAGCGCCCACATCGGCAGCCTTGGTATATATACCTCCACCCACACGGGCAAACAGTGCTATACTTTCAGCGCCCAGCGAGAAACCGGTAAGCACTTCTATAGTGCGCTCCATTTCCACACTGTCCACACCTGCGCCAGGTGCAAAATACATACGAAGGATAATGAACAGCCCCCCAAGGCCTAAAACTGCAAGGCCAGCTACGCCAAGCCCCATAACAGAGCCACCCGTAAAAGATACTTTTAGTGCACGAGACAGGCTTGTTCTTGCTGCGTGCGCGGTACGTACGTTTGCTTTGGTTGCTATGCGCATACCTATGAAACCCGCCAGGGCGCTAAAAAATGCACCCAGTAAAAATGCTATAGCTATCATCCAGCTACTCCCGGGGTTGCTGTATCCCATAAATGCCAGCAGCAACCCGGCTATCACTACAAAGTAGGCAAGTACTTTATATTCTGCTTTTAAGAATGCCATTGCTCCTTCGCTTATATAAAGCGCTATCTCCTTCATTCTATCATTCCCGGCATCCTGCTTGGTGACCCAGGCGCCCTGTACGAATGTGAACAATAATGCAAGTACACCAAATATGGGTACCAAGTAGAACAAGTAGTAATTATTCATGTTGTTTTATAATGTTATTGGACAAATATAATCGTTTGCCTTAAAAATTATAACTTATTTAAAGTGGTTATCATATTGGAACGATTTTTGTTGTATATTAACTGTATATAAATGCTTTAATAAGTAAATACCCTGCTCACTTGGAACCGAAGACCGTGGCGGAGATCGCCGATTACAAAAAACTTAACGATGAGGAACTGGTCTATAGGTTCGTACACCGGCATGAGCATACAGCTATCGATATACTCTTCGAGCGCTATGGTCACCTGGTCATGGGTATCTGTATGAAGCAAGCCAGCAATGCGCTTACGGCCAGGGAAAGAACAGAATCTATCTTCATTGCACTAACTAACGACCTCAAAAAATTCAATGGGGCAAATTTTAGATCGTGGTTGTACAATTATGTCAACGATCAGTATCGTTTTCCTGTTGAGAACACCACCATATCATCAGATAATGATGCGCAAGATGGCGGCATGAGTTTTTATCATTCTGATGTATCAGATACAGATCTGCATTTGCTTGAAGAAAGCTTGAGAACATTAAACAAAACAGAACAGGAGTGCATATCATTATTCTATTTGAACGGTATGACATATGCACAAATAGCGCTGGAAAAACAATTACCCATATCAGAAGTAAAAAGGCACATACGAACAGGAATAGAAACAATAAAAAATAAAAGCGGGGCGTTGAAGAACGTGAAGCAATGAAACAGAAATTAGCACACATATTAGACACCAGTAGTTGCATTACCAAAAGGCAACTGAAAGATTATGCAGCTGGCACCATGAGCACTGAAGAATGCCATGCTATGGAACATCATGTAAATGGTTGCGCTTTTTGCAGCGATGCCCTCGATGGTGCATTATTACATACACCAGGCGAAACAGTAGCTATAGCAGCGCTTAATGGTAGCTTTATCAAAGCACACTTTGGTCTGCAGTCTCCACATATTCACCTCAATTCTATGGCACCGACTATCGGCCCCAAGAGCAAACATAAAATGGACCCTTTCTGGCTCAAAACATCTATAGCTGCGGTTATCCTGGTAGGCGCAGTTTTACTTTACCTGCAAACAGGAAAAGGTATATTGTCACATCCCCAACATTTTTCCCTGCATAACGAAGTAAATAGCGAAGCAGCAAAATAACGATCTATAAAAAACGTTGTATCTAAAGGGTGTAATAAATTAGCCTATATTTATTACACCCTTTATTTTTTACTATGGCCACACACCGGAAACGGAATATCATTCTCATAGTTATTATACTGTTCGTGCTTGCGTTTACGATAGCAGCTATCGCATATATCGATCATTGGGTCACCAACGCTACAAAAGCCCAAACCTATTCCGACATCTCTATCATACCAGAGAACAAGACCGGGCTTTTATTAGGCACCGCCAAGTACATCAATATAAAACGCCGCCAGCTAAACCCTTACTACCAATACCGCATAGATGCAGCGGTCGAGCTTTACAACAAAGGCAAGATCCACTATATCATAGTTAGCGGAGATAATAGCTCCACATACTATAACGAGCCTGAAGTAATGAAGAGAGATCTTATAGCGCGGGGCATACCTGCATCAAAGATCTTCCTCGACTACGCTGGGTTGCATACGCTCGATAGTGTATTAAGATGTAAAGACATTTTTGGGCAAGATAGTATTACGGTCATCTCCCAAGCGTTTCAAAATGAGCGGGCCATATTTATAGCAGACCACAAAGGCATCTTTGCCATAGGCTGCAACGCAAAAGATGTTACCGGTGCAGATGGTGCCAGGGTACGCCTGCGGGAGAAATTTTCTCGTGTCAAAATGATGCTGGAACTATTATTGAATACCCAGCCAAAATACTATTACGGCAACACAATAGAAGTAAAATAACTTAATGGTCATTTCGTCCTGAAGTTGTTAATTAATGAGGCATAATTATTGTTCATATATAATACAAAGAAGGCTTCTTTATAAAGCCATATCATCTATGCGGCGACGGTTACGCTTGTTTGTTATTGTTTCAAGTAGTGTTGCAGGCTTCTTGCTTGTGCTATGGTTTGTATTGGCATGGTACATACAGCAGCATAAAAAAGAGTTGCTCAACAGTATTACCCAGCAACTGAACAAGAATATACAAGGCTCTCTGCAAATAGAAGATATGGAACCCTCCTTCCTGGTTACCCTACCCTATTTTTCAGTTAGGTTAAAGAATGTATCGCTGCACGATAGTATGTGGACCCACCACCACCACGACCTCCTTACAGCTGGCAGGATCTATGTGCAGCTCAACCCCTTATCATTATTACAACGAAAGCCTACTATACACCAGGTCACTATAAGCAACGGCACCATGTACCTGTTCACAGATAGCACGGGCTATACTAATGCATATTTGCTGCAGCGCAAAGATACTACTGGTATCAAGGCCAGGAACCCTGCAGTTTTTAAGAGATTGTTACTCGAGGATATGAGGATCGTTTACGATGATAAAATAAAACACAAACTCTTCGACTTCGGTATAGATAAACTTTCGGGCAAGATAGAATATAACGATACCGGGTGGGCATTGAAGACATTGGTAAAGACCCGTATAAGGCAGCTTACTTTCAATACTAACAAGGGCAGTTTCCTTAAAAATAAATACCTGACCCTGAATGTAGTGTTCGATTACAACTATGCTGCAAAAACATTGCAGATGCCCACGCAGGCTTTGTACCTCGATGACCATTTGTATCGCACATCAGCAGTGTTCACTTTCACAGATGTACCACAGTTCGAAATAAATGTGCAAACAAAACAGATCATGTTCCGCGATGCCGCAGGCCTCACCGCACCCAACATAGCACATCATTTCGATAGCTTTGATTTTGCAAAACCTGTAGATGTCAACACAATAATAAAAGGGCATATGGCCTACAGGGATACTCCACTGGTTATAGTAAAGTGGCACATCCGCAACAACACTATGTTCACTCCAGCTGGCAATATAGAAAAGTGCAGCCTCGACGGGGCTTTTACCAATGAGGCAGTAGCAGGCGGCAACCATACCGACTACAATTCCGAACTCAACATTTCTCATTTAACAGGTGTGTATCAGGGCGTGCCCTTCAGTGCCGATACTGTGCATGTCAGCAACCTTAAGATACCTACCCTGTATTGCCATATCAGATCGGCATTTCCTATCAGGCAGCTCAATATGCTCACCGGTTCCGAGACCGTTAACTTTGATGGCGGCAAAGCTGAGGCCGATATTGTGTACAAAGGGGGTATCACCGAAGATGACACTACCCACCCCTACATAAAAGGCTATGCACGTATAGAAGATGCAGGCATCACCTACCTTCCCCGCAATACCGTATTTACAAATGTGAACGCCCTACTATTGTTCGATGGCACTGACCTCTTCATCAGAGACGTGCACCTCAAAAGCGCGCGCAGCACACTGGCCATGAATGGTACCGTACGCAATTTCCTGAATCTCTACTTCAACTCCCCAAACAAGATATTGGTCGATTGGAATATCAAAAGTCCATTCATTGACCTTACGGAATTCAGCTCTTTCTTTAAGAAGCGAAAAACATACGCCAACCCTATAGTACGCCATTATCAGAAACTGCGTATCATCCGCAAGCTTGATGTGGTCTTGGACGCCTGCAATGTGAGTATGCAGGTACAGGTAGATAAATTGCTGTACAGAACATTTGCCGCATCAAATATCAATGCCAACATATTGCTCACACATTCCGGCATCAACGTCCAGCATATTACGTTAGCACATGCAGGTGGCACACTTAGCATGTCCGGCAATATCGATCAGCTTAACCAGGGCACCCGTAGTGTCAATATACATGCACTGATAAACAAGGTATATATCGACCAGACATTCCTTGCATTTGCCGACTTTGGGCAGGACGCAATAAAGCATCAGAACATCCAGGGTATACTCACCGCAAAGATAGATCTGGAAGGCACTATGGATGAAAATGCCCGCATACTGCACAACTCCATGCAGGGCACAGTTGATTTCCAGATAGATAATGGAGCCCTTATCAATTTTGAACCGTTGCAGAATTTAAGCAAGTATATCTTCAAAAAACGCAACCTCGCCTATGTCACTTTCGGCAGCGTGAAGAATAAGTTGATAATAGATAAAGACAAGATCATTATACCATCGATGCTGGTACATACCAGCGCACTCAATTTCAAGATCGATGGCGTGTACTCCCCCCCTAAGAACACTGATATTAATATGGAGGTGCCGCTGCGCAACCCTAAAGAAGACAGCCTAGCAGCAAGCCATGGCAGCCTGAAAAAAGGCTGGCAAAAAGGTATTATCCTCTACATGAAAGCTACCAATAGCGATGACGGCAAACTAAAGATAGGTTGGGACAGATCGAAAGGCCTGCTAAAAAATGCCGGCAAGGAAGAGCGTATGGAACGAAAGGAAAAACGTAAAGAAAGAAGGGAACAAAGAAGATCTAAACACATTAGCAAATAATACTTTGAACAAGCGCAGGCATTCTATTGTTTTTCCTGGCTACTTTCTTCTACCATTATATGGCGATGGCGCGGTTTTAACCTTAACCGTCCGAATAGTATGCTGCCTTCCACTTCTACCGATGAACTGTAATAATTAATGAACGATGTTAGGCCCAGCTTAAGACCAAAACTCGGAATAAGCGGGAACTCTGCACTCGGACTTAATACAACACCTCCTATGAACGAACGGACATTGTCATACTCATAATTGCTGCCAAAATATCCACCATATGTATAACTATAGTTTTCCGGCTTTGTCAGTGTACCCATACCTAACCCTCCTTGTAGGGTAAAACGTACACGCTTCTGGTCAGGGACTACGAAGGTCTTACCATACATAAGGGTAACGATGCTCATGGAAATATTAGGAAGACTTCCTAACAATCCTGCATGATAATCAGGAGGAATATCCGATGCTCTGCGTCCATAAAAATAGTAGCCTACAGTAGCCAGGTGATCTTGCAAGAAAAGTACATTCAGGGCAAGTTTGCCGCTCCCACCAGTACCTGCTCCACCACCCACTTCACCATATATAAAAACAGGGTCCGTTTGTGCCTGGCAGGGAAAAGAAAATAGTAGCAAAAAAAGAAGGACAATGTTCTTCATACATAGATAAGGTTACCTAAAAATAATGAAAATTGCAATACCAAAAGTTACTCCTTACCCGTTTGCATATTTGACATTGCTGGTATTTTATGCTTACGCCTCACCAAACCATACATAGCACCAAAGCTTACTGTAAATGTCTGGTGATAAGCATTTGCTATAAATGTGACACCCGATCTCAGCCCCCAATGGCGGGTAACAGCCCATTCTGTTTCAGGGTTAATGATGATCCCCAACGGGTAACGCTCAGCAACATCATAGTCGTAATGATAGCCATAGGGATAAGTGGTCGTTCTCGTAGATATTTGTTTAAAGTGCTCGGGAGTCTGGGCATCACCAAAAGCTATCCCGCCTTTCAGCGCAAACCTGAGCCTATCTGTCGAG
>CBDIBP010000021.1:0-14771 GCA_965276955.1 Flavipsychrobacter sp.
GCATACTTCTTTGTTGAAATTTACAGTCAGCTTACCTTGCGATGATCTAAATGAAAATATTTATAAATGCACGATTTCTTACGCAGCCCATTTCGGGTGTACAAAGGTATGGAATTGAATGCAGCAGGCAAATATTAAAAATACATACCGATGTTGTATTCCTTGCACCTGCTGATATCATTCATCATGATCTGGCGCAGGAATTCAACGTGAAAATAATTGGGACCTACAAGGGTCACAATTGGGAGCAGATAGATCTCCCGCTTTACCTGGAGCAACTGGGCAGCCCTCCGCTGCTTTGTATGGGCAATGCTGCACCTGTTGCGTACAAGAACACATATGTTACCATACACGATCTGGCATTCATGCAGAAGCATCGATGGAACAACTTATTCTTTGTATCGTGGTATAAATGGATGATACCTAAAATAGCAAAAAAAGCAAAACATATTTTCACTGTAAGCAATGCTATGAAGGCAGAGATACAGGAAATACTATACGTACCCGCTGATCAGATATCTGTCACCTACAATGGGATAGCCGAGCACCTGCTATCTACCAAAGAACATACCTCAAAAGAGAAAATAATATTGTCGGTTGGCTCTTTCAACTTGAGGAAAAATCATGAAAAGCTGATACAAGCTTTTTTACAAAGCAGCATCAAAGATGAATACACCCTTATAATAATTGGTGATAAGTATAAGGTTTTCAAGCACACTGGTCTTGATGATCAAGAGTTACAGACCACCAATATAAAGATTATGGAAGGTCTCACTGATGAGGCGCTTGCTGAATTATATCAGAAAGCCGAGATCGTAGCATCCCTATCTGCCTATGAAGGTTTCGGTATACCTTTGCTGGAAGGCCTGCATTTTAATTGTAAGATCATATGCTCAGATATTCCCGCTTACAAAGAGCTGTACGATAATTATGCCTATTTTTGCAACCCCGAAAACATACCCGGTATCAGCAAACTGCTGGAAGAAATTGCAGCAGCACCATACCAACCCGCCGATACCGGTTTATTGGCCGAAAAATACAATTACTTAAATTCTGCGCGGACGATAGTTGAGGTCATTGAAGCAAATAGCAATGTATAGTAAATGAAGGTATCAGTTGTGCATGATTGGTTTTTTGTAAATGGCGGAGCTGAAAAAGTAGCCGGCGATATCATGGACATATATGGCGAAGAGTCCGTTACCCTCTACACCCTCTTCAACCATTTTAACGAGCGCGATACCAAACAGGTACTCAAAAACTACAAGATCCGGACATCAGTATTGCAGCATTTTCCCTTTATCACAAAAATATACCGGTACCTGCTACCTCTTATGCCCTTTATCATTAAAAGGTTCCGCATAAAAGGGCAAGACCTTGTGGTCAGCTCCTCACATGCTGTTGCCAAAGGCGTATCGGTAAGCCCGGGCACACTGCATGTATGCTATTGCCACACACCCATGCGCTATGTGTGGGATATGTATGAGGACTATGCTACCAACCACTCAATGGGTACCTCTCTACTCTACCGCTTGCTGGTAAAAAATATACGCAGGTGGGACCTCGAAACATCCCGGCATGTCGATTTTTTCATAGCCAATTCCATACATGTGCAGGAGCGCATACAGCGCAATTACAAGCGTTCCTCTGTAGTGATATACCCACCCGTTCGTGTAGATAAGTTCGCACTTTCTGAACTGCCAAGGGAAGATTACTATTTATGCCTCGGCAGGTTCGTGCCCTACAAAAAGATAGATCTAATCATCCAGGCCTTTCAGCAAATGCCCGACAAAAAGCTGATACTGATAGGGGACGGCTACGGCACAAAGACCATTGACGACCTGCTGCACAATGCACACAACATACAGTGGCTGGGCTACAAAGAAGATAAAGAACTGATACAATATATACAGCAGGCAAAAGCATGCATATTTGCTGCCAAGGAAGATTTTGGTATCATGTGTGTAGAGGTGCAGGCATGTGGCACACCCGTGCTGGCACTCAACTACGGTGGCTACCAGGAAACTGTAGTAAGCGGTAAGACCGGTTACTTGTTTGACGAACAAACCCCCGAAAGCATTATGCAGGCCGTACAAAAGATGGACGACCATCCCCTCACCGACCGCGAGACCATTCGCGAGAATGCGCTACGCTTTTCTGTAGAGCGCTTCAAGGAAGAGTTTGCCAACTATGTAAAAGGCTGCAGCATGCAGTTTCACCACAAAACCACAACTACCCATGCTGCGCAGTAAGGTTGATATCTGGGCTGCGCGTTTGCTGATGTTGTGTTTCTTCCTGCCCATGGCAGTACAGGTAACAGCATTGCTGGTGGCCGTTGCTTATTTTACTGCAACAACCGTTGTCGACAAATACAAAGCACCCGCCACTAAATATGGTTGGGCATTGTGTCTAAGCGCTGGCTATTATTTATACCTCGCAGCATTTGCATTTACCCCTGCACCGCTACAGCATTTGCTTGCGGCGCTCTGCGAATACAAGCTCAGCTACTTATTATTGCCTTTCTTTTTCGCCATTATCCCCCCTGAGAAAAGCATGGTTATCCGCAGTCAGTTGCTGTGGTTCGTATATGGTTGCATAGCGCTTTGCACCATAGCCAATAGTATGTATCTGTATCATTTTTGCATAGTACCAGGCACAGTGCAACACCTGGGCCATGTGCAGTATCGTATGTACATCGAGAATATTACCGGAATACACCCTACCTACATTTCTATGTATCTGTGCTTTGCCATATCTATTTTACTGCTGGCGCCGGAGTTCAAAGGATCACGGGCATGGCTCAGGTATATATTGCTTTACCTGCTGTTGATATTCCTGTTATCTATGCTGGCGAAGTCTGCATTGCTGGCGTTACTTATTATATTGGCGCACTATGCTTATACTCAGCGCAGGTTGTTGTCTAAGTATTTACTGCACATCACGGGTGGCATAGTAGCTATAGCGGCTGCATTATGGTTCATCCCTTTCTTCGGACAGCGTATGGGCGAGGTACTGCAGTTCACAGGCATTACCAAAAACAGCACCAATACAACAGATAACTCCATGCACATCAGGAAGCTCGTTTGGGATACCGATGTGCACCTGCTGCATCAGCATTGGGTAAGTGGTGTTGGCCCGGCGGCACTGCGACATATACTTACCGTCAGGTATTTCTTTTATTCTATAGCTAATGGCTTTTTCGTAGGCTACTACGATCCGCACAACCAGTACATGTACGATTGGCTGTCTTTTGGATTGGCGGGGATACTTGTCTTGCTACTTACCCTGGGTGTGCAGGTAGTAAGAGCGTGGCGCACGGCAGATAATCTGTACCTGTACCTGCTTACTATACTGTGTGTTACCTTTTCTACAGAGACGGTGCTATCCAGGCAGTATGGAGTGGTGTTCTATGCTGTACTCACCTCGCTGTTCTTCTTTACAAAGCAACAGAGAGGTGAGCCAGATAAGATAGGATAGCTTAGGCTTGTGTCTTAGCCTTAAATTTATTCATTGCGTTGCGGCTGAAATCGCTCAGTATCAAACGGCCGCTTATTATAGCGCGTTCAGTAAGCAGTGTATCCCAGTTCTCCGTACCATGCCAGAAGGTCTTCTTCAGTTGTGCCATAGCCTCAGGGCTGCTGTGCGATAGTTTTTCTGCAAGATTTTTCACAGCATCATCTACCATAAAAGTGTGCAGGTAAGTTTCTGCATACAGGCCATGTTTCTTGGCCCACTCGGCAGAGCGCCATTCTGTAGCATCTATAGCCAGTTGAGACAAGCCGGCAACGCCAACTTTGCGCTCTACTGCAGGGCCTACCACGAACGGACCAATACCTATTGCCAGCTCACTCAGCTTTACGCTCGATGCTTCTGTAGCTATAGCATAGTCTGTTGCAGCAATAAGGCCTACACCACCACCTACAGCTTTACCCTGTACGCGGCCTATTATCAGTTTATGGCACTTGCGCATTGCGTTGATCACATTGGCAAAGCCCATGAAGAAGGTTTTGCCTTCTGCTTCTGTTTTTATGGCCATCAGTTCATCGAACGATGCACCGGCACAGAATGCTTTTTCGCCAGAGCTTTTCAGCACTATTACCTTTACTTTATGGTCCAGACCTATGTCGTTAATCGTTTTTGCCAGGTCATTCAGAATGGCCGCAGGCAGGGCATTACTCGATGGGTGAAAGAACTCGATAGTGGCAATTCCGTGGTCAATTTCGCTACGCACATAACCGTCAGCGTGTTGCATAATATATTAAATTGAAAGTATCAATAAATGGAACATTAAAAGTAGAAAATATTCCACTAAAACTGTCCGATATAAACGTTAAAATAGCTGAAACTGGAATTTACACCTTTAAAATATCCATTTCAGCACCAAAGTAATGGTCAGTGCCGCCAGGAACAAGTAAAGTCGCATCCTCCAATGCTGGTCCAGCTTCATCTTTCCGGGCAGCACCTTTATCAGGTACCACAGCAGCACTACACAAAATATCGTGAAGAAAACCTTGAACATTTACGCCTGGTCTTTTTTCTTCACCATGGTAAGTATGGTAGCTATGGCTACAGTTTCACCTGTCTCGTCATACACGTCTACCAACCACTTCACTATGCCCTTGGCTATGTCGTCTTCAGTGCGTTTTTCCTGTGCCGTTTTTTCTTTCACGGTTAGCCGCACACCTATCGTCATGCCGGGGTATACGGGTTTAGTAAAGCGCGCTTCATCTATACCATAGTTCAGCAACACCGGACCTTTCTTGGCATCTACGAACAGCCCCGCTGCTTTCGACAGCACAAAGTACCCGTGTGCCACTCTGCGCTCGAAGATGGTACCTTCCAGCGATGTGCTATCCATATGTGCGTAGAAATTATCGCCGCTCACGTTGGCAAAATTGGTGATGTCTGCTTCAGTAACGGTGTGCTTCGCGGTTACCACGGTCTCCCCTATCTGCAGGTCTTCAAAATACTTGCGGAACGGATGCACATCTGTTTCCGTTTGCTTGCCGCCTTGTTGGTATACGTTAGTGATCTTGGTAAGTGTGGTTGGCGATCCCTGCACAGCAGTACGCTGCAGGTAGTGCAGCACACCGCGCTTGCCGCCCATCTCCTCACCACCACCTGCCCTGCCCGGGCCACCATGCACCAGCAGTGGCAGCGGCGATCCGTGACCTGTGCTTTCCTTGGCGCAGTCGGCATTAAGGACTAGTATGCGGCCGTGCATGGTTGCGGCGCCCAGCACATATTCTTTAGCTATGTCATCGTCCTGTGTCACCAGGCTGCACACCAGGCTTCCCTTGCCCATGCGCGCCAGCTCTATAGCCTCATCCAGCCCGTTGTAGGGTATGATGGTGGATACCGGGCCAAAGGCCTCTATCTCGTGGCAGTCTATATTATTAAAAGGATCGGTGTTCAAAAATATAAGCGGTGGCAAAAAGGCACCTTTTTCTTTATCTGCGCCTATCACCTCAAAGTGCTCCATATCGCCTATCACTATCTGCTGGTTGCGGCTAAGTAGTTGCACCTTTTCACGCACCTCGTTGCGCTGGCTTATACCTGCCAGCGGACCCATGCGCACTTCCTTCAGGCTGGGGTCGCCAATGGTAGTGCTTTGTATGCGCTTGCCCAGGGCTATCTGCACTTCTTCTACCATATCGGCAGGCACTATCACGCGACGTATGGCCGTACATTTTTGCCCAGCCTTGGTGGTCACTTCGCGTACCACTTCTTTTATAAAGATGTCGAACTCTGGCATGCCCGGTCTCACATCAGGGCCCAGCACACAGCAGTTCAGCGAGTCGGCTTCCAGGTTAAAGGGTACCGCTTCGCTCAGCACCCGTGGGTGGGCTTTCAGGCCCTTGCCTGTAGTGGCCGATCCGGTGAACGTCACCACATCGCCATTCTCTATAGTATCCAGTATGCCCCGTGCACTTCCGCATATCAGTTGCAGCGCGCCTTCGGGCAATATTCCAGACTTTATTATCTCTTCGAACACCGCTTCGGTAAGGTAGCTGGTGAGCGTGGCGGGTTTCACTATGGCCGGCACACCTGCCAGCAGGTTCACCGCTATTTTTTCCAGCATGCCCCATACCGGGAAGTTGAATGCATTGATGTGTATGGCCACCCCCTCGCGCGGCACCATGATGTGCTGTGCCACAAAGCTGCCGCCTTTACTTATCTTGGCCATATCGCCATCCACATAGAACCGCTCGTCGGGGAACTGGCGGCGCAGGCTGGCGTTGGCGAACAGGTTGCCTATGCCGCCCTCTATATCCACCCAGCTATCGGCGCGCGTGGCGCCGGTGTAGGCGCTTACCTCGTAAAAATATTCTTTGCGCTCCATCAGGTACAGGGCCAGCGCCTTCAGCATACGGCCCCGCTCGTGGAAAGTCATTTTGCGCAGCTTGGGGCCACCCACCTTGCGGGCATACTGCATCATGGCGCCAAAGTCCAGCCCATCGCTGCTGGCCGTGTAGAGGGCATCGCCCGTTACCGCGTTGTATAAAACATCACCTTCTTTCTTCGATGCGTACCAGTGGCCCTCTGCGTAGTTCTTTAATTTGGTCAATGACATGTGCTACTATATATATTGGCTGGGTGTGAATTGAAGTAAACAACCTGCAATTTAGAATATTTAGCAGAAATAGCAGCGACGCAAGTATAGAACGGGTAGCAGGGGCAGCCTACCTTCTATTTTTAGAAATTACCGATTGGGCGGTAAAAAATAAAAGCGGTAATTTTTTAGGGTGATAAGAGATGAAATGTAGGCTGGGCAATAGTTATGATAGAAATAATAAATTTCTGGTATTACCGAATTATTTCCGGTTTTTTCTTGTGCAGGTAATTTTGCCTGGACCATGATGTTTGTGATAGATAATACATGGCCTCCATTAAATAGGATAGCCGTGATGATCTATGCACCGATAAATGTACGATGAGAATAGCAGGGAGCTAAAAGAAGATATGCACAGTTCCACGAGGTGGAGTGTTCCACTGTATGTTGATGCAACAACGGCAATCTGGAGATCGCCGGTTGTGTGCGGCGGAATTAGAAATTCTGCCAGGCGGGGTAAATATTTCGATTGTTATAGTTGAAGTTATAATTTGACATTATATATTCGTACTACTTTAAAATATAGCGATTATGAAAATTACCAGATTTATTGGGGAAAATGTATACGGTTATCTACCAATTAATTTAGTGTTCAACAATCATCTATCAATAATTACGGGTATAAACGGTTCTGGGAAAACTACTGCTTTAGTTTTAATCGAAGCAGTCTTATGTCCTAATTTAACCGATTTATTAAGTATCCCATTTGATGTTTTGCATCTTGAATATACAAATAACTCAGATGCTAAATCAATACGGGTTTATGGTAGAAAAGACGAGATAATAATCAGCCATAGCGACATAGAAACTAGATTAATTATTAAGAAGTATACCAAAGATGAACTTGAATTATTGGATTTTAATTTAGAGAAACCTGATTTTAGTCGAAAACTTAGGGAGATTAACAATGACCATCCAATATTAAAGGAAATTCGAAACCTTCCCAGTCCCGTCTTTATTGGATTAGAAAGAAAAGGGCTCGGTTTTGATATTGAACGAGAAGAATATTTTCAAAAAGAAAGGAATTATATTTCTCACAAATTCTCGAAACGGAAAAGAGAATTCAAAGGCACTTTAAGCGTTGGATTACAGGAAACTGAAATGATTGTTACGGAATCGTATCGAAATATTAAAATCATTGAGGACAGAAATATAAACACGCTAAAGGATAGCATTATCCTTTCTTCTTTCGATTATATTCCTTTTGATGACCGCTCAATATCCAATAACATAAGCGAAAGAAAAAAACTGCTATCAAGAAGAGCAGAAATAGAAGAAGCCTTATATAAAATTGGCTACGGTGATAATAAAACAATGAAGAATAAGCTTGACGATTTGTTTACTAAGCTTGGTCGCCTAATCCATGCTTCTGAAAATGAAAATATTACAATTGAGTGGTTAATAAATAAATCTCAAATTGACAGGTTAATCAGAGTTTTAGACATTATAGATATGAACAATGCTAAAATAAAAGTGTTTACGAGACCCTTTGATTTGTTCCTTAGTGTTGTTAATAAATTTCTTAATGACTCCAATAAAAAAGTTGAAATTGACAACTTTGGCCAGTTATCAGCAAAACTTCCAAATGGTCAGACCCTTCTCATAGATAGATTGTCATCAGGAGAACAACAATTAGTAATAATATTTGCCAATATTATATTTAACAACTCATTTACGGGAAATCGAAGAAACATTTTGATTATCGATGAACCTGAATTATCCCTTCACATAAGGTGGCAAGAGCAATTTATTGATTCATTATTACAGGTTAGCGCAGATACACAATTTGTTATTGCAACTCACTCACCCGATATAGTAGGCGAATATAAGAATCTGAGTATTAATATTAATGACATTAATAGGCGATAATATGTTAGAAAGAAGGGTAGAAACGCTTTCCGCTAAGTCAATTTTCTTTCATGACTATAACGATATTGACATATATGTAGAAGATGAGGCTGAAGGATATAGAAAAATCTACAAGGAAATATTAAATAAAATATTCGATGGAAAATTAAAGGTTGAGTACATTTTGCCTTTGGGCAGTAGAAATAACGTAATTAAGGAATGCGGAAAAAATCAAAATCTTGGCGGCAGGAAAAGATTGTACATTATAGATGGAGATTTATATTTAATAAATGGCAACGACAACAAAACTAACGGGTTAAAGGGGTTGTTTGTTCTGCCTAGATACTGCATTGAAAATTACCTTATAGACGAAAAAGCAATTACAGAAGTTTTTTACATACAGGACAATGATTATGAAAGGGAAATTTTGGCTAATAAAATTGACTTCCCAAATTGGATATCAGCGAATGAAACAAAACTTTTCGAATTATTTGTCATCTACGCCATATGCAATAAATTAAATATATCAAATACGGTTAGCTATAAAGTTTATCAGCTATATTCAACAAATAACGATGAGAAAGGTTTAGTATGTGAAACCAAAAACGCAATTCGTATTGAGGAATTGTCAAAAAAGATCATTGCTGTTATTGGTGAAGAAAACTTTCTAAATGAAAAAAGAAATATTATCGATAAGATTGGACATGAGCGCAATAAGATGATTCGTTATGTTTCCGGTAAAGACTATTTATTTCCATTACTAATAGAAAGGATAAAGACAATTATCAAAATCACCTCAAGTAATTTAAATATAAAAATGCGATTGTCTCAACATTGCGATGTCAATGAGTTGTCGGAAATTCACAAATACATAATAGAGTAACTAACATTCATTCGGCTCGTTCTTCCATCTGTCGTAGATATTGCTTCTTGGTATAGAGATTGACGTTTAAAAATTAATGGTGCTACTTCAACCTCAAAAAGGGCCTCTCAACGAGAAGCCCTGTTATATGAAATGATCTGTCGAGCATATTACTGCTGCGGCATCTTAGCCGGGTCGTCGTAATTCACCATCCAGTTGATATTAAACTTATCGGTGAACATACCAAAGTAGGCACCCCAGAAAGTATCGTTCATAGGCATGGTCACCTGGCCGCCGGCAGCGAGTCCGTTGAATAGTTTGTCGGCTTCCTCACGGCTGTCTGCAGCTACAGAGATAGAGAAGTTGTTGCCTTCCTTGTAGCCCTTTGCCATTTCGCCCGCGGTGTCGCTGCCCATCAGTATGGTGCCCTGGCCTACGGGCAGGGATATGTGCATGATCTTCTTAGCGTCCTCGCTGCTCATGGATTTGCCATCTTCGCCCGGAGGCATATCGCCAAAGCGGCCCACGTAGGGGAACTCGCCGCCGAATACCGACTTGTAGAAAGTAAATGCTTCTTCGCACTTACCGTTGAATACTAAGTATACATTTACTGCTGCCATAAGGTTGTTTTTTAAAGTAGCGACAAAGCTATTTTATTTTGTATAAAACCACTCCCCTGCTCAGGAAAATAAAAAAGATTTAAATAAATTTGCGCAGCCGAATGGCTGCACGTATATTTGCAACCGAATGGCTTCTTAATTGACTTTTATGAGACGTGACATATTCCAGGCTATTGCAGACCCTACCCGGCGGGCCATACTGGTGCTGCTGGCCGCACAGGCATTGACACCCAACGCCATTGCCGACCATTTCGATATCACCAGGCAGTCCATATCCAAGCACTTGCGCATACTCACCGAGTGCGACCTGCTGGCCCCCAAGCAGGATGGCCGCGAGATCTACTACGAACTAAAGATCGACAAGATGAAGGAGATAGATGTGTGGTTGGAGCAGTTCCGCAAGATCATGGAAGACCGTTTCAACCAACTTGACGAAGTATTACTCACTATAAAAAATAATAAAAAATGAATCAGCAACTCGTTTTTACCGTAGACAAAGAAAGCAAAACCATTTTCATGACCCGCGAATTTGCCGCCGACCTTGACCTGGTATGGGATGCCTTTACCAAGGCCGAGATACTGGAGCAGTGGATGGCACCCAAACCTTACAAGGTGCAGACCAGGGAGATGAACTTTACCGTAGGTGGCCGCTGGCTATACACCATGGTAAGCGCAGAGCAGCCCAACCCCAGCCGCTACAGCATGCAGGAGTTCCTGGAGATACACCCCAAAACAGACTTCAGCACAAGGAACACGTTTTGCGATGAGCACGGGACTAGCATGGGCACTGCATTCTCGATAGTGAAGAATACCTTCACGCCCGGCGGGGAGACCACCACTGTGCATATTGCAAAAGTATTTGATGACCTTGCCACCCTTGAAATGATGGCGACCAACGGCTTTAAGGAAGGAATGACCGTGTGTATGGAAAACCTGGACGAATACCTGCGTGTGCAAACCGGGGAATAATGCCAGTTCAACATAAAAAGTACTCATGACGTATTTTGGCTAAAGCCAAATTAATACTTGTATATAGCCCCCGACCTAAAGGTCGGGGCAACTATTTTGCGTGACTTTTATGTGTACTCGTATAACGCTACTTACCCACTATTGTCCTGAAGGTGAGATTGACCCTTGGTGTCTTTATCTTCTTGGTGGGTGGCAAGCGGTGCAGCCAGTGGGTTTGTGTAGTGCCCTTCATAATGAGCAGGCTGCCGCTCTCCAGCACTACCGATACGGTATCGCCGGTCTTCTTGTGCTTGAAACTGAATTTACGCTCTGCACCAAAACTGAGCGATGCAATAGCGGTATTCTTGCCGAGCGAGGCCTCGTCATCGCTGTGCCAGGCCATACCTTCATCACCATCGTGGTAGAGGTTCAGCAGGCAAGAGTTGAATTGTTGCCCGGTGTGTTGCTCTACTATGGCTTTCAGCTCCAGTAGTTCTGGTGTCCATATGTGGGCCACCTTGGTGGTATTGGAGTAGGTGTAGGAAAACTCGGTATCGCCATACCACGCTACCTTGCGCTTGGTGATGAAGTGCTTACCAAAAATAATGGCCTCATCGTTCTTCCAGGCTATGGTGTCCAACAGGCGCTGGTAGTAGTGCGTGGCCTGCGCCAGGGGTAGTATACGGCCATAGTAGATAACAGTGCCATCATAGGGCAGCAGGTTGGCCTCCGGGTCAGTGTTGAACAGGTCCATGGTCATGCTTACAATATTATCTTGCCAGGGTCTGTGTCTGTGTATGCTGCTTCCCAGCCTATCATGACGGTCTTGCGGTCGCTACCCCAGTGGTACTGCCCAAACTGCCCGCCCGACTGTATGACCCTATGGCAGGGAATGAGAATGCCACAGGGTTATCGCCAATGGCGCTACCGGCAGCGCGCGATGCTGCAGGCTGCTGTATGTGCCTGGCTATGTGCCCGTAGGTGACCAGCCGCCCCATAGGTATCTTCAGTAGTGTCTCCCACACCTTTAGTTGGAATGATGTACCCTTTAGATGCAGCTTTATTTGGTCGATGCGGCTCCAGTCGTGAGTAAAGATCTGTAGTGCGTTTGCTGGGCCAGGTCGGTCATTTGCTGGTAAGTGGCATTGGGGAAGAAGTGCTGGAGAGCAGCCAAGCCTTGTGCTTCATCCTCAGCAAAAGAGATGTGGCAAATGCCTTTGGTGGTAGACCCTACAATAACGTTACCGAATAGGGTTTCGGCATAGCTATAGTTGATGGAGAGGTGCTTGCCACCATTCTTGTACTCGCCCGGCGTCATCCCTTCTATGGTCATGAACAGATCGTGCAGGCGGCCGGTGCCGGTGAGGCCCGTATCAAAGGCCACATCGGCCATTGTAGCCTGCTCCTGCAGCATTTTTTTAGCGTGGTCAAGACTTATGTATTGCAAGAATTTCTTGGGACTTACACCCGCCCAATCGGCAAACAACCGCTGGAAATGGAACGGACTAAGATGTACTTTCCCGGCCACCTCATCCAGCGACGGCTGGGCTTTAAAATTCTCCCTGATGTAGCCAATAGCCTCTTCTATACGATGATAATTGTTTCTATCTTGTTCTGTCATCACTTTTATTATTACTATTGATGCTACAAAAGTAGCATCGCGATCCATTACTACCGACCCGAAACTTGCTTACTTTTACCGATAACTGTCTGGATATTTTTATACAAATGGCTCACAAACTATTAGAGAACAAAAAAACCGAACGCCTGTTCGCTTTTGTGGCCTGGCTTATTATATTGGCTGGCTGCCTTGGTCGGCTGGTAGTATATTTGCAGAACCGCAACCTATTCATAGACGAGGCAAATGTGGCACGTAACCTCTACGAACGCTCTTTTGCCAGGACTGGCATTGCCATTGAGCCACGAGCAGTATGCGCCACCCATATTTTTATGGATAGAAAAAATAGCAACGCTATGCAATGGTTTTGGTGAGTTGACGCTGCGAGCCTTTCCTTTTTTTGCCGGTGTGGTATCATTTATTGTTTTTACACAGATATTAAAGACCATAACGTCTTATAAGTCGCTATGGTATCCATTGTATATACTGGCGAGTGGCTATATTATTTACAATATAGTACTGAGCTAAAGCAGTACATGCCCGATGTGCTGATAACGCTGTCCCTAATACTATTGGCGCTTAACGTACTGATATCATCGAAGACCCAGCAGGGTGAAGTTCGTAGCCCTAAATGGATGGTTGCAGGTAGTGTTGCTATATGGGCCAGTCTATGCCATCTGTATCTTCATTTTGTGTGGTGTGGGCTTGTACTACCTATACCAGTGCAAGCAGCAGAAAGTACCGTTCTTAGCTATTGTACTGCCCTCTATAGGAGTGGCCTGGGTAGCCTACAGTTTCGTGTTCTACTACATCGTCATCCTAAAGCCACAGGCCAATTCGGATTACCTGCAAAAATTCCATAAAGACTTTTTCCTGCATCCCGTTCCCCAATAGCGTAGGACCAAGATGCATGCACAATTTTTACCTGTGCAAAAATATCTTTCGAGACCGCCAAGCGGATTTTATGCCTTATTGGCTAAGGTCATCAACTGGCCTTGCCTTCAGTGATAGGCTGGGAGTAGTGTGGATGCTGCGCAAAAGAACAGACTCTGGCACTACTGCTGCATAATTGCCCCTTGTAATTGCCATGGTACGTAGCAGCTTCCAGCGTTAAACCAGTACTCGCTGATATCCCGGGTCAGTGTTATTCTACCATGCCCATCTGATACTGATTGTTGGCGGGTTGTGGATTTGAGCAACTTCTTGTGCGTACGCGTTACCTGGCAGTAAGTATGTGTGGCTTGCCTGCTATACTGGCCGTAAATGCGTGCTACCGCGCAAAATAGCCTGGCCGAAAGTGATAAGGCATCCGCTATAAAATGGGAAGCAGATAACAGAGGGGCTGGGCTACCTGCAATAAGCACCAGGTAAAAAGCAATGAGCTGCTGTGTGCACTATAGGTGCCGGGAGCTGCCTACATCTACTACACTACAATAAACCCTGCAAAAGGAGCAGTGGAGCGAGCCTTGCAAAGGCGCATACGTAATGCCATACGATGCAGCGTACGGATAGCGTTGTGGCACCATACTAACGGGCCGCACTAGTAATGCTGACTTGCCCACGGTCAACGATAACGAGGTAATGCGAGTGGACGCGGGAAAAGATAGCGGCTAAAATGGCACTTACCGATAGCTTTGCTGGGCAACTGGCATGCAGCGTGCTTATATATACAACCGCAAATAATGATGCCTGATACAAAAGCACTGACTGGCTAGCCAGAAAAGTAGCAATGGTTGCAGCATAGCAATATGGACCATCGTTAGCCTTGGGTGCATAATGATGCGCGTAGTGCAATGCTGATTGCAGAACAGAAACTTATTTATTGACGAAGCCAATATAGCACGGAACCTATACGAGCGCACGTTGCCGGGGCTAGCTATGCCACTGAGCTATGAGCAGTATGCACCTCCTATATTTTTATGGATACTGAAACTAAACACTTTTCTATTTGGCTTCAGCGAATACGCATTGCGCTTATACAGCTTGCTAACCGGTATTGGTGCACTGCTACTATTCCCTGTTGTGATGAAAAAAATCGGGATAAAAAGTGGTTTGCTCTACCCGTTATTTTTACTGGCCACGGGCTTAATATTCACCCGCTACGCTACCGAGGTAAAACAATACATGCCCGATGTTTTTATTACGCTGCTTTTGGTATGGCTTGCATTGAAAATTGATGTATTGGGCAAACCTATTTTTCAGTTTGTTATTATATGGTTCTTAGCAGGCACGATTGCTATCTGGTCGTGTATGCCATCGGTGTTT
>CBDIBP010000022.1:0-88679 GCA_965276955.1 Flavipsychrobacter sp.
CCTTTTCACCGTCTTCTACAAATTGCACAACGTCATGAATGCCTATCTCGTTAAAAGCATCAGCAATTATGAACCGGTCTTCGGCATCGTCGTCGGCTAACAATATTTTCATAGTACAATTCTAAAACAAAGTTACGTATTTATTAATACTGTGTTCTTAGCGGTTTGTTATTGCATTCTTAATTGGCGAATATGAACCTTAATGTCACACCAGCCTGTGTTGTGGTAATAGGGTACGAATTGGATACATAAGGTATGGTTTGCTGCCTGTTGTAGAAAAAGTGAAGCGTTAGTTTTTGCGTCACTGTATAGTCTATTGTTGGCGATATGCGCAATACCTTTTGCCCGCTCGATACTATACCTATATTGTTAGACAAGTAGTTATTACTGTTCCTGTCATCTCTTAGACCTATATCCAGTTTGCATATCAGCTCATTCTTTAGCCTGCGCACGCCCAGTATATTAAATGGCAGTTTCAAGCCTTTTATCCTGTAGCCCACACCCATTACATATTCTGTACTTGTATTTTCTGCTACCTGGTAGTCTATAAGGCTTAGCGATTCGGTCTTTGATTTACGTATCTCAAATTTAGCAGTGATATTATTCTTCAGGCTGGCATCTATACCTATCAATGGTGTAAATGCTTGTGCAATGGTAACGTTCTGTACCTGGTAGAACGGTATATAGTTGTGCGAATTAGAATCGATGAACGAAGGGAAGCCAAGACCCAGCAGGTCACCTGCAAGCAGGTTGGAGTTAAAGCCGTTCATAGACATGGAACCTGTATAGGCATTGTTAATAATAAAGGTATTGAATATAGTGCTGAGGCCCGGCAGCTTACTGAGGCCATTGTAGGCGATACGCCAGTTGGGCATAGGCAGATAGTAATAGAACGGATTGCTTTTCACGTCCGATGAATTGTAATCCGTACCATTTGCTATTGCAGAAGCGCCGTTATTGATAAGTGGTACCGTAGAGGCGCTCTTACCGGTATAGGCTGCTATAAATGATGGTATTAGCACATCTTGTGAGAACTCTGTATAACCTTTGGCATAGGCAGGGTTCGATGGGTCAGGCAAGCCTGCTGTATATGGGTTACTGCGGCCCAGCCTTTGTGATACTATTACTGTATTGGCAACAAGTTGATTAAAGGTCTGGGAATTGGCCCCTGTAGACTTGAACATTGTATTCAGTGCTACATAAGAGATATTGAATGAGCCGGTTTCATACGGGCTCAAATGCATAAAGCTGCTGCTGCCTGGGGTATCGGCATATAGCTCTGTGTGCGATTTGCTGAAAGATCTTGAAAGTGTAAGATCTATTCTCATATCAGGGAAGGGCTGCAGCGTAGCAGTGGCATTCATGGTCTGCGAGAAGGTTTGCTGCAATTGTGAGTTAAACAGCGAGTCTTTCGAAAGCCGCCCGGCTGCTGCCTGCGACGCCAGCCATGCAGACGACGGTTGATACCCATACACGAAATTGAATCCCGGCGCCAGTGAGTAGTTGTTCACACCCATGAACCGTGTACTATCCATCCATCCCGGCAATATGGTGCCAGACTCTTGTCTCAGGTTTATGGTAGCCCTGGTAAGCATAGTTAGTAACCTGCCTACTACTCTTTCTGTATTGTTCAGCTCCGGTGGTTTGCTGCGCCTTAGTTTGCGTGCGGCCTTCCTGTCTGCTTTCTTTTTGGCGCGTTCTGCTTTTTCGCGTGCAGCATCTTCTGCTTGTTGCACTTTTACCAGCGAGTCCAGCTGATGGTCTGTCAATACTACCGCGTTAGCAGTAGCAACGTTGGCATGCGTAGTGTCATTAGTATTATTGTTGCCGCTGCCATTGCCCGTACCCCCCTGCCCTGTACTGCCTGCTTGGTTGCCCGTGCTGCTTGCTGGGGGTATAATGGCTGGGGGGTTTCCTGTAGTTGTGGTGCTTGTAGGTGTGTTCTTGCCACCCGTGCTGTTTGCTCCTGCGCCAGTAGTGGAGCCTGCACCGCCAGCTCCGGCCGCACTGCCACCAGCATTACCGGCGCCACCCGCACTGCTGCTTCCTGGCTCATTGCCTCCAGTATTTATTTTGTTGCGCAGATCTTTGAAGCTCTGGCCTGCTACTCCATTTTTAGCCGGGCCATTTTTTGCCCCAATAGCGTTAACTGGCAGCGTTTTAGGCTTGTCGCCCGGCTTTGCGTTTATTGCTCTTAGTAGCCGACTCTTGTTATAGAGTTGCGTGAAGTTCATCTCCCCTGTCAGCGTTTGCGATTGGGTATTGCCTATGGTGTTACCTAATGAGTACGCGATGGGTGCAGCAGCCGTCCATGAGTAGTTAGCAGAGTAGCCAACTTTTAGGCTCATCCAGTCGGTAAGTGGCAATTTATTCAGCGGCACAGTGTAGGTGCTGTTAAATGTTTGGGCATAGTTAGTATTACGTCCCAGGTTTTTCAATTTAGCCCATAAAGAGTCTTCCTTTGCCTTTGTATTTATCAGCCCGTAAGGCTCATCTATGCTGGATATGTTGGTAGCGGTGTAGTCGAATGATAAAGAACGGGTAAGTTCCCATCGCAGGTTGTACGTTCTGGTCCACGTAAAGTTCTTATAAAAAGTAGGTGGTATGGCATATGGGCCGCCATCAGTATTACGCACCTGCGTTTCTTCCGATACCCGGTTCAGGTCGTTGCGGAAGCTAAAGCTGGAAGGTAACGGGTTGAAATTAAAGTCCTTTGCCAGTTGGAACCATTTTGATTTCGATCTGATGATCCGTTTGAATGGTTCTATCGGTTTGGCCTTTATGGCATAGGTATATCCAAGCCCCAGTTTCTGCGTCAGCAGGTTATCATAGGCTATGGTAGGGTTGTGTTTCAACTGGTCATTGTAAGAATAGGAGAGGTCAAAGTTCTTAACGCTCCATGGCATCCTGAAGGCGCTCTGCTTATCGGGGCTGCCCAGTATACGCACATTGGTCAGGTTCACGCTGGTGATTGAAGTAAAGTCCTGCGCCGCCTTTCTTATCGAATCGCGTGCCGCTGAATTTCGTGCAGCGTCCAATTCATTATTTAGCACTACATCCTGGTCATAAGGGTCATACTTCGGGGTACTTATGTTCTGGTTATATCCTATAAAAAGTGGCAGTTGCACGCCCCACTTGCGCGGCAAAAGCTTACCAAGTGCAAGGTTTGTAGTGGCATTGTACTGGTAAAAGTTATCCTGGAAGCGTTGTTGTATCTTCTGGTCTATATTGCCATACCCAGCGGTGTGCATACTTCCCGACAAATTCAAGGTACCAAGGTCAGCCAGTTGAAAGTTAACTTTACCGGCAGCCGCATATCCCGCGTGGTCATTTACACCTGCCATGCGCATTTCATTAAACCATACTTCCACACACTTGGGTAGTCCGTCATCACCAGTATTCAGGCTTGTCTTTTTTGGGTTCAGCACACCCAGCATTATGTTTTTTGCGTTCCCTATATTTGGGTTGCCTACCACAATTATCGTATTGCCTTTAGAGTCAGTTACCGTGTAGGGTAGTAGTGGGTTTATCTGTGCTTTATCGCGCGCTTCCTTGGCACTTACAAGGTCTTGCAGGGTCAGGTTCACATTGTTGGCAACCGGCCATACGGCCACATCGCTGCTGGAGTTAGGCGGGGTAATGGCTAAGGGTACCTGGTACTCATAATAGTTACTGGTAAAGTCACTGCCTATACGTATGAAGCCTCGTACGTCACCACTCTTTAGCTGGGTCTGTCCTACTTCCGATTCTGCGTGCATGAACATACGCAGGTAGGTAAATTGCCGCATGTCCACATCCACCTCCTTATATACTGCCCTCGCATCTCCATCTTTCAGCGGGCATATCCTTAGCGATAGCGCTTGTTCATTCAGCTGTATATTCTGCCCGTTAGCTACAGACGATAGCTGACGGCTCACGCCTGGCGGTATCACATACGGTATAGGTGTGCGCAAACTGTTCTCTTCTACACTTACAGATGTTACAGAAAAGTTGGTTCCTGGCTGGTTGGGCTGTGGTACCAGTTCCCCAGGTGTGGTCAATGAATAATCATAGTTACGCCATTGGTTGCGGCCCAGCTCCAGCGTGGCAAAACGCAGAATAACGCTGTCGCTCCATCCTGCCAGGAACATACGCATGAAACGGATAGATCTGAAATCAGCAATGCCACCTATGTTGTGGTCGTAGTTCTGTATCGGTATTTTAAATTGATACCATTTTTCCTGGTCATATTGCCCATTAGGCAACTGCACATTGGTAGTTGTCGTATTCACAATGTAGTTACTACCTATACTCATCGAGGCATTATTGTTGTTCAGGTCTATCCTGTACTGGTAGTAGCTTTCGGTAAGGTTCAGGTTGTTATCTTTATTGATATCCTCTGATTCCGGTATGGTGGTCGCGGCTGATGAATAGGCTGCAGTAGAGCTTGTAATAGGCGAGTTGCCTTGCGGATTATTGTAGTTCTTATACCTGGCCAATACACCAAGGTTAGCCTGGTCATAATCTGCACCCAGGTAATAATGATAGTCATCACTTGCAGGGTCGGCCAGCAATTGTTGTTTTGCAGTACTGCTTATGCTGCTGGCATTTATCTTATTTAAGAAACCTGCATAGTTCCTGGTCTCACCGGCATCATCAAGCCCATCATACCCCACATCCTGCACTGCGCGCGATGCTGGGTCGTTATTAAATGCACGGGTCACCTGCTGCTCAAACTTAGGCACGTACCCCCATACCGTTGTATCCAGTTGCGTAACATCTAAAGGGTAGGGTATACCATTCTCAAAGAACAGCCGCGAATCCTTTAATACATCTTCTGATACTTCTCCCAGATTGAAATACAGAGAGCCACCAGCTATACTCTTTTGGGTACCCATGAACGGGTCAAGCATCCAGAACTGTATGTATTCTACATTCGAAGCTTCGAAGTCAGTGTTGTCTATGGGCCGCATGATACCGCCCCACCGGTTTTGCGGGTCAGAGAACGTACCGTCTGATTTTACCCTGTTCGAAGCGTCGAAATTGTAAGGCCCGCGCTGGTTAGGATAATAGCCCAGGTCAAAAGTGCTTAGTGAACTTTGCAGTGTGTTGTAAGATGCGGTCGGGAATACATCCGTTTGCTGCACTAACCTTATATATGGCTGGTTAGGGTCGTTCTTTACATAAGCCGGGGTACCATTCAGTCCGTCTATAAGGGTTGGCTCTATAAAGTACCACGCAAGCTTGGCCCTGTTATAGCCATAAGACAATGCATCATTATTGGCCGATTCTGGGAATAGTACCTGGTTGGCTTTGTTTACTGCACCTGTTGGGGTCGATGCCAGGCTCCATGCCTGCACCGGCAGTTTCATATCATAAGCGCTGGTCGTACCTTCAAAGTCATCTATGTATACCGATCCTTCTGGGTCAAGTGCGTTTATCTGTTTAGGGTGCCCCGGTAGCAAAGAAGCTACCTCGCCAGAGGCGCTTACGAATGATGGTGCAGTAGTAGAATAAATAGGTAACTTATCTAGTGCACGGGTCAGCGCCGGCACTTCCGATTGGTAATTGGCATCAAGCCCCAAAACGGTGTTCTTGATAGGGTCATCGCCAAAATTCACTTTTTGGGTAAATGGCCGTTCCGTAAGCCGCATCGCCGTGGCGCCTATGGTCAGTTTTTTATTCACATAATAGTCAAAGCGCCCTCCCATGAAGTTCTGCTGGGTGAAGCCAAATGTAGAATTATCCTCATATTGTACATTGATAGGGATACCTGAATTGAGGATACCACTATTCAGTATTTTCAATCGTCCCAGGCCATAGTCTATTTGGTAGTCGGTATTTTCTACCAGCTTGGTACCTCCTGCAGTTACTGTTACAGAACCCGGCGGAATGTTGAACCCACCCAGAAATATCTCAGAACCCGATGTGGATTTATATGAGCCGCGCATGATGTAGCGGTCATTCTGCTGGTCTTGCAGTGCTATGGTACGGGTACTGTCATACAGTACGTTGTATACATACTTACGCTGCAGGTTGGGGTCTGAGCCTAATGATGGAGAAAGGTCGCGGCCAAAGGGTTGCAAAACAGGGAATATTACTTTACCCTGCTGGGTATTTATGGTTATGCCATCTATAAAGTCAAAGATCCCATCTGGGCTTGGTTCGTTTTGTGCATTCAGGCGGTCCAGGTTCAGTAGGGTAAGCAGGGGCACACCGGCATTTGCCCCTTCAGGTATATAACGCGTCTCAGCGCCACCTGGGTCCTGATAAAGTACATTAAGTGTAAAGTTGTCTTTCGATACGCCCAGCCCGCCCAGTGCATAAACGTTCTTCATCATCAGGTTCCATATAGGCAGTGTAGGGTGGGGCGATGCACCTTTCAGTAATTTCAGGAATATGCCTTTCTGGTTAGTGGTATCGGGTGGCAGGTCTTCGGCGAACTCACCCACCTGGTAGGTCTTGCCTCTGTACGTATATCGGTAGGCTATACCCAGTACATCACTTGCATTCAGCTGTGTGTTCAGCAATATGTAACCCAGCTGTGGGTTGAAGGAATATTCTGTAGCATTCAGTTTACGTGCCGAAACTGTTTCATAATCTGTACCACCAATAAGCCCCAGCCTGCTAAGTGCGCCAATAGCTGTAGAGTAATTTCTTGCATCTGGAGAAGCCTGCACCAGGCTGTAAAGCCGGTTACTGGTATTATCAGGGAGCACGGGGCCGGTGGCATTGGCGAAAGAGCCGTTGTTAGGATTTTTTTCTCCCAGGTCCATGAACGCATACATCTGTCGCACACCCGTTACCGTACCTGTGTTGTTGGTCACCCATATCTCCACCCTGTTCAGGGTAACAAGTGAATTAATGACCGGGAAATCCTTTAGCGCCTTATCATAGTTGTCATGAAAATACTGGGCCAGGAAGAAGTCCCTGTTCTCCTCATAGTTATCTGCTTTTATGGCAAACGTTTGTGTTTGTGCACCACCTTGTATGGTCAGGCTTTTACGTTGCGATTTTTGCTGGCTTAGTACACCTGTTACCCACAGCTTACCGAACTGCAAGGTGGTCTTTATACCGAACAGCGATTGCACGCCACTTATCAGGTTACTCTTCAGCGGAAAGCTGATATTACCAGCCTCTATCTTTTTTATTATCTCATCTTCCTTGCCGGTATATTCCAGCTTTTGCATGTTCTGGTAGTCGAACGTTGCCTTGGTATTGTTACTGATATTCAGTTTTAGCTTATCACCCACAGTAGCCAGCAGGTTGATATTCATCTGCATGTCAAAATCAAATATCCCATACTTCTGCGCACGTTTTACCAGTGTGGGGTTCTTTATGTTTTGCCAGTTGCCGCCAAAGGTCACGTCCACGTTACCTTGTGGTTTTACGTTTATAGAGTTGTTACCAAAAATGCGGTCGAACAAGCCTTCCTTATACATCTGTGGCAGTTCAGGCTTTTTATTAAAAAGCGATAGGGCATCCAGCCTGCGCTGCCAGTAGGCATTCTCATCCTGGTCGGCCTGGTATTTCAGGTACTCGTCCATGGTCATATAGGTAGGATTTCTGTAGAAATCGTTACCTATTTTATTATTAAAATTATACTGCCCCGTAGTAGGGTCGTAGTCTACATTCTTGCGTATGTTGGGTGGGTCCCTCAGGTCTATCGATGCCGGTGTATGATCTACCTGTGGGTCGCCGGTTTTGTCATATATAGGAAAACGCAGGTTGTGCGTAGTGTCTATGGTCTTTGCAGCAGGTATGTTGGCAGCGCCGGTATCAGCTGTTTTCGCAGCCGGGCTATCAGGTTGTGGACTTGGGTCGTAGTCAAAGTCATTGTGGTGTCCACGGGCAGCAACATGCCCTATAGCCACTATAAGTGCTATTACCGCAATGAATTTATATCCGAATGTATGCTTCCCCTTCAATGATTAGTGGTCTTTTCAATATTACACAGCACGCAATGCCTGCTTTATCAATTCCTCAACCGATAAAGACGCAGAATCCTTCACCTTGGCAATTGCTGCCTCAGCTAACCCCTTACTAATACCCAGATTTACCAATGCATTTAACGCATCTTCTACCGATGTATTGTGTGCAGACGAGGGTAAAGCAGCTGAATTTTTTTGCTTGAACAATTTTCCTTTTAATTCTAATATGATACGTTGTGCCGTTTTTGCACCTATACCCTTTATCCGCTCCAGTGTTTTTGCATCGTCATAGGCTACTGCACGCTCCAGTTCTTCAGATGTCAGTGACGATAATATGATACGGGATGTAGCTGCCCCTACACCACTTATGGCCAGCAACTGCCTGAAGGTGGCGCGCTCATCTTCAGTAAAGAAGCCATACAGCACCCATGCGTCTTCCCGCACTTGCAGGTGTGTATGCAGTTTACAGCGTTCCAGTTGTTGCACCCTGCCGTAAGTTTGCAGCGTTATATTAAGCTCATAACCTACGCCACCAACATCCATAATTAGTATAGATGGTGATTTATAGGCCAGCACCCCTTCCAGGTAGGCATACATAAGATCTAAGTGATTTTAAGAGGCTGAAAATACCGCTTTTCTTTGAGGAATAGTTATAAAATGAATGCATTTTACACGCATATTAATTTTCACATTTCACGCTCTGTTTTTAATATAAAAAGAGCGGTATGTTGTCATGCCGCTCCTGTTAAACTATTTTTTTGAGGTAGGTTATTCACCCCACCATTCTACACCATGCGGCCTTACTTTAAAATAAAGCACAATAGATATAGTAGAATAAGAATCTTTTAAAGATGGATCGCCGCGCTGGGTACCCGGTGCATTGCCGCCCGCCGGACCTACAGCCAATTTTGATTTATCGGCCAGGGCAGTAGCTTCAGCAGCCTGGCTTGGTGTCAAATATTCATTAAAATATTTAGGGTCTATGTATTTGTTACTTACATCATCCATATAGCCAATGAAGGTAAAGCGATAGGAGTATTCTACCCCCAGGTTCAGGTGTTCGCCAATGTCAAAACGATAACCAACGCCTACAGGTATGCAAAAGCCACTTAGCTTATAGGCCGCTGGCATGCCCGCTACAGGGAAACCGTCCCCTTCCAGGTGCAGGTCGTGTATCTTTACCCAGTCACCATTAAGACTGCTGTATGGCTGATAGTGGAAGTAGCCTACCCCCAGGTGCAGGTAGGGCTGTGCCGACCGTTGCGCGCCTTTGCTCTGCAGGTTCATACGTCGTGGCGTCCATTCCAGGCTCATGCTTCCTTCCCATATATTGTCTTTTATATCCTGGAAACGTGCATAGCGCTGGTACGCATCAGAATTGGTAGATGATGCTGATTTGTATGAATTATAGTTCCATTGGTCAGTTGCATATAGTTCGCCATAGTTAACGGCCAGTTTCAGTGAAAATGCAGGCGACATGCTGTAGCGGGCAAACAGTCCGCCCATACCATGTACGTTCTTAGCGTAGTTGCTGTTGTTGTAATGGTCTATGAAAGATTTTGTACCTACATTACCCCAAAAGTCGCTCATGCCAACATTACCACCAATAGACCATCCATGGGGGGCGTCAAGCCTCATTTGCGATTGTGCACATGCATCTGTGGCTGATACAAGTAGTATAGCGGCCAATAGGCTACTGATGAGGTTTGTAGGCATCTAATTTATATTATGATGTTGAAGATAAAATTATTTTCCTTTAAATATTGCTTTTCTTTTTTCAAGGAATGCTGTGGTACCCTCCACCATATCTTCAGTAGCAAAGCAATCTCCAAAATGCTTTATTTCATTTGCGAAACCGTTTTTCTCAGCTCTTGCTGCTTCATTTACGCAGGTTATTACGTGGGTAATGGCTACAGGCGCTTTCGATTGTATTTTTTTCAATATTTCTTTCGCCTTGTCCATCAGCTCCGCCTGCGGGTACACATGGTTCACAAGGCCCAGTGCTTTTGCTTCTTCAGCGCCTACCATGTCAGCGGTCATCAGCAGTTCCATAGCTTTGCCCTTGCCTATTAGCTGGGTTAGGCGCTGTGTGCCGCCATAGCCGGGTATCAATCCCAGGTTTACCTCTGGTTGGCCAAACTTCGCATTTTCCGATGCTATCCTGAAATGGCAGGCCATAGCCAGCTCGCAACCACCACCCAGTGCAAAACCATTTACCGCGGCCACTATTGGTTTGGGTGAGTTCTCTATTTTATCGAACACCAGCTTGCCACCTTTCTCTGCCAGAGCAGCGCCACCTGCAGCGCCAAGGCCGCCAAACTCGCTTATGTCAGCTCCGGCCACAAATGCTTTTTCGCCAGCGCCCGTGAGTATCACTCCTTTTATCTTATCGTTGGTATATACCTCTTCCAGCACCTTTCCCAGTTCTTCTATCACATCTTTGTTCAATGCGTTGAGCTTGTCTGGGCGGTTGATGGTTATGATAAGTGTTCCGTTCTCTAATGCGGTCAATAATGTACTATACATTGCGTTTATGTTTTTAAAAGACAGGTAAATATAATAAGAAAGTAGTGTGATGCAACCGTAAGCAATGTGTATCCCGGTAACCTCTTTATTTAATTTGTTTTATTATTATCGTACTCTTTAAAGAAGTTATATTTTCCGCTTGCATTCGGCCTATATACTTTAAATAGAGTACTATTTTCTGGCTTATATACAGAATCGCCAATGAAAAATTTCTTGTCCATGTAAACAAAATCCCCCTCATGCGAAAGCATAAAGCATAAGGAGTGCCCATCACTTAAATAAAAAGTGCGAGCATGCACAAGCCAGTCGCTTTGCTTTATAGCCCGTGCTGTTATTTTACTTTCGTAAAATTCTCTTGCATTTCTATTTTGATCATAATTGAGATAAGTTGATACAATGCCGAAGAGAACGAACAAAACAATGATCTTTTTTCGACCTTCCCTATACTGTTTTTCGTATTCGTGCTCCATATTATGTTATATCAACAAAGTGCTGGATCCCAAAAGTATGTCGTTCTTAGTAACTACATGCATTACTTATCGCTAAGAGATACTTACTAAATAAAAAAGCCTGCCCCAATAAAGAGACAGGCTTTCCATATATTTTGCACCGAAGTGCGCGGATACTAATAATCCATACCCATACCGCCTGGTATGCCGCCACCTGGGTGGCCTGCTCCAGCGCCCTTAGGTTCTGGCTTGTCAGCTATCACACACTCAGTGGTCAGCAACATGCTAGCTATAGAAGCTGCGTGCTCCAAAGCTACACGGCTCACCTTAGTTGGGTCTATAACACCGGCAGCAAGCATATTCTCATATACTTCTGTACGTGCATTGAAACCAAAATCAGCTTTGCCTTCGCGTATCTTCTGTACAATGATAGAACCTTCCAGGCCTGCGTTAGCAACTATCTGGCGCAATGGCTCTTCCAAAGAACGACGTATGATCTGGATACCTGTTTTCTCATCCAGGTTCTCAGAAGTTACTGCATCCAAAGACTCAATAGCACGGATGTAAGCAACGCCGCCACCTGGTACTATACCTTCTTCTACAGCAGCACGTGTAGCGTGCAGTGCATCGTCTACACGGTCTTTCTTTTCTTTCATTTCTACTTCTGTGCTTGCACCTACGTACAGTACAGCAACACCACCGCTCAGTTTGGCAAGGCGCTCCTGTAGTTTTTCGCGATCGTAATCGCTTGTAGTGCTCTCCATTTGAGATTTGATCTGGTTAACGCGGGCTACGATGTTTTCTTTTTCGCCTTTGCCACCTATCACAGTAGTGTTCTCTTTATCAATGGTAATGCTTTCTGCCTGTCCCAGGTATTCTATAGTAGCGTTATCAAGTTTGTAACCCTGGTCTTCGCTAATCACGGTACCACCTGTAAGCACAGCTATATCCTGCAGCATTTCTTTGCGGCGGTCGCCAAAGCCCGGGGCTTTAACAGCAGCTATCTTCAAAGAACCACGCAGTTTGTTCACTACCAGTGTAGCCAGCGCTTCGCCATCTACATCTTCAGCAATGATCAACAGTGGGCGGCCACTCTGTACCACACTTTCCAGTATTGGAAGAATGTCTTTCAGGGTGCTTACTTTCTTCTCATATATCAATATATAAGGGTTCTGTAATTCCACCATCATTTTTTCTGTGTTGGTCACAAAGTATGGGCTCAGGTAACCACGGTCGAATTGCATACCTTCTACTACATCAACTGTAGTTTCAGTACCTTTTGCTTCTTCAACAGTGATAACGCCTTCGTTACCTACTTTTGCCATAGCCTGAGCTATCAGCTTACCTATTTCGTTATCGTTGTTGGCAGATATAGAAGCGATCTGTTCGATCTTCTTATTATCGTTACCTACTTTTTCGCTTTGTTTCCTCAGGTTCTCTACAACAGCCAGTACAGCTTTGTCTATGCCACGTTTCAGGTCCATTGGGTTAGCACCGGCAGCTACGTTCTTCAGGCCTTCACCTATTATAGCTTGTGCCAATACAGTTGCAGTAGTAGTACCATCACCTGCTACATCAGCAGTTTTAGAAGCTACTTCTTTTACCATTTGTGCACCCAGGTTCTCAATTGGGTCTTCCAGGTCTATTTCTTTAGCTACAGTTACACCATCTTTAGTTACGCTTGGTGCGCCAAATTTCTTTTCTATGACCACGTTACGGCCTTTAGGGCCCAGGGTTACCTTTACAGCATCGGCAAGTATATCCACACCGCGCTTCATCCTGTTGCGTGCGTCTACATTAAAGAACAATTGTTTTGACATAATATATCTGTTTTGTTTTTTTTTAAGTTTTAATTTACTTTTCAGAAAGACCCCTACGTTATTGTATCAATTTATACAACTGCAAGGATGTCGCTTTCGCGCATAATAAGATAGTCACTTCCTTCAAGAGAGATCTCTGTACCGGCATATTTGCCATAAAGTACATTGTCGCCGCTTTTTACGGTCATTGGCTCGTCTTTTTTACCTGGGCCGGCAGCTACTACTACACCGCGTTGTGGTTTTTCTTTGGCAGTGTCTGGGATAATGATGCCACCTGCAGTTTTCTCTTCAGCTGGTGCGGGCTTTACAATAACCCTGTCGTGCAATGGAGTAATGTTCACGTTGTTCGCCATAGTTTTTATTTTTAGTATTTGAATTTCTTTGTTTGTTATTACAGGCTATCACTTTCTATGCCATTGACACTAAACTGTCAATTGTGCAGTCACAGCCAGACAGATAATAATATAAAGGGTTTGATAGCGGACAACTTTTCCTTCTTACCTTCTTTAGTATTACTTTTGACAGCGCAACATAAATATCACATTAAATAAATATTAACACACCATGGCTATTACTATTGGTCAGCAAGCACCTGAGTTTGCTTTATTCGACAGCGACAAAAAAGAGATAAAGCTCAGCGATTACAAAGGCAAAAATGTATTGCTCTTGTTCTTCCCATTGGCTTTTACTGGCGTATGTACTGCAGAGCTTTGTTCTGTAAGAGACAACTATGCCATTTATAATGACCTGGACGCAGAAGTATTGGGCATATCTGTAGATTCCGTGTTCGTTCTGGATAAATTCAAAAAAGAACAAAACCTCAATTTCCCATTACTTAGCGATTTCAATAAAGAGGTGTCTACTGCCTACGGCGCCCTTCACGAAAAATTTGCTTTTGGTATGCAAGGTGTGTCCAAACGTTCTGCCTTTGTGATAGATAAAGAAGGTGTGGTACAGTATGCAGAAGTATTAGAAGTACCAAGTGAGCTGCCAAACTTTACTGCTATACAGGATGCGTTGAAGAGTATAAATGCATAAATCGTCAATTCTATAAAAAAACGGCTTGCAGGTCTGCAAGCCGCTTTTTTATTATAATATGTTTTGGTAAGATAATAATATTTTAGAATGTTTTTCGTTAACTTTATCTTTCCGTTAACTTTATCAAGCCTTTCCCATGTTCTCTGTCAAGCCCCTCATCATTATTTGTTTGCTTGCGTTGTTGCCTGCTTGCTTGCGTGCGCAAACATTTTATCCTATTACAGCTACTACAGGGTCTCAATCTTTCACTGGCTACACTGTTGCTGTTACTACCAACGGCAGCCCTACCACCGCCAGTAGTTGTGGCTTTGGGCCATACCAGGTAGGTCTCAATGGTGCACAGAACGGGTACATTTACACATTCAACAATCCGATATCGGATGCACGGATACAGCTTTATGGCCTTAACGATAACGAGACAATGATCGTTAAAGTGAACGGGAATGTGTATGCCGTATCCAGCTCCCCTACAACAGGTGTTAGCGGTACCTGCGGCGCTGTTTATGCTGCCAATTTTGTGAATGGTAACCTCAGTAGCAACGGCAATCCGGTAGGCCATAATCCTGAGTCGGGTATGCAGGTAACTATTCATCCCCTAAGCTCAGCGGGGCCTTTCACCACGTTAGAGATCGATTTTTCCAGTGCCAGTAACTATGGTGATGGGTTCATATATAGCTTATCTTTTGCTGGCAATTGTGGAACGCCTTTTAGCGTGCCTAACATAAATGTTTGCTCTGGCGTTTCTCCTACTTTACAGCCTACTGCTATACCAGGTGCATCCTATGTATGGTCAGGGCCGGCATCTTATTCTTCTAACCAGCAGAACCCGGTACTTTCTAATATCCAGACCTCGCAGGCAGGCACTTATGCCGTTACAGCTTTTGCAGGTGGGTGTGCTTACAATGCCAGTTCCACAGTTACTGTGCTTCAGTCGCCGCCTGTACCTGTAGCTACGGTCAGTTCATCAGTTTGTTCGGGCGATTCACTGGTGCTCAGTATGAATAGCATTACTGGGGTTACCTATGGCTGGCAGGGCCCAATGGGCTTTATTTCTTCCGCCCAAAATTACCACTTGCTCAATGTGCCGGCTGCCGATTCAGGCTGGTTCTATGCTACAGATACAGCAACCAACCATTGCGTATCCGTAGACAGTGATTTTGTGACTGTGCATCTTTCATTGCCGGCACCTACTATAGCTATTACTTCTGCTGTAGGCGATACTATTTGCAAAGGCAGTTCGCTTACGCTGGGTACAGCAGTTACCAATGCAAGTTCCAATTCTACTTACCAGTGGACCCGCGGAGGCAGTCCGGTATCAACTTCCAGCACAGCTACGTTCACTAATGTGCAAGATCTGGAAACATTCAGGTGTACGGTTACCAGCAATTTTGGAGTGTGCCAGGTGCCTACACAGGCCATCAGTGCCCCTTTCACTATTAGGGTCATAACCACTTTGGGCCCGCCTGTAGCCAATGTATCTTTGTTCACGTCCGTAACGGGCGATACACTTACATTTAGCGCTACAGTTACCAATGGTGGTGTCGGTCTTGGTTTTCAATGGATGAAAAATGGCAACCCTATTCGAGGAGCAATTACCAGCTCTTGGGAAACCGTCCGCGATTCTCTGGTCGCAGGGGATAAAATTTCTATAGTAGTTACCAGTAGCTTCCCTTGTGCAGTACCAAGTACTGCGGGCAGCAACATTATTACGGTGGCAGTGCCGCAGGTGGGGGCGGCAAAAGATAATATTTGTCTTTACCCAAACCCCAATATGGGGAAATTTATGCTTGAAGGCACTTTGGCTTTGAGCAATGCGATAACAGCTGAGGTAATGGATGCTACCGGCAAAATGTTCTATAAAGGAACATTGCCAGTTACCAATGGTATCCTTCATAAGGCGCTCGACCTGCATATGCCCCCAGGAAATTACTTCATGACGCTGCGATCTGGCGAAGACGTACATACTATACCGTTTGTTATAGTGAAATAATTAAATAGCTGCAATGCTATATCAGTATGTTACGGCATGATAATTGAGTGTCTATTAACACAAACTTATTATAGTAATTTTTTATTTTACTATAATTTTACAGCACCACCATGAATACAGTGAAGATCACATACAAGATCGATGGGAATAGTGTAGATCGATCTACTTTCAATAGCATTGTCCACGATATGCTACTTTTTAATGCGTGGGAGCGGGTGATCGAAAGGAATAAAGCAGAAATATCAGAAAAACACATTGCAGTTACCTTCAAATTAGTGAATGACAAAATGCATGTGCTTACAGATACACAAATGCTGTTCAAACTCAATTACGAAGTAAAGAATGAATTATTCAATACTTTAAAATTACAGTCCATACCCATCTGGCGGTAATATTCTTGTCAAAATAGTTTGCAGCTTTCGAACCTATCTATCATATTAGTTGTTAATGATGAAGTATGGTACCGATATTAGAGGCTAAGCAACTCTCCAAGTCTTTCAAAAAATTTCAGGCTGTCGAAGACCTTTCTTTCTCAGTAGGGCAAGGTGATGTGTACGGATTCTTGGGTCAGAACGGTGCCGGCAAGAGCACTACTATCCGCATGGTCACCGGCCTTATCTTCGCTGATAGCGGCAAGGTGTATATAAAAGGTAGTGAGCTCCGCAACAATAGCAGGCATTTATTAGAAAATATTGGTGCCATCATAGAGCGGCCAGATATGTACAACTACCTTTCAGGATGGGAGAACCTGAAAATATTTGCATCCTTAAGTCACAAAAAGATACCCAATAGCCGGCTGCACGAAGTGCTGGAACTGGTAGGAATTGAGGATAGGCGCAAAGACAAAGTAAAAGCATACAGCCAAGGTATGAAGCAACGGCTGGGTATAGCCATAGCCATGGTACATAACCCCGACCTGCTGATTCTGGACGAACCCACAAATGGCCTCGATCCGCAAGGTATAGCCGAGATGCGTAAGCTCATACAACACCTTAGCTACGACCTCGGCAAGACCATCCTCATATCCTCTCACCTGCTATACGAGATAGAGCAGATAGCCAATAAAATGCTCATTATCCATAAAGGCAAAAAAAATGGTGGATGGCGAAGTTGCCCAATTACTGCATCCCGGCGATACATTGATACAGGTGACAATGCTGCCAAATGAAAATATAACTGGCCATCTTGCCTCCTCATCCTGGCAAGAAAGGGTGCAGCAGTCGTCGCCAACCCTCACTACATTTAAAATGGACCCTGTACAGGTGCCGCAACTCAACGCCTGGCTGGTAGCCAATGGTGCACAGGTATTGGAAATAAAGACAAAAACATTTGCTGGAAGAATATTTCATATCACTTACCAATGATGCAGCTACTACGCATTGAACTGTTTAAGATATTCTCACGGCCACGCACCTACATCAGCTTTGCCATTATTGCTGCCATATCCGGTGTCATACAGCTGGCTATGCTTAGCGATGGGGGCAGCTTTGTGGATTTTGCCATGCAGGGTGTGAACGAGCAGTTTGATATACAGGGCAAAATACTTAATGGTTACCCTCGTCACTTACATTACGCTGCAGTCGTTGCTCATTCATATACCTCTACTGGTAGCGCTGGTAGCCGGCGATGCCTTTGCTGGTGAGGCCGGTATGGGTACGCTGCGCTTGTTGCTTACCAAACCGGTTTCGCGTACACAGCTTGTGCTTGCTAAGTTCTTTGGGTCGCTCGCTTATACCTTGTCATTGCTGGTTTGGCTGGCAATAGTATCGTTAGGTGTATCCTTATTGTTGTTTGGTCCCGGCGATCTCATCAACCTGAAGAGCGATGCCTTCGTACTTATCATGCAAAACGATATTCTGTGGCGCTATGCTGCCGCATTCGCCTTTGCGGGTATAGCCATGATGAGTGTGTCGTCTATGGCGATACTGCTTTCTGTATTTGCAGACAATGCTATTGGACCTATCATCAGTACCATGGGTATTGTTATAGTGCTTACCATATTGTCGAACCTGGAGCTGCCTTTATTTACACTCATTAAGCCCTACCTGCTTACGACACATGTAATAGGGTGGAAGGGGTTCTTCGATGATCCGGTGCCCTACCATGCCATTGCTCATTCAGCATTGGTACTGGTCATCTACACGGTGGCTTTCGTAGGGGCAGCTATTCTATTTTTTAACAGGAAAGATATTAAGTCATGATAAGTATGCGAACGGATACTCCTGTGGTTTCTATAAATAAACGTGCAGTTTTGTTAGTAGCATTGTTACTGCTGTTTAATGTACATATACATGCGCAAGACAATGCTACCCAGCTGTTCTATGCACTACGCACAAAGGTGCTGGCCGTACACGATTATATTGCCGATGTGAATATGAAAATAAATGTCACCTACATGCGCTTGCCTGACCTGAAAGGGAAGCTGTATTTTAAATACCCCGATAAAATAAGGTTCGAACGCACAGGGGGTATATCTATACTGCCTAAAAAGAACATGAACATAGCTATGAGCAGCCTGGTGCCGCAGGGGAAAGTAGTGGTGATAGACGCAGGCTACGACACCTTAGCACACAAAAGGGTGCATGTGCTGAAGGTGGTGCCTGATGATGAGAATAGTAACATAATACTGGCCAGGTTGTGGATAGATGAACAAAACCTGGTGGCCTTGCGTACCGAAACTACTACCAAGGACGGTACCGCAAGAATGGAACTTAGCTATGGCGCATACATAAAATATGCATTGCCAGATAAGGTGATACTGTACCTGGATGTAAAGGATTATAAGATGCCAAAGGGCGTAACTATGGACTATGATGATAATGAGACCAACGCAGTTATAAAGAACAAAAGCAATAAGAAGACCACTAAAGGCACCATACACATATCCTATTTGAAATATACTATCAATGCAGGTGTAAAAGATAATTTTTTTAACACCCCTGCTGAATAGAGCTTTGAGCTACATTTGGTATCTTTGCATATAGTGGAATGCAGCCTGTAGGTATGGTTTTCGGCATTCTACGTACCTGGTTTTGGATTTTACCCACATTCTGTGCATTTCTTTCTTTTAGCAAGTAAACAGGGTGTGCTAATTTCGGTAGTGAAGAGAAAAGTAATAGTATGGATATCGAACAATTAATGCCACATATAGAAGCGCTCATATTTTCAAGTGAGCGTCCGCTTACCCAGATGGAAATTACGGAGATAGTAGGGTTGGCTTTTGAAATGCCGGTCGATCCAGGGCGCATATCTAATTGTATAGATGCGATACGCGAAAAATACGAGGAGCCTTATTATCCCTTCCAATTGAAGGAAACTGGCGGTGGTTTCCAGTTCCTCACTAAAAAAGCATATCATAAGACCGTACTGCAGCTCAATGGCGATAAACACATCAAAAAATTGTCTGCCGCTGCTATGGAAACATTATCTATCATAGCCTACAAGCAGCCCGTTACCAAAAGCGAAATAGAATACATACGCGGTGTTAGTGCAGATTACTCTATTCAAAAACTACTGGAGAAAGAACTGATAGTGATAACCGGCCGCAATGAAGATGTTGTTGGTAAGCCACTGGTGTATGCTACTTCCAAGAATTTCATGGATTACATAGGCATCAATTCCGCAGCTCAGCTACCCAAACTAAAAGATATTACTACCGATAGCATCATATTCCCTACCAACGGTAGCGAAGCTACGCCAGAGGAACCCACTGGTTTACTGGTAGTTACCCCTGGCGGCACTCTGGAACCAGTGCACGCATAGTTACCTAAGATACTACATAGAAAAATGGCCCGCTTTTGTGGGCCATTTTTTATGCAAGTGCAGCAAGGAAAATTAAAGCAATAAAATAATACCAGATCATTACTTGCTGCCATAAATTTGAACGTATTTTTACATCCAACTCTTGCCTATGAGGCCGTTGCTTTTTTTGTTTGTACTTGCTATAGCTGCATCCGGCTTGCATGCACATGCACAAGCAAAAAAAGATATTCGCTCGGCCGCTATCATCCGTACTGATATCACCTACCTGGCCAGCGATGAACTGCAAGGTCGCCGCACGTCTACAGACGGTGAGCGCCGGGCTGCAGATTATATTGAGGACCGGTATAGGCAAATGAACATAGGCCCGTTCATGGGGCAATACAAATACCCTTTCTATTTTTTGCATGGCAAAGAGATAGCGCAAGGTGCAAGTGTTTCTCTTGATGGCAATATGCTGCAAATGAACGATGAGGTATTCCCTTTGCCGTTCACCTATGCCGCTCATATATCGGGCGATTGCCTGCCCGATGTTATGGAGACAGGTGTGCCATGGCTCGTAAACCTGTATGCCGATAGGTCAGAGGCCGATGACCCCCATTTCGATTGGGAGCGAGCCATGTATAAACGTAGCAAAGATGCCGCAGAGCATGGCGCTACCGCTGTTCTGTTTTACGATGGATTCGGTTCCCGCTTTCAGCCATATTTTAATGAGCTGTCTGAATACGATCAGGTACGTATCCCTGTTGCATTTATTAATTATGCAGCATACCGCAGGTACGTTAAGGATAGCCTTTCAGCAGATAGTATCGTCAACAACTTGAGGGTGGATATGAACATAGCAGCCAACAGGTCTGAGCGTAAAGGCGTCAATATAGCAGCATATATAGACAATAAGGCGCCCTATACCGTTGTTATAGGCGCCCATTACGATCATTTAGGCCTGGGCGAAGATGGCAATAGCCTCTACACCGGCAAAGAGAAACAGGTGCATCATGGTGCGGACGACAATGCCAGCGGCACTGCTGCTGTGCTGGAAATAGCAAGGTGGATAAAGCTACATAAACTGCATAGATACAATTACCTGTTCGTCAACTTCTCTGGCGAAGAGCTGGGGCTGCTGGGCTCAAAAGAGTTCGTAAAACAAGGGTGCGTAGATAGTGCTAATGTAGCCTACATGATCAATATGGATATGGTAGGCCGCCTCAACGATAGCACTCATACATTGTATCTGGGTGGGGTAGGCACCTCACCCGCCTGGGCCAAGCAGCTGGAGAAACCTGCACCATTCACTTATGTGCTGGATAGTTCAGGTATCGGCCCTTCCGATCATTCCTCTTTTTATCATGCTGGCATTCCGGTATTATTCTTCTTTACCGGTACACACAAAGATTATCATAAGCCTACAGATGTAGCAGATAAGATCAATTACGATGGCGAGGTCATGGTGCTGAAACGTGTGTACAGCATCATAAAAAGGATGGAGCAATACCCCAAGCCTGCTTTCACTGCTACAAAGCAAAGTGCCTTAGGTAAGGTCAATTTTAAGGTTACCCTCGGTCTAATGCCCGATTACGCTTATACAGACACTGGCCTGCGCGTTGATGGCGTAAGTGATGGCCGACCTGCAAAATTAGCTGGCATACAGGAGGGCGATATTATATTACAGCTGGGCGCATACCAGGTGCAGGGCATGCAGACCTACATGGATGCACTCTGCAAGTTTGCTCCTGGCGATACCACAAGCGTTACCGTAAAGCGTAAAGATAAAGTGATGAAGTTGCCCATAACATTCGTGAAGAAGTAAGGTGCTATTCTGCTGTGGTCGCGGTGCTTTCTGTCTGGTGCCGGTATAGTTTTGCATATCGCCCATTCTGCTCCATTAGTTGGCTATGCGTACCTTGTTCTGCTATCCGCCCGTCATCCATCACTATTATCTGGTCAAACACCCAGCTGGTAAATATCCTGTGGGTTATCACAAGGGTAGTTTTGCTTTGGGTATAGGCGCGCAGGTTATTAAGTATCGTTTTTTCTGTTTGTGTATCCACTGCCGATAATGTTTCATCCAGTATCAGCACTTGGCTGTTCTTCAGCAGTGCCCTTGCCAGCACCAATCGTTGTTTTTGCCCGCCCGATAGCATTACCCCGCGCTCGCCTATCATGGTCTCATACCCGTTGGTCAGCATAGCTATATCCTTCTCCATATCTGCCAGGCGGGCGGCTTCTTTTACCTCTGCTTCTGTAGCATCGTTCCTTCCAAATTTTATGTTGTTATATACTGTGTCAGAGAACAGGTAGGCTTCCTGTGGTGTATAGGCCACCTGCCTGCGCAGTTCCTGCAGGTTCATTTGCCGGATATCGGTATTGTCCAGCAGCACGTCTCCTTCCTGCGGGTCATACATGCGCAGCAGCAGGTGGGCTATGGTGCTTTTTCCGGAGCCTGTTTTGCCTATAATAGCTATTTTTTGTCCGGCCTTTATCTGCAGCGAAAGGTCTTTCAGCGCCTTAATGCCTGTATGCGGATACACAAACGTCACATGTTTCAATTCCACATTACCCAGCAGTACCGGCACTGTAGCATTAAGTGGTGTAGTTATCTCTGGTTTTGTATTTAGGAACTCATCTATGCGCTGCTGGCTGGCGCTGGCGCGCTGCACCATAGAGGCCACCATCCCTATGCTGGAGATGGGGAACATCAGCATATTGATGTACAGCACAAATTCAGCAATGTTCCCGGTCGATATCTTGCCTGTTATCGCAAAGTATCCGCCTATAAGCACTGTACTCAGCATACTCAGGCCTATGAACAGGTTCATGGCCGGGAAGTATATAGCTTCGGTAATAGACAGATTAATAGTGCTCTTTCGGTATTCTTCAGAGTTGGTATTGAAGAAGCGCAGCATATTCCTTTCCTGTACGAAAGATTTGATGACCCGTATACCCGAGTATGTTTCTTGGGCGGTAGTGGTCAGCGCTGATAGCTGCGCCTGTATCTTACTGCTTTTGTTATAGATTATCCTGTTCACATAATAGATGGTAACAGCCATTATTGGTAAGGGTATGAATACATAGATAGTAAGCATGGGGCTTACGCGCACCATATTCCACAGGCACATGGCCGTAAGCACTATCATGTTGGTCGCATACATTACTGATGGCCCTGTGTACATACGTACCCGCGATACATCTTCCGATATGCGGTTCATCATATCGCCTGTATAGTGGTTCTTAAAAAATCCGGTATGCAGTTGCTGGTAGTGGTTATAAATTTCCGTTTTCTGGTCATACTCTATCAGGCGCGACATCACTATGATGGTCTGTCGCATAAAGAACATGAATATGCCGCGCAACATGGCCAGGCCAAGCAATATCATACTCTCTACAAAAACATAGTGGAACAGGTCGCTTTTTATATTACCTGGCATGTTTCCAGGTGTATAGGCTTTCATAGTTGCCTGTAGCTTATCCAGTATACCACTGATGACCCGTGCGGGAATTACCGCGAACAGGCTGGAAATAGCAACAAATAACAGCCCCGATAGTAAATGCCATTTATACTTTATGAAGTATTTATTTACAGAAGCAAGGTTGTTCATACCGTACAAAGATCGGGATTTTTACCGCTACAATTGGGTATATAAAACTTTAGCCTTAGATTATTTGATAGATCTTTGCGTATATTAATATATCATTGGCCCGGATTTTGTCAAAAAAAGAACCAGAGTGTTGTTTTTTACGTATGTGTATACTTTAAAAAAAACAAGGTTTTGAAGCATGAAATAAGTTACTTTATATTTAGCTCAATTTTTAATAACCATACCTTTTTTTATTTGTAATGTTATTCATTTGTTACAAAATTGGAAGTATGGGAATTAGGTGCGTTTAAAAATTATCTTTGAAACAGTTTATGGGTAGACGTGTGAAGAGATATAGTTGAAATAATATAAATAGATAGAGAGTATGTATTTTAAAAGCTATTTGATTGCGATCTTATTTGCAACATTCTTTGTGCGCTCCTATGCACAAGATAGGGTTGTCGGTCCCGTCAGGGCATACGATGCGAAGACCCTGCCGGCTCCTCCAGGAATGGCTTATATACCTGGTGGTAGCATTATAATCAAATATGGCCAGTCTGATAGTGACGGCTCCAGCGTAAAAAAATTCAGCGTCAGCTCATTCTTTATTGATAAAACTGAGGTAACGAACAAGCAATACCGCGATTTTATCAATTGGGTCATTGATTCTGTTGCTATAGCCGGCTATATAAAAGAAGATAAATATTTCAACCATAATAGTTTGGACTCTACCTCGCGTTCCATCCGCTGGAAGAAATTCAAACATCACGGCAGGGATATAATGTCGTCTAAGAACAGTGATATACAGAGCAAGATCGCACCTATGTTCGATCATGGAGAGATACGTAAGGATCTCTATGTTTTTGCTTATACCTATTTAAAAAGAGGGAAACCGGGCGAGCCTAAGAACCGCTATGTTACAGAAGCGGTAAATGTATACCCCGACACCAAAGTATGGGCTACAGACTTTCCTAATTCGCAAACCGATCAATTGGTTGCAGAATATTTTACCAATCCAGCGTACAACGATTACCCCGTAGTTGGCGTTACCTGGAAGCAGGCCCGGGCTTTTGCTTATTGGCGCAGCATTCATTCGCACGTCAAGAAAAGCAAATACCTCAAGAATTTTCAATTACCATATAGCCTGCCTTCCGAAGCGCAATGGGCCTATGCAGCGCAAGGTAGCCAGGATGCATCAGAAGAATATTCTGCTGATAGTACTCAGGTGCCCCGCGATAAGAAAGACCGTCTCATTGCCAACTTTAAACAAGGCGAGGGCGACTACACAGAGGATGGCTCTTCATACACCGTTCCTGTTACTTCTTATTCTCCTAATGCGTTTGGCCTGTATAATATGGAAGGCAATGTGGCCGAGTGGGTACTTGATGCCTACAACGAATCAGCTTGGGCTTTCGTACACGATCAAAACCCGGTGCTTCTTTACGACGCAGATAGTTCAGAATCCAACTTTATGAAAGGTAAAGTGGTACGTGGGGGGTCGTGGAAAGATAATGCACGTTACCTCAGCCCTTATATCCGCGATTATGAGAGTCAGGATGTGCCGCACTCTTACATTGGCTTCCGTTGTGTAATGCCCGCACCTGAAATATTAGGTAAGCGCGTGCAAACCCGTAGGGTATACTACCGGAATAAGCGCGAAAGCAAAAGGCCGGAGAAAGAAGTGAACATGACCAACGACAATACTACCAACCCTGCGAATACCAGAAACGCCCCAGATACATCTAAAACAAATATTGAAGAAATAAACACCAAATAATTTTATGAGCAGCAACAAACAAAAGTCAAGAGTAAATCTTAACACCCTCATCTATTGGGGCGCCAGCATTGTAATTATAGGATTGATGTTTAAGATACTTCACTGGGAAGGTGGAGAATGGATGATAGCCATAGGTCTTAGTGTGGAAGCATGTTTGTTCTTTATCTCAGGTATACAATCGCTTACAGATGTAGAGGCCATGATACCGGGTACACATATAGTACCTGTAGCGCAACAGCGCCAGCAGGTGCAAAATAACGATCTGGATGAACTGCTTGCAAAATCGCTGAACCAGCAAACCATTGACAAACTAAACAAAGGTTTTGAGCAGTTCAACCGTACTGTGGAGACCGTTAATGAAATAGCCAAGATAGGTACCGCCGGTATGACCAAGGCTATGGTGCAGGAGGTAGAGGGTGCTACTGCACAGATGAAAGTATTGAACACAAACCTCACAGAGCTTAATGCTATGGGTACTGCTAAAATGGCTATTGGCATGAGCCAGGAGTTCGTAGCTACTACCAATGAATTGAAACAATTACGCAGCAACTTGTCTGAGCTGAATGCAGTTTACAAAGCACAGTTAGAAGCATTCAGAAAAGCATAAAATATACTTATTCAACATGGCAAGTTTAAAAGAGACACCACGGCAGAAGATGATAGGTATCCTGTACCTGGTACTGCTTGGGCTGATAGCTACAAATATCAGCTCATCCGTACTCGATGCATTCAGGTACCTCAGAGTAAGCCTGGCAACATCTACCAAAAATGTACAAAGCAATGTGGATAACGTCTATTCAACATTTGAAGCTACCAAGCTAAAGTCTGAGCCGGAAAGGGCGCGGCCCATATACGATAAGGCAAAGCAGGCCAGTAAATGTATTGCAGACCTTGATGCATATATATTGGAGACACAAACCTTAATGGAAGAAAAAGGAAAAGGTTATGGTGCCGATGGCGATATTGTAAAGCGCGACAACGTAGATATATCACCTCGCCTTATGATCAACCAGAAGAGAGGCGAAGAGCTCAAAAAAAGAATAAACGCTACCCGCGATAAGATCTATGCTATCCTGGGCGATCAGGACAGGAAGGGCCTTAACTTCTCACTCAATGCTGAGGATCCCCCATCTAAGGGCGGTATATCTAAAACATGGGAGCAAAGTAACTTTGGTGATGGTATACCGCTCACAGCGGCACTTACAGCCTTAACCAAGATACGTGCAGATCTGAAGAATACAGAATACGACGTAGTAAGGAAGATACTGGGCCATATGGACCAGGCTGTAGTGAATTTGGACCAGTTCGCAGCAGTTGCCGTAGCGCCAAGTTCTTACGTGATTCAAGGCCAGCCCTACACCGCACAGGTATTTCTTACAGCAGCCGACTCTAAATCAAGCTCTGATGTATTTGTGAATGGTACCCAATTGCCGCTGAAAGATGGTAAGGGCGAATACACGGTAAGTACCAGTAAAGAAGGTACGTTCACATGGTCTGGCATAATAAAGGTGCACCAGACCGATGGTACCGTGAAAGAATACAATACGGGTGAGCAGCGCTACCAGGTAGCCCGCCCTTCGGCTGTAGTATCTGCCGACAAGATGAACGTTTTCTACATTGGTGTGGCCAATCCGATCTCAGTATCGGCACCAGGCATTGCTAAAGAAAACTTGAAAGTAAGTTTAAGCGGTGGTAGCATATCTGGCGCGGCGGGTGAATACTCTGTACATGTAAGCACACCGGGCAATACCAATGTAGTAGTATCTACAGAAGTGAATGGCAAGTCTCAGGTGCTTAGCTCTACTCCGTTCCGCATCAAGCGTATACCAGATCCGCGTGTTAAGTTCGGAGGTAAGTCCGGTGGCAGATTAGCAGCAGTAGCTATGAAGTCGCAGAACAGGGTATTTGCTATCCTCGATAATTTCGACTTTGATGCGAAGTTCAATATCGAGCGCTTTACGCTGATAATAGTGAAGCCCCGTGCCGAAGCGGTGGTACTGCAGGCAAATGGCAATACTTTCTCTGGCCAGATGCAGTCTGCTATGAGCAGCATCACGCCTGGTACAAGGGTGATATTCGATAATATAATAGCTACAGGCCCCGATGGTTTAAAAAGGCAGTTAGATCCGTTAACGCTTACTGCAGAGTAAAAAATATAAAGATAAGAGACTATGAAAAATAATATTAAGCTTGTCATATACACTACTGCACTTGCATTTGTTAGCATAACGGCACATGCCCAGGTTGCAGATAGTATGGCCAAGGCAGATACCACACCTCCGGTAGATGGTTTTTATAAACAGAACCCATTGGCAAATGCAAAGCCATTCCCATATCCGCCGATAAATGTGAACAGCGTACGTTTTTACAAACGTATATGGCGGGATATTGATCTGCAGTACCCGAAGAATAAAATATTCGCAACACCTGGTTCCAGCCTTATGGATATAATTCTGGAAGCTTTGCAGACCGGAAAAATTACGGCTTACGATGCGGCCAGTACCAAACAAAATCTTACTGGGGATGCTTTTATAACACCGCTTACCTTCGCGCAGGCCATGTCAAAACTTACTGACAGTGTATTAGTACCGCAGTTTGATGAGAATGGCAACCAAACAGGGGCTGTAATGGAAATGAACGATTTCAATTCCGAGACAGTTACTAAGTTTCGGATCAAGGAAGATATATTTTTTGATCGCCAGCGCTCCAAGGTCGAGACCCGTATCATTGGTATAGCACCACTCATAAAAATTAAAGCTGGTGGCGAACTGGTAAGTGAGCAACCGGCCTTTTGGCTTTACTTCCCGCAGTGCAGGTATGTATTTGCTACCAAGCAGGCTATTGATGCACAACACGACATCTACAATGTGAGCTACGATGATATTTTTATACAGCACAATTTTTATAGCCAGATCGTTAAAGAGTCTAACCCTGGTGAGTTGAGCATCAAAGATTACATGCCAGATAGTTTGCAGCAAGCACAAGAATCCCAACGGTTGGAGCAGCAGATCAATAATTACAAAAAGAAAACCTGGCAGTATTAATCTCTTTAATTTATTAGCATGAAACTTAGATATATCTCGACCATCGTACTCGCAATGTTGGTAACATATTCTGCCAACTGCCAGATCAAGTATATACCTCCTACAGCTCATTCATTCAGCATCGGTATCGGATACGGTGTTGCCAAACTCTACGGCGATTTTTATGGCAAACCTCAAACTGCGATACCTTGGGCCGATGTTAACTACAACATTACCCCATACCTGTGTGCTGGCATTCAACTGCAGGCAGGTAAATTGGTAACAGGCGGTCTCGATGTCACCAATAAAGCCAACGGATTTTACACTACCAATACATACCAGTCTGCCGCTGCCAATGTACGCCTATCATTGGGCGCTTTCCTGGTCAATCAGCCTCAAAGCGTAGTATTAGATATTATAAGTGGCATTTATGGCGGGGCTGGTATCGGTATAATGAACAACACTATCAAACCCAGTGAACGGGGTGGGCTCGACCAAACAGCACTGCTGCGCGGTGCTGTAAAAACAGATGCTCACACGGCAAACATACCCGTCAATGTGGGTATTGATGTGAACGTACCCCAAATATTAGGGTATAATGGTCTGCAGGTGAATGTCAATTATCAGTACAATTATTGCCAGAGTGATAATATAGATGGATACGATCCCCAGGTACCCTTCAATAAGCACTATGATACCTATACTTACATTTCTGCAGGTTTACGATTCAATTTCGGGCGCATAAGATAATTTCTCATTTAATGAATTTTGTTTACTAACAGGAATATTTTTTCAAATATTCCTGTTTTACATTGTAGCTTTGCCCATTCATTTTTAAAATTTTAAATTAAATAATGCGCGTAGCTGTAGTGGGTGCCACAGGCCTTGTAGGCAGCACCATGTTAAAGGTATTGGAAGAACGTAATTTCCCGGTAACAGAATTAATTCCTGTAGCATCTCAGAGGTCGGTTGGTACTAATATTTCATTCAAGGGTAATAACTATAAAGTAGTGTCTCCCGAAGATGCTATAAAGATGAAGCCCGCTGTAGCGTTGTTCTCTGCAGGCGGTAGTGTATCGCTTGAGCTGGCACCAAAGTTCGCCGCTGCCGGTATACGTGTTATAGACAACTCATCAGCATGGCGCATGGATGCTGCAAAGAAGTTGATAGTACCTGAAGTAAATGGCCATACCCTTACAGCCGACGACTTTATCATTGCCAACCCCAATTGCAGCACTATACAAATGGTGATGGTATTACACCCATTGCACCAGAAATATCATATAAAAAGAGTGGTGGTAAGCACCTACCAGTCAGTGACCGGTACCGGGCAAAATGCAATTGCCGAACTGCTGGATGAACGTGCCGGAGGTAAGGGCCACGGCGTATACCCATACCCTATAGATATGAACCTGATACCACAGATAGATGTGTTTCAGGACAATGGCTATACCAAGGAAGAAATGAAAATGGTGCTCGAGACCAATAAGATAATGGGCGACGACAACATACGCGTTACAGCCACTACAGTGCGTGTACCCGTAATGGGTGGGCATAGCGAAAGCGTGAACATTGAATTCCTGAACGATTTCGAAGAAAGCGACGTTAAAGAAACTTTATCCAATTTTTCCGGTATTATAGTTATAGACAACCCCGCCGAAAAAGCATACCCCATGCCACTGTTTGCAGCCGGCAAGGACGAAGTATTTGTAGGTCGTATCCGCAAGGACTACTCCCAACCCAATACCCTCAACTGCTGGATAGTAGCCGACAACCTGCGCAAAGGCGCCGCTACCAATGCAGTGCAAATAGCAAAATTGCTGCATAACAACTGCTGGATAGGATAATTATTGTAAACCATAAATTAGAAAGCAGGCCCGCTTATGCAGGCCTGCTTTCTAATTTATCAAAACTGAGGAAAATCTAATTTCTATCTTCAAAATAAATATAACTGGCAGCGTTGTTTTTGAACGTCACAACAATATTCTTCTCTGTGCAATTGGCTGTCACACAATCCGGATATCCTGTGAACACGGATACTTCTTTCTTTCCATTCCCTGTATAGGCGACTCTTGTGGTCACGGGTTCTCCAAATTCATCTATAAGCATGTTGTTGGTCATGCCTATCCAAACCTTGTTCATCAATAGTTTTTTGGCGGTCACCGATCCATATTTGCTTGTCAGTCTCTGTACACGGGCCATCATGTCTTTTTGTTCCTGTATGGCGTCTTTTTTTTGCTTCTCGGCATATTCGATCTGTAGTACAGAGTCTTCTACGTGAGCTTTCGCAGAGTCAATTATCCGTTGGTTTTTTGCAATTGCTTTATTGATGCTGTCTTCCCTGGCCTTGGTCAGGCGTTCTTCGCGCCAGGTCTTTTGCCTTGCATCCTCTTTTTCTTGCTTCTTGGTTTCGTTATATTTATTGTAGAACGCAAATTCATTACGAAAGCTCGAAACATCCACTTTTTTGCAGTAAAAAAGATCATTTTTTGTATCCTCTATTAACACATATTCATTCCCGGTTATGATATCCAACTGGCAGCGATCAAAGGTCCTTTGCATTTGCATTATGAAAGAAAAATCGGGATTACCCGCACTGATCTCCCGTTCAATAGTTTTTTTATCATATCGCACATATGGTAAGATGCCATAGGCACAGCGAAATGTATCTTCAGTGACCTTGGCTTTTCTAGCGATATGCAGTTGGGCTGTCGCATGCATGCACATGAAGCATGCATGCAGGAGAAAAATATTTTTCATAAAGGTGAATAGACTTGACCACAAATGAAACACTTTTACATAATATTTGCAAGCAGAAGCGAGAGAATATAGTATTATCGACTTTAGTTTTTTATCAACTTATCTATCTTCACTATACTACTGCCATCCAGTATTTTTATCAGGTACACACCGTTTGTCCATTGCGAGATGTCTATCATCTTTACCGCATTCTCATTAAATATCAGTCGGCCATCTATACTATACACCATAGCATTTACAGCCACAGGTGCTTCTATATAAACCACATCATTTGCCGGGTTAGGATAAATTCTTACATCCTCTTTAGTAACACTTTGCACACCTGAATAAGTAAAGTAAAAATTTGCCGAAGTACCGGTACATCCGTTGCTGTCTGTTACCCCAACCGCATACGCCCCACTTTGTGTAGGCTGCCATGCAGTAGAAGTTCCCGTTGGCACCATACTGCCATTCAAGTACCATTGATAGCTGTTGAATATACCTGTTGTTAATTTAGGGTAGTGGTAGGTAATGATAGGTGCAGGCCCAGCTGTACGCACCACATTTACTGGCCTTGTAACTATGGAACAACCCGTAACAGTGTCTGTGATCTTAAGCGTGTACGTAGTAGGTATCGTGGCGAAATAGGTAGCCGCAGTAGCGCCGGTTATCGGTGCATTATTCATCAACCATAAATAGTGTTGCGGTTGTCCTACTGTCGTATCTGCAGATAGTTGCACACCCGGTACCCCGGGACACAAAACCGTCTGGCCATATTTCAGCTGGCTGTCAGTTGGCGCAGCTACGGTGGTGGTGGTCAGCACATTCGATGTTCTCAAGCAGCCGTTGTTGGACACTACTTCGCTATAATTGCCAGCAGTAGTAGCCGCATATTGAGCACCAGTAGCGCCGTAGATATTGGTTCCGTTCCGCATCCACTGATAAGTATAGTTGGCACTGCTCCCAAATGTTGGTGCCAGCACAACGCTATCATTACTGCATATTTTTAGATAGCCGCTAATGTTGGAGATAGCTGCATTTGGAGCAGGAGATACAGTAGCCGCAATAGTTGTAGATGTAGTATAGCATCCAAAATTATTCACTACATAAACTGTATAGCTGCCCGTGCTGTGTACCGTATAGTCAGGAGTAGTGGCCCCCGGGATATTACCACCGTTCAATTGCCATTGGTAAGTGCTTCCATTGGGAGCGTGCAGTGTTACGCTATCAGTACTGCACACATGTATAGGTCCTGATGCAACAACTGTAGTATCTGGTCTCGGATAAATAGTAAGTGCTATAGGTTGGCTAGTAGATGGTGCAGCACAAACTTGGTTACCGATGGATGTACAGGTTATCACGTCTGCAGGCTGCAAATCATTGTCTGTGTATACACTTGCCGTAGCACCGGCTACAACTGACCCATTCTTCATCCATTGATAAGAGGGTGATGTACCGCCATTGGTCACTGTAGCCGTGAATGTTACTGGTGTTTGTGCGCATATGGGACTATTAATACTGGATGTTGTCGCAACTCCCGAGAATGATTGTGGGATAACGGTCATTTGTATTCTAACTAGCCCATTCCATCCATAGCAGTTATTGGTAGTTCTAATAGCACAATCAACAACTTCAAAATTGGTTATATTACTATCAGTGTATGTGCTATTGGAATCAACGTACAAACCATTTTTGCGCCATAGATAAGTAGAATATATCCCTGCGTTATTAATGTTTGCGCTATACGTAATAGTAGATCCACCACATACCGTATCCCGGTTAAATAAGGTATTTTGTGGGTAAGAAATATTTGGGTTGTTACTGGCGCCTAGTGAAAAAGTAATATATCCCGGGTAGTAAGTGATATCTATCTGATCATCTTGTGAAATTACCTGAGGGCTACTTGAGATGATACGAATCCTGTAGCCACGACCAAATGACGTAGATGGTGGAAATGAATATGCAATATTACCTGAGGTTGTAGAAGTCACAGATCCTACATTCACAGGATTAGCAAAACTGCCATTTGCGTCTGATAGTTGCAATGTAAATACATTACCAGGATGAAAAAAGTTGGGATTAGTTACTGTATAAAATAGATCACCATTGCCGTTCGCACAAATAGCTGTATCATGGAATGGTTGATTTATGTACAAGCTATCTGTTGAAACAAAATTGCAATTGGTGCTGGCTACCTGCGCCGTGCTTAGCGCGTCATCCCATATAGCTAATTCATCAATAGCGCCATTCAGCCAATAAGGGTAACCACTGCCTCCTCCGGGATAGTAGCCAAAAATAAGTGGTGGTTGCGAATTGCTAAAATTATACTGGTTGGTCCAGGCTGTTGAATCGATAAGTGCGCCATTTATATAAAATCGTTCATAATGACCGTCATAGGTAACTGTATGGCAATACCAGGTATGAGCCTGTATATAAAAATGTGATCCAGTGAACGAGCCTGAAGGATAACCAGCTGCGCCAGCAACGAATTCGTTGTAGTTAGCACTGGCAATAGTACAACTGTGGTCATAGGTATTGTCATTAAATGCTATAGTTATGTAGTCACTATTCTGGAATGTACCTCGTGTTAAGATATGTTCTTCCTGGCAGGTGTTGGAATTAAAACCATCTATACGTACCATCGTCTGAACGGTCCATTTTGATAAGTTCAGCAGTGCGCTATACGGTACATCAATGTGTGAACTGGTACCGTTGAATTGATACGCGGTATTAGGAGCTCCAGACTGCCCGGCGGTTAATGTCGCATTGGTCACTGTGCCATTTAGCCCGTTGCCCGAGGCGTCATTCGCATTGCCATTAAAGTGCCACAGGCCTACAAGGGTTTGGGCATTTGAAGTGGCTATAAAAAGAAAAGGAAGAATTATTGACAACAATATGCGTTTCATAAAGTGCAGGTATATAGGTGAAGCAAAGTTAAAGCGAAAAATATGAATATATTTTTGATTTAACAAGTCGTTCCCTGCACACGTAGTCTATTTCTCCACTACCTCTTCCTTCTTCAGCGCGGTCAGGAAACGTAGCACTGCCTGCATATTCTTCATCTTATCTACCAGCAGCATAAAGTTCTTGCCTACTTGTTTCAGGCGGGCACTGTTGGTACGGGTCTGTATGTACTGCATGATGTAGTTGAACGTATCCGACTCGAAATACGGTGAGTCTGGGTTGCTCACAAAGTACAGCCGCACACTCTCATTCTTCATGATCAGCTTTTCAAAGCCCAGCTCACAGGCCAGCTTGCGGCAGCGTAGTGTGGTAAATAGGTCGTCCACCTGCTTGGGTATTGGCCCAAAACGGTCGGTAAGTTCCATTGCAAACTTTTGCATTTCCTCCTCGGTCTCCAGGTTGTCCAGTTGGGAGTACATGCTCAGGCGCTCGGTAATGTTTTCTACGTACGTATCTGGTATCAGTATCTCCAGGTCGGTATCTATAGCGCAGTCGCTTACAAAATCTTTTTTGCGGTCCAGCTCTTCGCTGAACACTTCTTTAAAGTCAGTGGTCTTCAGCTCGCGCATAGCTTCGTCCAGTATCTTATGATACATTTCAAAGCCTATCTCTGCTATAAAACCGCTTTGTTCACCCCCAAGCATGTTGCCGGCCCCACGTATATCCAGGTCGCGCATCGCTATCTGGAAACCACTGCCCAGCTCGTTGAACTGTTCCAGGGTTTGCAGGCGTTTACGGCTATCGTTAGGTAGGGTGCTCAGCGGTGGCGCTACAAGGTAGCAGAATGCTTTTTTATTGCTGCGGCCCACACGCCCACGTAGCTGGTGCAGGTCGCTGAGACCGAACTGGTGCGCGTTGTTGATGATGATGGTATTGGCATTAGATATGTCCACACCGCTCTCTACTATATTGGTACAGCACAGTACATCATACTTACGCTCTATAAAATCGAACAAAGCCTTTTCAAGTTGATGTCCTTCCATTTGGCCATGTGCCATACCTATTTCCAGGTCGGGGCACAGGTTACGCAGTAGCGTAGCCATTTCAGGCAGGCTTTGCACCCGGTTGTGTATAAAGTACACCTGGCCCCCGCGTTCCGTTTCATAGTATATAGCGTCGCGTATCGCATATTCATTAAACACCAGCACCTCTGTATGCACCGGCTGCCTGTTAGGCGGTGGTGTATTGATGATGCTCATATCCCTTGCATTCATCAGCGAGAACTGTAGGGTACGCGGTATCGGTGTTGCGGTAAGTGTCAGGGTGTCCACGTTCGCTTTTAGTGAGCGTAGTTTTTCTTTGGCACCTACACCAAATTTCTGTTCTTCGTCTATTATCAGCAGCCCCAGGTCTTTGAATTTAGCATCCTTGCTTAGTATGCCATGGGTGCCTATCAGTATATCTATCTTGCCTTCTTCCAGTCTCTTGAACGTTTCCTTCTTTTCCTTCGCCGATTTAAAACGGTTGATATAGTCCACCGTACACGGAAAATCTTTCAGCCGCTCTTTAAAGGTCTGGTAGTGCTGGAAAGCCAATATGGTAGTGGGTACCAGCACTGCGGCCTGCTTGCTGTCCGCCACGGTCTTGAATGCGGCGCGTACTGCTATTTCTGTTTTGCCAAATCCTACATCACCACATACCAGCCTGTCCATAGGGCTTGGCGATTCCATATCACGTTTCACATCGGCGGTAGCCTTGCTCTGGTCAGGCGTGTCTTCGTAGAAGAACGATGCTTCCAGCTCTGTTTGCATATAGGTATCCGGCGTATGTGCGAACCCGTGCGATGCTTTGCGCAGCGCATATAGTTTTATCAGGTCGGCAGCTATATCCTTTACCTGTTTCTTGGTCTTGTTCTTTAGTTTTTCCCACGCATCGCTGCCTAGCTTGTTCACCTTGGGTACACTGCCTTCCTTGCCGGTGTACTTGCTTATTTTGTGCAGGCTGTTGATGTTCACATACAGCACATCATTGTCCCTGTATATAATGCGAATGGCTTCTTGCATGTTACCATTCACATCTATTTTTTGCAGGCCGCTGTATAATCCCACACCGTGGTCTATATGGGTCACATAGTCGCCGGGTTGCAGTTCGCGCAGTGCCCTTAGTGTCAGCGCCTTGCCCTTGGTATAGGCCTGCTTTACGCTGTACTTATGGTATCGTTGAAATATCTGGTGGTCGGTATAGCACGCCGCTTTCTTTTCATGGTCTATGAACCCCTTACTTATAGAAGTAGGTATGGGTACAAAGTTGATTTTGGCATCCAGGTCTTCAAATATGCTGCGCAGCCGTTCCAGTTGCTTGGGGTTCTCTGCAAATATGTAGGGCACATACCCTGCGGCACTGCGTACCTGCAGGTCCTTTATCAGCATGTTGAACTGGCGGTTGAAGACCGGTTGTTCTTCAGTAGCAAATTGCAATGCTACATCTACCGTATTTCCGGTTATCTTTTCCAGGCTATGGTTATACCATTCTACCAGGTGCCTTTGCACCAGTTTCTCTTTCCACACTTCACTGGTCTCAAAATCTGCCAGGTTCAGTTCTTTCAGCCAGTCTTCTTCATGGTCCACCGCGACTTTGGCGGTTTTCAACTGTTCGGGCAGGTCATATTCCAGTTTGCCAATGCGCCCTATGGTAAAGTCAAAGTCTTTGGCCCATATTACCGTATTCTCCGGTAAAAAGTCCAGCAGTGATATTTTCTCCTTACTGTCAAAATTGGTCTCAATGTTAGGTAGTATAGATACCTGTAGCAGCTTCCTTTCCGATAACTGTGTTTCAGGATTAAAGATGCGTATACTGTCCACATCATTGCCAAACAGTTCCACACGATAAGGATGTTCATTTCCCAAAGAATATATATCCAGTATGCCACCGCGCATGGCGAACTGTCCTGGTTCATACACAAAGTCTTCCCTTCTGAAACCCAGTGTCACGAATAGGTCCAGCAAAGAATCTATTTGAAGTGTTTCCCCAACTTTTATGCTGATAATATTTCCCGCCAATGAGGTCGGGTTCACAACTTTTTCAAACAGTGCCTCAGGGTAGGTCACCAGCACTTTTTTATGTGTGGTAGTATTGCTGAATTTGGTCAGCGCTTCTGTGCGCAGCATTACATGGCTGCTGTTAAGGTCTGTAAAGTTGCCACTGCGCTTAAAAGAGTCTGGGAAAAAACAGATGTCCAGTGCGTTGGTCAGGTGTTCCAGGTCGTTGTGGAAGTAAGCTGCCTCTTCTTTGTCGGTCAGTATGAACACGTGGTTCACATCTGTGGCCTGCCATATAGCAGTAGCGATGAAGTTGATACTGGAGCCACGCAGGTTGTCTAAATAAGCCCTCACCTTATGTGTAGGCAATGAAATGCCAGCCGCTAATTGTTTTAAGCGGATATCATTCTGATACGAACCCAGCAAAACAGGCAAATTCATCCGCCGCAAATTTACGGAAAAGAAAGCTAGCCACAGTGCTATCCGTATTTTTATTATTAGCTTTACAATACTATGAAACGCGTACTCTTATTCGGCCTTTTATTGTTCGCATCCTGCAAACAGTGGGATAGCGACGACAAGCAGGTGTTTTATCAGTCCTGTATGGACGACGCCAAAGGCTGGGCTGGCAGCGAAGCCGATGCAAAGACTTATTGCGATTGTGTGCTGGAAAAAGTAGTAAAAAAATACCCCAGCGAGTCAGATGCGCTGGAGCATGTAGATAGCATTATAAAAGATCCCGGTATACAAGGTTGTAAGGTAGCTATCGGTAAAAAATAAAAGGATACACCAGTGGTGTATCCTAACTTATCTTAACTAAAAATGTTTTTAGTCAACAGATCCTCTCCTGATAAAGCCCAGAAGCAGGGAGATGACCGCAAGGACAAGCAATACATGTATGATGCTACCAGCACTCCATACGAATTCTCCAAGTACCCAGCCAATAATTAGGATAACTGCGATAATATACAATAGTGATCTCATGGTGAAAGTGTTTTTTATTCTCTTTAATACCAAATAAAACTATGCCAACATCATAATACTTGTTAAATGTTGCAGAGACCAATTGTTGCACTACACCTCATTTTATTGCACACATACCTCCACATAATGCATGAAAAAAGAGGCTAAGAATAGCCCCTACAGTTGTATCTATGTAAAAAAATCAACATTTTGACTTTGAAGATCTCCTAAAGTTTAATGTGGTACTAAGTTTATTTGTGTTCTAAAAAGTCTATTATAGAGCGTACATATTTGTGGCATTATTTATATTTAACCATATTTCATAAACAGCACTTCCCCAAATGCCAGATAGGAATGTAGATAGTATGCGCCGGTATTACAAAAGTGGAGCCACCCGTAGCTACGATTTTCGCAAAAAGCAATTGACATTACTTAGCCGTGCGCTCGATAAGTGGGTAGGCGAGTTGTCTCAGGCGCTTTACAGCGATCTGCACAAGTCCGCAGCAGAAGTATATCTTACAGAAACCTCATTTGTCCAGGCCGAGATCAGGTATGCTATTGGTCATCTGGCGTCATGGATGAAGCCAGAAAAAGTATCCGGTCCGCTTATGTCCTTCCCTTCGTCCAGCAAGGTCGTTCACGATCCTTGGGGTGTAGCGCTCATTATAGCGCCGTGGAACTATCCGCTGCAGTTATTGCTTGGTCCGCTGGTGGGTGCCATAGCCGGGGGAAATTGTGCAGTGCTCAAACCCTCAGAGCTGGCGCCACATACCAGTGCCGTACTTAAAAGACTCATAGAAAGCACCTTTGATGAACAATATATTAAGGTTGTAGAGGGCGAGGGCGCTACCATTATTCCGCAGCTCATTAACAATTCCCACTTCGATCATGTGTTTTTTACAGGTAGCGTGCCTGTTGGTAAGCAAGTAGCAGCGCTTACGGCTGCAAGGCTCATACCTACTGTGTTAGAACTGGGCGGTAAAAGCCCGTGTATAGTAGATAAGGAAGTAGATATTGCTGTTGCCGCAAGGCGCATATGCTGGGGAAAATTCACGAATGCGGGGCAAACCTGCGTGGCTCCCGATCATGTTTTAGTGCACGAAAGCCGCAAAGACGAATTGGTAGGCTTTATGAAAAAATATCTCAATGAATTTTATAGTGCAGACCCCCAACATTCCCCCGATTACGGGCGCATTATTACAGATAAAAGATTCAACACACTCGTTTCCTATCTCCCACAAGGAAACATATTATACGGCGGGCAGCACCAGTCAGCCGATCGTTACATAGCTCCTACCCTCATGGATGGTGTCGATCTGCAACAGCCTGTAATGCAGGAAGAGATATTTGGCCCTATACTGCCTGTAATTTCCTTTAAAGAGCATGATGAGGCTATGCACATCATTAATGAAAATCCTTGTCCGCTTGCGTTATACCTTTTCACTGCTAATAAAAAATTGATGCAGTTATATGAGGATAATGTAGCGTTCGGTGGTGGGTGCATCAATAATACCCTTATGCATTTGGGCAATCCTAAGCTGCCTTTTGGTGGGGTAGGCAATAGCGGCATGGGGCAGTATCATGGCAAGTATGGCTACCAGGCATATACGCGTCCCAAAGCTATTATGCGGTCAGGTGTTTACCCCGATGCCAGTATCAAGTATCCACCTTACAAAAAACACCTTAATTTATTAAAATGGATTATCAAATAAACCATATTAAATAAACCATATTAAAGATCCCGATCGTTTTTGCTTAGTTAAAGGATGTACTTTCAATACCTGATTATCTTTTTTATGTAGAAATTTGCAAACCACTTTGATTACCTATATGCAAAATATGCTACAAATACGGAATGCTTCCCTAAAAACGCTTGTAACTAATGGCAGGTAATTTCAATGGGATAGCGTGGATATATGACAGCATGGCGAAGCTCGTGTTTGGCAAAACTATACGGTTGGCGCAGATTAATATGTTGCAAGCTATACCCCCAGGCAGTCGTATACTCATCGTAGGTGGCGGTACAGGGTGGATCCTTGAAGAGATCTCTGTAGTGCATGGCACCGGCCTGCGCATCACCTATGTTGATAGCTCTGCCAAAATGATATCGCTCGCCAAAAAAAAATATGCAGCTAACAACAGGGTGAAGTTTGTGAATGAATCCATTCTTACAACCAATCTCTACGATACGTACAATGTTGTTATCACGCCGTTCATTTTCGATGTCTTTTCTACCCACACTGCAAGACTGGTTTTTGAGCGGATCAACTTGCATGTAAAAGATAGCAGCTTGTGGTTGTACAGCGATTTTAATGCAAGCACCGGCATATCGCTTGGTCAAAAAGTTTTATTGAAAATAATGTATCTGTTCTTTCGCTTGTGTTGCGGCATTGAAGCAAAACAATTGCCCGATATGGATCGTTATTTCTTAGAGCATGGCTATCGGCTGGCACTTGAAAAGAACTACATGGGCAACTTTATTACCTCCCGCGTTTACCAGCCACCACACTAATACTACGCACCTGCAACACTTGGTAACCTGCAACTGTGTACCTTTGCCGCTATGCAAAAAGGTGATAACAACCAACAGGTATTGACCAGCCTGAACATGACAGCGTGGAACGACATGCAGGTAAAGGCGCACGATACTATACAACACCAAAAAGAAATACTACTGCTGGCACCCACAGGCTCAGGTAAAACACTGGCCTACCTGGTACCCATACTCAATACATTAAAGGAGACCCAAAATGGTGTACAGGCGCTGGTCCTGGTGCCCTCTCGCGAGCTCGCGCTACAGATAGAGGATGTGTGGAAAAAGATGAGCACCGGCTACAAGGTAAATACTGTTTATGGCGGCCACTTGTTGCAGACCGAATTGCAAAACCTTAGCGAACCGCCAGCTTTATTGGTAGGTACTCCTGGCCGTGTTGCTGATCACCTTACCCGCGGCAGTTTTTCTCCCAATGGTATTCACACCCTCGTGCTCGATGAGTTCGATAAATCACTCGACCTGGGTTTTGAAAAAGAAATGTCTTTTATTTTGGGTGAGCTGCGCCAGGTAAATAAAAGAGTATTAGTATCAGCAACTGCCGCCGTAGAGATACCTGAATTTACAAGGGTCACTAAACCAGTGGTCCTCGATTTTATTACAGGCCATGCCATAGAAGATTCCCTCGATCTGAAGATTGTGCGGTCTGAGGATAAAGATAAACTGGAAACACTCGGCCAACTGATCTGTTACCTGGGTGCAGCGCCTACCATCATATTTTGCAACTACAGGGAGGCTACAGAGCGTACATCGCATGCCTTGCAGGAATTAGGTATCGAGAATGCCTACTTCCACGGTGGCCTGGAGCAGATAGAGCGCGAGCAAACACTGGCCCGCTTTCGCAATGGCAGTGTGCAGTTCTTGGTAGCTACGGACCTTGCCGCACGTGGCCTCGATATTCCGCAGGTGCGCAATATCATTCATTACCACATGCCGTCCACACAAGAGGAATTCATACACCGCAATGGCCGCACCGCACGAATGAATGCTACCGGCAATGCATATATCATTTTACACAACGACGATACACTTCCTGAATACTTTACTGATATCCCCGAACAGGTCGAGATCCCAACGAATAGCCCATTACCTGCTCACACGCCTTGGACAACCCTATATATAAGCGGTGGCAAAAAAGACAAGTTGAATAAAGTAGACATTGTAGGCTTCTTTTGTAAAATCGGCGGCATAGAAAAAAGTGACATTGGCCTTATCGATGTGAAAGATTACATTTCCTACGTAGCAGTAAAGCGCGATGGGGTGCGGAGCTTGTTGCAGAAAATAGGGAACGAGAAAATGAAGGGCCAGAAATATAAAATAGCTATAGCCCGATAATTTTTTTTCTTTTTACAATATTACACTTACCCTTATCTTTATACTGTAATTATAATTATTACAGAATGAGCAACAGCCGTTTTCCTATTTGTTTACATATACTCACCTTGCTCGCCAAGGCCGACGAGCTGTTGTCGTCGGAGTATATTGCGGGTAGTATAAACGCCAACCCAGCCTTGGTGCGCAAGGAGATCAGCAACCTGCATCAGTTGGGGTTCATAACTACACGGGAGGGCAAGAACGGCGGCAGTGCCCTTGCTAAACCGGCAAAGCAGATAAAGCTGTCTGATGTGTACAATATGGTACGCAGTGGGCCATTGCTGGGGCAGTCTAAGAACGAACCTAATCCTTCGTGTATTGTTGGCCGCCAGATAAATAAACATCTTATTGATCTGTACGACGATGTAGAACAGGCATTAGTAAAGAAACTGGAGAAACAGACCCTCCAAAGTTTTGTTGATAAATTTGATTGATTTTTTTTTATTTAAAACTGTAACAAATATTATTACAATTTAAAAAACACCAATTATGAAAGTAGCATTGATCGGAGCTTCAGGTTTCGTAGGTACACAGGTCTTAAAAGAATTATTGTCTCGTGGCCATCAGGTAACTGCCATAGTGCGCAACCCTGAAAAGATAAAAGAGAAGAACGATGGTCTTATGGTTAAAAAGGGCGACGTAATGAATGTAGATGAAACAGCAGACCTTTTAAAAGGAAACGATATGGTCATCAGCGCCTACAACGCTGGCTGGCAGAACCCCAATATCTACGATGATTTTATCGCAGCGTCCATAGAAATACAGGAAGCTACAAAGAAAGCAGGTGTAAAACGGTTGCTATCTGTAGGTGGTGCAGGTAGCCTGGAGGTAGCGCCCGGCGTACAGTTGGTAGATACACCTGAATTTCCAGCAGAGTGGAAAAAAGGCGCCCTTGCTGCCCGCGATTATCTGAACATACTTAAAGAGGAAAAAGAACTGGACTGGACGTTCTTAAGTCCTGCTATCATGTTGCATCCCGGTACGCGCACAGGTGCCTATCGCACAGGTACAGACCAACCGGTATTCGATGCCAATGGCAAATGCGAAATATCTGTCGAAGACCTTGCAGTAGCTATAGTTGACGAGCTGGAGCATAAGAAGTTTGCAGGTAAGCGTTTCACCGTTGGTTACTAAATGGTTTGCCACCCCGCGTTTATTTTTATATTTGCCCATCTTTAAGTTATTATATGGATCAGTATACAATAGTAGGGGTTGTGGGTAGTGGCGCTATGGGCGCAGGTATAGCACAGGTAGCCGCAATGGCCGGCCACACTGTGGTGCTGTACGATAACAATGCAGCAGCTCTCGATAAGGCAAAGAGTAGCCTGTCGCAAACCTTGCATAAGCTGCAGGAAAAGGGCAAGATACCTGATGCTGCCAAAGTGTTAGAGCGTTTCACATTTGCAGGCGAAGTAAGTGCTTTTGCTGCTTGCGGATTGGTCATAGAGGCCATTGTAGAGAAGCTTGAAATTAAGAAAGCAGTATTTGCTGATATAGAAAAGAGCGTAGGGGATAGCTGCATACTTGCAAGTAATACCTCTTCATTGTCTATCACCTCAATAGCCGCAGCGTGCACCCGGCCGCAAAATGTGTTGGGTCTTCATTTCTTTAATCCAGCCCCCATTATGGCGCTGGTTGAAGTGATACCTGCAGTACAGACCGATCCTGCCTTGGTAGGCCCGGCAAAAGAGCTGATGCAGCGCTGGGGCAAGATCCCCGTTATGGCTAAAGATACACCTGGCTTTATAGTTAATCGTGTGGCCCGCCCTTTTTATGGTGAGGCCATACGCATTTATGAGGAAGGTATAGCAAGCATGGAAACTATAGATCATGCCATGGTGCAGGCAGGCTTTAAAATGGGCCCATTCACACTCATGGACTACATTGGCCACGATGTCAACTACATAGTTACCGAAACGGTGTTCCAGTCCTTCTTTTACGATCCGCGCTACAAACCTTCTTTTTCCCAAAAGCGGCTGTTAGAGGCTGGCTGGCTGGGCCGCAAGTCCGGTAAGGGATTTTACAACTATAATGAACCTGTTGCTACCCTTCAGCCAGTTATCGATCAGGAGTTACATAATAATATTGCCGACCGTATAATAGCTATGCTCATAAACGAAGCTGTAGAGGCTTTGCACTTAAATGTAGCGACAGCAAATGACCTGGAGACAGCTATGACCAAAGGTGTCAATTACCCAAAAGGTCTTTTGAAATGGGCAGACGACTGGGGGGCAGAAAAATGTCTTGCTGTTCTGGATGCGTTATACGACACTTACCACGAAGATCGATATAGGGCCAGTGTATTGCTTCGGAAGCACGTTAAAAGCAACCAAAGATTTCTTTGATCGAATACACATTTTTCACATGGCACGCTAATTGTAATACACTACTAAACCAACAAAAAATAGTTGTATTATGAAAAAATTGTTTTTCTTCCTGATGATCGCAGGTACTATATCAGTTGCTGCTACAGCCCAGGAAAAAGTAGAAAAGAAAGAAGTAAAGATCAAGAAAACAAGTACACCAGGGCAGAAAGTGCACAACACTTTCAGCAAGCACAAACATTACGATGGTGTAAAGGTGAAAGAATCTAAAGAAGTAGAAAAAAAGAAATAAGCTGCAAAGCTTGAGCAGAATGCCTGTCAATTCGATTTGACAGGCATTTTTGTTTAGGAATGTGCTACCTATCGCCTTATTGCATTAATTGAATATAACCTTACTGAGTAATTAGCTCTTTTGCAGTAAATTTGCATAGTATAAAATATTTTTGATGCAATTATCCGAGTTGTATGACAAAGCGCTGAGATTTGAATTCCTCAGTGCTGAAGAAGGGGTTTACTTGTTTGAGCATGCACCGCTTGCGGAATTGATGTACGTGGCCAATGAATTGCGCAAGATACAATTGCCCCATGGCAAGGTCACCTGGATCATAGATCGCAACATGAACACAACTAATGTGTGCGTGGCCAATTGCAAGTTTTGCAACTTCTACCGTGTTCCCGGCCATCCGGAGCAATATGTTACAGATATAGCTACTTACAAAAGGAAGATAGACGAGACCTTCCGCTATGGCGGAGAGCAATTGTTGCTGCAGGGCGGTCATAATCCCAGCCTGGGTCTGGAATACTATGTGGATCTTTTCAAAGAACTAAAGGGTCTGTACCCTAACCTGAAACTGCATGCGCTGGGCCCGCCAGAGGTTGCGCATATCTGCAAAACATCGGGTGTTACTCACCGCGAAGCCCTTGTGGCATTAATGGAGGCTGGTATGGATAGCATGCCTGGCCCCGGTGCAGAGATACTGAACGATCGTGTACGTCGCCTCATATCAAAAGGTAAGTGTGGCGCACAGGAGTGGCTTGATATTATGCAGGAGGCCCACAAACTGGGGCTTACCACCACTGCCACTATGATGTTTGGCCATGTAGAGACCATATACGAGCGCATGGAGCACCTGGTAAAGGTACGCGAGGTACAGGCCCAAAAGCCAGCCACTTCAAAAGGTTTCATAGCCTTCATCCCATGGACATTCCAGGACGTTGATACGATGCTCAAACGCATACGTGGCACCAAGAACCTTACCACTGCCGAGGAATATATCCGCATGATAGCCCTTTGCCGCATCATGCTGCCTAATATTAAGAATGTAGCGGCCTCATGGCTTACAGTAGGCAAGCAGGTAGCACAGATCTGTATGCATGCCGGCGCCAACGATTTCGGTTCTATAATGATAGAGGAGAACGTAGTGAGCGCCGCCGGTGCTCCCCACAGGTTCACTGCCAGTGGTATACAGGCTGCTATCCGCGAGGCCGGTTTCGAGCCCCAGCTCCGCAACCAGCAATACGAATTCCGCAAAATGCCTGAGGTGATGGAAGAGCAGGTAATTAATTATTGATACCGCAATTCAGATAATACTATTCTATATTCAATGCCCCGGCTTACGTTGGGGCATTGTTGTTTTTGCCATGGTGGATTATGGGTTGAACATCTCTTTGAGCAAGGCATATAGTTCCGGATGCTTTTCCTTCAAATGTTCTGGCCGTTCAAAAAAGTATTCTGATATCACAGCGAAAAATTCAGCTTCGTTCGTAGCGCCGTAAATATTTATATCCTTATCCCTGCTTTCCCGCATGGCTTTTATGTGCTGATGCATATACTTTATCCAGGGTTCTATATGCTCCTTTGGCAGCATGTATTCAGGCACGCCGTCTGTTGCACCATCGGCCTTGTCCAGCAGGTGTACGAACTCGTGTATGCCAGTATTGTGCCCATCGCTTGCATTGCTGAACCCCTGCCTCAATGCAGGCAGCGATAATATCATTTGCCCTTGCATGGCGCCATTGCCCACCATACCCAGCACATTGCGCCCACCGCCTGTGGTGTGGTACTGCATATCAAAAGTGCCTTCGTACAACAGCACTTCCGAAATATTGTTATACCTCCAATCAGGGAACGAAAATATAGGGATAATGGCGCTTGCTGCTACCAGCACTTTATCGGTATCGGTTATCTCTACATTCACACCGGTTACGGCAGTACGTGCCAGGAAATCGCGCACACGCTCGTCAAATACTACTTGCCTGTCGGGCGCAAGATCCTGGTAAAATTTCACATGTTCCAGCAGATAGTCGTGCGTGGTGGGCGGCAACTTAAACTGTTGTATACGTCTACGCTTGATGATGCTGCTTGCTATGACGGCCATCACTGCCACTATCACTAATATTAATGCCCACATACGTACAGTTTTGTTGTTGGTTGTTACAATAAAAATTACGCCCCGGAAGCAAGTATTCAAAAAACAGACAGTAATTTTAAGCGGCCCCGGGGGCTATAATATCACATTTTAATATCATTATCTATCTCTGCACTCATCGTATATGTCATTTGCGGGCCAACGGCAGTTGGTAAATCTGCTATTGCCATGCAGCTGGCTACCAAGTTAGGTACTTCTATCATCTCTGCTGATAGCCGGCAATGCTACAAAGGTATGACCATTGGCACTGCCAAACCTACTGCTGAAGAACAAGCCGCGATACCACACTACTTTATTGATGAATTCCCGGTCACGGAAAACATAACTGCAGCCAGATATGAGCAATTGGCCCTTGGCTACCTCAGCCACATTTTTCAGCAGCACAGCACTGCGGTGGTATGTGGCGGCACAGGCCTTTATATAAAGGCTCTGTGTGATGGCCTGGACGACATGCCACAGGTGGATGCGGTGATAGACCGGCAAATAAATGAGCAATACAAAGAACAGGGTATGGAGTGGTTGCAAGAATCTATACAAGAGCATGATCCACTTTTTTACGAGAGCGGTGAAATGCAAAACCCCGCCCGCATCATCCGTGCCCTTGTATTTAAACTATCTACCGGGGAAAGCATTTTGCAATACCGTACCGGCAGCAAAAAGGAGCGTCCCTTCCAGGTCATCAAGGTCGGTATAGAACTGCCGCGTGAGGTACTATACAACCGTATAAATGCTCGTGTGGACCAGATGATGACAGAAGGTCTGCTTGCGGAGGCAAAAAGCCTGTATCCCTATAAAGAACTAAAGAACCTGCAGACAGTAGGCTATGCAGAACTGTTTGAATACACGGATGGGCTTTGTAGCCTTGATAAGGCCATTGCTAAAATAAAGCAGAATACCCGCCGCTATGCCAAGCGCCAGATGACCTGGTTCAAAAAAGATAGTGAGGTAAAGTGGTACGCTGCAGATGATGCCGGTGTAGTAGATAAAATACTGGCACTGAGGTAAGAAAAGCTCCGTCCCGTAGTATCACGGAACGGGGCTGTAAATATGTCCTTTCTTCTTTATTAACCTTTCTTAGGTGCTGCTTTAGCTGCACCATCTTTAGCGCAATGCTTAGAGTCTTTGCAGCATGCTGCGCCACTCTTTTTGCAGCAGGCGGTACCAGCTTTCTTGCAGCAGGCTTTGTCTTGTGCAAAAGAAACGGTAGTAACAGAGGTCATCATTATAAGGCTTAGTGCCAATGCGATCTTTTTCATTTTATGTTTGTTTAGTTGAGATTATAAGTAAAGATAAAATAAATACCTGATATGCAAATCATACATGTGCCAGTATGGTGATACCGCCCTGCACCACATCGCCTATCTTCACATCTACCTTGGTGCCCACAGGGAAGTACACATCTACCCGCGATCCAAAACGGATGAACCCGAACTCATTGCCCTGCTTTGCAGCGTCGCCTTCCTTTATGTAGTAGCATATGCGGCGGGCCATAGCGCCGGCTATTTGCCTCATCAGCAGTTCTGTCTTGTTATTGCCTATCACCACAGTAGTACGCTCGTTCTCGGTGCTGCTCTTGGGGTGCCAGGCCACCAGGTACTTGCCGGGGTGATATTTAAAATACTTAATAACGCCATTTATGGGGTTGCGATTGACATGTACATTAAGCGGAGACATGAATATAGATACCTGCAACCTTTTATCTTTAAAATATTCGGGCTCGTAGGTCTCTTCTATCACCACTACTTTGCCGTCGGCAGGGGCTATCACCAGGTCATCGCCCAACACAAGGTTGCGGCCGGGCAACCGGAAGAACCACAGTACCCAGAACCATATAAGGAACAGCGGCACATTGATGAGCCAGGCCAGCCAAATGAAGCCTGTAAAGTAGTGAAATGTGAGGTATAGGATAACGGCCCATAAAATGGTAGCCAATGTAATATACTTATAGCCTTCGCGGTGTATCGTCATTTTAAATATTTGGACTGCAAAGGTAAAGTTTAAAATTTATGTTACCACTTCTTCATGCCGATAAGGATCGTGGGGTATTTTTAGCCCTGCCTGAGACCAACTATATAGGCCTCTAATGTTTCCGGTTCTTTCCGGTGCCGGAAATTCTTCGGCGCGTGGATCAATGGGCGGAAAAAGCCTGTGGGGTGGTGTTTGGCCTGATGGGGTGTTTGAAATTTCCGGTTGCAGGTCTGAATTTTCACTGTCAACTTTTTCTGACATGTGGGCTGTTCCAGCAGGTGTACGAAACCTTTCTTCCAGCTCTTGCCTTATGGCTTCGATCTCTTCCTCGCTGGTGAGTGGTGGTGGAACACCATATGCGAAGTGAGTGGGGTAGCGATCGTTCTGTTTACGGGCCTTGAAATAGTTCTCGGCATGAAGTTGCAGCTTGTGTTGAAACTCCTCATCGGGCTGCAGATAGTTGACGAAATCGGCCATTACCTGCATATTCATACCGACGGATGAATATTCTTTCATTTTAGTGATGCTGTTGATGAGCTTGCGCATGCTATCGACCTCCTGTGGGGTGGGGAACCTATTATCGATTGGGCGCTGCCCGATGTGGGTCTGCAACTCGATAAGCACAGGTTATCGACAATAATTGCCGGGGCGGCCAATGATGCAAGTTTAAGTTCGTCCCAAGCGCCTTTTTTGATCCATAGGTAAAGCGTCTTTTCGCTGATGCCGACCTCGTCGGCAATTTGCTTCTGGCTTTTGTGGGTGCCGAAATAAAGGTTTTTGGCTTGTTGGTTCTGGGTGGTTTTCATAGGGAATAGAAATTAGGGTAGGGATATATGGTGGCTAAAAGTGCCGCGAGCGTTTTTGACATAAAGTTGGGTGGATACCTGAAATAATTTTCAGGAAAAAGCATGCTACTGAAGTAAGTGCGGTAGCATACAGAAGTAAGATGAGTGGGATGCTTTTTTGTTTGCAGGGTGGGCGCGGGTTTGAGCGTAATTATGCGCGCTGGTGGTAAGGGTAGGAGCACAGCAGCGACGCAAGGCTACCACCCTCCCGCAATAAGGGACAGGCGGCCTATCGGCCACCCATCTTTGGGAAAAAGGAGGGGTGTGTTTATCTAACCGAACAGATATGTCGCCTGTTCCAGGCTATCGGGTTTGCCCACGTCTATAAATACATTACCGGTATGGTTGTGCCCCAGCAACAGCTGGTCTTTGGCCAGGTGCAGGTACAGGTCTATAAGGGAGAATTTGCCGGTGAAAGGGCAGTTGGTCACCACCGCAGGTGTTAGTATCTGTACCCCGCTAAAGGCGAAAGGCTGCATCCATGCTACCTCCCTGCTTATGCGCTGTTGTTCCTTCTCGGTATTGGCCCAGCCGCAGAGGTGCATGTGCGGATCGAACAATAATTGGCGGCTGCTGTTGCGCTCCATTACGGCGAGGGTGGCTATAGCGCCGCTGTCGCGATGTGCATCTGTCATAACAGCAAGATCAAGCGTGGTGAGCACATCTACATTCATGACCACAAAGGCTTCTTCGCCCTCAAAAAAGTGTGCGGCTTTCAGTAGTCCGCCCCCGGTCTCCAGCAGCTCGTACCGCTCATCTGATACCAGCACCTCGCTGCCAAAGCTGTCGTTGTCGAACAGTACATCCTCAACCTGATCGGCAAAGTGATGCACATTTATAATGACCTCGTATATGCCAAACTTTTGCAGGTAGCGCAGGTTGTGCTCCAACAGGGTTCTACCATTCACCTCGGCCAGCGCCTTCGGGTGATTATCAGTAAAGGGTTTTAACCGGGTACCGAGGCCGGCAGCAAAAAGCATGGCTTTCATGCACGCAAATTAGTAAATGAATATGGTAATGCAATTAATACATCACAAGAGTGGTCAAGCCCGTAATGATGGTCGCTTAAGACCCCGCGTTCACGTAGTTCTCTATGGGGAGGCGCTTGGCTATGCTGCGGGCAAGGGTCATCTCATCAGCATACTCCAGCTCGCCGCCAAAGGCTATGCCGCGGGCTATGGCCGTAATGCGCACGGGAAGGCCCTTGAGCTGGCGGGCTATGTAGTATACCGTGGTATCGCCCTCTATGGTGGGGCTTAGCGCCATTATGAGCTCTTCTACGCCGTTGTTCTTCACCCTGTCGTGCAGGGTATGTATATACAAGTGCTCGGGGCCTATGCCATCGAGCGGGCTAAGTATGCCGCCCAGTACATGATACAGGCCATTGTACTGCTGGGTGCTCTCAATGGCTATGACATCGCGTATGGTCTCTACCACGCATACCTGGCCCTGGTTGCGGGCTCGATTGACGCATATAAGGCATACATCGGTATCGGCAACGTTGTGGCATATTTTGCAGAACTGCACCTCGTGCCGCATGCGGCCCACCGCACCGGTAAAGGCATCTACCTCCTGCTCGTTCATTTTCAGCAACTGCAGCACCAGGCGCAGCGCCGTTTTCTTACCTATACCCGGCAGCCGGGCAAACTCCTGCACCGCATCTTCTATTAACTTGGAGGAAAAGACCATGTACTAAAATATAACCCCAAATTTACCCCATTTGCTTATCATTCTCCCTAATAAAAATTGTGGTTTATGTCGTTTTTTTCAATAATATTGCGGACGTAACCTCCTTAACAAATATTTATGAAAAAAACATTACTTCTTTTATCAGCCCTTGCTGTAGGCTTTAGCAGCTTCGCACAAGATGCAACCTTATCTTCTGCAAATGTGGGAAGTACAACTGCCCAAAATCTTAACACTAAAGGGCTAAAAGGCGAATTGGCTAAAACAACAAACACTATTACGGGTAATCGTAACTTATTCGAAAGCTCAACTGATTCATTGAATCGTTTTCGTTTAGATTCTACCCTTATATATCGTGTTGGGACCACATTAGATAGTGGGTATGCTTTTGGGCCAAATTACTATGGATGGAACCAGTTTGCGCAGCAAGTATACAATCCATATAATTTCGATACAACGATCAATTCAATTGTTGGTATGCTTACTTATTGGCATGGTACAGTAAAAACTGGATCAACTAAAACCATCACATTTAATGAGTGGGGATTTGATACCAAGGCATACGTACATGCTGGTATAAATGGTAATTCATCTACCAAGGATTCAATAGTTGGCATTCCGGGAACCGTTAAACAGACAAGTCAATCAGTTTCAATATCTCAATTAGGGATAGGTACATCTACTGTTGCAGATGCACCCAAAGTAACTATGTTTACAACTGCTTGGCCAACACCAGGTGATAATTTCTTTGTAGGATATTCTATAACTTACACGGCTCCTGCTGGCGCATTTGCCGGAGATACTATTGGCTTACGTGTTTCAAAGCGTTCGTCAACTGGAATATGCTGTTTTTATGATCCAATTAGTGTAAATGATACACTTCTTGTCGGAACAAACTTTGTTCATACCGGTAGCGGTACAAGTAATGGTTGGCAAGATCTACGTTGGGATTTTGGGCAAAATATTGATTTTTCAATGGTTCCAATCGTTACATATAACCTTCCTAATATAGGTGTAAAGGGTTTAACTATCGGCAATCTTGCATTCTCTGGTAACTATCCTAACCCTGCAGTAAATAGCACAACGATAAAGGTGGCTCTAACACATAATGATGATGTTACTGTTACAGTTATGGATATGGAAGGCCGCACACTTAGCACACTTACTAAGAATGGCTTATCTGCTGGTGACCAACTGATAGAATTAAACATATCTTCACTTGCTACAGGTAATTACTTATATATGGTTCGTGCTGCAGGTGGTGGTGCTTTCGCAAGCAAACTGTCTGTGATTAAATAGTTTTTTTCTTTTTAGCAAAAAGGGAGCGCTGGAAAGCGCTCCCTTTTTGCTTTTTATTTATACCATAAAATTCGCTTTCATTAACAATAATTTCATTTTGTTTTGCTTGGATGATCGGATAATATTTTACATATTGTAAAATATATTTTCACCTTCAAAACCACCCAAATGAGAAAAGTATTATTGTCTTTGTTTGTTTTGTTTTTTGCATTGTGCGCCCATGCCGACAATTCCGCGCAGCAAGTTGTGGATGCTTGCATCAGCGCTGATGGTATGAAGCTAAGAATTACATTGAATCATCTTTCATACACGAACATGTATATCTACATCCCTGGTATTACCACCACTTCAGGTATACCAGATATAAGCTATACCCACAACCCGCAAGACCCCACCTCTGTCGACTTTAATTTCGATTTGACTGGCTACGCAACTACGCCGCTAACTGGTTGCGTTGCTATTACCTATAGTGGCGATCCCGTCTCGGGTCATTCGGGGAGTACTTATACCCCACTTACTATCTGCCCCTGCACAGAGCCTACACCTACCGGGTGCTTCTACATGGATGTGAACGGAGCCGATGTGGTAAAATTGGTTTCCACGAACCCCAATATAGACAACTACTACCTGTGGAATCCCAGCGACCTTTCGGGCATGCACTATGTGGCCAACGGCCCAGGGACGCTGGATGCTGATGGAGTGCATTACGATTATTATTTCCCCAATTATCCGCTTAGCATTCAAAATGGCTGCGCTACCATTTATTACAGCACACAACTTGGTGATGGTACCGGCAGCTATGACCCTACAAAAGGGACATGGGCTAATACTTTAACAATATGTCCTTGCCCACTGGCACCTGTATCTCAGTGCTATTCGGACGATGGTAGTGGTAACTTGACCATAAAGCTGTCTTACCCTATATTTACTGATGTACGGCTCTTTACTCAAACGGGCGCTGGTGCTACGGCATATAGTTACGACCATAACGCATCAAATATATCATTTGCAGTACCGCAAGACGCTTCCGGAAACTATATTTATACATTTGTCATTCCTACCAGTGACATACCGCTATATATACCGAACTCAACAGGATGTTATACATTTTATGTATCTACAGAGCCGTGGGATCCAGCCAACGTTGATGCCAGCCCTGCCGATTTTGCGACGCCTATAAGGATATGCCCTTGCTGTTCACAGGGCACTGCCAATTCACATATTTCCTATACCTTAAGTACGCAGTCAACTAACCCGCTAACAGTAGATTTTTCGAATGGAATGGGTACGAACTGGGATTTTGGTGACGGTCATACGGCAACTAATTCAAGCAACGTGAACCACACCTATACAACTGCCGGCTCTTATACAGTTTCCAGTTCTACACATATGAGTATCTTGTACAATGGAACGGGATTATGGGTGCCCGATTGTACGAAAAGTGATATGATATGCTTGACGGGAACGCCTGTTGATCGTACCCAAAATATAAACAATAATAATGTTAATGTGTTGGGACCTTGTGGGGTTGATTTTACTGCTAGCATCAATGGGAATTTTTTATCACTAACTATTCCTCAGACATTTACAGGTGGACTTTTTAATGCGTACCCTGCTACACGTTATATTATTTGGGGAGATTCTAGTCCCGATATTTCATTTAGTGGTGCATTGCCTTCGTTCACTGTTTCACATACTTACAGTGCTGCCGGTACATACGTAGTTTATTGCAGTGGTGTAGCAGGATGCTTAACAGGTCTGTCAATTTGTATCGATGACAACGACCATAACGAACAACGCAGAGCTAACCCTAATACCCCAATACCTACTACTGTGCAGCAGAAAGTTCAAGACATTAACTTGTTCCCTAACCCGGCTACGGATGTAACTATGCTGACCTTTAACCTGCAGAACGCAGCTACAATAAAAGTAGATGTGGTAGATGTAGTGGGCCGTGTAGTGCTACCGGTAAGCAATATAGCTATGAACCCCGGTAACCAGAAGGTAGAGATCAATACCAGCAACCTGGCATCGGGTATCTACAATGTAAATATCCAGACCGATAAGGGTATTACTACCAAGCGACTGAGTGTGGTAAAGTAAGAGATAGTTTTTAACAATAATAAAAGGGAGCGCTGTGCAGCGCTCCCTTTTATTAAAACTCTTTTATAACAGGATGTACGATTGCGCCTGGCATCAAAGAATTACATTTTCTCCGGCAACTTGATGCCGAGGAGGTGCATGGCGTGGCGGAGTATCTGGGCGGTCATGATGATGATCATGAGGCGGAGTTGTTTCTTTTCTTCATTCTCGGCTTTGCTGATGCTGTGCTCGTCGTAGAAGGTATTGAATGCTTGTGCCAGGCCAAAAGAGTAGTTGCACAGTTCGGATGGGTTGTACTCATTGGCTGATGCTGCCAGCACATCGGGATATTGCTCCAGCATCAGCACTATGCGCTTTTCTGCAGGCGTTACGGCCTCTTTAAAGTCGGTGGACTGGAACTTAGTATTGCCCGGCAGTAAGGGCATATTTTCTTTACGTAGTATGCTGCATATTCGCGCATGTGCATATTGTATAAAGGTGGCAGTGTACCCATGCAGGTCTATAGACTCCTTCGGGTCGAAGATCATCTTCTTCTTGGGGTCTACACGCAGGAGGTAGAATTTAAGGGCGCCCATGCCTATGGTCTCGTACAGGGTGGTCAGCTCTGACTGAGTAAAGCCTTCGCTTTTGCCTGCCTGCTCGGTTTGTTCTTTTGCAAGGGCTATCATCTCGTTGGCCATATCATCGGCGTCGACCACTGTGCCCTCGCGGCTTTTCATGCGGCCTGTTGGCAGCTCTACCATGCCGTAGCTGAGGTGGTATATGCCATCGGCACAAGGTTCGCTGAGTTTTTTGAGTATCAGTTTCAGCACCTGCATGTGGTAGTTCTGCTCATCGGCTATCACGTACACGCTCTGGTTCAGTTTGTAGTCATCATATTTGAGTCGTGCAGTGCCGAGGTCCTGCGTCATATATACGCTGGTGCCATCGCCACGCAGCAGGAGCTTCTGGTCCAGTCCGTCGTCGGTGAGGTCTATCCACACACTGCCATCTTCTTTTTTAAAGAGCACTTTCTTTTCAAGTCCTTCGGCCACTATGTTCTTGCCCAGCAGGTAGGTATCGCTTTCGTGGTATACCTTATCGAAGGTGATGCCCAGCTTGCGGTAGCTCTCGTCGAAGCCTTTGTACACCCAGCCATTCATGGTTTGCCATAAGGCACGTACTTCCGCATCACCAGCCTCCCAGTCGCGCAGCATGGATTGTGCTTCCTGCATTATGGGGGCTTCTTTCTCGGCCTTTGCTTCTTCCATACCACCAGCTACAAGGGTGGCTATCTCTTCTTTATATGCGTTGTTGAACTTTACGTAGTAATCGCCCACCAGGTGGTCGCCCTTTGTGCCTGTGTTCTCGGGGGTAGCGCCGTTGGCATAGCGTTGCCAGGCCACCATCGATTTGCAGATGTGTATTCCCCTGTCGTTTATCAGGTTGGCCTTTATCACTTGCTTGCCGTTGGCCTTGCATATCTGGCTCATTGCAGCACCAAGGAATATATTGCGCAGGTGGCCAAAGTGCAGGGGCTTGTTGGTGTTGGGCGATGAATATTCTATCATCACCCGGCAGTCAGTACCCGGTTTTTCGCCGTAGTGTATGTTATTAAAATTATTGAGCAGGAAAGTGACCCAATAGTTGTCGGTGATGCTGAGGTTGAGGAAGCCGCTTACCACCTGGTACTTGTTGAAGATGCCGGTCTTCTCGACCAGGTATGCGCCCAGTTGTGCGCCCAGTGCATCGGGCTTCATGCGCAAGGCCTTGACGAATGGGAACAGGACAACAGTGTAGTCCCCTTCAAATTCGGGCTTGGTCTGGTTTATGGTCAGGGTCACATCCTTAATATCCGCATCGGGGAAAAGATGCTTTACGGCATCGGCAACTATCAGTTTTATCTGGGCAGCAAGCGTCATCTAACAAAAAATTGATCTGATGCAAAAGTAATATATCGCGTGCACCGTTCCCCACACGAGTGTGAAAAAGATATGATAGCTTGCCCGCTACCTGTCTTATGGGACTATTTTTAATGTAAATTAGTGGCTATGGCCCTATTTTACTAAGAGGAGCATATAGGTTATCTTTAATTCTGTTACGGCCCCGGCGATCGATGGCCATTTTTAAGCCCATAACTATGCAAGATAGCACCAGCAACAATTATTTATCGCAGTTCAAAGACCAGGTAGGTACCAAGTTCCAGTTGTATAACAGCTTGTTCATATCACTGCCATTTCATAAAATTGAGAACACGGGTATCCTACTGTCGTTGTTCCAGATACGCTGCCAGGAAGGTTTTGATAAGGGTATGAGCCCGATAGAGATCATTGAAGACTTTATACACAGCAATACTACCTACGATACGGAACAGGGCAAAATAGAATTGCTGTTCCGCTTTATACAGTATACAGAGCGTCAGGTGGTACTATTTGATGCAGTAGAGGATGCTGCATTTGTGCGAACACACGATATGGGTGGCCCAGGTACCCTGAAACAACTGAGCTCTGAGATACAGTATGGGCACAAGGAAGAGGCACTGACGCAAAAGCTGAAGGACTACGCCATACGGCTGGTAGTGACAGCGCACCCCACACAGTTCTACCCTGATGAGGTGCTGGGTATCATCAACGACCTGTCTACGGCACTTAAGGAAGATAATGTGGGCAACGTGAACATGTACCTGCGGCAGCTGGGTAAGACACCCTTCCTGAAAAAGCAAAAGCCATCCCCTTATGATGAGGCGGTGAGCCTGCTGTGGTATATGGAGCATGTGTTCTACTTTGCTGCGGGCAAAATAATGAGTCAACTCAAGGACCGGTTCCCGTATGCAGTGAGCGATAAGAACCCTGTGATCAATATGGGTTTCTGGCCGGGTGGGGACAGGGATGGTAATCCGTTCGTGACAGCTGGTATCACTAAGCAGGTGGCTGCCACATTGAATAAGCGTATCATAAAATGCTATCATAAAGAGATAAGGAGATTAAGGCACAGGCTTACTTTTAAGGGTGTGCTTGCGCTTGTGACCAGTCTGGAAGAAAAGCTATTCAACGCGCTGTACTACCCATCGGGCACACCGCTTACTACCGGTGAGATAACAGGGGCATTGCAGCAGATAAAACAAACAATCATTACCGAGCATGACAGCCTTTTTGTAGAGCTTGTAGACGAGATGCTGGTGAAGGTGGGGATATTCGGGTTGTTCTTTGCCTCGCTGGATATAAGGCAAAACAGTACAGTGCATACAGACACAATAAATGCTATAGATAAAAAAATAAAGATACTGCCTGCGGGCTACGATGCACTGGACGAGGCAGGAAAACTAAATGCCCTGATGACCATAGACAAGCAGGCAGATGTGCAACTGGATGACCCGCTGCTGCAGGATACGCTTGACGTGATGAGGGACATAAAGGGTATACAAGAAACCAATGGTGAAAAGGGATGCCACAGGTATGTGATAAGCCACAATACCTGCGCGCTGAATGTGGCAGAGGTATACGCACTGCTGAAGATGTGCAGCGATGGAAGTGAACTGAGAGTGGATATAACACCACTTTTTGAAATGATAGAAGACCTGAAGAAGGCCGGCGATGTGATGAAGGTGCTGTATGAGAACGAGGTATACCGTGCGCACCTACGTAGTCGCGGGGATGTGCAGCACATCATGCTCGGCTTCTCAGACGGTACTAAGGATGGTGGATACCTGATGGCCAATTGGAGCATATACAAGGCAAAGGAAGACCTGACCGCCGTAGCGAAGGAGCACGATATAGAAGTGGTGTTCTTTGATGGCAGAGGTGGACCGCCCGCACGTGGTGGTGGCAAGACCCACCAGTTCTACGCATCGATGGGCAGCAACATAGCCAGCAAGGAGATACAGATAACCATACAGGGGCAGACGATAAGCAGCAGCTTTGGCAATATAGATGCTGCGGAATTTAACATGGAAAAGCTGCTGCACGCAGGTATATATAACAGCGTACTTGCAGAACAAAAGCCTACACTTACAACAGCGCAGGAAGCGCTGATGGTGGAGTTATCGCAAGAAGGGTATGAGGCTTATATAGGGCTGAAACAACATCCTGACTTTATGGAGTACCTGGAGCATGTGAGCCCGCTACGCTTCTATGCAGATACCAACATAGGCAGCAGACCAGCAAAAAGGAATGCCGGCAAGAAAATGACGCTGGATGACCTGCGGGCCATACCTTTTGTAAGCGCCTGGAGCCAACTGAAACAAAATGTACCCGGCTACTACGGTGTAGGGACCGCGCTGCAAAAAAAGGAGAAAGCCGGCCGCTGGCAGGAGGTAAAAGACCTGTACGATAATTCTCTTTTCTTCAGGACGATGATAGACAATTGTGAGATGGCCATGATGAAAAGCTTTTTGCCACTTACGGCCTACCTGGCCAAGGACCCAGTATATGGCACGATATGGAACATGATAGCCGATGAATATGAACTATCGAAGACGATGATACTAAAGCTGGCAGGCACGCAGACGCTAATGGAGAAATACCCGGTAGATCGACTGTCTGTAGAGATGAGGGAACGAATAGTATTGCCGCTCACCACCATACAACAATATGCTATCAGCAAGATACGGGAGATGGAAAAAGATAAAGATGCTGATGCAGAGCTTAAGAAAACATTTGAGACACTGGTGGTGCGTTGCTCTTTTGGTATCATTAATGCCGGGAGGAATTCGGCGTAGGAATTACCTTTAAGAGTATATAAATGTGGATCAATACACCTTACGTAACACACCCGCATAGTTCTGTAAGAGGGTACTGCTTCAAAAGAGCATTTAAATTATTATAATAAATAATATAAAATATTCTTTCGGTTTTCAATTAAATTTGCAGTTTAAACTTTTAAAACAAATAGTCAATATCTGAAATGAGTAAACTTAGTCATCTTGCGGAGACACTGGTCGGTTCTGAAATAGTGCGATTAGGAAATGACATCAGCAATCGTATCGGTCGTGGTGAAAAGATATATAATTATACCATCGGTGATTTTGACCCTGGTATATTCCCGATCCCGCAAGACCTGGAAGACCTCATTGTGAAGGCATATCGTGATAAACGCACCAACTATCCACCTGCAGATGGTATCTTAAAACTGCGTGCAGGTGTGAGTGAATTCATAAAAGATTCTGAAGGTATTGAATACGGTACCAACGAAATACTGATAGCCAGCGGTGGTCGTCCATTGATATATGCCGTGTTCCGCACCCTTGTAGACAAGGGGGATAAAGTGATATATGCAGTGCCCTCCTGGAACAATAACCACTACGTACATATAAATGAAGCACAACACTGTGTAATAAAAACAGAGGCAGAGAACGATTTTATGCCCACTGCTGCTGATATAGCTCCGCATATATCAGGCGCTACTTTATTGTGCCTGTGTACCCCTCAAAACCCTACCGGCACCACGCTGGGCAAGGAAGAGATGGAAAAGATATGTGACCTGGTACTGGCAGAGAACGCCAAAAGGAAACCGGAAGAGAAGAAACTGTATGTAATGTTCGACCAGATGTACTTTAAGCTTACTTATGGTACCACAGAACATCAAAACCCTGTAGCGCTACGCCCTGCCATGAAGGAATTTACAATCCTTGTAGACGGTATATCGAAAGTATTTGCTGCAACAGGTGTACGCGTGGGCTGGGCGCTGGGGCCTGCTAACGTGATTAATAAAATGAAGTCGCTACTGAGCCATGTAGGCGCCTGGGCACCTATGGCAGAACAAGTAGCGGTAGCAGAATACTTACAGAAAAAAGATAGTATCGCTACTTATCTCACACAATTTAAAGCGCAACTGGAAGAGCGCTTGTGGAGCATATATAAAGGCTTTAAAGCACTGAAAGAGAAAGGCTACCCTGTAGATGCGGTAGCACCACAGGCCGCTATTTACCTTACGATCAAATTTGACCTGAAAGGTAATAGTACAGATACTAAGAACCTGGAAACACAAGGTGATGTAACAGAATATATACTGGATAAAGCGAAGCTTGCCGTAGTGCCTTTTTATGCCTTTGGTGCCCCACAGGATTCGCCATGGTACAGGCTTAGTATAGGTACCTGTAAGAACGAAGACATTCCCGAAATGTTCGCAAGCTTAGAGGCTGCGCTGAAGCACTTAAAAATACCAGCTTCTGTATAGTAACACACTTATTTCTGCACATAATGTAAAACGTCCCGGTATTTTCCGGGACGTTTGTTTTTAGGGTCAAGGCTTATTCTTCGATACATTAATGACTGGTTAATAGGCTGTAAGCGTTGTGTTAATGACTTATAAGCTGGTGGTTATCAATTTCCCAATGTTCTGTTATCGATCTTTAAGCAGGTGGTTAATGAATTTGAAATGAGTAGTTAACTGCTTACAAAATAGTGGTTAACGTATAGTATATTTTGTGGTTAGTGCTGTTTTGAAGGGACATTTGTGCTCAATTAAATCTTAAAAAAGCATTTATGAGCGCAATGTGTTTACAATTTCAAAGGTTGTTGCGGCCAATATTCTTCGCGATGGCTATGGTACTATCGGTCTCTGCCAGCGCATGTTACGTAAATATTGCCGGGCCTAACGGCAGCGCAAGCCGTGATACGGTCTGCTCCGGTGGTTCCATAACAATAACAGGCGTTATAATAGACGCATCGTACCAGGTGAACTACCAGTGGAAAAAGAATGGTGTGGCCATTACCGGGACAGGTAGTAGCGGCTCTTTCGGTGCCAACCCGCCACATACGGTGGCAGGTAACGGCACCTTTACTTATACATTTACTGGACTGGTAGCCGGTGACAAGATCACCTGTTTCATTTCGGAACCATACGCTAATAACTATACCTATACCAGTAATACGCTCAATATCACTGTTCCCAGCAATGTTACCCCTTCGGTAGCGGTCTCGGCCAGCCCGACGGGTAGTATCTGTTTTGGTACATCGGTAGCATTTACAGCAATCCCTACTAATGGAGGTACTGCACCAAGCTACCAATGGAAAAAGAATGGTAACAATGTAGGTACCAATAGTACACATTATACAGATGCGACACTGAACAATAACGATGTAGTGAGCTGTACGCTTACACCTGGTTCTATTTGTGTTTCTCCTGCAACTGCTACCGGCAGCTATACTGCTGTTGTGAACAGTGTAACACCTTCAGTTGCTATAGCAGGGGCTTCATCCAGCTGCTCTGGTACATCTGTAACGTTCACTGCTACTCCTACTAACGGAGGTACTGCCCCAACATACCAATGGAAGAAGAACGGCACCACTATAAGCGGCGCTACCAACAGTACCTATACCACTTCATCGTTGGTGAATGGTGATGCTATAAGCTGCACCATGACCAGCAATGCGGCTTGCGCTACAACAACAACGGCCAACAGCAACACGATAACAGAAACAGTAACTACAAGTGTTACCCCATCGGTAAGTATAACAAGTACTAATGGTGCATCATCTATTTGCGCTAACACATCGGTAACATTTACTGCTACGCCAACCAACGGCGGAACGCCAACCTATCAGTGGCAGAAAAATAACAGCCCTATAAGTGGCGCTACCGGCAGTACTTATACAGCATCGGGTTTTAGTAACGGTGATGTGATAACGGTGGTAATGACGAGCACAGCTGCTTGTGCCACACCAAGCACAACTACGAGCAATGGTATTACGATGACGGTCAATCCGACAGTGACCCCTTCAGTATCAATAACAGGCACGGCTACACCATGTGCCAATGCATCAGTAACCTTCAGGGCTACCCCCACCAATGGCGGAACGCCAACCTACCAGTGGCAGAAGAACGGCAGCGCTATAAGTGGCGCTACCAGCAGCACTTATGCAGCCTCAAGCCTTAACACCGGCGATGTGATAGCGGTAGTAATGATGAGCACAGCTACCTGCGCAACTCCAAACCCTGTGACCAGCAATACTATTACAGAAACTGTGACACCAACGGTTACCCCTTCGGTAGCTATAACGGGTAATGCTACACGGTGCGCCAATGCATCTGTAACATTTACTGCGACGCCAACCAACGGTGGCACACCCACCTACCAATGGCAGAAGAACGGCAGCGCTATAAGCGGCGCTACCGGCAGCACTTATAATGCATCAGGCCTTAGTACCGGCGATGCGATAACCGTGGTGATGACGAGCACAGCAACCTGCGCTACGCCAAACCCTGTGACCAGCAATACTATTACCGAGACCGTGACACCAAATGTTATTCCTTCAGTGGCTATAACAGGTAATGCGACACCATGCGCCAATGCATCTGTAACATTTACTGCTACGCCTACTAACGGAGGCACACCCACCTACCAGTGGCAGAAGAACGGCAGCGCAATAAGCGGCGCTACCAGCAGCACTTATAATGCATCAGGCCTTAGTACCGGCGATGTGATAGCAGTAATGATGACGAGCACTGCTACCTGTGCTGCGCCTACCACTGCTACCAGCAATAATATCACAATGACGGTAACACCAAATGTTACTCCATCAGTATCTATATCAGGTAATACAATAACCTGTGCCAATGCATCTGTAACGTTCATAGCCACCCCAACTAACGGTGGTACACCGACTTACCAGTGGCAGAAGAACGGTGCTGCTATCAGTGGCGCTACTAACAGTACTTACACAGCTTCTTTAAATAATGGGGATGCAATAACAGTAGTGATGGCGAGCACCGCTACCTGCGCAACTCCCAACCCTGTTACCAGCAATACTATTACAGAAACTGTGACACCGAATGTTACTCCTTCTGTATCTATAACAGGTAATGCTACACCATGTGCCAATGCATCAGTAACATTTACAGCTACGCCAACAAACGGAGGCACGCCAACTTACCAGTGGAAGAAGAACGGCAGCGCTATTATCGGTGCAACCAGCAGCACTTATACCGGTAGTGGTTTTAGCACCGGTGATGTGATAGCTGTAATAATGACGAGCACGGCAACTTGCGCTGCGCCTACCACTGCTACCAGCAATAGTATCACCATGAACGTAACACCAAATGTTACGCCATCAGTATCGGTATCTGGCAACACTGCAACATGTGCAGGGTCACCATTGACCTTTACCGCTAACCCAACTAACGGAGGTACACCAAGCTACCAATGGCAGAAGAATGGTACAGCTATCAGCGGCGCTACAGGCAACACTTATACATCATCTTCTTTGAGTAATGGTGATGCTATCAGCGTTGTGATGACCAGTACCGCAGCCTGTGCTACTACGAACACTGCTACCAGCAGCGGAGTTACTGTATCTATAACACCAACGGGTACTCCTTCTGTAGTTATATCTGGCAATGCCACTCCTTGTGCGGGTGCATCAGTGACGTTCACCGCTACACCAACTAATGGCGGTACGCCAAGCTACCAATGGCAGAAGAATGGCAGCTCCATCAGCGGTGCAACAGGAAGTAGTTATACCACCTCTGCTTTGAGCAATGGTGATGTGATAACAGTAGTGATGACAAGCACCGCTACATGTGCTTCTCCTACTACTGCTACCAGCAATGGTATAACCATTACACCGACTGCAGACGTTACTCCCTCTGTGTCTATATCCGGAAGCGCTACTTCATGTGCTAACGCTCCTGTAACATTTACCGCTACCCCGACCAATGGTGGTAGTCCTACTTACCAATGGCAGAATAATGGTGTTGCTATCAGTGGCGCTACCAGCAGTACTTATTCAAGCTCTTCATTGAGCAACGGTGATGCAATAAGGGTAGTGATGACCAGCACTGCAGCTTGTACTACCGCTAACCCTGTGACAAGTAATACCATTTCAGAAACAGTAACAACAAATGTTACCCCTTCTGTATCTATAGCAGGAAGTACAACTTCATGTGCTGGTTCACCAGTAACGTTCACCGCTACCCCAACCAACGGTGGTACACCAACTTACCAGTGGCAGAAGAACGGAAGCGCTATCAGCGGTGCTACCGGTAGCACCTACACTGGTGCACTCAATAACAATGATGTGATCAGTCTTGTGATGACGAGCACCGCATCTTGCACTACTATGAACCCGGTCACGAGCAATACTATTACCGAAATAGTGACACCAACAGTTACTCCTTCGGTATCCATATCAGGTAGCGCTGCAACCTGTTCTGGTACTCCTGTAACATTTACTGCTACACCAACCAATGGTGGCACGCCAACATACCAATGGAAAAAGAACGGCACTGCTATAGCCGGTGCTACGAACAGCACTTATGCCGACGCTTCTTTAAATAACAATGATGCAATAACAGTCGTTATGACGAGCACAGCATCTTGTGCTACTACTAACCCTGTAACGAGCAACACTATTACAGAAACAGTGACACCAAGTGTGGCGCCTTCCGTATCTATAACAGGTAATGCTACTTCATGTGCTAATACATCAGTAACGTTCACCGCTACCCCAACCAACGGTGGTACACCAACGTACCAGTGGCAAAAGAATGGCAGCGCTATCAGCAGCGCTACCGGCAGCACGTATTCAAGCTCTTCTTTGAGTAATAATGACGTTATCAGTGTGGTAATGACGAGCACAGCATCTTGTGCTACAGCTAACCCGGTTACGAGCAATACCATTACGGAAACGGTGACCCCGACAGTAACACCTTCGGTATCTATTGCCGGCAGTGCTACTACATGTTCTGGCACTTCTGTAACCTTTACTGCTACCCCAACAAACGGTGGTACACCAACCTACCAATGGCAGGTAAACGGAAGCTCAGTCAGCGGCGCTACAAGACGCACTTATACGGATGCCGCTTTGAATAACAATGATGCTATCACTGTTGTGATGACCAGTACAGCTGCTTGTACCACTGTTAATCCTGTGACCAGCAATACTATTACGGAAACAGTGACGACAAGTGTTACGCCTTCAGTATCTATATCAGGCAATACTACACCTTGTGCCAATGCATCAGTTACATTTACTGCAACACCAACCAATGGTGGTACACCAACATACCAATGGCAGAAGAACAACAGCCCTATCAATGGGGCTACCGGTGCCACATATACAACTAATAACCTGAGCACTAACGATGCGATAAGCGTAGTGATGGCCAGCTCACTAACATGTACCAATGTTAACCCAGTAACGAGCAATACGATAACAGAGACCATAACACCGAATGTTACTCCATCGGTATCTATAACATCGAACCAGGGGGCAACTACATGTGCGGGTGCAAGTGTAACATTTACCGCTACGCCAACTAACGGAGGTACACCAACCTACCAATGGACAAACAATGGCAATGCCATAAACGGCGCTACCAGCAGTACTTATACCACTACAACGCTGAACAACAACGACCAAGTAGCTGTGGTAATGACGAGCACTGCAAGTTGTGTGACCACCACTCCCGCTACCAGCAATACGATAACAGAGATCATTACACCAGTTGTTACCCCATCGGTATCTATATCTGGTAATTCTTCTACTTGCGCTAACACACCAGTAACATTTACTGCTACAGCAAATAATGGCGGGTCATCATCAGCGTATCAATGGAAGAAGAACGGCAACGCTATCAGTGGCGCTACCGGCAACACTTACACAGATGCAGGTCTTAACAACAATGATGTGATAACAGCTGTAATGACCGGTAACGCGGCATGTGCCAATAATGCCCCTGTGACCAGCAACGCTATAACTGAAAGTGTAAACGGTACGGCGGCCCAGCCAGGCGCCTTCACCGTATCGTCATCTACTACTTACGATGGCCAGACCGGCGTAGTATATACTGTGCCTAATGTACCGGGCACTACTTATACCTGGGCTTACAGCGGTACAGATGCAACTATAAACGGAAGCGGTAACAGTGTGACCTTGAACTTTGATGCGGAGGCTACCAGCGGTACACTAAGCGTAACTGCTACGACCAGCGCTTGCGCCAGTCCTTCGGCAGCACAAAGCATAAACATAACAGTAAAACCATTCATTACCTGGACATGCGGCGCTAATACAGACTGGAATAATGCAGCTAACTGGGATGGTGGTTTCGTACCTACTTCAATTGTGAGTGTGTACATTCCTTCAAATACACCCTGCCAGCCAAATATCTGTTCGGCACCTGCAAGTGCTTATAATGTGATGGTAGGTGTAGGCTCTACAGTAAATATCTGCTGTTCTAATACCCTTACAGTAAATAATGACCTTACTGTTGACGGCGCTATACTGGGCTGTGGTAAAGTAACTATGACGGATACTACCTGCCATATTGTATATGGTAGTGGCCGGGTAGACAACTTTGAACTGAACAACAGTTGCGGTGGTATGATAAACCCAGGTGATACACTGCACATAGGCAATACGTACATACCAACCAATGGTGTAATGACCATAGGTGGTGAACTGGAACTGTTATCAGATTCTACAGTAACAGCGAGCATAGTTACACATCCAGGTGCATGCAGTACTTACATGGTGGGTGACGTGATCTGCGATAAATATATACATGGTGGACGCAGGGCATTCCGCTTCCTGGGTCATCCGTTCAGCACATCGATACCGCTGAGCCAACTGGAATATTCTTTTGACATAACAGGTCAGGGCGGTGCAGCAAATGGCTTTACTACTACGGTTACCAACAATCCATCGGCCTTCTGGTACAACACACTTACCGGTAACGGATCTACAGTGAATGATAGTACCGGTTGGATACCATTTACCAATACGGACGGACAGGGCGCCAATGCATGGAAACAGTTCGAAGGTATCAGGTTGTTCATGCGCGGCAGCAAAGGCCAGGGCTTAGGCTGTGGTGTATGTGTACCGGATGCAATAACAATAAAAATGCATGGCCCTATAAACGGATGCAGCGAAACAGTGACCACATCTGTGAACAATAATGCAGGATTTAACTTCATTGCCAACCCGTACCCTTCAGCAATAGACCTGAGCCAGATAGCCCGTGGCAATGCGATAGGCGCCAACTTTAATGTGTGGGACCCTAACCAAGGCCTGGTGGGTGCATATGTAGAGCAGCCTTTCAGCATGGCATATGTACTGCCAGCATACAGCGCCTTCTTTGCGACCAGCAATAATAACGCTGATAAGACAATAACATTCCACGAGACAGATAAGACCACAGCAGCCCCAACGGGCAACCTTTTCAAAACGACCGGTGCTACTGAAATGGTGCAGCTGCATATACTGAGCAATAACGACTCCTTGTCTTGGGATAGATTACTGTTGTTCTTCAACGACCAGGCACAGGCCGGCATAGATGATGCCGATGGTATCAAGCTGCAGAATCCAGACCTGAGCTTCTACACCTACTCTACTACCAACGACCAGCTGGCGATAGACCAACGGCCGTATGTAAATGGCCAGGTCATAAAACTGGGGCTTGTTACCGATGTGAACCAATCTTACGCTATACGTGTAGATGACTATAATGTACCTGCAGGCGGCTCTTTATATCTGCACGATAAATACCTGAACAAAACACAATTGCTAACGCAAGGCATGCACTACAATTTCTCTGTAACAACAGATGCCGGGTCGCAAGGTGATAACAGATTCGAACTGAATACAGTTGGAAGTACAGGTGTTGCTAATGTGGCAAATGCTGCTGAACTGAAGGTAGACATGTTCCCTAACCCGGTCATTGACAATGCGACCATCAGTTATAATGCACCACAGCGTGGTAACACAATGGTAATAGTATCTAACCTGCTGGGACAGGAAGTATATGTGAATGAGCTGGGACAACAGCAGACAGGTAAAGTGAACCTGCCATTAAGCACGCTGCCGGGCGGCATATACATGGTAACCTTTAAGTGCGGTGACCTCTCTGTAACGAAAAGGCTGGTGAAGCAATAGCATCATCATAAAAGCCATAACAACTAATTATAAAAAAATTAAAAAATAGAAAATGAAAAGTGCAAACAAAATATTAATGATGATCGCCGTTGTATTCCTGTCTTCTGTGCCTATGATAGCAATGGCTGCAGGACCAGGTTTTGGTGGTGGTGTAGATGACGGTGGCGGAGCTTGTGTGCCTATAGATGGCGGCCTTAGCATGCTGGTGGTAGCCGGCGTTAGCTACGGTGCAAAAGTGGTAGCTGCAAACAAGAAGAAAAAAGCTGCTGCTGAGGCAAATAAATAATACTGAAGTTAGATAGTTGCTGGAAGAATCGTGTGTTGTGTTTTATAGCGCCTGCAAATGATGCAGGCGCTTTTTTGTGGCCTATTGCAGGCTGCGATCATTGTTATTGATAAAGTAAGGGCGACATGTCATTTCAAGCGCGTATAGCGCAGATAAATGTCTGGTAGATAGCGAGAGCAGCTATGGGCATTATTGCTGCCGCTAAGCGGGGATACCGGCCCTTAATAGCTTTGTATGGTTGTGTACGTATGCATAGAAGAGAATACAGTGTCGTGATATAGAAAATTGCGGGAATAGCTGCTGTGGACCCCAAAAGGGTGTGATAGCTTTTGTCTCTGATCATGTAGGCAATGAAGGCGATGTTATAGGGTAATAGACCAAGACAACAAATGGCACCGATAATAATACCGCACCTTGCATTTATTGCCAATGCCGGTGCTGCGACCACAAATAGAATGGTGCAACTGATAAATGCTATCAAGGGTATGTAGCTGGCGAAGCCTGCAGATACACCCAGGAACAGCATTAGCATGTAGCAGTTGGTAGTGGCAGTAAATAGGTATAGCAAGTAAAGCCTCATGTAAAGTAGATCCTATTGGTCTGGTCTTTACGTAGTCAGCCCAAACAAATATATGCCTCCTAAATAATTACTGCCTATAAGAAAAACAGCCCTGAAATATTTCAGGGCTGTTCAAAAAAAGTACTATTAATTATTTATCGTAGCAGGGTAACATTGCCTTGATGGTGTTCGGTTGTTCCATCGGCTAATGTAGCATTGATGATGTAAATATAAACGCCTGTTGGCTGGTCATTTCCACTCAGCTTGCCATCCCAACCACGGCCATTGATGCTTTGGGTATAAAATATTTCCTGTCCCCAGCGGTTGTAAATGGTCATCTCGAATTTAGTAATGCTATTGCTGAGCAGTTGGCGAGGGAAGAAGTAGTCATTCACGCCGTCGTTGTTAGGAGAGAAGACATTCGGGATGTTGACGTAGCAATCGTTCTTGATCCACACGCTGTCTGAGGTGGTACAACCATTTACGTTGACAGTAGTGTAGTAAATGCCCGGTTGTGATACGTTGATGCCAGATGTTGTATCACCGGTACTCCATAACCAAGATGCTTTTGGGTTGCCTGCATTGATAAAGTCGTTTATAGGAATACCAGGGTTGCCTGGGCATAAAGAAGTATCAGGCCCAAGGTTAAGCGTAGGGTAGTTGTACACTGTAACGTATTTCGGGAACGTAGTATCGGGGCATATCCTGTAGTTGGCGGTAAAAGTGATGGTGTAATTACCTGCTGCAGCGAAAGCATGCGTAATATCATTTTCGTTGTTTATTATAGTACCATCACCAAAGTTCCATACGGTACCTGTGTTGCCTAAAGTAGAGTAAACACCATGGAAAGTAACTGCATTGCCCTGGCATAATACACTATCGGACTGGGTGACACTGATGAAGGTGACCGTATCTACATGTATGAGGGCATATGTAGTATCTGAACACGGTATAAAGTTCCTGATACCCATAGTGACGCGGAACTCCCCAGCCTTGGTATATATGTGTGTAGGGCTTGCTACGGTATCGGTACTGCCATCGCCAAAGTTCCAGTAATATGAAGGGTTACCTTTTTGAGTAGTAAAGGTTGACTTATCTGTGAAAGTGACCGTATTCCCCTGGCATATACTATCCTTATCAACAGTGAAAGCGGCCTTTAGAGGGTGTTCCAAAATAAGATCCTGCGATGTGGAATCTACACAGCCATGTGGGGATGTTGCTATCAGACCCACTTTAAAAGTATCCTGGAGTGTATATATATGTGTGGGGTTGGTAGCTGTATCTATACCATTGTCGCCAAAGGTCCATCTGTACGTGCTTCCATTGACCGTTTGGTTGGTAAACAGTACCGTATCCTGTGTGCATCCATAATTAATATTGTCTGTGAAATTAACTGTAGGGAGCGGGTAGGCAAAAACGGTCTGGCTATCGGTAAGTATAAATGAATCGCAGCCGGAATATACGGTGGCTTGTACGAGGTAAGTAGTTGTGGTGGTAGGGCAAACAGTGAGTGTATCGCTATTGCCCAATATATTTCCCTGATGGTCTGACCATTGGTAGCGGGCGCCACCTGTTGGTGAGCCGGATGGGATGAAACTATAGGACTCATTTTGCCCAAACCAGGCAGTTCCGTTCTTGCCTGGTGCGGTAACAAAATTGGTGCCTGTTGCATCTTCAATGCCTAATATGGCCAAGCCATTCTGCCATGTGCTACATATGGGTCTTGCAGCTATATTCACATCTATTTGGTTGGTAGATTCATGTATCACTATTTGTTGTGTGGCTAGTAATGAAGTGCATTGGAACAGAGGCACCTGGTAGCAAGAAACTACAAAAACGCGACAAGGCGCTGTACCATAAGTAGCATAATAAATAGTGCCACTATTTACATAGTATAGGTCGTAATATGCTCCCATGATACAATTCTTAGTAGCATTATTGTTGTTACCCGGCAAGCCGCTGGTTATAGCATAAGGGCAATATCCATTAGCCAAGGATGTATCAAAACATATTTGTCCGTTGGTGCCTATTGTTATATCGCTGTAGGTATTACCGTAAAAACAAAAAGGGAAAGGTAAGTGTACTACTCCGCCGTAATCATCATCAAATGGAGCTCTGTAGATAGTGCCAGTATTGTATGAGTAGGGCTGATAAGCAAAGCTATCTACCCTGTAATTTGTAGATGCCGGCAAATTTGTTGTAGCATGTGCAGATACCTGCGCACACCTGCCAGGGCATACAATAGCGGATGGCCCGACCGTAATAGTGTTGGATACAATAACAGGGCAAGGTGAAGATTGTGCCCACGATACTGTGACCGGCAGCAGGAAAAGAATGAAAAACAGCAGACGTAACTTTGATCTCATGCAATAGTTTTTATAGAATAAACGCGGATAAATTTCTTGATCGGTCTTAATGGCGTATACAGGAAGATAACATCAGCCACTATATGCAAGTGACCAAATGTGAAATAGGGTTACTTCTAAGTTAACTTTTTTAACTCAGAAATATACATTTTTTTTTAAGTAATATATATTCTCTTTATTTCAATGCAGTTCGCTCTTTCTGGAGGGCAAATAGTTTATCGCGCAGGCGCGCGGCCTCCATAAAGTCGAGATCTTTGGCTGCTTTTTCCATGCCCTTTTTAGTTTGGGCTATCAATTTATCCAGCTGCCCTACTGACTTGTATACCACTTCATCTTCTGCTGCCATGGTTACCAGATCGTCTGTAATGGCATATTTATTTTTCTCGTCAAATCCTTTAATATCGAGTACTGAGGTTTGCTTGAATATCTGGTCTTTCGATCTTGTAATAGTGGTGGGCACAATGCCGTTCTCCTGGTTGTATCTTATTTGTTTTTCTCTGCGACGGTCCGTTTCATCTATAGTGCGCTGCATGCTTTCTGTAACATGATCGGCATAGAAAATGACCAGACCATTCACATTTCGGGCGGCCCTTCCGGCCATCTGTGTCAGCGAGCGCTCATCGCGGAGGAAACCCTCTTTATCTGCATCCAGTATAGCCATCAGCGATACCTCTGGCAGATCTAAGCCTTCGCGCAGCAGGTTGACACCCACCAGCACATCTATAATGCCCAGGCGCAGCTCGCGCAGTATCTCTACGCGCTCCAGTGTATCTACCTCTGAGTGTATGTATTTTGAGTTGACGTTGATGCGCTTCAGGTACTTATCCAGCTCTTCGGCCATGCGCTTGGTAAGTGTGGTGACCAGTACGCGGTCGCCCATTTTTATACGCTTATCTATCTCATCCAGCAGGTCATCTACCTGGTTCATACTGGGGCGTATCTCTATAGGTGGTTCTATAAGGCCGGTAGGGCGCACTATCTGCTCTACTACCACACCACCGCTTTGCTCCAGCTCGTAACGAGCCGGGGTAGCGCTCACAAAAACCACCTGATTGAGCTTTGATTCAAACTCGTGGAAATTCAGCGGCCTGTTGTCCAGTGCAGATGGCAAGCGGAAACCAAAATCAACAAGCGTTAACTTTCTGCTTCTATCGCCGCCATACATACCGCTTATCTGTGGTATGGTGACGTGGCTCTCATCTACTACCAGCAAAAAATCATCTGGGAAATAATCGAGCAGGCAAAAGGGGCGTGCGCCCGGTTTGCGCCTGTCCAGAAAACGGGAGTAATTCTCTATACCGCTGCAATAGCCCAACTCCTGTATCATTTCCAGGTCGTAATTCACGCGCTCTTTTATGCGCTGTGCTTCCAGCGGCTTGCCTATACTTTTAAAGTATTCTGTTTGGGCATTCAGTTCATCCTGGATCTCGTGTATGATCTGTGCCATCATATTGCGTGGCGCCAGGTACAGATTGGCAGGGAATATGGCCGCATTTTCCATAGTGCCTATGCGCTTGCCGGTATCTACCTCAAAGCTCTCTATTTCCTCCACCTCATCGCCAAAGAAGGTAATGCGGTACCCATAGTCTACATAAGGCAGGTTAATATCTACGGTATCACCCTGCACCCTGAAGGTGCCCCTTGTAAATTCGCCCTGGCTGCGGTTGTACAGCGCATTGACCAGATTATGGAGGAAAGGATTGCGGCCTATGCTATCGCCTTTTTTGAACCGGATGATACCCGCTGCATAGTCTACAGGGTTACCCATACCGTATATGCAGGATACGGATGCTACGACCACAATATCGCGCCTGCCGCTCAGCAGGCTGCTGGTGGCACGGAGCCTTAACTTTTCCAGCTCTTCATTTATGGAAAGGTCTTTTTCAATATACGTATCAGATACCGGCATGTATGCCTCTGGCTGGTAGTAATCGTAGTAAGAAACAAAGTACTCTACAGCGTTATTAGGAAAGAACTGGCGGAACTCACCATAGAGCTGCGCTACCAGTGTTTTGTTGTGGGTGAGTACCAGTGTGGGTTTTTGTGTTTGCTGTATCACATTGGCCATGGTAAATGTTTTACCAGAGCCGGTAACGCCCAGCAGTGTCTGAAATTTTTCTCCCTCCTCTATGCCCTCTGCCAACAGCCTTATAGCATCCGGCTGGTCGCCGGCTGGCTGATAAGGACTTTCTATCTGGAATCTCATATACTACAAATTTAAGGCTTTATAGCAGTAGAAAGTAACTGCGATGACCACACATAAAAAACGCCTGCAACAATGATGTGCAGGCGTTCTTAAAAATGTAAGATCAAATCTATTTTTTCTTAGGTGCTGCCTTAGGCGCTGGTTTTTTTCCTGCACCGGCTTCTATTGCATCCAGCTGTTTTACGTAAGAATCGTTAGAGTCAACTGTCTTTAGGTAACCTTTGTATTTTTCTTCGTTCGCTTTATCTTTTTTGTTGTAGTAGTAGAACAACAAATAGTCATCAGCTATCTTAACGTCGCCTTTCTTTTCAGAGGCCTGTCCCACAGAATCGAGCCACCTGGTGTAGTAAGGTACTGCAGCACCTGTTGTAGCATCACTATCGATAGCAGCTGCTACACGGCCACGCCAGTAAGTAGCTGAAATGATGGAGTTGGAATACCTGGTACCCATTTGCTCGAACATAGGATCTGCCTTGTTGTACTCTGCGGCATAATAGTACATTACACCACCCCAGAAATAGTCAAGCGGTTGTGTGCCCGGATTTTCTGCGGTGATCTTGTTATACCAGTAAGCAGACTTGGCATATTGTTTCAATGTTTTGTAGTTCTCTGCTATGGGGCGGTAAATGTCTGATTTGTCCCTTGCAGTGTCCAGGGCACCAGCTTTGTTATAGTAAACATCAGCAGAGTCAAAAGCATTTGTTGCAGCAAATACATTCCCGAACTTTACATACTCATCGTACCCAATTTTCTTAGGGTCCTTGATAGCGAAATATGTTCTTAAGTTGCTCAACGCACTTGGATAATCCTTGGTCTCGTACTGGCTATAGCCCAGAGGGCCATACACGGTTGCTTTTTTGGCACCTATGCTTATCAGTGAATCTCCCAAATGGATAGCTTCAGGGTAGTGTTTTGATAAGTAAAGTATACCCATGTATTGCACTTCATCATCTACAGACTTATCAGAAAAGGAGAGATATTGCTGCATGTTCTGCAAAGACATAGCATAGTTGCCTGATCTTTCATAAGCATTGGCGAGGTCGCGGTAAGGTAATGGATTGGTCGGGTCTGCATCCTTTGCTTTTTGATAGTTATCCAACGCGCTTGGGTAGTTGCGGGCACTATACCAAACATAGCCTATACGCGAAAATGCGAGCGAATTTTTAGGGTCTTTTTCAGTTACGTGCTCGTAGTTGTTCATGGCCTCGCCACCACCGCCTGTAAGCAGTTGGGAAGCATCGCCAAGACCTATGTGCACATTTGCATCGTCTGTACTTTCCAGGGCTTTTTTATACCAGGCTATAGCTTGCGTTATTAAAGCAAGGTCGGTAGTGCCGGAGTATGTTATAGCATCTGCAGCATATTCCAGCGGCTGCCACTCTTTCTTTTTAGCTTTTTGTGCTACGTTGTTGGCCAGCTGAGTGCCCGCAGACATATTATTCTGGTTAAAGGCTACAAGCGCCTGACCAGCCATATTCATAGGGTCTTCAGGAAATTTCATGAACGTTGCTTTAGCTGCATTTACGTCATTTTGTTTCATCTGAGACAGTCCATAATAATAATTGGCGGTAGGGTTGGCACCGGCAAGTGGTCCCAGTATCTTTTCGGCGCTATTGTAGCGCTCGTACCTGTACATCTTTATGCCGTCTTCCACTGACTGGGCATGTGCTGTAGTGGCTGCGAGGGCCACTATTACTATCATTGATCTTTTCATTTTGTACAACATTACCTTGACGGTATTTTCTTTTTTTTAATTTATGGATTGATCTGCGCTTCCCTGATAACTATATGCATCTGCCACGGGAACAGGTGTGCGTGATAAAAAATAAGCTGCCCTTGCTGCTGGGTAAGGAAGTTGACAAAGCCACTCCCCAGCCCCTGCCAGGTCTCTCTTTTTATATAATATAGATCACGGGTGAACGGGTATAGCTTAGTGCCAATGTAGGCCTGGTATGGCTGGTAGAAATTTTTATTGCTATCGCTCTGCATGGCCACTACTTTTACGCGCGTTGTAAATGCGCCGGTATTATTTGGATCAGTAGAGTCGCTTACGTAGCCAAGGCCCACAAACCCTATGGCATTGGGGTTATTGGCCACATAGTCTACCACCTGGGCATTACCCTTGGTCGCATATACATTGCTGCCCAGCTTGCCACCGGGTATCAGTGAGTCCAGTATGTACCTTACGGTGCTTGAGTTCTGGTCATCGAAGACCACAGTATATTTCTTTTTATAAACGCCAGCCAGTATCCCTTTTAGCTCGGCCTTGCCCAGCATTGTATCGGCCGACGAATTATTTACAATAACAGCAATAGCATCCTTTGCCAGTAACAGTGATGATGGGGCTATCTGTTTCTGGTCTGCGAGCACTTTTTCAGCGGCAGACAATTGCCGGGTCACCAATATCAAGCGCGCTTTATTGTCAAAAAAGTCTTTAAAACAGTCTGCTTCAGGCTTGTAGTGTACATTGATGTGTGCATTAGGATACATGCTATCAAATACTTTCAGCTCTGCCTCTATAGCTGGCTTGTACGTTTCATCGACAGAGATATCTATGGTGCCGGAGCTTAGGTTGTCTGTAGGCATTTTAGGACCATCATTGCAAGCTGCCATAAATAATAAGCCAATTGAGGCAGGGATGAAGAATTTAAGCCAACGCATAGATGCAATTTTATGGAATTATTTAAAATAATGATGGGAACCCTGAGGCGTTGTAACAATAATTTAACAGCTGGAAACCCTGAACCGGCACATTTTAGCGGGTGTCAGCATTCTTTCTATTATGCTGTTCGCGTACGTTGCGCACGCCCAATACAATGCGATAAACGCCGTAGAGTACTACCATGATACCCAATGCGTAAGCTATACCATTAGAAAGCTCAATGGCGCCGAAATACTTAAGGTATAACACTGAAAAACCTATTAAGATGTAGAAGAACCCCATCCCAAAATCGAGACCTGTTCTGAAATTCCGGTATCCCCTGTTCTGTTCGTTGCGTTCTTCGTAATTCATCAGTTATTAGTTAATGGTGCAAACTTATAGCTTATAATCGTTTTTTGTGATAACTTATTGCGCGGCTATTGGTAAAATTTAATTAAAAATAGGGTATAGCTTAAAGATGCGGGGAGGCACTAATTCCATAAGGTGACAGAAAATAATGGGCATAAAAAAAGAGACTGCGGGTTAGAACAGTCTCTTTTTGTAAGTACGCTAAAAATTAGAGATCTATTTTTTAGCGGCCGCCTTTTTAGGGCCAGCATTTGGCGTTGCAGCAGGTGCTGCTTTAGCCGGTGCAGCTTTTTTAGCTGGCGCTGCTTTCTTTGCAGGCGCTGCCTTTTTAGCCGGTGCAGCTTTTTTGGCTGGTGCTGCTTTTTTAGCAGGAGCAGCTTTCTTAGCTGGTGCGGCTTTCTTTGCAGGAGCCGCTTTTTTAGCAGGCGCTGCTTTTTTAGCAGGGGCCGCTTTCTTTGCAGGAGCTGCTTTTTTAGCAGGAGCTGCTTTCTTGGCTGGTGCAGCTTTCTTTGCAGGAGCTGCTTTTTTTGCAGGAGCCGCTTTCTTTGCAGGCGCTGCCTTTTTTACTGTTGCCATAATTGTTGTGAATTTAAGGGTAAAAAAAAACCTTATGGCAAAATCGCCGAGCGGGTTAGGCCTCGGCGATCGCGTTAACTTCTTTTACTGATACTAATGTCTTAGTCCTTGTCTTTCGGAATTCAACAATACCATCTGTAAGTGCAAATATGGTAAAGTCTTTTCCTAAGCCTACATTCACTCCAGGATGGTATTCAGTACCACGCTGGCGTATGATAATGTTGCCAGATATAGCCGGTTGTCCGCCAAATATCTTTACACCTAATCTTTTACTCTGGGAGTCGCGGCCGTTACGTACACTACCTTCTCCTTTCTTATGTGCCATTTCTGATTACTTCTTATTTGTTATTAATAATATTAAGCTATTGCATTGATCTTTATCTTAGTAAGATACTGGCGATGACCATTTTTCTTTTGGAACCCCTTACGGCGATTCTTCTTAAAAATGATAACCTTGTCACCCTTAAGGTGATCAATTATTTCGGCCTGTATTTTTAAAGATCTACTGCCTACTGTTATATCTCCCTGGTTACCTACCATAAGGATGTCTGAAAACTCTACTTTATCACCAGCATTACCCTCAAGACGATGAACGAACAATTCGTCGTTTTGTTTAACTTTAAACTGCTGACCTGCTATACTTACGATCGCAAACATGACTATACTAAATATATTTTTCGCAAAGTTAATGTACTTTTTTTGTTTTTTAAAAATAAAGTTTGCTTTTTTATAATTTCTCTTTATCTATAGCTATTCAATACTCTGTGTTCCTGAAATAAAGTACGTGGTATTTGCGTTATTACTCATCACTTTGTGGCACAAATATGTATCTGATATGTATCTGACTTATAGTCATCATAAATATCATACCTAAGTGCATCGGGAATCTACTTGTAGTTTCATCAATTGCATTTAGATTAGTCAGGCTTTTTTATTTTTCAATGGCTTTTAATAATAACTAACTTTACTACGGAATATAGTAATAATGAAGATAAAATCTTTCCTGGCAAAACCTTATGCGTCGCTGGTACACGGGCGTATCATAAAAAGCCGGACAACAGCCGTAGCAGACCAACAGGCCATAATGCAATATTTGGTAAAGCAAGCTACCCGCACGGCTTTTGGTATCGATCATAAGTTTGAGGATATTAAAACATACGAAGACTTTAAAGCTGCGATCCCTGTTCGCGATTACGAAGAATTCAAACCATATATAGAAGATATTAAAGCTGGTAAACAGCACGTACTGTGGAAAGGTAGGCCCATTTATTTTGCTAAAACATCGGGCACTACAAGTGGGGTAAAATACATACCTATCAGTAAAGAATCTATCAACAATCACATTGATACTGCGCGCAATACTTTGCTGTGCTATATGGCAGAAAGCGGTAACAGCAGCTTTGCTGATGGGAAGATGATATTCCTGTCTGGCTCGCCTACACTGGAAAGAGTAGGGGGTATACCCACAGGGCGCCTGAGCGGTATAGTGAACCACTATATACCCAGCTACCTGCGCCGCAACCAGCTGCCTGCCTACGAGACCAACTGTATAGAAGACTGGGAGGAGAAGCTGGATAAGATAGTAAATGAGACCATAGCGGAAGATATGACACTGATAAGTGGCATACCCCCGTGGATGCAAATGTATTTTGACTGGCTAGCCGCACGCAGCAATGGCAAAAAGATAAAAGAACTATTCCCTAACCTGCAGGTAATAGTACATGGAGGGGTGAACTTTGAGCCTTACAAGGCCAAGCTTATGGATAGCCTTGGTGGGGCGGTGGATATGATAGAGACCTTCCCGGCCTCGGAGGGCTTTTTTGCTTTCCAGGATACGGTGAATGGGGAAGGCTTATTGTTGAATACCGACTCTGGTATCTTCTTTGAATTTATTCCGGTAAGCGACCTTGGTAAGGCAGCGCCTGAGCGCATTAGTTTGCAGGATGTGAAGGTGGGCGTTAACTACGCACTTATTGTGAGTACCAACGCCGGCCTTTGGGGGTATAATATAGGCGATACCGTACGGTTCGTAAGTACTGAGCCATACCGTATAGTGGTAACGGGGCGCATTAAGCACTACATTTCTGCATTTGGAGAGCATGTGATAGCTGAAGAGGTAGAGCAAGCTCTTATAGCTGCTGCGAACGCACAGCGTGCGCATGTAGTAGAGTTTACTGTAGCGCCTAAAATAAACACAACCAGCGGATTGCCTTATCACGAATGGTTCGTGGAGTTTGAAACAGAGCCTGCAGACATTGCAGCCTTTTCAATTGCTGTAGATGATCACCTGCGCACTAAGAACATTTACTACAATGACCTGATAACGGGCAAGATATTACAACCGTTAAAGATCAATGTGATGCAGAAAAATGCCTTTATACAATACATGAGGTCGGTAGGCCGCCTGGGCGGACAAAACAAAGTGCCCCGGCTCAGTAACGACCGTACTATTGCAGATGCTTTAGAAGGACTTGTGGTACACAAAGCAAGTGCAGCAGCGCATGAGTAATGCTAACTGATTTTATTCCCGCTACACAATTATCACATCAAAGACCGCCACATAAAAAATGCCCCGGGACCACCGGGGCATTTTTATTAGAATGCTAATTGATCTATTGATTCGACTTTACCAGTTTTTCTATTTTGATAGTATTGCCATTTGCATCAGCAACGCGTATCATGTAGATACCATCGGCAAGGCTTTGGATATTGATATCCTTAGCTGCAGCCTGGTTGATAACTACTCTGCCGTCTATTGCAGTTAATGATACATTAACAGTAAATGGTGCAGTGATGTGAACTATTGATGTAGCCGGGTTAGGATAGATAGAAACACTTTCTGGTGCTGGTACAGTACCTACAGCAACATCGCCCATAGCTTGTACTTGTGCGCTTGTGCCGGTGCATGTATTGTCGTCAATTACCGCTACAGAATATAGGCCGGCCACGTGTGCTACATAGCTGGAATGGATAGCGCCAGGTATAAGTGTATTGCCTATATACCACTGGTAGCTGTGGAAGTACGGAGTGACAGTAAGTGTAAGATTATCTGCACCAACACTTATTACCGGGTTTGGCAATGGATGTACAATCACGTTAATGGCTGTGGAACCTGCGGTACAAGTATTATTAGAGATAACAACCACAGAGTAACTACCGGAATCTAATGCAGTGTATAGCGGACTGGTAGCGCCAGGTATGATATTATCGTTCTTCAACCACTGGTAGCGGAGCGTAGTATCTGTGACATTTGAGTTAAGTAAGACACTGCCACCGCCACAGAATACTGTAGGACCGCTTGCAATGACAATGGGTGCCGGTATAGTAGTAACTATAAGTGAGGCAGAGGTAACGGAACAACCGTTATCACCTAACACAGAATAAGTACCTGCCCGGTATGCATTGTAAGATGCGGAGGTAACAGGCGGGTTAATAGGTACGCCATTGTACTGCCACCTGTATTTTTCACCTGTATCGCTGCTGGATGCTGTAAATGTAATGAAACCGCCAGAGCATAGGTACAGAGATTGTAAAGTGTTTATATTAACGAGGGCCGGACTGTTCTCCTGCAGTGGTGTAGGCAAGGAATAGCTGATACAGCTATTAGAGTCTATAAGTTGCAGGCGGTAGAAGCCTGTTTGGGTAGCAGGGAATGAGATGGTGGTATCGTTGCTGATATTGCCATAAGAGTTAGGCAAGCCTGTATTTATCTGCCACTGGTAGTGCACTTTATTTGCAGGGCCGGCAGGGGTAGCAAATGTGACCGGGCTGATGGCACATACTTTCGTAAGCACGGCAGGGGTGATGGTAGGTACGCCAGTGGGGTAGTTATAAATAGTATCGATCCTCGACGTATCGGGGCAACCGTTGGATATGACGAAAGCATACGTACCAGGCAGGCTTACGGTATCGCGATTGGTGGTATCAGACGTAGGTGCGCCATTGTACAGCCAGCGATAAGTATATCCGTGGCCTACAGTATCGCCAATGAGGGCTACACTACCACCGGGACAAAACGTTTTGGGGCCGTGCGTGAACAAACGGGCTCTTGGAGCAGGCTTTATGGTCAGTGCTACAGTATCGGAAGTAGCTATAGAACATGCGTTGGTAACCACTACATTGTAATGACCGGTATCGGTGGAATCAAAATGAGGAATGGTGAATGTAGGATTGTTAGCGCCATTGACGGGGGTGCCATTTTTTACCCATTGATAACTTAATGCATGGCCAAATGCGCTAACAGTTAAGGTAGCAGGCCCTTTCAGGCAAGCTGCAAGTGATTGTGGTTGAGTAGTAATATGTGTAGTGTCGAGAACGTTAATGTACATATCTACAAAATCGCCCCACAAGGTAGCTGTATAACAAGGATCTGTTCCAGGACCATAGGAATTTTGGTATTCGACCATTATCCTCATATAGTGTAGACCTGAACTTATGGTAGATGGTATGGCAACCGGGAATTTATATATTCCACCTATCGATGGATAATTACTATAAATGTATTCTCCAGGGCTAGTAAAATATCCGTCATTATCCAGATCAATAAACACGGCTATTCCTACGTCACCATTTGTTGTTACCGTCATAGTATCAGTAGTGCCGCCACATAATTTCGCTGTATCGTTGTATACGCTGGTGTTTGTGCACGTAGTAGTAGTACTGACCGCCGCATTCACATTTGTAAACTGCACGTTAGTTATGGTCTCGTAAATACTACCACCTAAACCATTTGGGGCTGCACATGAACTTCCGAAGATAGGCTGACATTGTATACCAGGCAGCGTTTGTGCATGACCCACACTAAATGAGAAACAGGATAGGGCTAACAGAATACATAGCCTGAAATGGCTTAACGTAAATTTTTTATTCATGATGCTTATTTTTTGATAAGTATGACAGGTAGCAATTTAAGAAGAATTTCACATTTGTCAAAACATATAGGTTTTTTAATTTTGTTTTTGAATGCTGGGGCTTACTACTTTCTAACTAATAGGAATAGACGTGGAAAAGTGCACATAGGTTGGCAGTTCTCCTTTATTTCTTAAAGTATGAAGTGTAAGCCTTGTTTCTTTCTATATTTTTGATAAATAGTTTCGCCTTTAAGCATCTGTACTATGTATATAAAGAATCAAAGATTTAGTGACGAAGAGACATTACTCGAAATGCTATTCGATTTTAGCCTGGGCAAGAGGTCGGCTTATGTAGAACAACTTGTTGCCGATATTGACAAAGAGCTTGCCGAGAATGAAAAGTACATTGAATACATGAAAACAATAACAGATGTGGATGACCGCGCAGAACTCTACGAAGAGGAGCGAGATATACGGCTGGCAGAGATATTAATTGAAAAATTTAAACTGTTCGAGGTAAAAGACTCGTGCCTATATGGAGTAAATGATACTGAAAGGCAGTTATTGTTCGAGGTAGACCTTTATTGATATCATTAAGAACAGTGTCCTGGGTTTTCTGTATTAGCTATATATTTTATAGTTCTGACCAATAAAATCTTAGGGAGCACTACCTATCAGAACAAAAAATACTTAGATTTGATTTGTATTCTCAAATCTGTCTTTATAATATGAGGTCAATATTACTTACTGCTATCGCATTTTTTACCATAGCCGGAAGCGCCCATGCACAATCATTTCCGCCCGATTATAAATTTGAGGCAGGCCTGAATGTGGGCACAAGTACGAACACCCTGCCCAATGGTACGCAGAAAGCCTATAAAGGCGCCGACAATGTATGGACCTCGGCCGCTTCTTTACGGCTACATGTCAACCTATCTAACTACTGGCAGGTGGGTGGCGAACTGGGTTATACCAGCTGGAGCACTACCGGCCACTGGTCGCTGAACGATGCCCAGGGTAAAGCATTGCCCAGCCAGAAGGTGACCTTCAATATAGCTGACCCGGCCATCACCTTTGTGGCACAAGCAAACCGTATAGTACCATTCTTCAGCAAGTATAAAGAGTACAATAAAGCCAACTTTTATTATGGCGCTACGCTGGGTATAGTTTCTACCGTTAATGATGGTACATCTACCCAAAGCAACTATAACAATGCACCTGATCCTAAATTTGTTTATACCTCTAAGTATGACTACGGATATGGTATAGGCTATATAGTAGGTGCCCAAGTGGGTTATAGCTACTACATATCTGAACACCTGGGGGTAAATGTGGAAGGCGCTGCCCGCTATGCTGAAGTAGGTACCAACGATACCCGCTACAACCACGGAAACTCCCGTTTCGATCTGTTCTATTTCCCAATTACTGTGGGTTTCAGAGCGCGCTTTTAAAAAAGAAAGTGCATTTTTTCAGATATTCTGCCAGGTAGCAGTGTTTCTAAAAAAGATTTTTATACTTTAGCTCAACAACAGGAAAAGAATTTAGTTATGAATTATATAAAATTACTCTTTTTAATTGTATCTGTTACCTGCGTGGAAGTAGCCCATGCGCAGGTCACTATACAGCCTGGTAGCACGGTCACAATGATGCAGGGTACAACCCTAACACTGGCGCAGGATATGGAGATACAGTCTGGCGCTACCCTCAATACAGATGGTATCATCCAGCTGCAGGCGGGCAGCCTTTATGATAGTGGCACCGCAAATTTCACCAGCAATTCAAGGCTTGTTTTTAACGGTCCTGCCACTCAGAACATATACAACGCTGCACCACTTACATTGGCTACGCTGGTGCTGAACAACCTTACCGGCCTGGCGCCACAGGGCAGCATTACCATTGCAGACTCTATTGTATTGCAGAACGGCATCTACACAGCTACTGCAGCCAACCCACTGATATTTGCTACTACTGCAGCTAACCCTGCGGAGACCAATTACAGCCGCATTGCAGGTAGCGCATTCATGAGCCCACGTGCCATAGGTACTGCACCTCTTAATTTTCTGGGTTGTGGCATATCTTTCGGTGCTGATATAGGTAATGTATCTATACTACGCAACACCGGCAGCAGTGCCGTTGCGAATGTTGGTCCAGGGTACTCTATAGCAGCTAACTGGGTGGTACACAGCACTAACGACCAGCTGACACCTAACCGCAACCTGAGCTTCTCCTGGCTGAGCGCGCTGGATAACGGCAGGGATGTGACCGCTATGTATCCATATGCAAGCGCTGCACCATTCACAACTTATACTTTGATAAATGATACAGCTACCGATGTATCTGCTACCGACCCACGTGTATACTTCAGGCCCAACATCAGCCAATTCGGCCGTATGTATACATTGTCTGATAACAAGCCTTTGGCTGTGAGCAATGTAATAGCGCCAGTTGTAAAGGTGGTTGGTTTCCCTAACCCTTTCAGCAACGAGCTGAACCTGAGCATTGCTAAAAACGATAACCAACCCGTACAAGTGCAAATGATAGATATGGCTGGCCATGTGGTACTTAACAACGCTTACAATGCTGGCAGCAATGCAGTGATAACTATACAGGATATAGCAAGATTGGCGGCTGGTAATTACCTGCTGCGTGTATACAACGACAATTTTGCCAAAACCCTTAAAGTAGTAAAAGCAAACTAAACAATAACAACAAAATAAAACACACAATACATAATATGAAAAGGCAATATCTACTTCTCGTATCCTCTATGTTGTTTGCTGCCGGCGCCAGTGCGCAAGTGCAGTTGAACAAACAAATACAGATGACGGGTACTACTACCTTTGATAAAAGGATAACAGGCCTGGGCAATGTGCAGGATACTACCGACGCTGTAAGTGTAGGACTGATACAAAAAAGCGGCCTTACCTATACTGCAGCTACAGGGGTAGCAGGCGCCTATGCTGTGTTCTTACCAGTAGCCCCTGCGGTTTATAGTGCAGGTCTTACGGTAACATTCAAGGCTAACGTTGCCAATACCGGTGCTGCTACCCTTAATGTGAACGGATTAGGTACAAGGCCAATAGTAAAGAACGGTGGCGTGGCACTGGCCGCTAATGATATAGCTGCAAACCAGATAGTAACTGTAGTATGCGATGGCGCTAATTTCCAGATGATAGGCCAGGTAGCGCTGCTAAGTGGTTTCAATGGTGGACTTTCAGGAGATGTATCGGGCACCCAGAACGCTACAGTGATAAACCCGAGCACTGTAACAAGCGCGAAACTGGTTGACCAGTCGGTTATCACCCAGAAAATTGCTGATAGCGCTGTAACAACTCAAAAATTAGCTACAGGTGCAGTGACCAATGCAAAACTTGGTGCATTATCAGTAGGAACATCAAACATTCAATTACAGTCTGTAACTACCCCGATAATAGCGGATACTAATGTAACTACAGTGAAACTGGCTAATGGTGCAGTGACCAATGCAAAGCTCGGTGCGTTATCAGTAGCTACTGCAAATATGCAGCTGCAATCTGTAACTACAGCGATAATAGCTGATACCAATGTAACTACAAGCAAACTGGCTAACAAGTCTGTAACTACTGCAAAGTATGCGGATAGCTCGATAACTGACGTTAAGATAACCAACGTTTCTTATTCAAAAATAATAGGTGCACCATCATCATTACCGCCAAGTGGTATAGCTGGTGGCGACCTTGCAGGTACATATCCTAACCCCACCTTCTCTACATCATCTATAGCCGGTAACGATGTTATTAACACCATCAATGCTGCAAATACGGCTACTATAAATGCTGCACGCCTGCCCGCTACAGTAACTACACAAGGCAATACCTTTAACGGTAACAGCCAGCTGGTGCAGTTGGGTGCAACTGGTAAGTTACCTGCGGTAGACGGTTCTGCACTTACTAATGTAAATACCACATTGCCGGTACAATATCTGGTGAACAGTACTTCATCTGTAGATTTCAGCAGCTATACAACAGCACGTACCTTTGTAATAGACAGGCAAGCAACTGCAGTTCCAACATCGCTGAACGTTACATTACCTCCTGCTTCAAATTTCCCTTCAGGTTCTCATGTGGTTGTTACAGTGCTTAACAATACCAGCACTACACCTACTACGCTCAACCTTTTGGTATCTGGTGTTACACAGTGTATCACATTCACCGGTAACTACAATGTAAGCACAAGCTTTACTGCAATAGGCACAGGCCTGTCATTCGGTTTCATCACCAATGGCTCCAGCTGGTACAGAATATTTTGATCATTAGCTACATTCTATAGCAAAAGCGGCATTTATGCCGCTTTTGCTTTTTATTATTGGTCATAAGTACGTGAGGCATCTCTTATTTTACTGTTTACGTACATTTTAACACTTTTTCCATTTTACAGCCATTATATTTGCGCACTAATTTTCCTTTATGCATAAACGCTTTGCACTGCTGGCACTAATCATTCTTTGTTCCACCTTCACATTTGCCCAGGATGTGGATGCAGGCAATACCAATACAGTACCGGCCATAAAAAAACCATCGCGCGATTTTGTGATGCTGCAGTTCAACTACAGTAACTGGGCATCTAAGCCTGCGGATGTAAAACCCAAAGGTTTTGGATATGGTTTCAATGGCTTTTTATGCTATGACTTCCCTATCAAGCATACCAATCTTAGCTTTGCTGCGGGTTTGGGTGTTAAAGTAACGTCCATATACATGAACCAGCAGTACTTAAAGAATTCTGATACCGCCACAGGTGCTATTGCTAAATTTGTAGATACAAATGCATACAAGCGTTATAAATTTGTAACTACCTACCTTACAGCTCCTTTTGAACTTAGATATTTTGGAAATAAGAACAACAGGAACGCTGGTTTTAAGGCTGCCATTGGGGTGCAGGTGGGTACATTACTGGGTGCACATACCAAAGGTGTGCGCACCGTATCTGGTGTGACCATCAGGGATAAAGAAAACAGCAGCCGCTATGTAAGCCCATGGGATTTTGCTGGCACTGCGCGTATAGGCTACGGTAATTTTACACTCTTTGGTTCCTATAACATCACTACCGTTTTTAAAGAAAATCAAGGGCCTCCTATCACGCCTTTTGCTTTGGGCATCTGCCTTACAGGACTATAACAACTCATTTTGCTAAGCGGCAGGAATTATCATTAATTCCTGCCGCTTTTATATTTCGTATTGTTTCCCTTCCTCACTTACTATCACGGATGGGAATATGGTTTCGGCTTCTTCTTTAAATGCTTCCAGGTCTTTGTATTTTGAAGAGAAATGGCCCAGCAGCAATTGTTTTGCGTTGGCCATAGCAGCTACAGTAGCTGCCTGCTTAGCAGTGCTGTGGTACCGTGCTGTAGCTTTAGCAGCATCCTCTTCAAGATAAGTACACTCATGGTAAATAGTATCTGCACCATATATTATCGGTAAGAATGACTCGGTAAATATGGTGTCGGCACAATAGGCATATGTTCTTGGTGCCGGGCCTTTTGTGGTCACTACCTCATTCTTTATTAGTGTTCCGTCTTCCTTTTTATAGTCCTCACCACGTTTTAGCTGGTCATAAAACATACGGGGTATCTCCAGCTCCCGGCATTTTTCAGGCAGCAGCTTTCGGCCGCGGGTCTTGCTTTTTATCATAAAGCCATGGCAGGTAATGCGGTGCATAACCGGGAATGAGGTGACCGTAAAGTAGTCGGTATCGGTGAGCACTGCCCCATCATCCTGCAATGGATGAAAGTGAAAAGGGAAGGCCAATTGGGTATCGGCAGCATCCAGTATGGCCTGCAGTATCTGCATTAACTGTGGTGGCCCATATACGTGCAAGGGCGAAGTGCGCCCCAGCAAACTCATACTATTAATAAGGCCAGGCAGGCCAAAATAATGATCGCCATGCATGTGGCTGATAAGTATATGGTGCAGGTTGCGCCATTTAAGGCCATAGCGCTGTAGTTGTATCTGCGTGCCTTCTCCGCAGTCTATAAGTATCAGCTCACCAGCTACCGATACTACCTGTGCGGTAGGGTGGCGGCCAAAGGCGGGTAGTGCCGAATTGTTTCCTAATATGGTAACGTTCATTAACTATAAATACTGTTGTATAGGTAAATTTATTCCTCGCTGAAGAGTTCTCGCTCCAGCACTTCCATGTTTATTATATCTACCGCCTCAATAAGGGTAGGTGTTATATTAAGCTCGCCTGCATTTTTAAGGTCTTGTGCTGCCGCTCCTGTAAGTCCTGTTATAGCCAGCGACCTGTTGTTGCTGTAATTATCCTCGTGAAGCTCCAATAGATCTTCTATGCCCTCTTGGGTGGCATTGGTAATATTGTGGAGGTCGAGTATCAGATTTTGGCAGCCATCATCTATAAGTTCATACCACTTTTGGCGTATAGCATCTGTCATTATAGCATCAAGAGGGCCTGTTGGCGGTGCAATATTTGTATAAGTGCTTTTGGTATCAATTTTGAATTCCATAAGGAAGTATAAATTGGTTGAAGTATTTTGGTCAATTACCATTAAAATTAACATTTCTAAGCCAAACTTTCTTTCGTATATTTAAAGTAGTAGCAGGCTGAGCGTAAGACAGGAATAAGAACTATCAGCAATATGGACATAGGAAAACAGCATAATACACGATCCCATTTATCTTTAACTTCATCTTTAAATCAAGGGACATATTTCATGGACTCAAATTTCTCACCAAAAGTAAAAGAGATCATTTCCTACAGCAGGGAAGAAGCCTTGCGGCTGGGTAATGATTTTATTGGCACTGAACATCTTCTGTTAGGCCTTATCCGCGAAGGCGACGGTGTGGCCCTGCGTGTATTGCAAGCAATGCAGGTGGATCTTTTCGAACTCCGT
>CBDIBP010000023.1:0-16896 GCA_965276955.1 Flavipsychrobacter sp.
TTTTGCCGTTGTGCAGCACGCTTATCAGTCCGTTGGGCTGGCGGCTCACATCCAGCAGGCAACGTTGTTATTTACTACCCAGCCTTCATCACCATGATCTACCGAAAATGTACTGCCTTCATTACCGTTACTTGCAACATATATACACCGGAGTTTTTTTATAATGGGCAAAAAATAATGATTTAGAAATGCCTGTAAGCATATTTTCAGAAACTGACCTGGAACGCCAGTAACATAATTTACCCTTATCTGCGGGGCAAATGTTCCGGGGTTTAGCCTTACATTCGCTTTTCAACACTTGCATTTTCATTCCATATATGAAAAGATACTTACCGGCTGTTGTACTTGCAGCATTCTTAGCATCCTGCGGCCCTACCATAAGATAGCCAAAAAAGAAGTAGTGCTCGATACCCTTACTGTAACCGCAAAAGCAGACAATTACCAGGCCACAGCAGATAAGGCCTGGGAGATAATACATACAAGGGTGTCACTGACATTTAACGGAGAGGAAAAGATAGCCCGCGCACAGGAATGGATAACACTGCACCCCTACTTTTACAGCACAGATTCACTGGTGCTGGATGCTAAAAGTATGGAGATAGACACCGTGGCACTGGCTAACGGGAAACAAACATCGCCTGTTGCATTTACTTACCGTAATGATAGCCTGAAGATCCGCTTTGCCAACACATATGCAGCTGCAGATACCATAACACTGCACCTGGCATACAAGGCAAAACCCTATAGCGGCATCACCGGCGGCAGCGCTGCCATCACTGATGACAGGGGCCTGTACTTTATAAATACCGACCACAAGCTACCCCGCAAGCCAGAGCAGATATGGACACAGGGTGAGACGAGGCTAACTCTCACTGGATGGTGACCATAGACAAACCCAATACGCGCTTCACTACAGAGATAGAGCTGCTGGTGCCAGACACCATGCAAACGCTGAGCAATGGCTACCTGGCCACCAGTACCAAAGAACACTATGGGATGCGCCGCGATACCTGGAAAAATGGACAAACCTATACAGGCATACGCAGTGATGTTCGCCATAGGTAAGTTCACCATTCTTAAAGACCACTGGCGCAATAAGGAAGTGGACTACTATGTGGAACCAGCGTATGCGCCTTATGGCCGCGAAATGTTCAGGAACACACCCGAAATGATGGAATATTTCTCTACCATAACCGGGGTCCCCTACCCCTGGAATAAATATGACCAGGTGGTGGTACGCGACTATGTATCAGGCGCAATGGAAAATACAAGCGCCAGCCTGTTCGGAGAGTTCGTTAACCAGAACTCACGGGAGATAGCAGATAAGAATTTTGAGGATGTAGTATCGCACGAGCTGTTCCACCATGGTTCGGAGATTATGTGACGTGCGAATCATGGTCGAACATAACGGTGAATGAATCTTTTGCCAAATATAGCGAGCAACTGTGGCGCACCCATAAATATGGAACAGTAAGCGGTGAACGCCTGGCATACGAGGACCTGCACAAATACCTGAGCAGCGCAGCGAAGGCCGACCCGCAACTGGTGCGTTTCCGCTACGATGATAAAGAAGCTGTTTTCGATCGGATATCTTATGAAAAAGGTGGCGCTACCCTCCGGTACCTGAACATGCTTATAGGCGATGCAGCTTTTCATAAAGCAATGAACATATACCTTACCCGCAATGCGCTCCACTCGGCAGAGGCCACTAACTGGCGCCTGGCAGTTGAAGAAGCTACAGGACAGGACTGGAACTGGTTCTTCAACGAGTTCTACTACCACGCAGGCCACCCGATACTGGATGTGCGCTACACCTTTGATGACGCAGCACAGCACCTGACGGTGACCGTGACACAGGTACAAAAAGACACTGGCTTTGTGTACCGCCTGCTTTGAAGGCCGCTGTACTGAACAACCAAGACAAAGATGTAGTGGATTGGAACATACGCCACAAGACCGAAAAGTACGTATACGACTATAAGAATGGTGTGGCCCCTGTAGTAGTGCCTGACCACACCACGTGCTGGTAGGCGAACTGAAAGAGAACAAAAAAAGCCGTGACTGGCTGGTACAATACAAGTACTGCAACGATTACGTAAGCAAACGCCGCGCTATAGTAGCTGCGTATAAAGATATTGATGATGAGAGTGCACAGGCCTATAGTAGAACTGGCGCTGAATGAGCTATGCCGCTGGTAACAGAGTATGCCCTGAATGACCTTAGCGATGTAAAGAGCGAGAAACTGCACAACCGCTGGCATGCCCAAGTAGAATACCTGGCGCAAAATGATAAAAGTAATGCGGTACGCGCCAATGCCCTTAACGTACTGGGTGAATGGAACATGACAGACACCAAGCAGATACTGATAACTGCTGTGGGCGACAGCTCTACATGGTAGCAGGCAGTGCGCTGGATGCACTTTGGGAATAGATAGTGTGCAGCATACCACCTGGCCAAAGAAGTGCAAAAGAACCGCCCGCAAAGCACCTGCAAGCCGCAGTATGGAGCTGTATAGGCAAGACGGGTGCAGACGAGGATATTGAAATATTCAAAAGAACGGCTTTACGACTGCATGGCACTAATAAGTTCCAGTTCGCTATAGGCCTTATGTACTACCTGCGCAGTGTAAAGAACGATGTGATATTTGATGAAGGCGTGGCAGTGATGGCCAGCCTATCTAACGATGAAAGCATACGTATGTATAGGTTAGGGCTGGCTTCTTTCCTCTATAACGTGGGTAAGAGCTATACCGAAAAGGCACTGCACGAACGCAAAACAGAGGCAGAGCATGATAAACAACGGGAAGAACTGATAAAAGGCTACCTGCAACGCCTAAAAGATTCTGACAAAGACCCGGAAAACCAAAAGCAATATAAAGCCTTGCTGGAGTCTATAGATTACGAGACCACAGATGTGAATTAACAGGCAGTAATGCATGTAAAAAAATAAGGGTGGAAAACATTTTCCACCCTTATTTTTTTATGCTATCCAGTAATTGTTCGTGTATCGCCAGCACTTGTGGTATCACCGCCGTTCTATCATCATTGGTAATGACATAGTCGCAGCGCTTCATTTTTTCATCCTCATCCATCTGTTGTGCTATGCGGCTTTGCACATCTGCAAGTGTGGTGCCGGTGCGCTGCATGGCCCTTGCTATACGTAACTCCTGTGGGGCATACACACCAATCATCACATCCATACTGGTATAGCTGCCACTCTCAAAAAATATGGCTGCTTCCTTTATAGTGTATGGGGCTTTTTGCTGTTCCATCCATTGCAGGCCATAGGCTATGGTGGCTGGGTGTATAATAGCATTCAGCTGCTGCAATTTTTCAGGATGTTGAAAAACTATAGCCGCTATGGCTGCGCGGTCGGGTTTACCGTTGCTGTATACGGCTACACCCAGCAGATCTTTTACTTGCTCCACAACTGCCGTATCATGCTCCAGCAGGTAGCGGGCAGTATCGTCAGCCTTAAAAACAGCTATGCCAAGTGTAGAGAACACCTGGCATACGATTGACTTTCCTGAACCTATGCCGCCGGTAACACCTACTTTCAGCATGGCAGTAAAATTATTTAGTTACTGTAGCAGTAGTTGTAGTTACTGTGGCTGCCGTATCTTTCTTCTTACGGTAAGCAATGGTCGACTCCATAGAGATAGCAGAGCGCTCCATGGTCATAAATGTACCACGTGCTACTTCTATCTGAACGGTACCGTCATCGTTGATGCGGTTAATACGGCCATGGATACCAGCAATGGTGATCACATTCTCATCTACAGCTATGCTCTCAGCAAATGCTTTTTGCTCTTTTGCTTTCTTTTGTTGCGGGCGTATCATGAAGAAATACATCACTACGAACATACCACCCATCAGGAAAAGGCCTGGTGTACCTAAGCCCGGTTGTGACTGCAATAAAACTGTTTCTAATTGTACTAACATTATATTGATTTGTGTTTAAATAATTTAATGGTTTACCGGGTGCTTCTCATCCCCGGCTACCTCGCCCTGTATATACAGCTTGTGTGTGCCCCGCAAAGTATTAGTAGATACGGTCACCGATTTCTCCTGGTGGCCATACTTACCTGTAGAGTTGAACACTACTTTCATTACACCACCCTTGCCCGGCAATATGGGGTCGTGTGGGTATTCTGCAATGGTGCATCCGCAGGAGCCTACAGCGCTGGTAATGATGAGCGGGCTTTTACCATTGTTGGTAAATGCAAATTCATGTACTACCTGCTCCCCTTCATTAATGGTCTTAAAGTTGTGCAAGGTATCTGCAAAATCCATGGTAGGCATACTCCTGGCCTTTGCAGTGTCTATACCGTTGGCAGTGCGCGGGTTCTGCACCAGTGTTGGCGATAACTTACCACTGTCGGCGGTATCTTTGGCGGTATTGCCCTGCTGGTTGCAGGCAGCCAAACCCAATAACATAAGTCCTAAAAGATATGGTCTCATAAAAGTATGTGCAAAGTTACATGAAGTTGTTAAGATAAAGACTAAGTATGTTCATTACTGCTTTGCCCCGCGTTCATCTTTATTTATCATATCTTCTTTTACCAGGTCTTTCAGTATGTTATCCAGCACACCATTCACGAACTGGCCGCTTTGGGGTGTGCTATACATCTTAGCAACCTCTATATATTCGTTTATGGTCACCTTTGTAGGTATGGTAGGGAAGTACAATAACTCGCACACGCCCATACGCAGCAGCAGCATGTCTATCAGTGCTATACGATCCGCATCCCAGTTGTTCAGTTTTGGTTGTATCAGGCCGGTGCAGTATTCTTCTTTATCTATTACCGTGTTCATCAGGCTTACGGCATATTCTTTCTTCTCCGGGCTCACCAGGTTCAGGAAGTTGATGCTGGCGCTGCTTTTAAAGAAATTGTCCATCAGCATCAATATCATTTCCTTATCGTCTTCCCAGCCCTGCAGCTCATCAGCAAAGTATTCCTGCACATGCTCACTATCGCGTATCAGCTTTTCCCATATCAGTTTTATTATAGCTTTTTCTTCCTTGGCATTGCGGCTGGGGGTAGCTATGTAGTCCTGGTATTCATCTGTTTTGGCCAGTTGCTGGTATATCTTCTTCACCTCATCTGTATTTATGAAGTGCTGTATCTTAAGGTCTTTAGCTTTCTCTGCAAATGTCTGGTTCTCCAGCGTTTGCCACAAGAATTCGTTACCGGCTATCTTGGTATTCACATTTTTGTCCTCGTCCGTTACCAGGTACTTAGATGCACGGTGCAATGCGTCATTTTCTGCATACTGGGCAGCACGCATGGTGTATAGTATAGCTATCACGAAAAGATCAAGCGCGCGGGCCAGCTTATCGTTTAGAATGGTGATCCCTGTTCTTTTAGCATCTTCTCCTGCTCCGGTGTCCATACTGGCAAGCGTATACAACGTTTGCATCACTTTTACCCGGATATTCCTGCGACTGATCATAATTATTAAAGAACTTTTTGAGCGGCGGCGAAGGTACGAGTTTTGGCAATATAAAATACCAGAAAGTATGTGTTCCTTATTGGTATACTACTTTTTTCACATACTCACGGCTACCTACCAATATTTTCATAAAGTACACCCCGCTGGCAAAATGCATGGTTTGCAACGTGGTCAGGTTGTTCCACACCTTCGATGTGATTGTTTTCCGCAACACTACCCTGCCGGTGGCGTCTGCCATTTCTATTTGCAGTGGGGTCCCGGCGGTGGCCGTCCATTGTATGTTTATCTGGCCCTGGGTGGGGTTAGGATACAAGTTTATCAGTTCATTCTCGTCTGTCCAGTCCACACGTCTTACAGGTGAGTACAAGCTATCGCCCGTATTAAAGTAATACAACAACCTGTAGTATACTGAACTGCCTATGTTCACCGCAGGTGTATCAACATACACATAGGTTGGTGCTGGCTGATGTACGGCAGGTGTAGTATTTATGGTTGTAAATGTATTCCCGTCCATAGAGCGCTGCAGGAGATAATTACTTACCAGCGTATCTATATCAGATATCCAGTCCACCTGCACCTGTTTAGGGGTTATTTTATTGGCATGGAACGAAAGGTAGTCTTCCCCTACCGAGAAAGCACCGTTCGGCCCGCCATCATTGAACCAGAACTCAGAGAAAGACCGTACGGTCAGCTGCGCATAATAACCGTTATCATAAGGCACCCATTGTATAGTAGGATAAGGGTAGTAGGTATAAGTGCCTCCTACATTATCAGATAGGGTACCGTTCTCCAATGCTGCATCTGCATTATCATACTTCGATACCCCCATAGCGTATACATCTTCTGGCCGGGTGCAGGAGTTGCAACCCGTATCGTTCAGCAGGTCTACCATTTCAGCGTCCAGTACAAAGAAGCGCACGCCAATGCTGTCATTGGTTGCCTGCTTTGCCTTTACCACAAAGTTTCGCGGAAAAACATATTGTGTACGGCCTGGGTTGGTGTAATTATAGTTGTTATACACTCCTACATCCAGCGTGCCACTTGTGCCATATTTCTGCCCGAACGAATTCAATTCAGCTATGACATTGCCGCCGTCCACCACAGGCAGCCACACATTGGTATTGGGTGTGCTGGAAATATGATCGGGAGTATTACCGCTATAGATGCCATCCACCCTGTCGAATATATGTATATCGTCCACAGCTATTCCTTCAAAAGTAGCGCCGGGGTCAGACTTTAGCACAAAACGGAACCGTACTGGTTGCGTGCTTGCCGGCAGGGGTATAGAGGCCACATGCCAGCGGGTGTTACCTTCCGTATTCCAGATATTGAAAGCAGCATCGTACCAGTTGGTGCCCTGCCCGCTGCTGCCCAGCTTGGTCCACACCGCCCCGTCATAAGAATATTCCATGTAGGCACCATCGCATAGTGTGGTGCCGCAGTTCTCAATATCCATGGCCGTACTGAAACTGAGCATTGGGCTGGATAATTTGGAGATATCGAAGCACGGCGAATACAGATACGATGTTTCCAGATTGTTATAGCTCCCGGCCAGGTTGGTCTTCCAGGCCTTGGTGCCGCTTGCAGCCTTGTGTATCTTAGCTGATGCAGGGGTACCATATTGCCAGCTATCGTTCAGCCCCTCTGTGAACCAGTTGCCTGGTCCTGCTTCAAAGTTCTCCAGATATGGGAATGTGGCTATGAGTGGCTGGTTGTAAAAGCTGTAGTTGAGAATGCTGTCGTTTGCGGTATAGCTATCTCCATTGTTGGTGAGGTATACATTCAGCGTATGCTGGCCTGCGGCCGCAAGGTTCATCAGTTCTTTAAAGGTGAATTGCACACTGTCCTTGCCCGCTATGGTTTTTAGCGTATCGGTATATATGGTGCCGTTATCCAGTTGGTAGTGCAGTAGCACATTGTTTTGTGGCTGCTTCACACCATTGTGCACCAATACTGTAAGCGGCACACCACTTGTCAAACCGCAATTCACCGTCTGTGGGGATATAATGCTCACTAACTGCACATCATTCTGCACGGTATAGAGCGTAAAATTGTCGATCGTTACCCCGTTGCCATAGTTCTTTGCAGCTATTAGCGAGGTGTCATTCTGATTGAACTGCACCTGTGTACTGGCCGAAAAATTTTGCCCATTGTGCAGCAAAACGTCGGTAAGGGATAAAGAGCCGGAATGCAATACAGTACCCGGATAAGTGACAATATCGTAGAAGAAGATATTATTATAAGGCTTATTGTCAATACCGCGAACAAACACCTGGTTACCTGCATTGGTTTTGGGGGTGCCGTGCATCAGGTAGTCAAACTCCATACGTATCTCTGCGGTCGATGTATCGTAGGCCGAAAGATTGAAGGTACCTGAAAGATAATTGATGTTGCTGAACGGTATGGTAAGCGCCGCATCCAGGCTGATGGATCGTGCGCCGCTTATAGTATTGCTATCGTCCACAAAGGTGCGCAGTCTGCCAGTATCGGTAGTGGGATGATAATCCCAGTGCCCGTTCGGCGATATCCCTACAGAATCGTGGAACAATGTAAGGATAGGCATGGTCTCAAACCCATCAGTGAACGGTGTGGTCAGGCTCAGTACGGGGTTGGCGATATTGGTTACTTGTGTAATAAGTGTATCGTTCTTATGGTTGGGGTCTGCGGTGCCTATATTGTGTACAGCCACCTTTATTATATAAGTGCCGGGGGTACCCAGGTGCAGCCCTGGCAGCGTAACATTTATTGCAGTATCGGCGGGAATGGCAGGTGGCGAAAATAGCGTGCTCCAAACGCCACCGTTCACGCTGTAGGCCAGCGAATAGTTGGTAGCAGGGCTGGTATATAAATTGCGCAGCAATACTACCATAGATTGTGCATTGGTGAACTGGTTGGTGGTAAATTGTCTTTCGTTGTGCAACGTGGTGCTTACTACCGCCAGGTCACCCGCCGGGAAGCCTGCACAGCTACCATCAACAGGCCTGCGCCAAACGGCCAGGCTGCGATAGCCGACCTGCCCATCTACTACCGGGCTCACCGCCACGTAGTAGGTGCTGTCCTCGGCAGGCACTTGCATTGAATAACTGTTGACTGTTGTAGAATCTACCACGCGCATGTATGGCCCCACTTTCCGCAGCACTTTGTAACTGGTCGCATTGGGTGTGGGTGTCCAATGCATATTTATGTACCCCGGGCACTGCACGGCATCTATAGCAGCTACAGGTTGCGGACTTATTACGAATGTACCGGAGACAGATACATCGGCAGTGTTATCGCGGGTAAGCTTTATAAGGCATTTACCAGAACTTATGGTGGTATCGGGTGTCCACCCGTAAAACCGTTGTCCAGCACCTAAGTTGCTTGCCACGGGGTGCCAGGTGGTACCACTGTCGGCCGAATACTGTAGCGTAAATGTGTTGGTCACGTCGGGTGCATCCCAATATATATCAACTGGTTGTCCGGCTGCCACTTTTGTTGCCGTTAGCGGGTTGGTTAGTTTTACACCTACGGGCTCAAGGTCATAAGCCATTACATAGCTTTGCTGCGCAGAGGGTACATTGTAGCCATTTATGGTCACTACATACTGCCCTGCTACCGGGGCATTGATCAGCACCTCTTCGCTATTGTTCAGGTGGTCGGTCCCTTCCACTGCATCATTATTCATATTGGCAGGTGTGGGGTCCAGCACCAATGGCTTGTGCACCGTACCATTGGGCGACTGTACCAGCAGGTCAAGATCATTCACCAGTTGCTTGCCTGCCAAGGGGCTTCCCACAGCATCATTCCAGTATAGCATCACCTTTAGCTTTCCTGTATTGGCCGGTACATTTATGGTCACAGTTTGTTGTACACCATTATTTACCGCATTGGTATAGTATTGAAACCCATCCAGTATCTGCATGGAGTGCTGCACATTCATAAAACCATAGCCGAACGTATAGTCGGGCCCCGTAGCTCCTACATCTGTAGCCCCTGCCAGCATCAATGCTTTCAGCAGATCAGAATTGGGCAGCATATTGTGCAGCGCCTTATAGCGCTGGGTAAGCAAAGCCGCCGCACCCGCAGCATGTGGTGATGCAAAACTGGTACCGCTTGCAAATTCGTAATTGGTCACATCTATACACGAGTATGCATAGTAGCCCACTGCAGTTAACTCAGGCTTTAGCCTGCCATCCCTTACAGGGCCTCGCGATGCATCGTATGCGTTATTGTAGTATTTATCGTCACTGGTAACCACCAACGCGTTCTTCGATGCCTGGTATCCCCCGGCCACGGTCGCATATCCTTTAGGGTATGGTGTGCAGTTCAGTAGCCCATCATTGCCCGCAGCAAACACGTGAAATACTGAAGGGTATTGCAGGGTGAGCTCATCTATAAATTGAGCATACACGTCGTAAGTGCCGGAGTAATTACAATCACCTTCTATAGTTACATAAGAGTTGTTAGTGACATTCATATTATACTGCTGCCTGTATAGCCCGGTGAACTGTAGTATATTATCGTACAGCTGGTTCACAAGCGTAGCATGTGGTGCTACCCCTTCTGCAAGTGGATCTACAATACCTGCACTGGCTACAATACCATTGGTGAACACGCCGTGGTGGCGCATTGCTGCCGGGTTATAATTGATGACCCTATCCAGCATATCAATGTGATATACTCCTGACACATCATCCCCTACCCCCACGGTAACACTATCGCCCAGCAGTCCATATCCACCCCGGTTCACCGGCTGGTTTATTATATTTATACGGCTTGTTGCTTTTGCGGCATTGTCTGCATTGGCATATTTGGCTACCGGGCTTATGTACTTTATGCAGTAGCTGTGGGCAAGAGTTTTCACTTTGTTGGCAGCTATTATCACTTTATAGGTACCGTAGGCTTCCAGTTTATCTTTTTCTATTGTCCCTCCTGCACTTGCTGCCACAGTACGTATATCCTGCTCACTGGTCTTTATGTCAAAATTCACCATTACGGCTACAGTAGCATTGGTGTCAGCGTTCACTTTGTCCCACACATTTTTATCGGCTTTCCATTCATCGGCTATGTTTACGATAGCGGCAAGCGGCACCCCATCTATGTTACCAGTAAATGGCAACTGCACTATTGCAGTAAATGCATTATCCGGTACATGGTCGAGCAGGCGGATATTGTTTTGCAGCAAGGTCTTCTTTTGCTCTTCGGTAGGCAGTTGAAAAAATTGCAAGAGCACCTGGGCATATCCCTTTGCGTGGCTATTATTCACGCTATCCATCCATACCCGTACGTTCGGTATGGTGTTCAGTCGCGCATTCTTTAGGTAGGTCACATTGCTGAGGCTGCTTTGTGCCGTGCCCGTGTAGGGCAATGCACACATACATATAAGCACTACAAGAAGGGTTTTATATAAAAAGGGTACACGTAGAGCCATAGCCTGTTTTGCTTTAAAATAATGAACGCAAAATACCTCTTTAGTAGTGAGGTTGATGAAATAAATTCTACTATATGGCGTAGGTATCTTTTCTTTTTTCGAGGCGTAAGATCTGCGAATAGTAACTATTTAAAGACTCTTACAACGAAGAAAAAAGGAAAAAGAACGAGCCAGATGGTGGAATTTATTTCATCAACCCCACCCGTTGCGTTCTTAGTAATTTACGCCTTTTACAGCGAAATACACGTTAAATAAAGGTTAGTGGAGTGTACTTTCTGTCCAGTATATTTCGTGGGTCAGTGCTCAGCCAGCGGTCGAGCACGGTAGCATATACCTGCTTAAAGTCGACCTGGTATTTAAGGTCTCCCTCATCCAGCTGGGCCAGGCTGGGTATATCGTTATACAAGCCGCCTTTTTTAATGCCGCCCCCTATCAGGAACATGCTATTGGCTGTGCCATGATCGGTACCATTGCTGGCATTTTGAGATACCCTGCGACCAAACTCAGAGAAGGTCATTATCAGGGCATCATTAAAACGGTTGTTTTGCTTCAGGTCGGCCACCAGTGCGGTCAGCGCGCCATCCAGCTCTTCGAATAGTTTTTTCTGCCGGTCCAGCTGGCCCACATGGGTATCAAAGCTACCGTGCGATAGATAGTACACTTCGGTATCCGTACCTGATATTATCAGCGAGCCTATCGTCTTCATTCGTTTACCTATAGCGGTATCGGGATACTGCTGCGTAGTTGTGTATATTTTGCTCTGCTGGTATATATAGCCCGCCGCCGATGTGGTTTCGCGCAATGTCTTGTACAGGTAGCTGGCCAGTTTTTCATCATGCTCTTCCTCGTGCGTTTTAGATAACTTCACGAAGTATGGGTCAGTAGCTGCGCTGTAGAACTGATTAATGTCGCGAATGGCCAGTGCGCTTTTACCCTGCCCTTTCATTGCCAGGCTCAGGCTGTCATCTATTTCAAGGCCCGTGGTATTATTAGGTAGGTCCTTACGTCCATCTATATAGCGGCCCAGCCACCCCGTGCTTACGATCTCATCAGCACGGCTCCCGCTCTGCCATATATCCATACTTCTGAAGTGCGAGCGGTTAGGCTCAGGATACCCCACCCCGTTCACAATGCTTACAAAACCCTGGTCGTACAAGCTTTTGACACCTATGAGTGCAGGGTTCAATCCCACATCGTCGGTCAGTGCTAAAGCTTCTTCTTTTTTTATTCCCAGTTGCGGGCGGCTTTTATAGTATATATCATTGCGATATGGGATCACAGTGTTCAGCCCATCATTACCACCTGATAGTTGTATCACTATCAGCACCTTTTTACCTTGCCCGGGCAATAACAACGACTGCTGCGGATACCCCTTCAGGAATTGCGGCACCATCAGCGATGCGCTGGCAAGTGTGCTTAGCTGTATGAATTTTCTGCGCGATATGCTCATCTTACTTTGTTGTCTCATTAACACAATTGATATTCGGGCAGTTCCATAAGCAGTATGGTCATGCTCTTTATATACTCATCATAACTATCATTATCTGCAAAGCCTTGCACCTGCTTCAGTCGGTCCTCTTCAATACCATTGGGTAGCAGGTAGTCTGCAAGCTGTTGCCCTACCTCTTCGCGCTGGTAGCTTTTCCAAAAAGCCAGGTAGGCACTCCAGTCCACGCTATCCAGCCTGCCCACTCTAAACACCTGTGCGGCCTGACCGGGTATCACCTCCTTCTTCTGCATGCCCTTCATCATTTCGGGCTCTATCTCCTTAGCATTCAGGTTCAGTTCTTTCGATGTAAAGAAAGCCTCCGGCAAACGCATACGTATCACCAGGCTCGAGCTATCTATCCAGTCTTTTCCGCCCGGCCAACCTGCTACATTGGGTGGATTGAATAGATATTGCCCCAATACCCTTTGCAGGTTTATCCAGACCTTTGGGTTCCTGAAAGACATAGGTATCAAACGCTGGTAAGCTACTAAAAGCTCTACCGGCGATTTTATTTTTGCGCCCGCCACATCAGTGCTGTAAAACCATTTCGAGGTAAATATCTCTTTTAGCAGGGCAGTGATATCGTAATTGCTATCGTAAAACGATTTGGCAAGTGCGTTCACCCGCTTGTTATCTATCTTTTCGTCGCTAACAAAATACCGGTATATCTTCTGCGTTATGAACACTGCTGTTTGCTTTTGCTGCAGCAGTATATTCAGAATATCGTCACCATCAAAGTTGCCTTTGTGCCCCAGAAATTTCTTTTCGTCCGCATCATGCTGCTTGCGCCTGAATATGAACTCGCCATTCTCATCATACGTCCACCCGGTAAATGCTCTTGCGCCCTCTTTCACGTCTTCTTCCGTATAGTGTCCCCGGCCAAGTGTAAATAACTCCATTACTTCACGCGCAAAATTTTCATTGGGATGAGACTTCTTATTTTGTTGGTTATTCAAGAAACGCAACATGGAAGAACTTTTAGACACCGCCCGTAGCAGGTCTCCAAAATTGCCCAATGCATTTTTCCGTATATTATTCAGCAGTATCTGGTCGAAGTAGGGATTATCCACCTTTGTAGCAAAATGCCCATGCCAGAACATAGACATTTTTTCAAGCAAAGGGTACGATGTACGCACCATAGCTTCCATCCACAACAGATTCATGTCCCCTGTACGCTGGCGGAATTCTTTTTCTTTTTCCTTCCTGGCCACCGCGTCTGGCATGGTGGTCTTTAGTGTTTTAGGGTTGTACTCGGCCCACTCTTCGGGCGTCACCAGTTCCAGTTTGCCTGGCATTGCCGCAGGGAAAAGTGAAGCGACCACTTCATCAATAGGTTTGGGATCCTTAAAGTTTTCAGGGCTTATACCAAAACCGGCACGTGCATATAATAGTTTATTTTGCTCCAGCAGATCCATAATAATAACTTATAGTAAGTAGACTCTATAAATTTAAAAGAGTTTATTGTTACTATGTATAGGATGGCTTTTTTAACGATCTTTAAAATGGCATAGGCATTTATGAGATCTATCTCATCAGCTGAAATTCACCTTTTAATACCTGGTAGTTGTTGGCACATTTATATCTCATGTAATAAAAATAGGTACCCACACCCTGTGGTACTCCTTTGAATTTGCCATCCCATCCCTGGTGTTCGTTCCGTGTTTCATATACCATTTGGCCGTACCTGTTCTCAATAAGAAAAACATCCAGATCGTGATTGCCTTCCGTTACCGGCCTGAAAACATCATTTTTTGCATCCCTATTAGGAGTAAAGGCATTAGGAAAGTAAACAGCGCAACAGGGCTGGGTCGTTATGTGCAGGCTATCCACACTCAGGCATCCGTAGGACGAGGTAACATCCAGGTATATTTCCACATCATTATTCACTACTGCTACGTTGCTCGCTCCTTTCTGAGTCGGGAATACACTCGCAGGTGCCCATTTATAAATATTGCCTGCGGTGGGCTGTTCTGCATTCATTACCAAGTTGTCACCAATGCAAATAATAGCCCCGTTCAGTTGTTCTATACTTGCTCCCGGCGATGCATATGCCACCACAGTATCTTCCAGCACGGCAGTACTACACGCACCTCCCGATCCTGAAGATAATTTTACCGTCACGGTATACACGCCAGGCAAAGCCCATGTAGCATAGTATATACCTAGTGCAGAATCCTGCTTATCTATATTTGCCCCGCTAATATCTATTATATAGCTTCCTGTATTTTTTTCATTTATCACTTGCACCGGTATGCGCACACCCGTACATACATCTTTTGTCAGCACAAGATCAGCGTCAGGAACGGAGTTTACTTTTACGGTATAAGTTGCGGTACTGCTGCATTTTGTATTGCTCACGGTCAGTGCTATGGTATTATTACCCGCAATTCCAAACCGCACAGTTATTGGTCCGGCACCCTGCAGGTTTCCTTTTATACCTATTGCTCCCGCAGGTAAGGCCCAGGCATAGGTATTGCCTACGACCACAGTGTCGTTGTAAAAAAAACTCATCGTATCGTTCGCGCACAATACCGCACGAACAGGCGCTATTATAGCGGAAACTACAGCAGGATAAACATTCACATGTATCGCTGCTTTGTCGCTGGTACATCCGTTCACTGTCTGTGTTACATAGTATACACTGTCATTAACAACTGTATTTGCAGGTATCACTGGCGGTATTGAGGTACCAGTAGTGCCGGTGGCCGAATTATACCATATCAGGTTCTGCCCATTGGCATGCAGTACGAGGGCTATACTATTGCTGCAATAGTTGGTATCAGCTACAAGCGGGGTAGTAGGCTTTCCTATAATGGTAACCATGATGTGCTTCCGGTCGCTTGTACAACCATTGATGGTCTGGGTCACATAGTAGTTGGCAATACTCGCTGTAGCTGATGATATAGCAGGAGCAGTACTGCTTCCGCCCACCCCTGTCGCAGTAGTATACCACAGTAGATTTTGCCCGGTAATGTTTGTACTTAAAGGTTGTACTGCATCCCCCTGGCAATATTTGAAAACAGTATCGCCGCCCGGTAGCGGTGGCTTGGCATTTACAATAACGGTTTGCGGAGCACGATCACTTTCGCAGCCAGCTACGTGCTGGCTTACATAATAAGTAGTGTACCCGGGACTTGCTGTTGAGGGGGTTACTGCGGTCGCAGGTGATCCACCTGTGAGCGACGTATACCATTGTAACAGACTTCCAGATGAGCCCGTAGCTGTTAAAGGTATTGCAGCATCGTACTGGCAATAAGTAACATTATTTACGGTCGGCATTGCAGGATGCGGCACTATGGTCACTACAAGGCTCTGGGTAGGCGTACTACAACCCCTGGTATTCGTCAAGTAGAGATAGTAAGTACCATTATTCAAAGTTGATGGATTGTGTGTGACAACACTAGAATCTGTAGATAGGAACCCATTGGGCCCCGACCAGTGATAATTCATACCCGGGCTGGATATACCCCACATACGTATAGGCAATGTATCGTTCGCGCATGCAGGATAAAATGAGCCTCCTATACCACCTGCTGGAGTTGCCACGACTACGGTCACAGAATCAGTGGCTGTTATGCACCCTGTTCCCGTACTCATTACATGATATGTTGTAGTGACTGTAGGCGACGCAGTTACGCTTGTGCCCGATGAGCTGCTAAGCCCGGTTGTGGGTGTCCAGGAAAAAGAACCTGTTCCGGTTGCGGTAAGTACTGCACTTCCTCCTGCGCATATCGTGTCATGGTGCGATGGCACTTGCACCGACGCACTGGTAGCACTACATGTATCTGCCAGCAGCGAATTAAAAGTACCGGTCACAGTACCTATGATATTAAGCCCTGTGGGATTGGATACGGCTGCAATAGGATAATTGAACAACCCTGCACTTAACTGGTGGGTGCCGGCAGGTAAATAAACTGAAAAGGTAGGGATCGTATTGAACGCTGTGAACTGACCGGCACTTAATGTGGCGCTTTGGTAATAATAAGATACACCATCCACAAATACACCACTTAGCCAGTTGTCTGCTGTATATCGGAGAGAGAAGGTATAAGTATCAGCGTAACAATTGTGAAAAGTGCGGGTCAATGTGGTACTGTACAAACTATCATTGCCTGATGAGATAGTTGAATAAGTAAATGCAGCCGACAAGGATATATATTGACTCGTAGGATTACTGACCCAGTTGCTCAAATAAACTATGTATGCCTGGTAAGGTGGTGTATTTGTTGCCGCTGCCTGGCTTGCAGCAGAGTTAGCAGTTACAGCCCAGTATGGGTCTTGTGTGCCTGTTGGATAAACTGCGTTGGCAGCCGGATTATAACCCGTATTAAGTGTTAAGTGGTTTACCAAACATTGTGCAAATAAACTTTGTGCAAAAAGGATAAGCAGCGATAATATAAATAAACAATGAGTAGACTTGTTTTTCATGATTCCTCTAAGTAAGGCAAATCATAGTAATTATTCAAGTATGCAACTGGTTATTTTTATATGCTCCCTACAGTGTATCACTAAATTATTCATTTGCCGGCCTCCCTTACATGATC
>CBDIBP010000024.1:0-76164 GCA_965276955.1 Flavipsychrobacter sp.
CATTATCAGCTTTGCTACCGGCAATGGCGCTAAAGCACTGGCATTAGTGAGCACACTGGCTACGCTTGCGCTGTCGGTCTATTTAAGCTGTTCTGCAGGCACGCAGCCTGTTTATTTTACTGTTCCCTGGATACCCAACCTCGGCACCTCCTTCAGCCTGGCCGGCGATGGTATGAGCAGCATGCTGTGCCTGATGACCGGTATAGTGATGGCAGTGGTAATGATAGTGAACTATAACAGGGAAGTAAAGAACCCTGCTGCATTCTACGGATTAATGCTGCTGGCACAAACGGGCCTTATGGGTGTATTCCTGGCTTACGATGCTTTGGTATTCTACGTGTTCTGGGAGCTGGCGCTGATACCGGTGTACTTCCTGTGCTCGCAGTGGGGGTGGCGAAAAAGCGCATTGCGGCTACCTTCAAGTTCTTCATATACACCTTTGTAGGTAGCCTTATGATGCTGGCAGCCCTCATCTACTTATCTATGCAGACACCGGGGGTCAATAGCTACTCTTGGCAGAGCATAGTGCACGCAGGTGCAGCATTACCCGCCGCACAGCAGGTATGGCTGTTCTGCCTCATCTTCGTTGCCTTTGCTATTAAAATGCCCATATTCCCGTTCCATACCTGGCAGCCCGATACGTATGAGCAGTCGCCTACACCGGTCACTATCATATTGAGTGCGCTTATGGTGAAGATGGGTATGTTCGGCGTGCTGCGCTGGTTGTTTCCTGTGCTGCCTGCGGGTGTGGCCTACTGGGGCGATACCGTAGTGGTGCTATCCATAATAGGCATCGTATATGCATCGCTGCTGGCTATAGTGCAAACTGATATAAAAACGACTTACTCGCTTATTCATCCATAGCCCACATGGGCTTAATGAGCGCTGCGGCTTTCTCGCCTACCAATGTAGGTATGCATGGCATCATGGTGCAAATGTTCAACCACGGTATCAACATAACCGGTATGTGGGTAATAGTGAGCATGGTTAGAGCAGCGCTGGGGTACACGCGACATGACCAAAATGGGCGGTATGGCAACATCGGCACCTAAAATGGCGGTGGCATTGGTCATCATTTCTTTTGCAAGTATAGGGTTGCCGCTTACTAATGGGTTCATTGGTGAGTTCATGCTATTCAATGGTTTGTTCCAAAGCGCTTCTGTATATCATATTGGTTTCATGGTGGTGGCCGCATTGGGTATCATACTCGGTGCGGTGTACACACTGAACATGGTGCAGAAAGCAGCTTATGGCAATACGGTGGAAATGGAAGTGCAGAAAGACCTTGCAGTAAATGAATACATAGGCCTGGCTATCATAATAGGTATCATCATATTTTTTGGGGTGTATCCTCAGCCGTTGCTCGACCTTACTGCTGGTATGGCCACGTCGCTGGTGCCATAACCGATGGGCCGAATAGTATTTTGATATTGAATATTGACATTTGAATTAATAAAAGAACATGAAGGCAATTATTGCTGCTACAATACTGGGTATAGTTATGATGTTTGCCGGGCTGATGGTAAAGAACAAGAACAGCGTGGCTACACTGGCTATCATTCTTGCATTCCTGTTGCTCGGTATCAACATCTGGGACCTCGTGACCACACCATCTATTGCCCCTATCGGTTATTTCAACAATATGCTGCGGGTAGACAGGTACGCTATGTGGTTCAGCACACTGATGACAGGCGTTACTGTACTGTACATGATGCTGGTAGGTAAAGAGATACAAAAGGTAGGCACACACGTGGCAGAGTATTTTGCGCTTATATTTTTTATACTGTGCGGGGTCTATATTTTATCTTGCTACAACAGTATGCTCATGCTGTTCCTGGGTATAGAGATATTGTCTATTCCTCAATACATACTTGCAGGTAGCGATAAAAAGAACCTTAAAAGCAGCGAAGCATCGCTTAAGTATTTCCTGATGGGTGCATTCTCAACCGGTATATTGCTTATGGGTATCACCCTGTTGTATGGCGCTACCGGTTCTTTCAATATTGTAGCGTACAGTTTCTTGCAGAACGACGCATTGAACCCACTGGCTCTTGGTGGTGTTATCTTCGTTATGATAGCCCTTGGCTTTAAAGTTTCTGCAGCCCCCATGCACATGTGGACACCCGATGTGTACGATGGCTCACCTACACCATTCACTGCCTACATGGCTACCGTGGTAAAGGCTGCTGCATTCTTTGCGTTCCTTCGTTTGTTCCAGGTATCTTTCGGTAGCATTAGTGCGCAATGGACAGTTGTACTGTCTATAATTACTGCTGCTACATTATTCATAGGTAATCTTACCGCGGTGTTCCAGCAAAGCGTGAAGCGTATGCTGGCTTACTCTTCTATAGCACAGGCAGGTTTTATGCTGTTCGCTATACTGGCAGTAAATGCGGTGGCATGGCAGGGTATCATCATCTACGCAGTAGCATATAGCGTTGCTTCCATAGGTATCTTTACTGTGCTCATGAAGCTGAAGGACTATACCTACGACGGCTTCAATGGCCTGGCCAAAAGAGAACCATTGTTGGCTTTTGTTACTACTATATTCCTGTTTTCCTTAGCGGGTATACCGCTCACCGGTGGTTTTATGGCAAAATATTATGTGATACAGGCCGTAGTGCTGCAAGGCCACTTGCTATGGTTAGTGATATTCGGCTTGCTCATGGCTGCAATAAGCGTGTACTATTACTTCCGCGTCATCATAGCCATGTACTTCAAAGAAGGCGCTGCCGAGCTCAATTCACCCGTTACAGGTGTTGAAAAAACATTGTTGGTCATTACCTGTGCTATAGTTATCCTCATTGGTATATTCCCGCAGATCTTGTTGAGTGGGATATAGCAGGTATGCTTGTATAAGGTCTTAGCTTACGCCGCACGGGTATCATCTGTAAACCTATATACGAAATGAAAAAGATACTGCTGGCCACACTCATTTTTTTACTGCCTATCCATGCTTTTGCGCAAAAGGCTATCTCCGTAGGATTCAATGTTGGTGTGATGCCATATACCGTGCCACTCAACAACAAGAGCAACTTTAATTCAGCATTTTCTATGGGCACGCAGGATCCGAGCCTTTACCTATCCGCCAACGTGCTCTATACTTTTCATGAAAAATATCAGTTAGGTCTGCAAGTAGCTGCCGGCAATATCACCTATAAGGTGAACTACAGCAAGTTGAATTTTACTTTGTACAATTACTACGTCCATAATAATGGTGGTCGCATCAGCTTCGGAAGCCCGGAGAACGTTGCAAACCCTGCTATTCCTGTCACGCTGTTATTCAATAAGATACTGAATGATAATGCGGTGAGCTGCTATGCGGGTGTAGAGGCTGGTTATGAAAGGTTTGTTGTTAGCAGTTCAGAAGGTTCTTCTATGTCTGTAGTATTGGGCGGCGCCCATTTTGGCGCTACCTACGATATGTCAAGAGCCGTGAAGCTGAACGCAAATATTGCTGTTGACTACCACTATAGTTATTCAGGCAATGTTCATTATAAGATATTGAGTTTCCCTTTGACTGTGGGGTTGGTGTTTTAGATGCGATATACGGTAGGTCGACGAGCCCTTAGCAGAGTGGGAAGGAGACACATTTCTTAATAACCAACAACTAAACGGACATGAGATCTTTACTACCAATATTCTTGATTACTGTGATCACTTTAACCCAATGCACAACAGCTAAAAAAGATAATTCAGCCGAGGCCATATACCTCTCTGGTAAATTCGATTCAAATATTTTTATATTAAAAGGCCGGAACAATAGGGCGCTTGTAGACACATATTTATACAAGCAGGACACATTTTTACAAGCGCAATTGCATTATTGGAATAATAGAAAAGAATTTAGTGGATTTTCTTTTTATTATCACGGTAAGGCTGAAGGGAGATGGCTTTTGTATAGACAAGACAGCTCTTTAGCTGGCGAGGTGAATTATAAAAATGGTAAAGAGAATGGGACCTCTACAGTTTATGATCATGATGTGTTAAAAACTAAGTGGATGTATGTCGAAGGAAGATTAGTCTATGAGATCAATTATGATTCCACTGGAAAAATTATAGATAGCACTTTAAATAGAGAGTAAGTCATCGACTTAGATTCTGGTCGAAGGTAGAGCCTTCGGCCAGATAGGTTCGGATTTATAATAGTTGGTTTTTAAAACAAATTTATGATCATAGCGGCAACCCAAACCAAACCTTCTGATGGCAACATTGAAGCCAATATCGCGGATCATCTTCACTATATTGGTCTGGCTGCAAAACATGGTGTTCAACTGATCGTGTTCCCTGAGATGTCCTTAACAGGATATGAAAGGGAGCTCGCCGGTCAGCTTGCTTTTACTGTAGAAGACCCAAGACTGAATGTATTGAAAGAAATGGCTGTTTTGCACAACATGGTCATAATTGCCGGTGCACCCGTCGCCATTGGTCAGCAATTGCATATTGGGGCTTTTGCTTTTCTTCCAGACAACACGACCACTCTTTACACCAAACAATTTTTACATCCGGGAGAGGAGATCGCTTTTACACCCAATTCAAACTTCGATTCGGTAATTCATCTCGGAGATGAAAAGATATCATTGGCTATTTGTGCAGATATCACTCAGCCGGTGCATGCTGCAAATGCCGCGAAAAATAGAACTACGTTGTATGTAGCCAGTCTCTTTTATACGCCTGGTGGCATAGCCGAAGCATACCAGCAGTTAGGTGGGTATGCACAAAAGCACTCCATGAATATATTGATGGCCAACTATTCGGGCGTGTCCTATGGTCTGCCATCGGCCGGGCAAAGTGCTTTCTGGGATAAACAAGGCACATTAATGGGTGCGGCCGGGAATGAAGACGCATGCTTACTGATAGTTGATAACAACATGGGCTACTGGAAAGCACAAGTGCTGGCTGTTGCTTAAATTTATGCAATGGCAGATAAAATGGAGATACGGCAGATAACAGAGAATGACGCGCAGGGCGTGCACGATATCTATGCTCCGTATGTTCGTGATACTATTATCTCCTTTGAGTATGAGGTGCCTGCCATTCATGATATGGCAGAAAGGATAAGAACGAACATTGAAGAATTCCCCTGGTTGGTATGTTTACGAAACGACAAGATAATAGGGTATGCATATGCCGGTAAGCACAGGTACCGGACTGCGTATCAGTGGTCGCCCGAGGTAAGTATATACCTGGCTCCTGAAGCTCATGGTTCTGGTATTGCCCGTATTTTATACGAGACGTTATTTTCCATATTGCGGCTTCAGGGTTACATTAATATGTTTGCCGGTATTGGTATGCCCAATGCAAAGAGCGAAGGTTTTCACCGGGCGGTCGGGTTTGAGGAGATCGGTGTGTTTAAAAAGATCGGGTACAAGTTTGAGCAGTGGCACGATACCAAATGGTTTCAGCTGGCGCTGTCAGCACACCTTGAAGATCCACAGATCCCGAAAAAAATAGGGCCTGTAGAACGTGGTAAGGAGTTCCGTGCCATCATTGATAATGCAAATTCTCGGCTGAGCGATTTGTGATTCTCTGGCCAACGGTTCTCTGCGTCGTCCTCCCTCTCTGGTCGAAGGCTCCCTTCGTCAAGAGGAGAAAAATATTATAATGCTAAAACCCCTTGGTTACTAATGGAAGAATGAGTTCTAATTCTTTTCTGAATGGTATGGCTAGTTCTTTTTCAAAATGGTTGGTAATTCCAATTACTGTTGCAGCTAGGTACTTTCTCGCCAGCATAACACATACAAGGCACAAATTGACATCCGGTTCGGAACCGAGTCCTCTACCACGCTCGTTATCTATTCTTTCTATTGATAAAGGCAATGGGTGAGATAAATTTGAAAGATGCCTGTATATTTTCGTCAGATCTTTACAGATAGGTAATTCTTTTTTAAAATCTGATTTTGTTTTATACATTTCATTCCATTGTAAAGCCTTACGCCTTTGGTTATCTGATAAGTAAGAAATGTATTCGTGTTGTCTAACCTTTTCTTTCTGGCTGTTAATGACTTCAATAAATTTCCCCTCTTCAATTTCATCAAGTTCTGATTTTCTAATGTTATACCATTCAATATTCTTGTGTAGTTGCAACAATTGAAAACGAAGATCAGCTTCACTTTCGGAAATTATTTCAATACCAAAATAGTTCAATGCTAAATATCCTTCAATAAGATTCCTTGTAAGTGATGCAATTGAGCATACATCCCAGAGATGTCCCAATGATTCTGATTTTGTAGCATTGGGAAGAAGTAGAACAAGAGACATACTTGTTAACGTTTGCCTTGTAAAGATTTTCATCCCTCTAATACCTCGGCCATCAGTATCAATTCCACCTTGGTTCTCGGAAATTATTAAAGTAGTTGACAGCACATTATGAAACAATTCAAGCTCCTCAATGTAATCGGCAAGAGCCGCACTTGTTTTTTGAGACATTTGAAAAATTTTCCAGTTAGAGACTAATAGTATTGAGGAGATAATAATCATATTGGAATATCAAGCTGGAAATTTATTTATCCAGATGGCCATTCAACTCTTTATCAATATTTCGAAGCACATCTATTATTTCCTTTGCAGAAATACTCATTTCTTTCTTTGCTATTTCAGGGTCATCTTTTATCCAATCAATAATCGATTTAATCAACTTACCTTTTAGTTCTTGCCTTTTCTTTTTATCAAGTTCACTTTTAATGGTCTCAACCTTATCTAGGAATCTCTCAGGATAATAATTTTCAAGACAAGGCTGTGTTAGATTTTTAAAATGATCTTCTGGCCAAGTTTGAAATTTTTGACGGAGATCTTTAATAATTTGTATTCCTGCATCATCACCATCTGCTATTATCCAAGCTTTATTTGCATAGATTGGTGTTGATACGTGAACAAATACAAATAGTCGCAAAAAGTCGTAGAATTGTGCTTCTACATTGTTGACCCCATTTGCTGCTATTGTTTTTATTTTATTCTGCAATCCGGGAACAAATTGAGGTAGTAGAAACTCTTTTACAAGCTGTTCCGCCGAGGATTCTTCGAATATTAAATAGGATTTGTATAGGTCAAAATCTAATAAATCATACCCTAACTTGTTTAGTATCTCGAATCGCGATTCAACTGAATTTTCAACCTCCGATATTTTTGTTTCTGGAATCCTCATGTCATCTTCAGTTGCAAAATTCCAATCTGTGTAAAATATCTTGCTATTGGGTACTGCAGCTAAATATTTTAATACAATGTGAGAATGCGTTGTGATAATAAATTGATTATTCTTTGACTTTTGAATTATTACGTTGAGTAATTTTTTTAGTGCGGTCGGATGTATATCATTTTCTAATTCTTCGATCAAGAAAAGTTTGTCGTTTTGAGTGTGCAGAATAGCTAATAATCCAAGAATGTTCGCAGTACCTTCTCCCATTGACTCGATGAAAATCCTTTCAGTGGTAGTTACGAAAATTCCTACGCCATCTTGATTTCCAATTTTAGCGGGAAGTTTGCCAAATTCACATCCTAATATATCTTCACAATGTGTTTTGAATTCGTTACTCTGTGGAAAAGTGCCATTTGATAAATTTTGAATTTTTGCAGGAAGATTTCGTAAAGTGTGGTCAACTCCAAAAGCGTCATTTCTTCCGCCCTGTGAATTATAGAAGTCGGTTTTTCTTTTTGACAGAAATGGGTATATGAACATGTTTTCGTCTTCCATTGAGGAAAATCTACTAAAATCACAGAACGGTTTTTGATTGCTTAAGGTATTGTTTATTTTAATATTGCTTTCGCTTACGGTTACACAGTCGTTTCCATTCATTTCATCGACCAGTAATTGTTCTCTTACTATGGTCCCAGCTGGTGTTTTCCCCAAATGAATTAAGATACGTTGACTATTATGACTAATAGAAAAATCAGATGAATCGTCATATTTAAAAAGCTTTTTGTCTTTAGGACTAATATTATCAAGTGTGATTAAAATTTTAAAAAAGCCGCTCCCTTTTCTTATATCATCCTCTTTCAGTTCGATGGTACTCTGTTGAAGTTCGTATATGCACTTAAGTAATGAACTTTTGCCAGAATTATTTGGACCTACAATGATATTGATACCTTCTGACAATTCTAATTCAGCAGATTTGAATCCTCTAACATTTTTTATGACAACTTGTTTCACATGCATATATTGATTAATTGATGAATTAAATCAAATTTATCATATGCATTTCATAAAATGTATTTTAAGGGATTAATAAAATAATTCCACTCCCCACTGGTCGAAGGGTCTCCCTTCGACCTCACAAACCAAAAGCATCTCGCTTCCAAATAAAACTGACCATCATTTCCTCGCCACACCCCTCAATTGTCCTCTCAGCCCAGACATTTTCAAAAATTTTCCACAAAACCCTCAAACCCCCACCCAGCCTGCATACTTTTCCGTATGCCACTGTATTTCTTCGGTGCCACACTTTTTTACGTCAGTGCCATACTTTTCCGGTTTGTCCCGTATCTATAAAAGCCAAAACTTTGTGCAGAGAACTATAAACCTATCCTCCATGAAAGATATACAGCAGCAACAGGCCCGCAACCTGTTCATCACCACAACACAAACCCAGCAGCAAATAGCAGATACAGTAGGGGTAGATAAGAAAACCCTCTACCGCTGGATCAAACAGGAATGCTGGGACCAGGTAAAGCAAGCTACCCTCGCCATGCCTTCCCTCATCGTTCACAATCTGTTCAGCCAGGTGGCCGAGTTGCAGCAGCACATTGCTTCCCGCGAAGACGGCATGAGATTCCCTACCATGCACGAGGCCGAGGTCATCCGAAAGCTCATCAATACCGCGCAAAAATTGGGTATGGCCAATAGTGTGTCCACCAATATCGAGGTCATGATGTCTTTTTCAGACTATACATTAAAGCAAGACCTCAACTTCACCAAGCAACTGGTCAAATATGCTGATCAGTATTTTTCAGACTATATCAAAAAACCACAAAATGAATTTCCACACAACTTCTTCCTTGCCGACAAGCAGCCTCTACAAAATACTAATGCAGGCAACCCGATAACCGAAGATCCGATTGTTGACGAAAAGCAGGAAGAAGCAAGTACTGAACCTCAACCAATGGCACAAGAAAAAGTTCAGCAAAAAGAGGGCATTTTGCCACCACCATCACCTGAAACTATCGCCAGTAGCGCAACACAGGAACCTGCCGCTGATGAGAGAAAATGCCCGCCAAAGGGCATAACAGGGCATTCTGTGCAAACAATACCAACCCTACCGGGTGGCGTCACCTACATCGGCAATAACCTGGTCTTCGTACCCAATACCCGTCTAAAACGGAGCATACACATTACAGAGTTAGAGCAGTACAAAAAATTAGGTTTCACCCTACCGCAGCTCAACGATATCATCAATAAGAACAAGGGAAATAATAAGGAATGATCATTAAATGCTACCACTTTCCTTTAGCATCAGATCTGTATATTTTTACCGCCTAATTTATTGCAATGCAACCTATATACCGTCTGCTTATTGTCCTATGCTTGTTAGTGCCTCACATATCTTTCTCGCAGGATAGCACCATCTATTTTAACAAGAAATGGAAGCCTTGTGCAAAGGACACCGCCAGCTATTACCGCAATATTTCAGTGCAGGCAGGTAAGTATAATGTTACCGACTACTTTCTATTTGGTAAAGAACAAATGACTGGCTCTTTCTCCTCCGCTAATACATTGGATGAAAATGCAAGAGACGGCCATTTTATCTATTACGATTCGCTGGGGTACAAAATAGACGAAGGCGACTATTCAGCTGGGCGCAGGGTAGGTACGTGGCACGGATATTTCAAACACTCACATTTCCTACGTTCCATAGTGAGCTACAAGCCAGACTCTTCTTCATACTCCGTTTATTACGATTCTGCTTCTCATTATAAGATATCCGAAGGCGGCAGGTTAGAGGGCAAGCGCATAGGTGTTTGGAAATTCTACTACGAAGGCTCAAATGTCGCTGAAGAAAAAGAATATTATAATGCTGGGGAGGTAATCAAAAGAGATATTTACTATGATGACGGAATTCTTGCAAGCGAATCATTCCCTATTGAGCAATGTATAGACACTGCACGTTTTTATGACCTTAATGGCAAGTACGAGGGCTCTTGCTTTGTATACCGTGGGCCAACAAAAATGCCTCAGTTAACAGTGAATTTTAGAAGATATTGTAGACGGCATTTACAATATCCACCAAAAGCAAAAGAGGCATGCGTTGAAGGCAAAGTGGATGTAAATTTTATTGTAAATGAAAACGGCAGTATATCAAACGTGGTAGCGGGTAGTCATATCGGGGGTGGATGCGATGCTGAAGCTGAACGACTTGTTGCTACTATGCCCTGGTTCAGGCCCGGGAAATTTGACCATAAAAATGTGAAATGTTATTGTCGTTTAAAAGTTGTTTTTAAATTGAAGCATAAATAGGATATTTCAGTGACCATCCTGCGGTCGGGATATCTTCAAGTATCTTACGGTCTTTGAAGTATCTCCTTCCGAATGATCACTGGCGCGGATGTTCCGCAGGCCATCCGTGTCTACCCAAAACTGCCGGTCTCTGACCGGAACTCAAAGCGGCCATGTTTAGAATATTGCTAGTGCTCCATAGTCTTGGCAAGGCCGGTCTGATCAATGAACAACTTACCACAAACGTCCTGTAAACTATCCACCACACCCAAATTTTACTACATTTGTCTTATGAGTATCGTACTGCTGCATATAGAGAACAACGTGGGCTACATCACCCTCAACCGGCCCGATAAGTATAACAGCTTTAACCGCGACATGGCCCTGGCCCTGCAGCAGCATTTAGATACATGTGCGCAAGATGACAATGTGCGTGCCATATACCTTACCGGCGCAGGCAAGGGCTTTTGTGCCGGGCAAGACCTTGCAGAAGCTGCCAACCCTGCCGATATAGATTTTGAACGTTTTGTACGCGAGCACTACAACGCTACCATTACCCGCATGCGCAATATGGAGAAACCCATAATAGCCGCTGTAAACGGTGTGGCCGCAGGTGCGGGTGCCAACATTGCCCTGGCTGCCGATATTGTACTAGCTAGCGAGAGCGCCACTTTTATACAGGCCTTCAGCAAAATAGGACTGATACCCGATAGCGGCGGCACCTGGTTACTACCGCGCTTGGTCGGAATGCAGCGTGCCACAGCGCTCATGATGACGGCAGAAAAAGTAACAGCAGCCGATGCGGTAAGCATGGGCATGATATACAAAAGCTTCGCTGACGATGTATTTGAAAGCGAAAGCAAAAAGATAGCTACCAACCTGGCGCAGATGCCTACAAAAGGTTTAGGCCTTACCAAGCGCCTGCTTAATGCATCGTTCGATAACACGCTGGAGCAGCAACTGAACATGGAAAAAGACGTGCAAGTACAGGCAGGCAACACTGCCGATTTTAAAGAAGGTGTACAATCCTTTCTTGAAAAAAGAAAACCTGCATTTACAGGAAAGTAACAGCCGCCAATACTACCTATAAAAGACCATAATTTGAAAAAGTTACTACTCTTATTAGTTGCACTGCCCACCTTTTGCTTTGCGCAAAAAGATCATTGCAAGGATATTAGCAATACTACAAGCACTAAAGGGTTTGTGACCTATAAAAGTCCTGACCTCAAATACACTGCTGTTTTAAAACAGTTCAGCGACCCTGTTTTCTTTGCGTTGCACATTCATATATTCTGCGACCGCGAACATGTTGACGCGACCGGTGCAACTATTGTATTTGAAGACGGCACATCATTAAGGGACGATAGTATAAAGGTGATGAGTGCGCAACAGTCGTCCGACTTTTATGCGGGGAATGTCGGATCTCCAGGAATGGCACATACAGGAATTTACTTATTGCAGGCATTCTTCCCCCTCAGTAAAGAGAACATAAGTGCCTTTTCTACCAAAATGATTAAACAGGTAGTGTTGAGCGATCAGCCACAAAATATATCATCAAAGGAAGCAGCGAAGATAATGGAGTACGTCAATTGCATGGATGCGCTCGGTCATTAAGATATTGCTGCAATAAAGAGCGCTCTTCTTCTATTGCGCTACAGACGCAACAATACCAGAAGGAATAACTGTGCCCGCAGGTGCGTGGGCTTTCATTAGCTTGGCCACCACTTCTGCTATATTATCGGGGTAGTTCACCTCTATCCGGTTCTCATCGGCAAGCCACCACTTTATTTTGGGATAATACTTGCCGCTAAGGCGCATGATGACAGGTACGCCAAGTTCCTTTATAGCTGCGGCATTGCAGTGCTGTTCGTACTGCTGGTCCATAGGTACCACCATTACTTTTTTGCCCAGGAACAATGCCTCTGCTGGCCCCTCGAAACCGGCCCCACACAATACACCTGCACAACCCTGCATACTGGCTATAAAAGCGTTGTTCTCTATAGGCTGCACCTGCACATTTTTATTTGTGAAGGGCACTTTGTTATGCTTGGAGAATACTTGCCAGGTTACCTCACTGAACTGGGAAAGATGCTTTACAATGGTCTCATCATCGTAAGCAGGCAGGTATACGGTATAGTGTCCTTTGTTCTCAGGTCTCAGGTCGCGTATCTCTTTGCGGATAACAGGGGTAAAGATATTTTTGGCATACGCCCTGAAGTGAAATCCGTAAGCGGCCGTAACAGGTGCATAATACTTAAGCACAAGCCTGCCCATAAGGTCAGAAAATTCGGGCTTTGGGGCTTTGGGGTTCAGCACTGCGCACTGGTGGCTAAGGGATATACACGGCACGCCCTTTATTTTGCAAGCCCACGAAGATACAGGTTCAAAATCATTGATAACCAGGTCGTAGTCCTTCACCTTCAACGCTCTTATATCGCGAAAAAGCTGGCCTAATCTCATTTTTTTTACTGTTCCCCACATCTCTACGCCGCCCTTGCTGCCAAAAATGAAGCTGAGCCCGTATAACTTATACTTGATGGGAAAGTTGCTGGTCACGTCGGCCTGTATGCCGCTTACCAGTACGTCCACATCGCCATACTTAGCCAGTTCCGGGTATACATCTCTTGCACGGCTCAAATGGCCATTGCCTGTACCTTGTATCGCAAATAATATCTTCACAGTATCTTTTCGTTTTATTATAATGCTTCCAGTGTACCTGTTATGTCTTCAGTGTCATTAGGGTGGTGCGGTTTCATATTCAGCTCCTGCATCAGCCCTGCCATTAGTGTTTTGGCGCTTTCTTTCTGCTTCTTTTTCTCAATATCTATGGCTTGTGCAATAGGGTCGTCCTGGTAGTGATAGATACTCCATTTGTTATCATTATACTCCAGCGATGTCAGATTCTCTATCCAGTCGCCAGAGTTCATGTATACTACTGTACCCTTGGGGGTTGCTACAGTTCTTATTTCCGGCTGGTGTATGTGCCCGCATATCACATACTGGTAGTTGTTCTCAATAGCAATATCGCAAACCGTGTCCTCAAACTTATTAATGAATTTTACAGCGCCTTTTACGCTGTTCTTCACCTTTTTAGATAGGGATATCTTACCTCGGCCCATACCTTCGGATATGAAATTAACGAATTTATTTATTAAAATTAAAGTATCATATCCTATTGCGCCCAGTTTTGCCAGCCACTTACTGTTTTGCATCACTACATCGAATACATCACCGTGAAATATCCAAACATTGTTATTGTCAATTTTCAGGGAAAGCTTATTAGTGATCTTAAGCGTACCCATGTGGAAGCCCTTGAACTTGCGCAACATCTCATCATGATTGCCGGGTATGTAGTACACAGGCACATCTTTGGCAATAAGCCCGGTAAGGTGTTTTATCACCATCATGTGGGTAGATGGCCAGTAGCGCTTAGAGAATTGCCATATATCTATTATGTCTCCGTTTAGGATAACAGATTTTGGTTTTATACTTTTTAAATACTGCACCAGCTCGCGTGCGTGACAACCGTAGGTACCCAAATGAATGTCTGAAAGCACTACTATATCCACTTCTCTTTTTGCCATGATACTAATTACGCTGCCGAGTGGCAGTATTGGTTTAGCAAAGCAAGCCAATTAGTTGAAACAAATAGCTATGTGTACATTAACTTTGTATTAAATGAGGTTATATGTATCCACAAATAATACACAACGTTTTTAGATATATTTGTTGCTACGCATAAATATGCGTAAAAAATAAAAGGTATTTAGCATTAGTGCCAAATACCTTTTACTGCATTGAACTTGTTATTATCACGCAGTTGCCAACTGTGGCAGTTCGCGTCTTTTATATTGCTTCATAGCATCTGCTATGGCCTTGATATGTGCCGGCGTAGTGCCGCAGCAGCCGCCCATCATATTCACCCAGCCCTCTTTGGCAAACTCGCCTACTATGGCAGCCATTTCCTCAGGGGTCTCATCATACTCGCCCATAGCGTTGGGCAGGCCGGCATTGGGGTAGCTGCTCACGTAGCATTGGGCTATTTGCGCCAGCTCTTCAATATGCGGTCGCATCTCCTGTGCACCTAGTGCACAGTTGAGGCCTATACTAATAGGGTCGGCGTGCATTACAGATATGTAGAAGGCCTCCAGCGTTTGCCCGCTCAGCGTGCGGCCTGATGCATCTGTTATGGTACCGGATATCATTACCGGCAGCTTTTCCTTCTTATTGTCGCGGAAATACTTGTTGATGGCGTATATGGCCGACTTCGCGTTCAGCGTATCAAAGATGGTCTCTACAAGCAGTATATCTACACCGCCATCCACCAAGCCGGCTATCTGCTCTGTATAGGCATCTGCCACTTCATCGAACGTTACTGCGCGAAAGCCCGGGCTGTTCACATCAGGAGATAGGGACAATGTCTTGTTCATAGGGCCTATAGCGCCTGCTACAAAGCGGTCTGTAACATCAATGTTATTTTCTGCGCCAAACTCGGCTATAGCTTCCTTGGCTATGCGTGCAGCGGCTACGTTTATCTCGTAGGCCAGCGACTGCATATCATAGTCGGCCAGGGAAATGACCTGTGAGTTGAAGGTATTGGTCTCCAGTATATTGGCACCTGCTTCCAGGTATTCCTTGTGTATCGCTTTTATGATATCGGGGCGGGTAAGGCACAGCAGGTCGTTATTGCCCTTCACATCCGTATGCCAGTTCTTGAACCGCTCTCCACGATAATCGGCTTCCTCCAGTTTATACCGCTGTATCATGGTGCCCATGGCGCCATCTATTATCAGTATACGTTGCTCCAGCAGTTCCCTTAAATGTTTTTCTACACTCATACTGTAAAGTTACAGAATAGTGTATTCAATTTAAAGACCGGATGTTATAGTGCTATAGGCTGTTTCAATTATTTGGCCAGTTGTTGCAGTGCTGCATCAAAGGCTGCAATATCTTCCTCTGTGGTATCAAAGGCGCACATCAATCGCACCTCGTGCGTGCTGTCCTTCCACACATAGAAGGGGAAGTGTTCCTGTAGCGGCTCGTACCATTGCCGGGGTATCTCTGCGAACAGTGCATTGGCCTGCACTGGTTTGGTCACCTTTATCTCTTTATGTTTGGTCAGCACCCGCAGTAGCATCTGTGCCATACGGTTGGCATGGCTGGCCGCGGTGCGCCACAACTCATCTTGCAGCATAGCCGTGAACTGTGCTGCTATGAACCGGGTCTTGGAGGCCAGTTGCATGGTCTGTTTGTGCTTGTATGCTATGTGTTCATTCAGGTCTTTATTGAATACCACTACCGCTTCGCCAAACATCATACCTGCCTTGGTGCCGCCTAGCGATAATATATCTACATCGGCCTTGCTACTAATATCAGCTAGGCTGCAGCCCAGCGCTGCTGCTGCGTTGAAGAACCTGGAGCCATCCACATGCAGGTACAAACCGTGCTGGTGGGCTAAGTGTGCTATCGCTTTTATTTCATCGGCAGTATATAGTGTGCCGTATTCTGTGCTTTGGGTGATGGAGATGAGCCGGGTTTGTGCATAGTGCACATCGCCGGTGCGTATCAGCCTCTCTTTTATGATGGCTGGGGTCAGCTTGCCCTCTTCATTGGCGGGCAACGGAAAGAATCTGCAACCCGTGAACGTCTCTGGTGCAGAAGACTCATCGTTATATATATGAGAGGTATCGGCGCAGAGCACCGCATTGTAAGAATGTGTGGCCGAGCTAATGCTGAGCACATTTGCGCCAGTACCGTTAAATACAAAGTACACATTGGTATCAGCTTCGAACACCTGGTTGAAGAGGGCCCGGCTATAGGCCGTGATCTCATCAGCGCCGTAGGAGCGGGCATGTCCTGTATTGGCTTTTAGCAAGGCATCCATCACCTGGGGCAGTACACCTGCATAATTATCGCTGGCAAAACTTTTAAATTCTTTCATGGCTGCTAAAGGTAGTAATGGTGCAGGAGATAGCCAACGGCTGCTACATGCAATCTTTCTGCATATAAATATCAACATTTATCCCCATTCTACTTTACCATTTCTCAATTACAGTTGCAAACAATTATCTTTACGTCCAAACCACCAACCGCTACAATGAGATTTATAGTAACATCGACCGCATTGCTCAAAAACCTGCAACAGATAAGCGGGGTCATAAGCGCTAATACGGTACTTTCCGTACTGGAAGATTTCCTGTTCGATCTGCAAGGCAATACGCTAATACTTACGGCCACAGACCTGGAAACGATGATGCGCGTGCAGATGGACGTGAACGAAGCCCAGGGCGACGGACGCATTTGCATACCTTCTAAGATACTAATCGATTATCTGAAGAACCTGCCCGACCAGCCTATCACGTTCACCATAAACGAGCAGGACCTTTCTATAGAAATGAGCAGCGATGTGGGCAAGTACCGCATAGGTGGCGAAAAGGCCGATGATTTCCCTAAAGAGCCGGCACCGGTAGATACCACCAGCTTTACCATGCCATCTATAGCGCTGATAGAGAGCATTAACAAATCACTTTTTGCGGCAAGTACAGATACACTAAGGCCTGCAATGACCGGTGTGTTCTTTGAGCTGGCACCCGATAGCATCACCTTTGTAGCTACAGATGCCCACCGCCTGGTGCAATTTCGCCGCAACGATATAAGCTGCCCCGCGAAGGAAGGTTTTGTAGTACCTAAGAAACCACTGCAACAACTGCGCGCTACACTGCCTGCTGATGATACACAACTGGAACTGTCTTACAACAACAGCCACCTGTTCGTGACCAGCAAGCGCCTGAGCCTGAGCTGCCGCCTGATAGATGCCCGCTTCCCCGACTACAAGGCAGTGATACCTACCGACAATCCATACACACTTACCATAAACAGGGTAGACTTTTTGAGCGCCCTGCGCAGGGTAAATATTTTTGCCAACAAGACCACCAACCAGGTGGTGCTGGATATAAACGGCAACACCGTACAGCTGAGCGCACAAGACATTGACTTCTCTTACGAAGGAAAGGAAACACTAAGCTGCCAGTATAGCGGTGAGGATATGAAAATAGCCTTTAACGCCCGCCTTATGATAGAGCTGGTGAACAATATAGAAGGCGCAGAAATAAACGTAGAGCTGAGTACCCCGACACGTGCCGGCATCTTCCGCCCCATAGAAAAAACCGAGAACGAAGAAGTGCTGATGCTGCTGATGCCGCTGATGGTAGGGGTTTAAAATAACAATTTTCTTTTCTAGGACATTAGGGCTAATGTATATTTATACATTAGCCCTAAAATTTTATTAGCATCATACGCTAACCGTATCAACTTATCGTACTATTAACCCTTAACTGAAATGAAGAAAATTTTACTCTTTTATACAATAATGGCCGACATATTGTTGGCCATTATTGTACATAGTAATATCAGGTAACGTCTAATCTCTGTTCCCAACGGTCACCAAACCATTTAAGAAAAGCTCCATCTCACTTTTTTGGTCTTTTAGCAAAGCCATGGTGGTAAAACACACTAATTGTGTAGTTCCGCCACTATTAGAGAAGTAGTAGCCAAAGTATACAAATGGTATACCTTTCGCTGTTCCTTTCAACTGCAAACACATGACCTTATTGTTGTTCACCATTCTATACTCGTGCGAAATTATCTTGGCATCGGCAGCAGCTTTTCTGGCGTTGAGCAAAACAATACTTTCCAGTATATCAAGCGCTAGTGGAGTCTTTCTGTAACTATCATAGCAGATAGGTCGCCCGACTTTGAGCTGAACCTGTATTCGGGGTTCGTTTCGTTATCCCTATGCCCCGAGAATGTCCATTTTTTTGGGTTTATATAAATTCCTATGGTGTTGATGCCACTTTTTACCAAGAAGGTCGCCGCGCTACTTTTGGTGAATTTTTCAGGATTCATACCCATGCTGTCGGTCTCGCTTTTGTCAGGCGATCCATCGTCGACATACTTCCAGGTGCCGTCATAATTTAATATGACTTGTTTTCCGGTCTCGGTAATTGCATTGATCTGGGCATTGGCGTTACTGCATAGCATCAACAATAATAGTAAAGGCAGAAAAGATCTCATCTTGTTGGGTTTGTGGGAAAAGATATAGTGTTAATAGTTGCAAAATAAAGGATCTACATGAACAATGTATGCTCATGCCCCGGCCCCTTTCTGCCCAGGTGCTTATAAGCTTTCTCGGTAGCCTCCCTGCCACGGGGAGTGCGCATGATGTAGCCTTCCTGTATCAGGAAAGGTTCGTATACCTCTTCTATAGTGCCCGCTTCCTCGCCCACAGAGGTAGCTATATTGCTGATACCCGCAGGCCCGCCTTTGAACTTATCAATAAGGGTGCTTAGTATCTTGTTGTCCATATCATCAAGGCCGCTTTCATCCACGTTCAGGGCTTTTAATCCATGCTCTGCAATGGCCATGTCTATGATGCCGTTACCCAGCACCTGTGCAAAATCGCGCATGCGGCGCAGCAGGCCATTGGCTATACGCGGGGTGCCCCGGCTGCGGCGGGCTATTTCCATAGCAGCGTCCGATGTTATTTTTACTTTCAGCACATCGGCAGCGCGGATGAGGATGCGTTGCAAAATATCGGAAGTATAATATTCCAACCGAGACTTGATACCGAAACGTGACAACAGCGGCGCAGTAAGCAATCCCGAGCGTGTAGTAGCACCTACCAGCGTAAAAGGCTCAAGATTTATCTGTATGCTGCGTGCCGCCGGGCCGCTATCTATCATAATGTCTATCTTGAAATCTTCCATGGCAGCATACATATATTCCTCTACTATGCTGCCCAGGCGGTGTATCTCGTCTATGAACAGTACATCGCGGCGCTGCAGGCTGGTAAGCAGTCCTGCAAGGTCGGCAGGTTTTTCTATTACGGGGCCACTGGTCTCCTTTATAGCTACACCCAGTTCATTGGCCACTATACGCGACAGGGTGGTCTTGCCCAACCCCGGCGGGCCATGAAAAAGTATATGGTCCAGCGGCTCGCCACGCAGGTTGGCCGCCTTTATAAATATGCGCAGGTTCTCTATCAGCTTGGGCTGGCCCGAAAAATCCTCAATGGTTTGCGGCCTGATACTGTTCTCGTACTCGCGCTCCTGAGGGTTCAGGGCATCGCCGGGCCGCACATGAGATGTTTCCATGGCTTAAAGATAGTTGATCTTAGTGTTTCTGAAAGCAACACTAATGGTTTACCAGCAGCTTACCCGTTGCCTGTCCATATGCGGTCTTCATGGAATAGAAGTACAAACCTTCCGGCAGGCCCCCTGTATTTATCTGCGTTTGTCCTGAAAGTGCATTTTTGATGGTCACATTTTTTACCTCACTGCCTAATGCATCAAACAATTGCACACTCATATCAGCCCGTTGTTTGAGTGAATACTTTATAGTGGTGAACTCATTTGCCGGGTTGGGACTCATTGTAGCGAATATGTTTCGGTCAATATTAGCCAATCCTTCATTTGCATAACCAAATCCTATGTTATCTATCATCCAACCGTCTCTGTACGTGCTTGACTGGCCTGTAATAAAGGTGAAACGGAAAAGAAAATATCCCATGTGCGAGACACTGAAGTCGGAATAGAAGTAAGGATAGACAGGCCACCAAGCCATGCTATCCCATGTAGATGTGGAGTTGGAAAAATTGGGACTGCCACTCTTCAATTGGAAAGCAGTATCTGCAAACATGTTCACCCAATGTTTACCAGTGTCCCTGGACAACTCCAGGATGGCTATATCATCGGTATCCTTATCCAGCCTATATATAAAAGAAAAGATAGAAAATCCAGCGCCTGCATCCTTTGGCACTTTAAGAATAAAAACTGACGTGTCCCCAGGGGTGCAGCCATTAACTGTATCGGTAACTATGGCATTGGGCAATGTGCGGGCAGAGGTAAAATGTTGTTTGGCAGGGTGACCTACTTGCCATTTATTGTTTTTGTAACTGGTATCGACATGAATGTACGAAGAATCGTTTATAGGATTACTATATGGTACGAAACCATACCCGATCCTCCTGTCATTATTATCAAATTGAATGCTAAACAAAAGGTCTATGCGGTTTTGTGCATGAACAAGTTCGCAGCACAAACAAAGAAGAAGAGTAAAGATAGTTCTCATAGAAGTGGGTTTAATTCAAATATACAAAAATATGTTTTAACACGTGCTCAGGCTGCAATTAAATAAATAAAACATGCATGGTATGTTTTGCAGCATAGATTACCTTTGCGCAAATTTTAAAAAGTAAATATGGCGCTGCAAGTAGGAATAGTGGGCTTACCCAATGTAGGAAAATCAACCTTGTTCAATGCTGTGAGCAACAGCGCAAAGGCACAAGCGAGCAACTATCGCTTCTGTACCATAGAGCCGAACGTGGGCCAGGTAGATGTACCCGATGAGCGTATAGATGAGCTGGCACGCCTGGTGCAGCCGCAGCGCACAGTGCCTACTACCATAGAGTTCGTAGATATAGCTGGCCTGGTAAAAGGCGCCAGCAAGGGCGAAGGGCTGGGCAACAAGTTCCTGGCCAACATACGCGAGGTAGATGCCATAGTACACGTCATCCGCTGCTTTGAAGATGAGAATATACTGCGCGATGAGGGCGACATAAACCCCATTGGCGACAAGGAAATAATAGATACCGAGCTGCAACTGAAAGACCTGGAAAGTGTAGAGAAGAAAATGCAGCGCGCGGAGAAAATGATAAAGGCCGACCCTAAGCAAAAAGTAGTGTACGAAGTGCTGGCACGCTGTGCAGAGCACCTGGGGCAGGGCAAGAACATCCGCGGACTGCAGCTGGAAGGGGAAGAACTGGAAGCTATCGCCGACCTATTCCTGCTGACGCAGAAGCCCGTACTGTACGTAGCCAACGTAGACGAACCGGCCATACTGACCGGGAACAAGTATAGTGAAGCGCTGGTAGCTGCCGCCAAAGCTGAAGGTGCGACGGTGATAGTGATGAACAACAACATTGAAGCGCAAATAAGCGAACTGGAAACACAGGACGATAAAGAACTGTTTTTCAGTGAATACGGCCTTACAGAGCCAGGGCTGAACAGGCTGATACGTGCTGCATACCAGTTGCTGAATCTCATTACTTATTTTACAGCAGGTGTGCAGGAAGTGCGTGCATGGACCATACACCGCGGCTGGAAAGCCCCACAGGCCGCCAGCGTGATACATACAGATTTTGAAAAAGGATTCATCAAGGCAGAGACCATAAGCTACGCCGACTTTGTACAGTACAAAAGCGAAGCTGCATGTCGCGAAAATGGCCGCCTGCGCATAGAGGGCAAAGAGTACGAGGTGAAAGATGGCGATGTGCTACACTTCAGGTTCAATGTGTAATAACCCCCAGAATTTCTATAAATGAAAAATGCGCCGGTAATACGGCGCATTTTTTTTTAAGTACTTTCCTACATCATGATACGCTTGATATTTGCGCCTAAAGCCTGCAGGCGTTCATCAATGCGCTCGTAGCCACGGTCTATTTGTAATATGTTCTGTATGGTGCTTCTGCCGCTGGCAGAGAGGGCGGCAATAAGGAGGGCCACACCTGCACGTATATCGGGCGATACCATGTTGATACCTCTTAGCGGTACTTGCTTGTCCAGCCCTATCACTACGGCGCGGTGGGGATCGCACAGCACTATCTGGGCACCCATCTCTATGAGTTTATCTACAAAGAAGAGGCGGCTCTCGAACATCTTTTGATGTACCAGTATGGTGCCCCTGGCCTGTGTAGCCACTACCAGTATTATACTCAGCAGATCGGGAGTGAAGCCGGGCCACGGGTGATCGTAAATGGTAAGTACTGAACCGTCTATAAATTTATTGATCTTGTAGTGGTCTTGTGCGGGTATGTATATGTCGTCGCCCTGTATTTCCAGGGCTATGCCCAGCTTCTCGAAAGTCTCGGGTATCACACCCAGGGAAGCCACATCGGCATTCTTGATTGTTATCTCGCTCTGGGTCATAGCGGCAAGCCCTATGAAGGAGCCTACCTCTATCATATCGGCCAGCAGGCGGTGCTCGCAGCCATGCAGCTCCTCCACCCCTGTAATAGTAAGCAGGTTGCTGCTGATGCCGCTGATCTTGGCACCCATGCTGTTGAGCATTTTGCAGAGCTGCTGCACATAGGGTTCGCAGGCTGCATTGTATATGGTAGTTGTGCCTTCTGCCAGTACCGATGCCATTACAATATTGGCAGTACCGGTAACAGAAGGCTCATCGAGCATCATGGTAGCGCCTTTCAGCCGCTCGTAGTTGTGGCTGCTGAGGCTGAATAGCTGCTCTTCCTGGTTGTACTCGAAGTGCACACCCAGTTTCTCGAAGCCACGTATGTGGGTATCGAGCCTGCGGCGGCCTATCTTATCGCCACCGGGCTGTGGTATGTAAGCTTTGTGGTAGCGCGCCAGCATGGGCCCTGCCAGCATCACCGTGCCGCGTAGCTTGCCCGACTTCTTCTTGTAGTTGTGTGTGCTGAAGTAATCGGGGTCTATGTTATCGGCCTGCAGCTTTACTGTGTTACCTGTCCGCTCCACCTTTACACCCATGTCCCCGAACAGTTCTATTAGCATGTTGACATCTACGATACCCGGCACATTGTGCAGGGTGATCGGCTGGCTGGTGAGCAATGCTGCGCAAAGCACCTGCAAAGCCTCGTTCTTGGCGCCCTGTGGGGTAATAGTACCTTTTAGGGGCGTACCTCCGTAGATCTCAAAAGTATTCATGGGTGCTGGTCGTTATTTAGCGTTGCCGTTGTTGCCTTTATTCTTGTTGAATTTACGGTTTTTATTAAAGTTATTACCATACCCACCAGCCTGTGTATTGGCCCCACCGCTATTATTGTTGTTGCCGCCCTGCGCATTACGCGGACCAGCTGAACCTCCGCGGTTATCATTGCCCTTGAAGTTGCGGTTGTTGTTATTATTGTTGTTAGAGCGCTGCTTGAAGTTGTTGTTATTGGGGCGGTTGGTGGTATTGTCAAAATGTACCCGGTAGCCACCTGTCTCGTACACCAGCTTGCCGCCAGTGAGCTCGCGCAGCTCGTTCTTTATCATATCATCGTGCACAGGTTCTTTATGCCAGTTGGTATAGGCCAGCTTCATGTAGTAGCCTATGGTCTGGGTAAATCCGCGCCTTTTCTCAGGGTCGGTCTCGGCAAGTGCTTTGTCTATAAGGCCTTGCAGATTCTTGCCCAGGTGACGGTGTGGTATGGTTTCCTGCGGATAAGGCAATACCTCGGGCCTCTTAAATACAGATTCTGGCGTGGGCATAGGGTATGGCGATGCCACATCGAGCCTGAAGTCGGTCATCTGGTACAGGTGGTCCCACAACTTGTGCTTGTAGTCCTCTATCAGTTTCAGGTGCGGGTTCAGCGTACCCATAAGTTCTATCACAGTTTCGGCATTGCGCAGGCGCTTCTCCGGGTCTTCTATGGTGAGCAGGAACTCTACCATTTTTTGCACGTTACGTCCATATTCAGGCATCAGCATTCTGCTGCGACTGGTATTATATTCTAAGCTCATGTAATTATTGTTGTTGTAAAGAATTATACCTCACTCTGGCAGAGTGAGTAAACATTAAAAGGTATGCCAAAGATATTTATTGAATGGCGGCTGGCGCCTGCTGCACGTGGTGTAAAGAGTATACTGACCCGATGTGCAACACACAAATATAATGCATATGAACAATACTGCTAAAACAATTTTTTGTGCTGCTTTACACTGGCCAGGTACAGGTTAAGATCGGGAGATGGCTTGAGCCACACCAGCATGCCGGCGTATATACCTACAATAACGAGGGAGCGTACGATACCATCTACATATACATTGATGAGGTATGGCATGAAGTAGCCGGCAGCAACTGCCGGGGCCACTGAGATGAATAGCAAAAAAGTATTTTTATCGAATGGCTGCAGGTGCATTTTCTTCCACAAGAAAAGATACTTGAGCAAATTGTAAATGACCAATGCCAGGGATGTGCCCCACGCTGCACCATATATACTATAGCGTGGCACCAGGAAATAATCGAATACAAAGACAAGCGCCACCAGCAGCAGGCACACCCTGAAGCTGAACTTGTAGTATTTGGAGATACTGATGACCTCGTTGTTTAGACCTGTGGCTACATCTACTATGCGCCCAAGAATAAGTATGGAGAAGAGGGGTATGATCTGATCGTAGCCTTTTGCAATGAAGGTGAGCATATTGGGCAAGTTGCAGAAGAGCAGAGCGGCAGTACCCAGGGTGACCAGCAAGGTATTTATAGCAGACCTGTTGAACAAGCTCTTGAGCTCTGCGTGGTCATTATTGAGATATGCCTTGTTGAGAATAGGAAAAGTAGCCGATGCCATAGCTATGCTGGGTATAAGCATAAGGGAAAGGGCGTAGAAGGCTATCTTGTACACAGCTATAGAGGCCATACCGCTTTTGTCCATAGCGCCCAGCATAATGATATCTACATTGCCCAGGAGATAATAGGATGTGAGGATAAGCAGGTGATACCAGGTAAAGTGGAACATGCTGCGATAATCATCGCGGCCAAACACGCGCCAGTTGGTTGAGAATAAACGTTTTTCGGTACGCAGCGTGAGGAGAAATAATATGAAGGCAGGTATGCCATACATGAGCAGCAAACCGGTAACAAAAGAGTAGAAGCTAATGCTCTTGAAAAAGAAGAGTAGGATGAGGATGATGTTACATATGCGCAATACCACATCACGCACAAAAGCAGACAGCGCATTTTTCGACTGTGATGCCAGGAAAAAATCGAAGAGGGTCATGTAGCTCCATAGGAATATAGTGATGGGGATGAGGTCGTAAAAAGTAAGCAGATTGAGCCGGTCGGCAGGGTTGCTGCTGTTTATGGCCTGCATCTTGAATAAGAAAAATGGGATGCACAGCAATGCTATGACCACAAGAGGTATGAGCATGCAAAATGTGAGCAATACACGCCTGCGCTCATCTCCTTTTGCATACTTCTGTATAAATACCTGCAACAATGACCCTGTACCGAACTGCACCAACAATTGCATCATAGCACACAGTGCCACTACGTAGTTAATAAAACCCAGGTCGGGCTTGCTTAGTACATGTGTGTACGCTACGGTTATAATTGCCCCCAAGTACAGAACCTAATGCAATGACAATTGTTGTTTTTACAGACTGGCGAAAAACTATACCCATGTTATCTTATGCTATTCTATCATTTTCTGCAATAAAATTGAGCTGTTTTTTTGATTTAACGGTCATAATTTTTGATATTGTTCATTTGCTTATCTGCTAACCTTTTTGTAACAGGTTGGTCATAAATATTTATCTTGCCGTTATTAACATGCATTCGCAGCACTCATGCAACAAGTAAGGGAAGCATTTAACCCAAGATGGTATAGTATATTTTTTAACCCTTTCTACATTATTAGGACAAGGTTGTACCGTGCTATAGCCAGGAATATACATTATATGCGTGGTACTGTTCTGGATTTTGGTTGCGGCAGCAAGCCTTATATTAGCTTATTTGATGTTGATAAATATATTGGGCTTGATTTTGAGACAGAAGTGAGCAAGAAGAACAGCAACCTGTCAGCCGATGTTTTTTATGATGGCGTGACCATACCGTTCCCTAAAGATCATTTTGATTCCATCTTTTCAAGCGAGGTACTGGAGCATGTTTTCAACCCGGATGTGATACTGGCCGAAATGCAGCGTGTATTGAAACCAGGAGGACATATATTACTTACCTGCCCATTTTTTTGGCCAGAGCATGAGCAACCATATGATTATGCCCGGTATAGTTCCTTCGCACTAAAAAGTCTTTTTGATAAGCATGGTTTTGAAGTGGTGAACTATGAAAAAACAGGTAGCTACTTTGAGTCTATGGTGCAAGGGATGGCTTTATACGTTTACTACTTTATACCACACAAGCCCAAAGTGGTCGAAGCTATATTTTTTACCGTTTTTATTACTCCGTTCTTAATACTGGGACTATTGGTGGCCAAGATATTGCCCAGACGTATATCACGGTCTGACCTGTACTTGAACAATGTCATTGTAGCCAAAAAGCGCTAACAAAACCAGCGAATACTAAGGACGCTTGTAAAAACACAAATAGCAATATAGCATCAGCATCTTTGAGACAGCAGGTATCTTTACTAATTTTTTGGGCAGGGCATGCTGAATGCTGATCATACTATTGATAAAAGGTGGAACTGACAACCCCTTTGCATAGCTTACAAATTCACTTGCTGATGTTATTTCCAGGTTCCTGATTATGCGCCACCATGCATCAAAATTTATAATATTTCGTATCATGCCATGTTGGTGCTTTTCCCATATCATAAGGGATTCTGATATCTCTGTGCTTTTATTATGAGCGAAACTATTGGTAAGTTGTGTATTGTTGTAACTGAAATATACAAGATTTCTATTAATATAAACAGCTTCTTTTTCTTGCAGTAGTATGTTTATGAACAGATCAATATCTACTAACCAGGTCATCCGCACATCGTACCGTATCTTGATGCTATGATGTGTCATTATACAACTGGGCGGGCCCATTGTATTGTGGCCAAATAGTAGAAACGGGTTCTCTATTATTTTTTGCGCGTATTCTGGTGTCATTTGTTTAGATACTTCTGCACCGTCACTTTCATTCTTAGTGATCCATCCGCACCAAATAAATTTCTTTTGCTGTTCTGCAGCCTTTGCAAATTCGCTTAGCGCGTCATCGGTCGCGAACCAGTCGTCATCATGCATCACTTTTACCCATTCTCCGGTACACAGATCCATGCACCGATTCCAGTTTGCGCCGGCCGACAATTCAACAGGATTTTTATAGTACTTGATATTTATTCTTTGTGCATACTCCTTACATATCTCCTCCAGCCGATGCTCTTCGCTATTGTTGTTTACAATTACCTCGTAGTCTTTGTAGTCTTGCCGTGCTATACTATCCAGCAGGCGCGGCAAAAGATGTACCCTTTTATAGGTTGGTATGCATATAGAAATGGTAGGTTTTAGCATAAAAGGAAACTGTATGTGCTTGACGTGCGTTATTTAATAGTGCAAATGGCACTAATAAAAGCAGGCAAAGATAAAAAGCCTCCGCAATAATTGCTTGCGCACAAAAAAATGTAAAAACGCGCTATTTTTTACCTTCCAGTAACTTATGGTACTCACCACTTGGCTCCTGCAGCAAAGACAGCGCCTGTGCCAGATCTTTATCGTTCCGCAGGCTTTGGGCTATACGTCCGCGCTGGTAGTAGTAGCGCGATACTATCTCGCCTTCCAATACATGTGTTATCTCGTCTTTGTACTTTATAAGGTCTTGCTTCTTATCGTGCGATATTTTTGCCTGTAATGCATCAAAAGCGGGTTTAGCATCTGTATAGTACTTTTCCTTTTCGGCTGTCTTTTTCAGGGAATCGAACGCGTCCTCTGTTTCCGTTTTGTAGGAGTAATCCTTATTATCCAGCCATTTTGTAAATGAGCTGTAGTCTGCATCTGTGATAGCAAATTCATTGGATGGCGCTATGGTAGCATGCTGGTGGGCATAATCGGAAGCGTAATCGAAGAAATAATTCTTGGTATACAACGTTATCACTATCTGGGCGATGGGGTCTTCTTTCAGTTTCACATCTGGCTCTACTCCGCCGCCACTGCGTACTGTGCGGCCATTCTTCGTCTTGTAAGATATTTTAAGGGAATCGGGCACATAACCTACACTGCCATTAGGATTGCGGTGTGTATAGTCAAGCGCCTGTATGCAGCGGCCGCTGGGGGTGTAATATTTTGCTATAGTAAGCTTCAGGCGGGCATTGTATCCTAATGGTCTTGTGGTTTGCACGAGACCTTTACCGTAAGAACGTTCACCTATTATCACACCCCTGTCAAGGTCTTGCATAGTACCTGCTACTATTTCTGATGCAGAAGCTGATGAATGGTTGACAAGTATAGTAAGTGGTATTTGTGTATCCCATGCAGCCCCGGCGGTTTTATACTCTTTGTCCATATCGGCCATTTTACCTTTGGTGCTTACCACCATCTGGCCGCGATCTACAAATATGTTGCACACGTTCACAGCCTCATCGAGCAGGCCACCAGGATTGTTGCGCAGATCAAGCACTATGCCCTTCATGTTGGGGTTAGCTGTCTTTAAGCTATCAAATGCATTTCTTACCTGCCTGCCACAACCTTGTGTGAACTGTGTGAGGCGAACGTAACCAATATTTTTTTGCGGGCCCACAAAACCTGCGTAAGGCACACTGCTCACTTCTATCTCGCCACGGGTTATTATTTTTGAGGAAACCACACCTGTATAAATATTTTTCACCTTCATGTTCACTTGTGTGCCGGGTGAACCTTTGAGGAGCAAGCTTATCTCGTCCATATTTTTGCCTTTCAGGGGCTGGTTACTTATAAATTCTATTAGGTCACCGGGATGAAGACCTGCTTTTTGTGCAGGGCTGTTCTCGTACACGTCGCCCACAAAAGTGTCATCGCCTTTTTTATGTATGTTGGCGCCTATACCACCGTACTTACCGGTGGTCATAAATTCATAGTCCTCAATGTCTGACTCTGTAATGTAGTTGGTATACGGGTCCAGGTCATCGAGCATGGCATCTATACCTACTTTTACAAGCTTGCCCGGTTCTATGGGGTCTACATAGTAGGTGTTCAATTCTTTGAACAGTGTAGCAAAAATGTCGAGGTTCTTAGATATTTCGAAGTAAGAGTCATTTGTTTTGGCCTGCACGAATAGGAAGAAAACGCCAGTAACTAATACCCCGGCAATAAAACCTTTAGCTTTTAATATTTTTTGGACCACTTTTTTAACTGGTAACGGCATAGAGCTTATCCTTTGAGATAATTAATGTACGAAAATAACATTCGTAACGATGGCAAGGGCGAATTTTAACAATATATACAAAGTTTTTTGCCACCCTTTACGTCTTGCTACTGAAAGAAATAGGATAAATGTGCTCTATTTATTACTTATATTTAGCGTGTTTATGCTGTACGATCTATGAAAAAAGCTGCCTACACCCTTTTATTTGCCATTATTTATTTACTCCCTTGTACCGCATGGTGTCAAAGAACGTTTGACGAGGGGGTGATAGTATATCATCTCACATTGAGCAGCAAGGATCTTTCTGATAAAAAAAGCTATGAAGGCACTTATACACTGACCCTAAAAGGCAAAATGATACGAAAAGAACTGCACGTAAGTAATGGTTATAACGATGTGGTGATAATGGATGGCAATAAGAATAGCATGTATAGCCTGCAGATAGTTGGCGACAAAAAGTATGCTATACAACATAACATGGAGGAGCACCTTGCAAAACAAAAAAAATATGAAGGCTTCACCATTAAATACCTTGCCGACAAAAAGACCTATGGCGCCTACACCGCGCAAAAAGCACAGGTGAGGTATGCCAACGGCGAGACCTTCTCCCTATACGGTACTAAGGCGCTGCAACCTGGTTATGACCGTATCTATGACCGCCTGCCCGGAGCCGATTTCATACCTATGGAATTTGATATTAGTAATGAGCACAACATTGTAATGCACTTTACTATAGAGACAATAGAATTGAAACCAGTAGAGAACTCCTATTTCAGGATACCTGCCGATTATAAAATGATAAGCTATGCGGAGTATAAAGAGCTAAATAAATAATTTAACAGGAATTTAAAATGTCGTAAATTCACATATGAATACGCGAAGAATTATACCTACCCTCTGCCTGCTACTTCTTTGCACCTATGCAGCCCAGGCCACTAAAGTCTATACAGACACCAATAAGGCTTTGGAAAACCCCAACGATGTGCGAGCATTAAAGCTCACCTTTAGCCGCCTGACAAGTATACCGTATGTGATAACACAGTTCCCCAACCTGGAAGAGCTGGACCTGAGCAATAACCAGATAACCGAATTGCCCCCATTCCTGTTCACCTGTACCAAGCTGAAGAAATTGAACCTGTTTCGCAATAAGGTGCAAACAATACCCGGCCACATTGCCTACCTAAGCAACCTGGAAAGCCTGGTGATGGGATATAACAAACTAACTGTACTCCCAGACTCCCTTTGTTACCTCACCCATATGAAATACCTGAATTTTACGGGCAATTATATCGAGCAATTGCCTGCTGCTATTGGCAATATGGCACACCTGGAAAAACTGGTGGTATCTTACAATGAACTGGAAACGCTACCAAACAGCCTGATGCAATGCCGGAACATGATGCACCTGGATATTGGCAACAATAAACTGGGCGAACTGCCCAAAGAAATAGGCAACCTGAACAAGATGGCTTTTTTGTACCTGCCCTACAACCGGCTGGACAATATACCCGCATCTATAGGCAACTGCGCCATGCTGCAGGAACTTGATGTAGTGAACTGCGGTGTGCTGAAACTTCCAGACGAATTATCTCAGCTGATGAACCTTGAGGATGTGTATATTGACAATCATGTTATCAGTTTTTATCAAAACCCAATAATGCGTACCCGCCAAAGGATACATGTGGTAGATGGTGGCACTTTCCCATACCGGTCGTCTCAATAGCAAGTCACCCCACTAAGCTAAATAAAAAAGAGAGGCTCAACTGACCATCAGTGGAGCCTCTCTTTTTAAAATCTGGGTGACGTTATGGGAAACGTACCCCAGGATACTTATTCGCATCAATAGAAGGTATGGTAGCCTTGTACTGAGTATTTATGTTCTGTATAATGAAGTTGGCAGCAAGTGCATAGCCACGTGGAGTAAGGTGCACACCATCGAGCGAGAACGCACCGCCGGTAACAAATGTGGCATTGTACGCTGCACCATTGAACGTGATGCCTGTTGTCAATGTTTTCAGGTAGCTATTCATATCTACATAGGCCAGTTTGTGTGCTGTAGCAGCGGCTTGTATAGTGGCATTGTAGGCGGTGGTGGCTGCCTTTACATTACTCACTTCTTCACTGGTCAGCACATATTTGCTGGGTATTGGTTTCAAGCTGCCCCAGCCTGCACAGGTAAGAGAGTCTTGAGGCACGGTAAGCAATATATACTCGCCTGTTTGTATCTGCTTCATATTGCCCGCATGGTCTTGTACCACAAAGTTGTTGGCGCCTGCGGCAAAATGAATACCATTAAAGCCGCCATAGGCAGCATTTAAAGAATCGGCCTGGCCTTGGCGCAGCGCCAATGCATTGATAGGCACAGTGGTAAAGAATGGTATGGCTGTAACATCTGGTATATTCATTAGCGCGCCCTTAGCACCATTTGCTGTAAGGGAATCGATAACGATATTGTATGCAGCATCAAAAAATGCCGGTGCAGAAACATCTCCTGGATTTGTACCAGGGTCGGCACCCACTCCGCCACCAGTAGCGTATAGCAGCACATCGTTATTGCCCAGCCAGCAGGTGAAGAATGTTGCCTTTATGCGTAGTGCTTCATCCAGCGGACGTGCGGCAGGGTTAGCAAAAAAACGTTTTGCATAAGGCACACCTGAGGCACTTGCAAGTAGGGCGTAGCCCGGTATAATATAATCTATACAGCGTATGCCAGGTACACCCACGTTATTAAAAGGTCCTTGCGAGGCAATGCTCACAGTATCGGCCCAGTTGACGGGCTGTGGATATGGCACTGGCCCGAGTGAGGTAACGCCAGCACACGAAGTAGACATACCCAATACTAACTTTTGCGTAGGGAGGCCCACATCGCTCATCAGTAGTGGTTGCTTGAAAGCGCCACCGCCAACAAGCTTGAATTGCTCTGAAAGGCGCTCGGGATATGAATTTTGCTGGCCGGTGAGGTAAAGCGAATTATCTGCATAGCCTGCAGTAAGGGAATTGCCCACCGCCAGGTATACGCTAAAGTCTGCCGTGCCTGCTGATGCTGTTGCTGTTTTAAGGTCTGGTTTGCAGGCCGCTACGGATAATACCAACAACCCTGCTATATATATCTTCTTCATAATTTTCTGTTTTTTAGGAGGGTTAGAAATCATACGATACGCCTATGCCTGGTGTAAGGGCCTTAGTTTGGTAAGTGCCATTGAAACCACCAAAATCGTAAGTGGAATTTCTCTTGGCTGTAGTGGTATATTCCAACGCTGCCATCACATATATTTTGTGTACGGGCCTGTAGGTGAGGCCACAGGTAAGCACTATACGGTCAGCATCGGGCAGCTCGGGCGATACATAGCCATCGCGTACCGGGGTGGGGTCGTAAGCGGCGCCTGCCATTACATTAAATTTCTTGCCCAGCTCGTAGCTGCCACCCAGCCTTACGGCCACGGTGTTCTGATACAAACGTGGTGCGTGCTGATCTTGCAGTTGTGCAGTGTGCTGGCTAAAATTGAACTTCAGTGAGTCGTAAGCACTCCAGCCTATAAAGTTGACATCTAATTGCAAGGTGAGCCTTTGTATGGGACGGTACCCTACACCGATAGAAGCAACCTCTGGCAATGGAAGCGTTGCAGAGAAGTTGGTATTCGGGAACGATGACGATAACGATGACGGAACAGTGAAATTAGCATTGCCTGACTTCACCTTCATATCTACCCGTGAGCGGTAAGTGAGACCGAACTGGAGTTTGTCTGTCGCTTTAAGCTGTATGCCCAGGTTGTACCCGGTGCCCTGTGCATTTCCCTTCAGGTCTGCCTGGCCGTCTGTGCCATTTTCATTGGTCACCGGTAGCGCCTTTTTGAAATCGAGGTTGCCAAATGCATATATGAAACCACCACCTACAGATACTATATCATTTATACGGTAGCTAACGGTAGGCTGCACAAAGATGCTTTGCAGGTATATAGACTCCGCCAGGTACTTACCAGCCCAGTTATTATCCCATGTAAGGCCGCTGCCGAAAGGGGTATACACACCCAGGCCCAGTGCCAGTTTGCTTCCCTTTTTTATAGGCCCACCCACATATGCATTGAAAGGATAGAATTGTTGCGACTTTGTAGTGGCCGTTGTGCCGGTAGCAGATGATGCATATTGAACGGTGGGTATTATCATTAGTCCGCTTACGTTTGCCTGCACACCCTCTAAGCGGGCAAGGCCGCCGGGGTTATAAAATATGGTAGCAGCATCCCATGGCCATGCGGTGCCGCTGCCGCCCATGGCCAGTTGTCTTAGTCCCTGCAGATTTAGCTGGTAGCCTGCGCCAAAACTTGTTCCAGCGAACAAGGATAGTGCAGCCACGCTTAAAAAGATCTTCTTCATGCTCTGATAATTTTAGATAAATGACAATGAGCCAATGTTAATTTAATATTAAGGTAGAACTATTGATCAACAATAGCAATAAGAGTTATCTATACGCGGCTACTAAAAGGGTTATCAATTGGCTATGCCTATTGTAGCTATACTTACCCGCACATTGCTGGTAGTTGTAAATGCCAGTGCGCAGGCCTCTAAGGTGGCGCCGGTGGTAAGTACGTCGTCCAGCAACAATACATGTTGCGCACTGCCCAGCCTGTCTTTGCGTACTGTAAAAGCATTTTGCATATTGGCCAGCCGTTGTGCACGTGTTTTTTGGGTTTGGCTTTCGGTATGGCGGTTGCGCAGCAGTGCATCTTTTATTACGGGCTTCCCCAGCACTTCTGCTATGCCAGCAGCTATCACTACGCTTTGGTTGTAGCCCCTTACTCTTTCTTTGCGGGGGTGCAGGGGCACTGCTATCACGGCATCTATCTCGTTTATCCATGCAGCGGTCTGCAGCTCTGTGCCAAACTGCCTGCCAAGGTATGTGCCTATGTCTTTCCTGTTCTTGTACTTAAGGCCATGCAGCAGGTGTTGCAGCAAGCCATCGTTAGTGAAGTGCGCGAACGATGTAGCATACGCAAATGGCAGCCTGCCCGCAAAGCGTCGGGCGGTCTCATTATCAGACACATCATGATAACCAGTAAGAGGCAGCAACATGTGGCAATGCAGGCACAATACGTCCTCACCTGCCAGCAAAGGCTTGTTGCACCCATAACACAAGTTGGGGTAGAACAGATGCAGCAACCCTTGCTTTAGCGCCTCTAACATTATATACGGTTTAGTAATAAAATTGCATAAGATCTATACCACGGTAGTTGGGTTTATAGATCGTACGCCCCTTTTATTTGCTCATTGCGGCCTCTATCTCTTCCACAGTTATCGGTATGTTTTTGAACAGGTCTTCATTGCCATCTTTTGTTATCCATATATTGTTCTCTATACGGATGCCCATTTGCTCCTGCTCTATATATATGCCGGGCTCTATGGTAAATAGCATGCCTTCTTTTACTTCTTCTGTATAGCTGCCGGAATCGTGTACCACAAGGCCCAGGTGATGGGTGACGCCGTGATAAAAATACTTTTTGAAAGCAGGGTTCTCCGGATCCTGGTTCTTGATGTCCTCTGCAGTTATGAGGCCTATTTTCACCAATTGCTTTTCCATCTCTTCGTTGATGGCCTTCACATAGTCTGGGAAAAGGATGCCGGGCTTTAATATACTTTTGCCATAGTTGTGCACTGCAAGGCAGGCTTCGTACACTTCTTTCTGCCGTGGGGTGAACTTACCATTTACCGGTATAGTGCGGGTAAGGTCAGCATTGTAATTGCCGTACTGTGCACCAAAGTCCATTAGTATCAGTTCGCCATCCTTACATACCTCATTGTTCTCGGTATAGTGCAGCGTACGGGCTCTGTCGCCGCTGGCTATTATAGGGTCGTAGGCATAGCCAGTAGCCCTGTTTCTAATGAACTCATGTATCACTTCTGCCTCTATCTGGTATTCCATAACCCCAGGCTTCACAAATTGCAGCACACGGTTCAGCGCTTGGTGGGTTATATCTACAGCCGTTCGTACTACATCTATCTCTGCGGTAGTTTTTATGGGCCTCAATTGTTTGGTTATTTGTGCAGCACGCTCATAGTGGTGCAGCGGGTATTGCTTCATGATGCTGTGCACGAACTCAAGATCCAGGCGTGGCAGCTCTGTATCCCGGCGGTTGTGCTCGTTGGTGTTCAGGTACACATGGTCTGCACTGTTCATCATCACCTGCAGCATAGCATCCAGCCCATCCAGCCACTGCACATTGCTGATGCCCGATATAGCTGTAGCTTCATTTTTGCGCAGCTTATGGCCTACCCATTTTTCAAGGTGGTCATTTGGGCGCAGCAGTACCAATACCTCACGGGCGCTTTTATCCGGATTATCAGGGTACAGTATCACCAATGTTTTTTCCTGCACTATACCACTCAGCCATATTATGTCGGCATCGGGCTTATAAGTATAAGCCCCATCGCCACTTTGCGGTATAGTAAGGCTTGCATGAAAAATGGCCACTGAGTTAGGTGTCATTTTCTCTATAAAACGCTGACGGTTTTGCGCGAATAATGCAGTTGGTATAGCGGTGTACTTCATACTGATGGTTGGAATAATAAGGATGTGAAAGTACGAGTTACGGAGAGGTTGCCAAAACGAACTACTACCTTTTTTATTCGGTTGTCTCAGTACGCACTTGAAGGAAATATATTAACGATCTTCATTTAAATAATTAAAAAATATTTAATTACCGTATTTTAACGATTTGAGAAGGTAGTAATATCTTTCATATAAAAAACGGTGTTTTTACGGATGCAAATTTCGGGAGATGACTAATTTCACCCTATTATTTTAAACCAAATCAAAACCTAAAAATGTCTGGAGAATTCATTGCACTAACTGATGCACAACGTATAATAGGGCGCTTAAAGCCTGATGCAAATACCTACTATGTAGACATGCCTAATCTGAAGGCATATATAGACCAATGCAATGCTGATCAGGTTTACATTCAAAAAGGCATCAATGATGACTATTCTGAAACATTGGTCATCACTTGCTATAAAGGTGGCATACCTGTATATTTTAATGATGGCGCCGGGAACCTGAGTGTATTAGAGCATATCCAGCAGCCACCAACAAGTATCCCTACGCAAGATATATAATTACATTAATTTTAAGGAATTATGGAAGCAAACGCAATATGGAATATAGTTGCAAAACTACAATATTTCTATTATGCCGTAATTTCATTTAATGTTATTGTAGGGGCTATATACTATACAAGGATGGACACGCCATTAAAACTGTTTTTCCTTTTCTTAGTAGTTATGTACCTTAATGAAATAGTATGCCTTTTTTTTATAGAAAAACATAATGTCATTTCGGCTGTTTCTCATGTATATAGCATTTTTGAGCTTGCCCTTATCAGTATATACTTCTTTTATACCGTACTTGAAAAACCCCAAAAGTTGCTGGTAATTGCAACATTTATCACCAGTGCATTGATCGGAGTAGCCGATCTTGCCATTCAAAAAATTGACACTTATAACAGTTACATGCTGGTGATAGAATGTCTTATCATTTGTCCGCAAGCATTATATGTTCTATACAAATTTTCTGATAGTGAGGATATTTTGAAATTTTCAGAGTATCCTCATTTTTATGTATGGCGCAGCCTGCTGGTGTTGTGGTCGGTCACGTTCTTTTATTGGACATTCAGACATTATTTAAAAGGGACGAACAGATTTCCAATGATAGTATTATACTACACTTTATTTAATGTGCTTGTATATATCCCTATAGGATATGCTTTTTTGAAATTACGGGCCAAGTCCGCTCCATTACCAGCTAATAGCAGTAAATATTGAATCAGACAGACAGCATATTTTTCGTATTCATAGCATGTACATTGTTCATTACCATCTTTGTATCTGCCCTTATCCTGTTCCTTATACAATATAAGAGGAAGCAGGTGAAACACTATACGGAAAAACTGGAGATACAACATCAATACGATACACAACTGCTGCAAACCAAGCTGGAGGTACAGGAACAATCGTTCAAATACTATTCTGAAGAGATACATGACAATGCCGGCCAGTTGCTGAGCCTGGTGAAACTGAAGCTCTATGATATACAAACAGAAAGTAAGGACGAGCACACTATACAGAATGCAACAAAAGCAGTAACGGTGCTAAGCCAGGCCATAAACGACCTGCGCAATATAAGCCATACACTGAACAACTCTTTTATTGCAAAAGCAGGCCTTACTGAAGCTATAGAAAAAGAATTAGGGTATATATATTCTGCCAAAGGTATGCGTGCCAAGCTACACATATGGGGCGAAAAGTATGACCTGAGCAATGAGCAGGAACTGCTGGTATTCCGTATAGTGCAGGAAGCTACTGCCAATGCTATAAAACATGCATCGGCCACGGCCATTGATGTATATATTAATTATGAGGCTGACCTGCTTGCCGTGAACATACAGGACAATGGTACAGGCTTTGACATGAAAGAGAACAAAAGTGATGGTATTGGCCTCAACAACATGCACGTAAGGGCAGATATGCTCAATGGGCGCCTTACCATAGACTCACAGAAAGAAAAAGGCACAACAGTGCGCCTTGAGATCGACAACATAAAAGAGACCCGATAATGATACATATAGCGCTGGCAGATGACCATGCCATACTAAGAAAAGGAGTAGCAGAGCTGCTCTCTAAATTCGAGAGCTTTAACGTTGTGTTCGAGGCCGGTAACGGGAAGGAACTGCTTGAAAGAACGAAACAGCAAAGCAGTATACCAGACGTATTTATACTGGATATAAACATGCCGGAAATGAATGGCTATGAAACGGCTGTGCAATTGAAAAAGCTATACCCTACCTGCAGGATACTGGCACTGAGCATGTATGATAATGAACTGAACATAATAAAAATGCTGCGCAGCGGGGCCAATGGCTATGTACTTAAAGATGCACACCCATCGGAACTACGGGATGCCATACTACAGATACACCAGAACGGTTTTTACTACTCTGACCTGGTAACGGGCAGGGTATTGAAAATGCTGCAAACACCTGATGCAAGAACACCGGAGATACTTAACGACAAAGAAGTACAGTTCCTGATGCACTGCTGCAGCGAACATACCTATAGGGAAATAGCTGAAATGATGACACTAAGCCCACGTACCATAGATGGGTACCGGGAAGCACTTTTCCTGAAACTGGGTGTAAGATCGCGCACCGGCCTGGCTATCTATGCTATAAAGACCGGCATAGTGACCATGATAAGCTAACTAACTGCTGCATATGAATTGCAGATGGTCCCTCTATTACACTTATGTAAGTGTTCACTCTGGTAACTATATGTAAGTTATTGAGCATTAAGTTTCGGAATACGCAAAAAATATATAACTTAATGGCATGATCACCCTTTAACCCGCGATCTGCTATTTATGAAAAGAATCATACTTGCCCTATGCGTTTTTAGCGCAGCCCTCTCTGTATCTGCAAAGCAGCACACTTACCCGCTCAACTATTCTGTGTACAGCAGTTTCAGTTCTTACCCTGTAAATGCCACCGCAGGCGCCGCAACACGGAAAAACATGGTAAAGACCCTGCCAGGCTGGAGGGCCAATACAGACAAGCTTAATGGGACCATTACCATAGCATATGGCCCTGGCATAGCACTGCCGGGCAATACTCCAGATGATAAAACCACTTATTGCATAGAGCACACGCTAACCACACTGGGCGTGAGCAAAAATGACTGGAAGCAGATAAGCAACTTTACGGTGGAAAATAAGACCTACTTAAATTACGTAGAGGTATGTAATGGGCATAAGGTATTCATGTCAAAACTATCATTTCAGCTCTCAGAACAGGGCCAACTGGTAAAGATACAAATGAAAAATTATGGTGATGCTGATAGCAAACTAACGCCGGTAATATCAGCAAACAATGCATTAACTACAGCTACAAGCGGCTTGGCAGGCATAAAAATAATAAGCAAGCAAGTAGATGCCCAATGGGACTGGTTTCCCTTGCCATCTGCAGCAGGCTACACATTGCACCCTTCCTGGCATTTTACCGTTTCAGGTACGCAGGCGGGTATGCCTGTAAAGCTAACCGGGTATGTAGATGGTATAACGGGCGATTTGCTATACCGCACAAATGAAGTAAAGGATAACTACAACGTACAGGTAAAAGGAACGGTGTATAAGAACGGCACGCTGAACCCAGCCACGCTGGAGGCGCTCCCTAATATAAAACTGAGCATAGGCGTGAATAACTATACTACAGATACTGCAGGATATTATAGCAACTCCATCCTGTCATTGCCAGTGAGTACAACAGTACCACTTGCCGGGTTGTGGTCTGTAGTTCACGATGATACTTCCAGCAACATACCTGCATTCATCGACATGGTGAGCGGCCTGGGCACAGTATACACCTATCCTACAATAGCCCCATCAAACAGCAGAGATGTAAATGCATACTATCATGTGAACAGAGTACATAATTTTATGAAGGGATATCTTCCCACATTTACAGGAATGGATTTTCCATTACCTACATATGTGGATGTTACTTCAGGCAGCTGCAATGCCTACTACGATGGCGCAGCAATAAACTTTTTTGCTGCAGGCGGTGGTTGCAACTCTTTTGCAGAACTGGGCGATGTAGTATATCACGAATATGGTCACGGAATTACAGACCACATGTATACCAATGTTAACGGCCAAACCATACAGAACGGTGCACTAAATGAAGCGATGTCTGACATATGGGCATTGAGCATCACCCGTAACCCTATACTTGCGGCCAACGCATTCACTACTTACCACGGGTTTATCCGCAGATATGATATGACCCCGCAGATATATCCCCAAGACCTTTTAACCCCCGGAGACCCACACCAGAATGGCCAGATAATAGCCGGCACCTGGTGGGACGTAGGTGTGAACATTGGCAGCGTAGACACCATGACCAAGCTATTTACAAAAGTATATTTTGATGCCCCCGATGGTTTTGACGGGCAGGAAGGGGAAGTGTACCAGACCGTACTGATAGATGCATTGCAAGCAGATGACAATGATAACAACATGGCCAATGGCACACCACACTACCGCCAGATAGTAGCTGCATTTGCAAAGCATGGCATATACCTGGAGCAGGACGTAATGTGCCAGCACCAGGAACTGAAGAATGCGCCGGCAAAGACGCCGCTACCAGTAACAGTAGATATGTACGTGGGAAACCAGCCTGCGCTTCATCAATTGCTGGTCTTTTACCGCACCCGCACTACAGCTACGTGGGACTCTGTTGTGATGACAACCCACGATAACATTACGTACAACGCCAATATCCCTGCCCAGGACACAGGTGCACTTATCGATTACTATTTTTGCATTCATGACAATTTGAACGTAGCCAATGCTTATTTTCCTATTGGTTATGATCCTGCTATTCCATCTTACCAGTCCACTATTCCTTACCAGTTAGGGGTAGGTATGGTGGCTACTGACAGCGTTAACTTTGATACGGCCCCAACCGGCTGGACCATTGGGAACAATGCAGGCGACAATGCCACCGGAGGCAAGTGGCAGCGCGTAATGCCTGTTGGCAATAGTATGATAAATGCCTGGCCAATGCAAGACCATACCCAGAACAATGCAGACCGATGCCTGCTTACGGGTAATGGTTCTGGTACCCCTACAAGCATTACCAATGGCGCTACATCAGTATCTACACCGGTTATTGATATCAGCAAGTATAACGAGCCGGTTATAGAATACTACCGTTGGTTCTCGAACGACCTGGGGCCGAATTTCAAGAACGACCCATGGCAGGTAATGATAAAAGACGCCAATACCACCAGCTGGCAACAGGTAGAAAAAACCTACCAGAGCGATTATAACTGGCGCAGAAAAATATTCTCGGTATCCGAATATCTGCCCAGAACTACTACCAGTATCCAAATGAGATTTATTGCATCAGACTCCATATTGACCAATTGGGTGAATAATGGAGCAAGCCTGACAGTGGGGGGTGTAGATGATTTTTACATGTACGATGCCAAAAGAAAAACTAATGCTGTTGGCAATGTATATATCCCAAAGGCAAAGATATACCCTAACCCTGCCGATAAACAGGTAGACATAGAGCTTCCAGACAATGGAGGTATGCCGTTTACCATTAGCATGTTCGATATGAGTGGGAAAAACATTTACGCGGTGCAGTCAGCTGGCCAGGCAAGCCATCATATAGATGTAAGCCACCTGGCACCAGGGGTATATACTTTATGGTTGCAAGCTAGTAGCTCTGTACAAGCTCAAAAGATAGTGGTAGCACATAACTGATCAGCGACAGTATACAATGAAAAACCGTCCCGTATGTGCGGGACGCTTTTTTTAAATAGAAAGTGCAAATGCATGTTTGTGTAAACCGTAGCGAGGTGCCCCTATGCGAGTGCCCGGTCACAGACCGGTTTCTGTTGGCAGTTCGCGATGCGCTATGCTAACATCGCGAACAACATGTGATACGGCTCGTACTGAGGGTGGTCTTACAGACTGAAACATTGTTGCTGTGCTCCTCAACAAAAATGGTGACATCCGTTAGGCCTAACCTTTGAGTTACAGCAATTGAAAAACAAAAAAAGCGATGATGGTACTTACCCACTTCATCGCTTCTTTACTGCCGAACAGCCTATGAGATTGGTACTTAATGCTGTTTATTCGTATAATCTAATGTAAGTACTCTAACAGAATCGTGTGATTGTTTTGATTTGGCATTAGGGTAGTTTTTGTACAAAGCAAGTTCCCAATCACCATAGACGGAATTCGGAAAAACAATATAGTCTATACCCCACCTATTTTGCAGAGAATCAGCTTTGTTCTTCCTGTCTTGCGGTCCTGTATAACTATCAAATTTTTTATTTAGATCTGCTAAATTATCGCCGAGTAGTAAAATCACATGATGATGGCTGTAATGCATTACAGTATCTCTACGAGGCTCCTTGCTGCCGGTATTGGATTTGAAAAGAAAAAATCTCTCGTCCTTGGCTTCCGGAAACCCGAGACCATCCATTACATTCATCGTCGCAGCTACGGTAGCTGGCAACTTGAGCCGATTTGAAATGTAATAAATGTCGATGTTCTGCTTCTTCACCCATTTGAAGAAACTAACACTGCCAGGGACGGAATCTGAACGAGTACCATCAAGGCCGTTCACCTGCCAAGAGTCTAAGAAACTCACAATAGATGCTCCGGGCGGTGTAGAGTCGTGACGAATGAGCCAAGCACTTTCTGCGCTGTTATCGAGTGCTGTTTCGTCGAGGTCAGTGATGATTGCAAAAGTGTCGTGAGCGATTTTATGCGACCGATACCAGTCTAAAGTATCGGCAATGTGCTGTTTGGCGACATTGTAGGCCTGATAGCAGAGAGCACGATATTCCGCCGCTTGTTGTTGGTATAGAATTCCTAAAACGCTTTGGAAATCAGCTTTGTTATATGTCGATTCAGGGCAGGTATTCGCCACGTTCACTGAGTCTTTAGTCACGTCGGTTGTAGCGGTTTCACTACTGGTTTTATTCTTGCAACTGAAAATGAGCATTGCAAATGCTAGTGCGGCAATGAAAGCGGGCAGCGTCATTTTTTTCATAAAAGTGGAGTTGAAAAGAGTGAGTGAATATGTGTAGCGTGAAATTAAGATACTGTATTTCGTGTGCTATTGAGTGCATATAAAATTATTGAAAAAAATTGAAAAATTATCACTTTAAGGGTTAATTCTCTTCTCATAACAAAATTTTTGATTTCTTCAGACTGCGAAATAATTTCCATTAAATCGGGATATTGTTGTTATATCAATGACACGAAAAACATGGCGTTACCTATATCTTAATCAACCTATCCACAGCTTCGCTAAGTGTTTCTTCCTTCTTGGCAAAGCAGAAGCGTACCAGCTTATCATCTTTCTTGTTACTGTAGAAGGGGCTTACGGGTATGGTGGCTACACCATGCTCCTTAGTGAGCCAGCGGGCAAAGTCCACATCGCCCAGGTCGCTGATATTGCTATAGTCGGCTACCTGGAAGTAGCTGCCGGCAGCAGGTTTGTGTATCTTGAATTTGGTTTTGGAGAGCAGGTTGAGGAACAGGTCGCGCTTTTGCTGCATCATGGTGTATACGGGCTGTGCAGGCGGGTTGGCCATATGGTGGGCCAGTGCATACTGTGCCGGGGTATTCACAGAAAAACACAGGTACTGGTGCAGCCTGCGGAACGCGGTGGTGAACGATGGGGGCGCTATGCAATAGCCCACCTTCCACCCGGTATTATGGAACACCTTACCGAATGAGTATAGCGCAAAGCTGCGCTCGCGCAATTCAGGGTGCTGCATAATAGTGTAGTGCTGCTGCCCGTCGTATATCAGCTGCTCATACACTTCATCACTTAGGATAATGATGCCGGTGTTCCTTACTGCATCTGCCAGGTGGTCCCAGTCACTTTTTTGCCACACAGCGCCAGTGGGGTTGTGCGGGGTATTAATTATAATGGCCTTTGTATGTGGGGTAATGGCAGCCTTCACTTTATCCCAGTCCACAGTAAAATCGGGTGCTGAAAGGGGTATTGGTACCGCTATAGCACCATTGGTCTCTATGTTGGGTATGTAGCTGTCGTAAGCGGGTTCCAGTACTATTACTTCATCGCCCTTTTGCAGTATAGCGGTAAAGGCGGTGTATATAGCATAGGTAGCGCCTGGGGTTATGGTTATCTCGGTATCCTTGTCTACATCTACGTTGTAGCGTTTTTTAAAGTCGGCTGCTATGGCCTCGCGCAGCATAGGCATACCGGCCATGGGGGCATACTGGTTGTAACCCGTAGCGGCGGCCTGCCCCATCAGCGCAGACAACTGCTCATCTATAGCAAAGTCAGGGAAACCCTGCGATAAATTGATGGCATTATACTCCTGAGCCAGCGCGCTCATTATGGTGAAAATGGTAGTGCCTGTAAAGGAGTGTTTTTCCGGCAGTGTCATGAGCGTAATTATAAAAATTTATCGCCTTTGTTTCTTTTTACCTCAGCCACATATTCTTTTATCTGCTGCTCGCGGTTGCGCTCGCATATCAGTAGCACATCAGGTGTATCTATCACTATAAATTTTTCCAGTCCTTGTACCAGTACCAGTTTATCTTTCGGCGCCTTTATCATACACTCGCTGGCATCTATCACCATTATGTTGTCACCCATTACGGCATTGCCCAGGTAGTCTTTCTTCGCATTGTCGTAGGCGCTCTCCCAGGTACCCAGGTCGCACCAGCCAAAGTAAGAGGGCAGTACGAACACATTCTTGGCCTTCTCCATAATGCCATAGTCTATAGATATGTTGGTGCACTGGGAGTACAGCTCGCTCACCACTGCGGTCTCGGCAGAGGTGTTATACACGTCCGTAGCCTGCAAGAACACTTCGTTCATCTCGGGCATGTGCTTTGCCAGTGCTTCCATAATGGCTTTCACGCTCCATACGAAAATGCCGGAGTTCCACACGAAGTCGCCGCTTTTCAAGAAGGTCTGTGCCAGCTCCAGCGATGGTTTTTCGGTAAATGTCTTTACACGGTACACCTTGCCTACCTGGTCCTCGGCCTCGTACTGTATGTAGCCATAGCCGGTATCGGGGCGGGTAGGTTTTATGCCCAGCGTTAGCAAGGCGTTATGTTGCGATACAAAATCAAGCGCATCAAAACAGGTCTGCTCAAAAGTGCGCTCGTCCATTATCAGGTGATCGGCTGGCGAGAGTATGATGTTGGCATCGGGGTTCAGCGCCATCATTTTGTGTGCAAAGTAGGCAGCACAGGCAGCCGTGTTCTTGCGCGATGGTTCGCTGATGATGTTGGCATCATCCACATCGGGCAGTTGTTGCTTCAGGTGGCCTATATAACTATGGTTGATGATGAAGTATATATTCTCCTTAGGGCAAATATTCAGGAAGCGGTTGAACGTCCATTGTATCAAAGACTTGCCGGTGCCCAGCAGGTCCAGGAATTGCTTAGGGTAAGCGGTACGGCTTTCTGGCCAGAAACGGCTGCCAATACCACCCGCCATTATTGCTACGTAATTGTTCTTGTTGCTCATTGTGTGATTCGAAGATGCGTTAAAAATAAAGACAAAAAGCCATATTACGGCAAACAAAAAACGGCGACCTGTAAGGTCGCCGTTCAAAATGTGGTCACATATAAAATTACTCAGCTTCAGCCACTACTTCTTTTACTTCTGGTATCATGCGCTTCATCATACCTTCTATGCCTGCTTTCAGGGTTATCATAGATGATGGGCAGCCAGAGCAAGAGCCCTGCAGCATCAGCGTAACGGTACCTTCGTTAAATCCTTTAAAGCTTATTGCACCACCATCCATCTCTACGGCTGGTTTCACATAGTTCTCCAATAGTTCTTTTATGCGCACTACCACATCAGTATCATCAGCGTTCACCGTATTGGTATCGGTCTTTATTACTATCTGGTCCTCGTTGATCACTTCTTTGCCTTCTTCCAGGTATTGTTTCAGGAAGTCGCGCACTGTAGGTATCACATCATCCCACTCGGTATCTACCGTTTTGGTGAGTGTCACAAAGTTGCTGGCTATAAATACACTGCGTATGAATGGGAATGCAAATAATTCTTTGGCTAATGGCGACGGCGCTGCGCTCGACTCATCCGGGAAATCTATACTCTTGCCAGGATACAGCAGTTTGTTGGCCACGAACTTCATTGTTTCAGGGTTCGGGGTCATTTCGGTATAGATGCTCACAATTGTGTTGCCTGTCTTCAACATGGTCTTTCTTGTTTAATTTTTACAAAAATACTCAATAAATAAAAGCTAATCTAATTGTTTCTGCTATATGGATAGTTAATAAACTGATACTGAAGTTGTTTACATCCGCATGACATTTATATAACAATATCTAAGGTTAAGGCCCGCTGCTGGTATAGTGTTATTAGAGATGAAAGGAAACATAAAAACTAAAACCATGAAAAAGATAATTCTCACAACTGCAATTATTGGGATGATATCGACGGCAGGCTTTGCACAGATACAAGCGGGTACCAATACCAACAGCAACACGGGCAATACCAATTCGAATGCCCAGCAGCAAAACAACACACTAAGCCCGCTACCTGTAAATAACCAACCACCGCTGCCACAAAACACCACAAACAGTCGCAGCTCATCGCTTACCAATAGCAATGTGGCACCTACAGGTACCAACTACCCCAGCAGCCACATTCGCAACACACAGCGCACCAACTCCAACAGCCTGAACCCGAACAATACCAACAACACTACTCCGCAAAGCACCAATGGGACACTTAATAACAATAACGGGACACTTAATAATACCAATAATACAGGAGTACCGGGACAAACGCACTAACAAGGTGGGTTTGTAATGAGATGCCAGCTACAAGAGCTGGCATTTTTTTATGACAAAGTGTGCATTTATATGGGGAATGAAATAGGCATTTTTCTTTAAGAAAGCTTTAACAGTGCATGGAATGCTTTTTACAAGGTATACAGTGAAAGCTATTATTAACTAAAAAAGAGACACTATGAAAAAGATATTAATAGCGCTGATGGTGATAGGAGTTTCTCATTTCAGTGCTGAAGCGAAAACAAAGAAAAATAGTTCTAAGAATCCTAACTATAAGGTATGCCCTGACCAATGGTGCTTACCAGGTTTGTGGTAAAGAAGGCGCTAAAGCAGCATATATGCAGAGCGACGAGCAAACATGGAGCAGAAGCATGGACCAGCCTACAGCTGACATGAACGTGAACACCGTGAACTCTTACGAAGGTTACTACAGGAAGCACAACATCGTAGTATCTGACGAAATGGACAAACCATACAAGGGTGAAGCCAGCCGCCAATATGATGGCCCTGCCAAGAATGAATATCGTAACATGAACTTTGAAAATACAAGCCAGTATATAGCCCCAAGTTCAGGCAACAATACTAAATAAAGAGTGTGTGGTGTTTGAATATGTGAAGTGTGAAGCTGCCCTTTCGGGCAGCTTTTTTTATGTGTAATAATTTAAAGGGTCCGTAGCGCCAACTATGGATGGTGCTACGGACCCTGTTTAGAAAACTATGACATTGTGGGGTGATATTATGGGTAGTAAACTCCCGTCACCTGCTCTGCAAAAGTCCACAGTTTGTCAGCAACCGTCTCGTCTAATGCATTCTCTCTAAGAGGTCCTTTGGTGGGGTAGCCATGGTATCCGCCACTACTATCTGGCTCATATAAATTGCCACCTGCAGCTTCCGGAGCGGTGGCTGCGTACAAAGATGGTAAAGCCCCTTGCCAAGGGTCCATTAGTCCCCCGATGCGCGCAACACCTGCCGCGATCTCTTCTTCGCTCATATGGCGGATAAGCTCGGTTCTATTAGCTCCTGGGGCTGCGCTGCTATAGATAGCACATTATCACCCTTGCCTCGTATTCTGCGATGCAGTTCCAGCGCCAGCAAGGTATCGGCCAGTTTGCTTTGTGCATACTCACGCATGGGGTCAAGGTCTTTTTCTGCCCTAAGGTTATCAAAATCTATAACCCCACGTATCGAAGCCATACTGCTGAGCGTAACGATACGCGCACCCGACGTGGCCCTAAGTAAGGGATACAAATACCCGGTGAGGGCAAAATGCCCCAAAAAATTCACGCCAAATTGCAACTCGAAGCCCTGTGCTGTTTTAGGTGCCTGGGGTGCATTCTCGCCAGCGGTCATTACTCCAGCGTTATTGATAAGGATATGCAATTGCTTGTGCCCGCTCAAAAAGGTTTCTGCAAATCGTTTTACTGCATCCAGATCTGCCAGGTCAAGTATGCCTTTCTCCAGCGTGCCTTTGCCTGGCTGTGCCTGTATACGTGCTATAGCATCTGTTGCTTTTTGCGCGTCCCTGCAGGCCAGCACTACGTGGGCGCCTGCCTCATATAGCGCAAGCGCGGTCTCAAAACCTACACCCGTATTAGCGCCCGTTACTATTACTTTTTTGCCTGTTTGGTCGGGCATGTTCGCCTTTGTCCACATAAGTTTTATTTTATGGTACAAAGCTCCTTCTTAATTATGCAATAGAAGTACTGTTATGAAACCAATAAGTACATAAATCAATCAATGGCGGGCTGCCGATACTCTTTGGCGTTGGTCTTTGTTCTGGTCTTGAAGAATGAAGAGAAGTGGTTGGGTTCATTAAAGCCGAGGCTAAAGGCTATTTCAGCAATGCTCCAGTTGGTAGCCCGCAGCAATACTTTAGCTTCCTGCAGTATACGATTGGCTATAAGTTGCGATGTGGTTTGCCCGGTTATTTCCCGCAGTGCTTTGTTCAGGTGGTTAACATGCACATTTAAATGGTTAGCAAACTGCGATGGGGTGGTAAGCTGCACCACCTGGTACGGCAGCTCTATAGGGAACTGACGCTCCAGCAGCTCTGCAAACTGTGCCGTGATACGTTCTGATGCATTGGAGCCCATGGAGAAGGCATTGGTGGCAGGCTGTATCTTTTGCGCTTCGTGTATCACCTCCAGCAGTTGGTTGCGCAGCAGGTCGTACTTGTATATATAGCTGCCTTGCAGCTCCTGGTGCATCTTTGCAAATAGTGCATTGAACTGTGGTATCTGCTCCCCGGTAAGTGGTACAACGGCTGCATCTAAGAACTGGAATACAGGGTAATCTTTGATACTGCCGGAGCGGTTGAAAAAAGACTCAGTGAAAATGCACATATACCCCACCTGCTTTTCGCTTATGGTATCCCAGAAGTAAGGGATGGTAGGATTTGTAAATACCAATGCAGTGCCATCTACCTCAATAAAATTATCTGCAAAGTGCAGTTTATTATGTCCAGTAATGAGGCTCACCTTATAAAAGCTGCGTCGGCTATAAGTGGCTTTTCTTTTGCGCGAAAGAAGAATGTCCTCTATTTTAAAGACGTTGAAATGGCCTATCACGTGCTGATCGCCACCAACTGGTTTGTTGATGGCGTTATAAAACGTTTGGAGTTCAAGAATAGCTGGCATTAACCAAAGGTATAAAAATCAAACAATGATAAATGTAAAGGTTGGGGTGGGGATGCACTACCCAGTCAAATTCTTTAAAAGAAAAGACCGGCTGTTAAGACGGCCTTTGTTGATATGTATAGTGGATAGAAAACTTATTGATTACCAGCGTATCTCTGCACCACCCGGTTAGCATGCCTGGAGAGTTCTTTTACCTGTGGTTTAGGTTTGGGCGCGGCAGCCACATGGTCTTTAGGGTCGTACAGCATAGCGGTACACAAACAGTTCTTACGGCCTTTTGCGGTAAGTATATCAAAGTTCACACAGCTTTTGCAACCGGCCCAGAATTCATCATCCTGTGGCAACTCGCTATAGGTAATCGGTTCGTAGCCCAGGTCGCTGTTTATCTTCATCACCGCCAGCCCTGTTGTAAGGCCAAATATCTTAGCGTTGGGATATTTATCACGGCTCAGATCAAATATTCTTTTCTTCACCATTTTGGCCACACCGGCCTGGCGGTATTGTGGGGCCACTATAAGGCCTGAGTTCGATACATACTGATCATTGTTCCAGGCGCCTATGTAAGAGAAACCTGCCCAGTTACCATCGGGCGATATCACTATCACTGCGTTACCTTCATCTATCTTATGTTCCAGGTATTCTGGTGCCCTTTTGGCTATACCCGTACCGCGGGCTATGGCCGATGCATACATCTCATCGCAAATAGCAGCGGCAAACTTTTTATGATCTTCCTGGGCTATCATGGCTTTAAAGCCACCTGTAAATTCTATTATCATGCCTTTGGCAAGGGGAACATCGAGGGGAACATCTGATACGGCTGACATTTCTATTTGTATTTACCGTAGTAATCCAAAAGCAGTGCCATAAGTGGGGTGTTAACAAAATTTTTTGATTTGCAGGGCACGTAGGCCTGTTTGTGCACTTCCAATCTTCTGCTACCACCATATGCTTATCAAAATGATAAACCAATAGTATTATATAGAAAAAAGTGTGCAGGTTTTACAAACCTGCACACTTTAAATATCAAATTGTTAGTTTGTCTGTCTACTCAGCAGCAGTAGCATCTTCCTTCAGCCACTTGCTTTCGTTCAGGTGGGTCACAGTTACAGGTATGTTGTAGCGTGCTTTCAGGTACTTGCCCAGTTGCTCGGCTGCGTATACAGACCGGTGCTGGCCGCCTGTGCAGCCAAAGCCTACACTTAGCTGCTCAAACCCGCGGCCCAGGTAGTCTTCCACATTCATAGATACCAGCGCGAACACATGGTCCAAAAACTCCAGCATACTACTCTCGGTCTCCAAAAAGTGTTTCACCTTTTCATCGTTGCCGTTCATGTACTTATAAGCTGCATACCTGCCTGGGTTAAGTATGCCCCTGCAGTCAAATATATAACCCCCGCCATGTGTGCCCTTATCTTTAGGCATTCCATTCTTATAAGAGAAGCTGGATATGGTGACCGACAGTTTATGGTCTGTATGGGCATTGGTGCGAAGGTATTTCTCCTGCATGTCTGGCGATGCTATCTTCTCCAGCAGGTTGCGCATTTCCGGGTACGATGGTATGGACGGATGGTCTGATAAGAACGTTTGCAGGTTCTTTAGCGCAGGGCCAATGCTGCTTAGGAAGTGCGGTTTATGTTGCAGCAGGCCACGGAAACCGTAACTGCCCAGCACCTGCAGCAAACGCAGCAGCACGAACTGTGCAAAACCACGACGAAAATGTATCTCATCCATACGCGGTACATGCAGTGTGCCCAGCGTGGTGATGTAGCCATTCAGCAGGTCCTCTTTCCAGGCCTCTGGCAGTTGTGCCCTTGCCTGCCACAACAGCGATGCTATATCGTATTGTGGTGGCCCCTGCATGCTGCCCTGGAAGTCTATAAAGTACACATCCTCATCCTGTATCATGATGTTGCGGCTCTGGAAGTCGCGGAACATGAGCATCTGCGGCTGTATGCGCCCCAGCTCCTTGCTCATTTCCTCCATCTCGCTTATCAGCAATATCTTGTCGTAGGGTATGTGCTGCAGATCGGCAAAGTAGTATTTAAAATAAAGGAGATCAGACATGATCGCCTTTTCATTGAACTGGCTGGAGGCGAAACACTGTTTGTAGTCTGCCTCGCGGCCTGCTATCCACTGCACACGGGCCAGCTGCTCCAGGCTCTTGTGAAAGTACTGTCGCACCTTATCTGTATAGCCTTCTGCCATCAGCATGTCGAACAGGCTGGTAGTGCCCAGGTCTTGCTGCAGGTACGATCTGCGGTCTTTACTTTTTGAATATACTTCTGCAACCTTTATCTCATGTTTGCGAAACAGCTCTGTGAAATAAAAGAAAGTATTGTTCTCTGCTACGTTCTGGTTATAAGTGCCAATGGCAGTTGTTTTTCCGTTGGTGAGACGATAATACCTCCTGTCCGAGCCCGACACTGGTAATGTGTCCACATGCTCGGGCGCTACACCAAAATGCTCTTCAAATAATTTTTCCAGTCCAGCTATTATGTTTACCTGTTTACCGTTGGTCATGCTTCTCTATTAGGGTATGAGTATAAAAATACTTGTTTATTGGCTGTGGCGAACTGGTTCCAGTGCTCAGCATCTATATTAATGGCGGCAATGGCGCCTGTTTGCATATTATCTATTTCAAAACTGGTGAGCCCGTTAAGAAAGTCTGTGATACCCGGATTGTGGGCCACTATCATTATCGTGTGGTATGCATCATCCGTTTCATATATCACATCTTCAAACTCGGTGGGTGTGCAGTGATATAATTTCTTTACCCATTTTATCTTGTCCTTGTCATATCCTATCACTTCTGCTATGCCTTCGGCTGTTTGCCGCGTGCGCCTTGCAGGGCTGGCTATTATAAGGTCGGGTATCAGTTTTTCGCCTTGTAGCTTTTCTGCCATTTCGGTAGTGTTGCGCAGGCCGCGTATGGTAAGCATACGTTCATAGTCTGTTTGCCCTGGCTCACCCTCATTGGTTTTTGCGTGGCGCATCAGTATCAGTTTTCTTTGCATGGTGTCAGCTTGGTCTATAGTATTTTAATTTCAGGTCCTTACCGTCAAATTCGCCATAGCTGTCATAACGCAGCCAGTCGCCCAGGTTCACATACAGGCTGTTTTGGGGCAGCAGGTATTCCAGTGCCAGGTGGCGGTGGCCAAATATAAAGTAATCAAAGTGTTTCTCGTTCAGGGTCTCCAGGCAAAACTGCACCAGCCATTCTTTCTCTGGCCCCAGGAAAGGTTCTTTTTCTTCCTGGTCGCCACCAGTGTGCTTTTCGCCCCTGCGGCTGAACCAGCCTGCCAGGCCCACACCGGTATCAGGGTGCAGACGCCGGTACATCCATTGCGATACCGGGCTGCGCAATACTTTTTTCAGCATTTTGTATCCATGATCACCGGGGCCCAGACCATCGCCATGGCCTATGAAGAAACTTTTGCCATTAAAGGTGCGTTCTATAGGTTGGTGGTGTACGTGTATGTTCAGTTCCTGGTGAAAGTATCCCTTCATCCACAGGTCGTGGTTGCCGGTAAAAGCTTCTATATGCATCCCCTTATCGGTAAGCTCTGCCAGCTTGCCCAGGAAACGGGTATAGCCCTTTGGTACAACATTCTTGTATTCGAACCAGGCATCGAACATATCTCCCACCAGGTATATTTGTGCGGCATCTTTACTTACCTCATCCAGCCACTGGCACACCCGCCTTTCGCGGGCCACACTGGCAGCATGAGTGGGTATACCAAAATGAAAGTCGGAAGCGAAATATATTTTTTTCCCAGCGGGCAGTTCCATGAAAAACGTGTGGGCTGCAATTTAGCGTAATTTTAGAAGATAGAAGATGACACGCCCGAAAGTCTGTAATGATATTAGGTATTAACGATGATCGTGAATAGTGATAGAAGGTCAGCATTCCCTACTATACAGGTCAATTCCATCTGCTTTATACTTTCGGGCCTCTATATTTCGTCTTGCACACGCTTATTGGCATTAGAATGTGACGGAATGGCACTATATTTATTATGGTTTAAAATTTGTCAAGAAAGATACAGGCTCAAAAATTCCTAAAAATAAGTTTATGAATCCAAACGAATTCCGGAAGTACGCCATAAAGCACCATGGCATTAGCAGTTTAGCTTTAGATAGCTATACCGCATCAATAACAAAAACCCCAGTTGGCCTTACTCCATATATCATAGAAGAGCGCCCGATGAACGTAGCGCAGATGGACGTATTCAGCCGACTGATGATGGACCGCATCATTTTTCTGGGTGAGGCTATCAACGATTATGTAGCCAACATTGTAACTGCCCAGTTCCTTTTCCTGGAAAGTACCGACCGTACCCGCGATGTGCAGATGTACATCAACAGCCCGGGTGGTAGCGTATATGCAGGGTTAGGCATCTACGATACTATGCAGATCATTAACCCTGATGTATCTACTATATGTACAGGTATAGCAGCATCTATGGCCGCAGTGCTGATGTGCGCGGGCACCAAGGGCAAACGTACATCGCTGAAACACAGCCGTGTAATGATACACCAGCCATTAGGTGGTGCTGAAGGACAGGCCAGCGATATAGAAATAACAGCGCGCGAAATAGGTAAGCTGAAAAAAGAACTCTACGAGATAATAGCTAACCATAGCGGACAGCCATTTGAAAAAGTAGAAAGAGACAGCGACCGTGATTACTGGATGACCGCTGACGAAGCTAAAGCATACGGTATGGTAGACGAAGTGCTGCAACGCAACCCACGTAAGAACTACGACGGGCCATCTACCCCAATGAAATAAATAGTTTTGTACTAAATGACGAACAGGCTGCCCTACAGGCAGCCTGTTCTGTTTGGTAGAGAACAGGGGACGACGTGCAAGATCCTTCAATATTCAATAACTTTAATGCTGGTTCATATTTATTAAAAAAAGGAGCGAAATAATGGATGAATATATATCATTCGAGCAAATACCATTTGGGTCGGAAGACTTTGCCAACAATCCGGAATCGAGGTGCCCGTGCATGCTCCTGTTAGATACTTCGGGCTCGATGGACGGCATGGCGATACGCCAGCTGAACGATGGCATAAGAACGCTGAAAGCTGAACTGGAACAAGACCTGCTCGCTACCAAAAGGGTGGAGATAGCTATGATAACTTTTGGTCCGGTGCAACTGGTGTCGGATTTTCAAACGGTAAATAATTTTCATCCCCGGCCATTAGTTGCCGATGGCGATACGCCTATCGGTGCAGCCATTGGTATGGGGATAGCCATGGTGAATAAAAGGAAGCAGACCTACAAAGAAAATGGTGTAGGTTATTACAAGCCATGGATAATACTGATAACTGATGGAGCACCTACCGATAATTGGTCGGCCGCCGCACAGTTGATAAAAGAAGGTGAGACCAAAGGTTCGTTCGCATTCTTCGCTATAGGGGTTGAGGGCGCAAATATGGATACACTCAGCAGGCTATCTGTACGGTCTCCGCTCAAGCTTAAAGGTTTGATGTTCCGCGAATTCTTTTTGTGGCTGTCGTCTTCTATGAAAATGGTATCAAGTAAAAACCCGGGCAATAGTATTACCATGTTGCCGCCATCGGGGTGGGCAGAATTATGATGTGGAAAGCTATAGGGCAAAGTGTGATCGGTACATCACACGTACAGTCCGGAAAAGGGTGCGAGGATGCTATATGCTACCAGGTACTGCACACACTCGCCGGCGATGAAGTGATGGCGGGCTTTGTGAGCGATGGAGCTGGCAGCGCCACCTACGCGGCAATGGCCGCACAGCTCACCGTACATAAATGTACCACACAAGTAGCAAGGTGGGTGGCGGAAGGGACAGTGATAGACGAACCGCAGCTATACGAACTTGCTGAACAGGTATATGACCACCTGAACAAACTGGCAAAGGAACATAGCGTACCTGCCAATGAATTTTCGTGTACACTGCTGGGGTTTATTTTGCTGCCCGACAGGGCCTGTTTTATGCAAGTGGGCGATGGGGCCATAGTAAGGAACGATGGCACAGGGCACTATATGCCGGTATGGTGGCCGCACAATGGCGAGTATCAGAACACAACTGCCTTTGTAGTAGACGATGCGCAGCTGGGGAATTTAAATATCATGATACTGCACGAAACCGTAAATGAAGTAGCGGTATTTACAGATGGACTGCAAATGCTGGCGCTGAGTAATGAGACCGAAAGTGTGCACCAGCCTTTTTTTGCAGAACTTTTTAAATGGCTGAGAAAAGCGAGTATAGATGAGCATGTAGATATACTCAATAATAAGCTTACTGAATACCTGGCAGGCAATGCCATAAATAACAGGACCGACGATGATAAAACACTGCTATTAGCAACAAGATATAAAGATGACGGGGCAGGCATATAGCGGAGGGAATGGCAACAGGTACACCATAAGCGCAGAGATAGGCAGGGGTGGTGAGGGCCGGGTTTGTGCAGTGAAAGAAGACACCGCACTGGTAGTAAAGTTATATACTGAAACACTGACACCAGCAAAAGTTGCCAAGCTGCGTTACATGGTGGGCATGAGCAATACAGAGCTTACAAGGTATGCTGCATGGCCTATAGATATTGTTACAGATGCGGCACAGCGAGTGTGCGGCTTTGTGATGAAAAGGCTGGATGGCTATGTGCCGCTGCACATGCTGTTCACGCCTATGGACCGGAAGAATATTTTCCCGGACAAAGGCTATAATTTCCTGGTGCATGTGGCCCGCAACCTGGCCATAGCTTTTCATAAGATACATGCTGCCGGGCTTATCATTGGCGATATCAACGAAGGGAACATACTCGTGAACGCACAGGGTATGGTGGTACTGATAGACTGCGACTCGTTCCAGGTGCAAAGTGGAGATAGTTATTATTTCTGCGAGGTAGGCATACCACGCTACACACCACCAGAACTGTTGCAGCACAGCACCTTTAATAATGTAGTGCGCACTGTAAATACTGATAGTTTCTCGCTTGCCATACTCATTTTCCAGCTCTTGTTCTTAGGCAGGCATCCCTTTACCGGACGCAACCTTACTGCAGAAGACATTGACGAAGAGAAGGCCATAAAGACCTTTGAATTTGCCTACTCACTTAGGAAGAGCAATAAGAAACTGACCCCGCCTAAGAACAGTTTTGATCTGAATGAACTGGGCGACAGCATCGTTGAGCTATTCCACAATTCCTTTGAAAAGATACCCGCCAGGCCGCTGCCAAAAGACTGGATAGCCCAACTGGATATTTTATATAAAGACCTGAGAACTTGCCCTCATTCCCGGCTGCATTTCTACCCAGGGAAGGCGGCCGAATGCCCGTGGTGTGCCTTTAAGAACAGGACCGGAACATTGTACTTCCTCGACGATAGCTATGCAGCTGCTGATTCTGTGCTTAACGATATAGATACCTTCATACAAGGATTCCGTATAGAAAAAATAGAGTTAAAAAGTTTCCCGGCCGACCATGTGGTGAGCGGGTTGACCGTTGCACCGATCGATAAGAGCTTCACACAGTTGAAGGTTTTCAATCGCAAATGGCTGGCATTTTTATTGGTTGCAACTATCTGCTTATGGTTCATTAAGCCACAGGCTATAATAGTAGGCATGGTGTTCATTATAATTTTCTATTTAAGGTCGCCAGCTACACTGAAGCTGAAAGCAGAGTTGTTGGCAAGGCAAAACATTTACCTCACATTAAAAGCGCAATTCCAGGCTTTCATACAGCAGGCCAACCATCCTGCCGAGATAGTAGCCTATAACAAGATACTGAGCGGGTTAAATACTATCATCAGCAATTTTACTGCACTGCCTGCTGCATTTAATGCACGGAAGAAGCTGATAGAACAAAAGCATTACGAAGACCGCTACAATATATTCCTGCGCAACTTTGACATAACCCAGCACACCATACCATCTATTGGCCCGGTGAAGAAAGAGGCGATACTGAACAGCGGTATAAGAACAGCAGCTGATATAGATAGGCTATCAACAATAAAAGTGCCCGGCATAGGCCCAAAGAATATACAGATACTGCAGAACTGGCAGCGGCAGGTGGGTAGCGGCTTCACTTATATTCCCGACCTTCTTGCAATGAAAAGAGATACCGAACTCGCCATGTATGAGACAGCAAAAACAAAGAGAATACTTGAAGAGGATATAAAAAGGGAGTACGCAAAGCTGCAGCCCCTGAAAGCCAACATCAGCACTTACAAGCATTCTATAGAAGCAAAGTACCAAAGCCTGAAGCGAGATGTGTACCAAGCTGAGCTGGACCACAAGGCATTTGAAAGATACACGAGAGTTTTCGTATAGTGAGTATAAGTAAGATGTTGGCGTGATATTTATATTCTTATTTCATTAACCATAAAACATACAAATGAAACATTTACTCCTCCTTGCTGTTTTGGTCTGCTTTATGCAGAGTGCTCATGCACAGTCTACCACAATGCGACCACATCATAAACATTATAAAAAGCACTACGCAGCTAAGCATAATGGTTACCAAAAACACAATATAAAAGTGTCTGACAACGGTAATGAGAACGATAACCACAACGTATACGAAGGCAAGCCGAGCCGGAGTAATGATGGTGTAAAGAAGAATGAATACCGCAACATGAACGTTGGTAATACCAACGCTGGCCTTGCACCCAGCAACGGCAGTAATTCAAAATAATATCTTTTGCTGCTCACATAAGGAAAGGAACGCCCAACCGGTGTTCCTTTCCTTATGTGAAAACATTGACCTAAAAAACGTTCTTATTTACGATGTTCGCTTAATTATCGTAATATTGCGATTAAAATAAACTCTTGGGCGCTACTAAAACAGATCTTTTCACTAAAAAGCAAAATGACCTCGCCAATATGGCTAAGGCCATTGGGCATCCTGCGCGTATTGCAATCCTGCAGCAGCTTATCAAGACCAATGCCTGTATCTGTGGTGATCTTGTGGATGAATTAGGCTTGGCACAGCCGACGATCTCACAGCACCTGAAAGAACTTAAAAATGCTGGCATCATTCAGGGAACAGTGGAAGGCACAAGTGTATGCTATTGCATCAACCCCAAAGTCTGGAATGAATACCGACAGATATTAGGCGGTTTCTTTGTGGACATTACTGTGAAAAACGATTGCTGCTAACCTATTTTTTTGCATGAATTGATTGTGATATTGCAATAAACAGATCAACTAAAAAAGGTAAACTATGTTGAACATTAAACACAAAGTATTATTCGTCTGCATCCACAATTCCGCTCGTAGCCAGATGGCAGAAGCCTTTCTCAACAATTTAGGCGGCGAGTTTTTTGAAGCGGAAAGCGCAGGCCTTGAACCAGGCAAGCTCAATCCAAATGTGATCGAGGTTATGCAGGAGATCGGTATTGATATCAGTAAGAATGGTACACAAAGTGTTTTTGACCTCTTCAAGCAAGGGCACAGATATAATGCCGTGATCACTGTTTGTGATGGTGCCAGCGCTGAAAGCTGCCCCATATTCCCCGGTATCGTCAAAAGAATGGGCTGGTCATTTACTGACCCTTCCCAATTTAGCGGCAGCCAAGAAGAAATTCTGGAACAGACCCGCAAAGTCCGTGACGAGATAAAAGAAAAAATCATTGAATTTATCAAGGAAGCACAACAGCTTAAATACTGGATGTAACTATTATTAACGCATAAAGGACAATCAAATGAAAATCTCTGAATTAAAAGAAAAGCTGGCCGAAGTATCGGCGATCAATTTCAAACTTCCTGACAACACATATCTGCCTGTTCACTTCCATGTGACGGAAGTGGGTTTGGTGACCAAGCACTTTATTGACTGTGGTGGCACCGAACGCAAAGAAACGATTGCCAATTTCCAGCTATGGGAAGCAGGCGATTACGACCACCGTCTGGCACCACAAAAATTCCTACACATCATCGATTTATCGCAGAAAATATTAGGCAGCGAAGACCTCGATATTGAAGTGGAATACCAACAAGGCACCATTGGCAAATTCGGTCTTGAGTTTGACGGGCAGGACTTCGTATTGACCAACAAGCAAACGGCTTGCCTCGCACAAGATGCTTGCGGCATCCCTGATAAAAAGAAAATATCTCTGTCTGAATTAACCACTCGATCGGCTTGCTGCACACCTGGCGGCGGCTGTTGCTAAATATGAAAAATTACGTAGCGGAATTGATCGGCACCTTCGCCATAGTGTTTTGTGGCACTGGGGCGGTGATAATAGACCAGCAGTCAGGCGGCAGCGTGACCCATTCTGGTATAGCCATCACCTTTGGTCTGATCGTCATGAGTATGATCTACAGCCTGGGCAATATATCGGGCGCACATTTGAACCCGGCGGTCAGCATTGCCTTTACGATCGCCAAACGCTTCCCGCTTAAACAATTGCCGGGCTATATTATAAGTCAATTAGCAGGCGCATTGCTGGCAAGCCTGACATTGAAATATCTTTTTCCGACAAATGAATTTCTTGGCGCGACCATGCCTGCCGGAACGGAAATGCAATCCTTTATCCTTGAACTGATCTTGACCTTCTTTTTAATGCTGGTCATCATCAACGTTGCAAACGGCAGCAAAGAGCAAGGCATGTTCGCCGGGCTTGCGATCGGTGGTGTTGTGGCATTGGAAGCCATGTTTGCAGGGCCGGTATGCGGAGCGTCGATGAACCCTGTCCGCTCAATTGGGCCAGCCATTGTCTCGGGACATTTAGAACATCTTTGGATCTATATCGCAGCCCCCGTTATTGGTGCAGCATTGGCGATCCCGACATGGAAATACTTAACAGCAAATATTAAAAACTGACGTATGAAAGTCGCTTTATTCAGTGATATACATGCCAATCTTCCGGCGCTGGAAGCATGTTTGGCAGACATCGAGAAAAACAAACCGGATGCAATTTATTGCCTCGGCGATCTGGTCGGCTATAATATATGGCCAAACGAGGTCATTAATGAGATCAGGAAGCGCGGCATCCCGACCATTGCCGGAAACTATGATTTTGGCATTGGCAGGACCAGTGATGAATGCGGCTGCGCCTATAAAACAGATGATGAAAAGGCAATGGGCAAAGTGTCCATCTCTTATACCAACGAGATCGTCAAACCCGAAGAGCGTGCTTATCTGCGCACACTCCCGGCGCATATCCGCGTCGAGTTCCAGCTTAACGAGGATAAGCTCAACCTGATGCTGGTACATGGCAGCCCGCGCAAGATCAATGAATATCTATTTGAAGACCGCGAAGAAAAAAGTATGCTGCGCATCATGGAGCAGGCTGATGCAGATATTATGTGCTTCGGCCATACGCACAAACCTTATCACCGCATCCTGCCGTCTGAAATTACGGATAACACCCATTATCGTCACGCGATCAATATCGGGTCAGTGGGTAAGCCAAAGGATGGCGATCCGCAGGGCTGCTATGTGATGTTGAACATCAATGAGAACAGCAATATTCACGATAAGTCAACGATCAAGGTCGAATTTATGCGCTTTGACTACGACGTGGAGAAAGCTGCGCAAGCTGTTGAGAACAGCCCGCTGCCAAATGAATATGCCGATATGCTGCGCAGAGGGTATTAAGTGTTTTTGATATAGCGCTACATAGGATGCAGCTTAAATGCCAAAAAATACCAGTGGCCGAACCTATAGGTTCGGCCACTGGTATTTTATAAATATCATCAATAGTCTATACTGCAAAACTTTCACCACAACCGCAGCTACGGCTGGCATTGGGGTTGCTGAAATGGAAGCCTTTACCATTTAGCCCGTCTGAAAATTCAAGTGTGGTATCGCATAGGTACAGGAAACTTTTCAGGTCCGTTACCAGCTTCACGCCCTGGTCTTCAAATACCTGATCCTTAGGTTGTGTCTCGTTATCAAAATCCAGCTTGTAAGAAAGGCCGGAGCAACCACCACCCACCACACTCACACGCAGAAAATATTCGTCCCCTAAGTCGGCATCTTTTCTTAGCTGGTCTACCTTTTCTTTGGCTTTATCACTTACATAGATCATAACAAAATTTTTTGAGGTTTAGCTCGCCGTGTTCCTATTCTCTTTTTCCTGATCACGCACACATTTGGCTGTTACCCTATCTGCTGTATCTTTTTTAGTGTGCTTTCTCAGCAACCAGTTCAGGTAATCCGTTCTTTACACGGTAGTCGTTTATTGCTGCTTTTATAGCATCTTCGGCCAGTACAGAGCAGTGTATCTTTACAGGGGGCAGGTTCAGCTCTTCTACTATATCCATGTTGTCTATAGCAAGCGCCTGGTCCACTGTTTTGCCTTTCAGCCATTCTGTGGCCAGTGATGAAGAAGCTATTGCAGAACCGCAACCGAAAGTTTTAAATTTCGCATCGCTTATCAGGCCACTTACTTCATCTACTTCTATCTGCAGGCGCATTACGTCGCCGCACTCAGGTGCGCCAACCAGGCCTGTACCTACGTTAGTTTTTGCTTTATCCAGCGTACCTACATTTTTAGGATTGCTGTAATGGTCAATTACTTTATCTGAATATGCCATGATATATCTTTTTTCTTTTTAGTACTTAATTATGGTTGTATTTGAACGCCTTCCCGTCCCATTTTCTTCCCACTCATTTAGTGGTGTGCCCACTCAATAGCGTTGATATCAACCCCTTCTTTGAACATTTCCCAAAGTGGGCTCATTTCTCTTAGTTTCAGCACTGTTTCGCTTACCGCTTTAATGGTAAAATCTATCTGCTCATCGGTAGTGAAACGGCCCAGTCCAAAACGGAGTGAGCTATGTGCCAGGTCATCACCCAGTCCCAGTGCTTTCAGCACATAAGATGGTTCCAGAGATGCAGAGGTACAAGCAGAGCCGCTGGATAGTGCTATGTTCTTATTAAAGCCCATCATCAATCCTTCGCCCTCTACATATTTGAAAGATATATTGGCAACGTGTGGCAGACGATGTTCTGTATTACCATTCACGTAGGCTTCTTCTAGTTTCATCAGCTCGCTTTCCAGCCTGTCGCGCATAATGCTCAGGCGTTTAGCTTCGCTTTCCATTTCTTGCATGCACAGTTCGCAGGCCTTACCCAGGCCTACTATGCCAGGTACATTCAGCGTACCGCTACGCATACCACGTTCATGGCCACCGCCATCCATTTGCGATGTTACCTTTACCCTTGGGTTCTTACGGCGCACATATAGTGCACCCACGCCCTTCGGGCCATATATTTTGTGCCCGCTAAATGCCATCAGGTCTATACCATCTGCCATTACATCTACCGGTACTTTACCTACAGACTGTGTAGCATCTGTAAAGAACAGTACACCATGCTTGTGGGCTATTTTGCTTATTCCTTTTATGTCTTGCAATACACCTATCTCATTATTGCCATACATGATAGAGATAAGTATGGTCTTATCGGTAATGGCAGCTTCCAGTTCCTGCAGGTCTATCAGGCCATCAGCCTTCACTTGCAGGTAGGTTATCTGTCCACCCTGGTGTTCTATATGCTTGCAGGCATCCAGCACGGCTTTGTGCTCTGTAGTGCAGGTAATGATGTGGTTGCCTTTAGAAGCGTACATCTCATACACGCCTTTCAGCGCCAGGTTGTCGCTTTCTGTAGCGCCCGATGTGAAGATGATCTCTTTAGGGTCTGCGTTTATAAGTTTAGCAACCTGCTCACGAGCATAATCCACAGCTTCCTCTGCTACCCAGCCAAAAGAGTGGTTGCGGCTGGCTGCATTACCAAACTTTTCTACAAAGTAGGGTAGCATTGCTTCCAGTACACGCGGATCCATCGGCGTAGTGGCATTATTATCAAGATATATTGGCAATTGTAATTCCATGATATGTTAATTCTAATTTATACTTTAGACAAAGTTACGTCAAAACCACTACTTTAAGAGATATAGCTTGATCATACATTCATATATACCCATTTGCAAAAATTATGCATTTTTTCTTGCACTGTAAACCCCTCTAAACTGAAAACCGCTGTTTTTATATGATTAGTTATATTTTTGTTGCATGTTGAATGGCAAAAAGATAGTTGTTGTACTACCTGCTTATAATGCAGCCCTTACGCTGGAAAGAACCTATAACGAAATTCCGTTTGATATAGTGGACGATGTAGTGCTGGTAGACGACAATAGCCCGGACAATACCGTAGAGACCGGGAAAAGGTTGGGCATAAAGCATGTGATAAAGCACGAACAGAACAAAGGCTATGGCGGGAACCAGAAAAGCTGCTACAAAAAAGCACTTGAAATAGGGGCCGATATTGTTATCATGCTCCACCCCGATTATCAATATACCCCCAAGCTTATACATGCTATGTCTTCCATCATATCCAACGACCTGTACCCCGTAGTGCTGGGGTCGCGCATACTGGGTAGGGGCGCCAGGAAGGGAGGCATGCCAGTGTATAAATATATATTCAATAGGTTCCTTACTCTTTTTGAGAATATTTTAATAGCTCAGAAATTAAGTGAATATCATACTGGCTACAGGGCATTCAGTGCCGAGGTGCTTCGTTCTATAGACTTTACCTACAATAGCGATGATTTTGTTTTTGACAACGAAATGATATCGCAGATATTTATGAACGGCTACGATATAGCCGAGGTTACCTGCCCCACCAAGTACTTCCCTGAGGCCTCCAGCATCAATTTTAAAAGGAGTATGAAATATGGCCGTGGCGTATTACGGGTATCGGTTATACATAGGTTGCATAAGTGGGGGGTCATAAAAAGTAAGCTGTACCAACGGCCTTCATAGTACTCCTAATAAAATTACCATAATTATATCTGTTTTTTCTTAAACATAGTCACCGGTTATTTTAATGAAAATATACCATCCCGAAGGCTACATAACGGAAAGTTCATCTCGCAATTTTTCCATATCTCATTATTAATTTTTACTTTTACACAGACAACGAGTAGAATATTTACTCGTTTTTCGTTGAAACGCACTATCAACAGTGCTTTAAGGGGGTTGCATATGCAGGTTAAAAACCAATATATGTGACTTACAGCGGCGAAGCCATGTCAACAGACAGGATAGGATGCTTGAAACACTAATTTCATCACGTACAAGAATAAAGTTGCTACTCAGGTTATTCCTTAACCCTGGTACTACTGCTTATTTGCGTGGTATGGCCGAAGAATTCAATGAAAGTACCAATGCTATAAGGCTGGAATTGAACCGGTTCGAAGAAGCAGGTATGTTGGTATCTAAAAATGAAGGGAATAAGAAAGTATACCAGGCCAACCAGGGCCACCCATTGTTTAAAGACATAAACAATATTGTACTTAAGTACCTGGGCATAGACAGGATAATAGAAACTGTAATAAAAAGATCGGGCGATCTGGAAAAAGTTTACCTGACCGGCGATTTCGCTATTGGTAAAGAGACCGACATAATAGACCTGGTATTTATAGGAGATGTAAATAAGAACTACCTCACCAATGTGATAAGCAAAGTAGAGGAGATGATAGGTAAAAAAGTACGTTACCTCACCTACGGCTCAAAAGAATGGGAAGAAATAAGGATAAAAGAAGGAACATCGGCAAAGTACCTTTTACTGTGGGAAACTAAAACCGATGTGTGATGGCGTGGTATGTACTATACACAAAGCCAAGGAATGAAAAAAAGGTAGCACTGCTGCTTGAGGGCAAAAATATTACTGCATACTGCCCGGTGCAGGAAGTGGTGAAGCAGTGGAGCGACAGGAAGAAAAAAGTAATTGAGCCTATCTTCAAGTCATACGTATTTGTAGAGCTGCAAGACCATAGTGCCGAGAACGTAAAGGTACTTACTACACCAGGCGCTGTGCGTTTCCTATGGTGGCAGGGTAAGCCCGGTATAGTGAGGGATGAGGAGATAGAAGCGATACGCAATTTTCTGGATGAGTATAAGAACGTGGCACTGAATGTTTCTATAAGCGAGGGGCAGAACGTGGTAATAAATGAAGGATTATTTAAAGATAAGGTGGGCAAAGTTTTACAAATAAGAGGTAAAAGAGCAATTTTGCATATTCATTCACTGGGTTGGAGTATATCTGCAGAAATTAACATGCGGTCTTTGTCGCCTTCCACATGATCTTGTGGTCATATATTGTAGTCATTTTTTAAATCACATATAAATGGTAAATGCTTTAAGGTTATCTGTATTTAGTGTTATAGCTATTACATTATGCATGTTTTCCACATCATGTGTTAACACTAAACGGATAACATACCTCAACAACTTGCCCGATTCTAATTATGTAACGCCATATGAGCTGAGCCTGGCACATTATTCAGACCCCAGGATACAGCCCAATGATATATTGCAGATAACGGTGCAAACGCTCGATCCGCAGGCGTCAAACTTGATGGGGGTACAAAGCAGCACATCCTACAACTTGCAGGCAGGTACCAATGGTGGCAATGTGCAGGGATATATGGTAGATGGGGAAGGTTTTATTTCTCTGCCTCTTGTGGGCAAAATAAAGGTGGCCGGCCTGTCTACAACTGAAGTAAAAAGTGCGATAGAAAAGAAGGCAGCCATGTATTATAAAGATCCGGTAGTGAATGTTCGCTTTGTGAACTTTACAGTTACCGTATTAGGCGAGGTGAACCACCCTGGGCAATTCACATTATCCAACGAGCAAACTTCTGTTTTTGATATCATTGGTGCCGGTGGCGACATGACGTCCTACGCAAAGCGCAACGAAGTACTGGTGATAAGGGAAGAGAATGGTGTGAAAAAATTTGTAAGGATCAACCTTTATAGCACAGATGCTTTCAGGTCGCCTTATTTCTACTTGCGCCAGCGCGATGTAGTATACATACCACCTAATAAATCGAAAGCTATTGCTACCAATGCCAATGAAGGAAGGATACTTGGTTTTGCAAGCTTTGGTATATCAGTTCTATCGTTCCTTTTAGTGATAATCAGATTATAAAATTTATATGAATCAATCAGAGATAGTTCAGTCAGAAGATTGGCAGCAAGATCAGGGTAGTTTTAATATACGTAAGGCTGTTGGTACATTATTATCTTATTGGCCACGGTTCATATTTTGCGTCATCATCAGTTTGCTTATAGCATATTTATACCTGCGCTATACCAAGCCTATATATATGGTACGGGCAAAGATGTTCGTACAAACCGACAAGGGTGGTGGTGGAATGGCAGATGCTGCCATGCTGGAAGGGATAGTGCTAAAGACCAAGGGGAACAGCATTGAGAATGAAATGGAAATATTCAGGAGCCATGAGGTGATGGAGCAGGTAGTACGTGCTTTACAATTGAATGTATCCTACTACACAGCTGGCCGCGTAAAAGCAGTAGAGGTATATGAGAACAAACCATTCACTTTTGCCTTTTGCCCTATGTATGCCGATTCTATAATTGGTGCAGGTGCTAAGTATAAGATCACGTTTAACAATAATGGCTATGTGCTGGTAAATGGCCAGGAGAAAGTACAACATAGGTTTGGCGATACCATATCCCTTGTAGCAGGCAGGGCTGTTATAGGCAGTGTGCCTGGTAGTGTATTGAATTCAGGAGATGAATACGAGATAAATGTATCATCAGTAGGCGCAGCTGTTGGGGGGTACCTTGGTGCGCTCGGTACAGCGCCGGTGAGCAAAAATGTAAGTATGATAAACGTATCACTTTTAACCCCCTTACCTAAAAAGGGTGAAATGATACTCAATAAGATACTTGATGTTTACACAGAGCTGAACGTAAAAAATAAGAACCGTATAGCAGATAGCACCATGACGTTCATCGATGACCGTTTGGTATTGGTTGGGGGCGAACTGTCTAATGTGGAGAAGAACATAGAAACTTTCAAACGTTCTAACGACCTTACAGATATCAAACAACAATCCCAGATGTTGTTGATGAACAATAATAGTTACTCTGAAAAGGTAAATTCGGAAGAGGTGACCCTAAGTGTTATACAATCACTGGAAACTTATCTTAAGAGCAATATCAACAATAAAAGAATGGTACCGCCCAACCTGGTAGGTGGCGATGCCAGCTTGAGCAGTCTGATCTCAAATTACAACGCCTTGGAAATATCCAGGGAAAAGATGTTATTGAGCAGTACAGAAGATAACCCTCTGGTAAAAAATGTAGACCTGCAGTTAGATGGCATGAGGCAGGATATGCTCACCAATCTTGAAGGCATCAAAAGGAATTTGATGGTGTCTATAGGTAAGCTGAACAATACTGCCAATAACATTACAGATAAGATACGGGAGGTACCGGCCAAGGAGCGTATATATCTTGAATATTCCCGCCAGCAGGCCATTAAACAAGACCTTTATTTGTTCCTGCTGAAAAGAAGGGAAGAGACCGCTATAGCAAAGTCTTCTACTATTGCTGATGTGCGTGTCATAGATAGGGCAGCAGCCGATGGCAGCCCGGTAGCGCCTAAAAGGTCGCAGATATTCCTTATAGCAATAACGTTGGGTATAATACTGCCTGGTGCAAGTATCTATATTGAATCGGTACTGAATAATAGGGTATTGAAGAAAGATGATATCACCAATCGCACTGCCGCCCCTGTAATAGGCGAGATAGGACACAGTCCGGACGATAAAGATGTTGTGATACATAGTGGCAGCCGCACCGTACTGGCAGAGCAGTTCCGTTCTTTACGTACCAACCTGCAGTTTGTTATCTCAGGCAAAAATGAAAAGATAATTATGCTCACCTCCAGTATGAGTGGTGAGGGTAAATCATTTATTGCCATCAATCTGGCCAATACCTTGGCTATATCAGGCAAGAAGGTGGTGTTGCTTGAGCTTGACCTTAGAAAACCCAAAATATCAAAAACATTGGGTCTCGACAGCAGCAGAGGTTTCTCTAATTATATAATAGATCAGGTAGGGCTCAACGATATCATCATACCGTCTGGCCTGGATAAAAATTTCGTGGTGCTGCCATGCGGCCCTATACCGCCTAATCCTGTGGAGTTGATAATGCTGCCGAAGACGGAAGAGATGTTCAACACGCTAAAAGAAACTTACGACTATGTTATCATAGATACTGCCCCTATTGGGTTGGTAACAGATGCACAGCTGCTAAGCGCCTTTGCAAATGCCACAATATACGTTGTGCGCCAGGGGTATACTTACAAGCAACAGATAGTGCTGGCAAACGAGCTTTATCAAAACAGGAAAATGCCTCGTTTCAGTATTGTTGTGAATGATATTAAAACTGCCCGTGGTAGTGGGTACGGTTACGGCTATGGTTATGGTTATGGCTACGGGTATGGATATGGTGCATATTCTAACGAGTACTTTGATGATAAGAAAAGAAGTGGTAATCCCTTGAAGGTTTTATTTGATTCATTTAAAAACAAGGCATAACATTTAGGCAGGTTCTGCTGAGCAGAACAGGTACACTAAAAATAAGTTATTACCAGAATGTGTCGTATATCCGGAATAATAGATAGAAGATCGGGCAGCATTAATAAAGACATCCTTATTATGAGGGATGCAATGCGGAGGGGAGGGCCGGATGCGGAAGGAGTATATATAGATGAAAGTGCACAGCTGGCATTTGGGCACAGGCGTTTATCTCTTATAGACCTGACCGAGGCTGGTAACCAGCCCATGAAGGATGAGTCGGGAGATATTGTACTCGTTTTTAACGGGGAGATATATAATTTCCGGGAGTTAAAGGAAGAACTGAAGGCAAGTGGTTCTCATTTTCTTACCCATAGCGATACGGAAGTTATCATAAAGGCATACCAGAAATGGGGCAATGCATGTTTTGCAAAGTTCAATGGTATGTTTGCTTTAGCGCTGTATGATAAGCGCAAAGGCGAACTGGTACTCGCAAGAGACCATGCTGGCATTAAGCCTTTATATTACTACGCTGATAGCGATAAGCTATACTTCGCTTCTGAGATACGCGCATTCAGTAGCCTTGTGAACAGGTGGGAAGAGAATGCACAATGGAAGATATATTTTCTTACCTATGGTTATTTGCCCGAGCCTATTACTACCTTAAAAAATGTATTTGCATTAGATAAAGGCTCTTACAAAGTTTTCAGTGTAAATACATTGCGGTCAAGGCAGGAATTCTTTTACAAAGAAGACTATACAGAGACCATTACAAACCTTGAGGAAGCAAAGGATATAATAAGGAATGGCCTGGATAAAGCAGTGCAGCGGCATCTTATCGCCGATGCCCCTATAGGGTTGTTCCTGAGTGGAGGGATAGATAGCAGTATACTTACCTTGCTTGCTAAAAAGTATATACCAGAGCATCTTTATACGCTTTCGGTCGATTTTAACGACAAGGAATTTTCAGAGGATATCTACCAGAAAATAATTGTTGATAAGTGTCATCCTATACACAACTCTTTCGTGCTTGATGAGGATAACTTCATCAACTCGTTTCCTGATATTATGGCTGCTATGGACCAGCCGAGTGCAGATGGTATCAATTCATATTTTATTTGCAAATACGCAAGGGAGTATGGGCTAAAAGCAGTGTTGTCGGGCATTGGTGCCGATGAATTGCTGGGTGGGTATTCATCTTTCAGCCAGGCCAGGCAGGTAGCCAAATTGAAACATATGCCTGGTTTCGCCTTTAATATTGCCAACCTATTGAAGCAGGATAAATACAGGAAGATCAGTTTTTTAAGCACAAAGGACGCCGTAGGCGAATATCTTTTCTATCGCGGATATTTTAATATGCAGGAAACTGCACGGTTGCTGGGCGTAAGCAGGAAAGAGGTATACGATACGTTAAGTACAGTAACGGTGCCCGACTTTGTGAGCAACCTTACCAATGGCAACAGAGTATCGTACCTGGAGTGCAATTTTTATATGCTGGGCCAACTGCTTAAAGATACCGATGCAATGAGTATGTGGCACAGTATAGAGGTGCGGGTGCCATTCCTCGATCGCGATCTTATAAAAGCGGTACACAGCATATCGAGCGATATTAAGTTTGGTCATGCGCAAAGCAAGTACCTGCTCATAGAGAGTTTTAGAGATGTTTTGCCAAGGGAGATATGGGACAGGAAGAAGCAAGGATTTACATTGCCATTTGTGACCTGGATGAAAGACGACCGGATACAGAACAAGCTTAAGCAACCGGATTTGAAAATGCGTGACCGGTTTTTGCAAGGAAAACTAAAATGGAGTCGTTATTGGACCTATGCGCTTGTCAACGACTTTAAAGGCGCACTATAAACATGCAACGTATCCTATTTTTAAGCCTTACCACGTTCTCACAAAGTGGGGGCATCGAAAAGTTCAATAAATGTTTTCTTAAAGGGCTTTCTCAAATAGCTGAAGGAGGTGGTGTATCAAGCACTGCAATGTCGGTATATGATGATGGCAGTGATGATAAATACTATAATAATGAACTTTATACAGGCTTTAAAGGCAAACGGGCAGCCTTTATACAAAACGCGATACTGGCCGCACGCAAGCACGACGTTATAATTATAGGCCACATAAACCTTGCGGTGGTGGGCATACTTATAAAAAGGCTGTACCCTTCGAAAAAGATCATCCTTATAGCGCATGGAATAGAAGTATGGGAGCCCCTAAGCAGGGCCAAAAAAATGTTGCTGCACCAGGCAGACGTAATATTGGCGGTCAGCAATTTTACCCGGCAAAAAATGGTGACCGTTCAGAAACTGGAGAATAAGAATATCACTATTTTCCCAAATACTATCGATCCGTTCTTTGCCATCCCTACATACTTTTACGATAGCACCCGTCTTAACGACAGGTATGGTATAGGCCCGCAAGATGTGGTGCTCTTTACCCTGGCGCGGGTGTCGAGCACAGAAAAATATAAGGGATACGATGTAGTGTTGGAATGCCTGCCAGAGGTGCTGGCGAAATACCCGAATGTGAGATATGTGATAGGTGGCAAGTATGACACAAAAGAGAAAGAAAGGATAGATAAGCTGATAGCCGAACTAAAACTGGAACATGCAGTAAAGGTGATAGGCTTTATTAAAGATGATGAACTCGTAGCGCACTACCAAATGTCCGATCTGTTCATTATGCCCAGCCGGAAAGAAGGGTTTGGTATCGTATTCATAGAGGCTATGGCGTGCGGCCTTCCTGTCATTGCAGGCAATATTGATGGCAGTACAGATGCTTTGAGGAATGGTGAGCTGGGCACATTGGTAGACCCGCTGAACAAAGAGGAAATATGCAGGGAGCTATGTTATTTCTTTGAGTACAAATACTTGGTGACAGATGAGTACAGGCATGGCATACAGCAAAAGGCGCTGCTGAATTTTGGTTTTCAGGCATTCAGGCAGCGCATCGAAAATATTTTGAACCAGTTGAACTGAACACACGCTTAGCGCTTGTTGTTTTGATGATCATAAATGCAATTTAATGTCTAAAGAAGTATCGCTACATACCACCCACACTGTAATACAGCCCAGTCATAATAACTTTGACCTGAAGCTGAAAGAGCTGTGGCACTACAGGGACCTGCTTGGGTTGTTGGTGAAAAGGGATTTTGTTTCCTTTTACAAACAAACCATATTTGGCCCGCTATGGTTCTTTATTCAACCCATTTTTACCACAATAGTTTTTACATTTATTTTCGGTGGGCTTGCCAAAATATCTACAGAGGGTATTCCTCAACCTGTATTCTACTTGGCCGGTATCACCTGCTGGAATTATTTTGCAGAGTGCCTCACCAAGACATCTACCGTATTTAAAGACAACGCACCCATCTTTGGTAAGGTCTATTTTCCGCGCCTCATCATTCCGCTGAGCATTGTGTTCTCTAACCTGGTGAAGTTTGGGGTGCAATTCTTACTGTTCATAGTAGTATTAGCTTACTTTCTTTTCAATGGCGCCCAGGTGCATTGCAATGCTTACTTGTTGTTGTTCCCGTTGCTGGTCATACTAATGGCGGCGCAGGGCTTGGGGTTTGGCCTTGTCATATCGGCGCTTACCAACAAATATCGCGATCTTAGTTTCCTGGTCACATTTGGTGTGCAGTTGGCCATGTATGCTACCACGGTAGTGTATCCCCTATCTGCAGCACCTGCTAAGTATGTGTGGCTCATAAAGCTGAACCCTATGACGCCTATCATAGAATTTACCCGCTATGGTTTCCTGGGCCAGGGCAATCACGACTGGGGTATGCTGGGGTATGCTGTTGCGGTTACAGTAGTATTGCTGCTTGTAGGGGTGTTTATCTTTAACAAGATCGAAAAGAATTTTATAGATACTGTATAATGGGAGTGATCATAAAAGCAGAAAATATCTCTAAGGCTTACCAATTGGGTCAGATAGGCACAGGTACGCTATCGCGGGATATTGAAAGGATGGTAGCAAGGTTGCGCGGCAAGGAAGATCCTTTTTTGAAGATAGGTGAGACCAACGACCGCAGCACCAAGGGCCAGAGTGATATAGTATGGAGCCTCCGCGACCTGAACTTTGATATACAGGAAGGCGATGCTGTGGGTATAATAGGTAAGAATGGTGCAGGCAAGAGTACACTGCTGAAGATACTTTCCCGCATCACATCGCCCACTACAGGCCGTATAGATATAAAAGGCCGCGTGGCCAGCCTGCTGGAAGTTGGTACTGGTTTTCACCCTGAACTGAGTGGTAGGGAAAATATATACCTCAATGGTGCGATACTCGGTATGAGGAAGGCAGAAATAAAAAGCAAGTTCGACGAGATTGTAGATTTTTCGGGTGTAGCCCGCTATGTAGATACACCGGTGAAAAGATATTCCTCTGGTATGTATGTGCGCCTGGCATTTGCCGTAGCAGCACACCTGGAGCCAGAGATACTGATAGTGGATGAAGTGCTGGCCGTAGGCGATGCTGACTTCCAGAAAAAGTGCCTGGGCAAAATGAGCGATGTAAGCAAGAACGATGGTCGTACCATACTTTTTGTAAGCCACAACATGGCTGCCGTAAAGCAGCTATGCGCTAAGGGCATTTGCCTGAAGAATGGTTTAATGGCCTTCCAGGGTACGTCAGATGAAGCGGTCAACTTTTACCAGAATGATGGTGATACCGATAGCTCGTTCGTGCACAAAGGCGATATACAAGATGCGCCCGGCAATGAGAATATCAGGATATTGAAACTCCAGGTAAGGCCGCTTACCGGCGAGACCATTACTATATCCTCTGGTTTTCAATACGAGCTTGAATTTTATAACAGTAAAGAAGGTATCAATCTCGATGCTACTTTCGAGATACGCAATGCTGACGAGGTACCCGTGCTGCACAATGGCGAAGTGCTGAGCGAAAATAAAGATTCAAAAAGAGGCATCTATACCGTTATTGGTACAGTGCCGCCCAACATAATAAACGCAGGCTCATTTCACTTCAACCTGATATTTGGGGAGAACCAGCGCTATGCTTTATTTACAAAAGATAACTTCCTGCAGTTCGAGATAGAGAACGAGCCACTGGGTATACACACCCACCGCATACCGGGTGTGCTGCGCATGAAACTCGATTATACCACTTCATTCAGGGAGCATAGATGAAACTGACCGATGTTAAGAGATTAGATCTGCCGAAAGTGCTGGATGACAGGGGTAACCTCTCCTTCTTCCAGAATATGGATCAGGTACCTTTTGACATCAAAAGGACCTACTGGATATATGATGTACCGGGTGGCGAAAAAAGAGGCGGCCACGCCTTTCGGCAGCAGCACGAATTCATTATAGCCATTTCAGGTAGCTTTGATGTAGTAGTATCAGACGGCCAGCAAGAAAAAACTTTTTCATTGAACAGGTCTTATTATGGTGTTTATATTCCTAATGGCATCTGGAGGCACATTGAGAATTTCTCTACCAATTCGCTTGCGCTTATAGTATCAGATATGGAGTATAACGAAGAGGACTACATCAGGGATCTTGAAGAATATAAAAACATGCGTAATGGATAATCCTTCAGTATTCGATTGTAGTATCATTCATCTGCCGCGTATACCGCACAACCGTGCCGGTAACATTACTGTTGTGGAGAATAACATTCATATACCATTTGCCCCCAAGCGTATCTTCTACCTCTACGATATACCCGGCGGCGAATCAAGAGGTGCACACGCACACAGGGTATGCCACCAGTTCTTGATAGCGGCCAGTGGCTGTTTTGAAGTGCTGCTGGACGATGGAAAAGCACAAAGGCAGGTGCTGCTCAACAGGCCTTACACCGGCCTTCACATACCGCCCATGATATGGGCTTCGGAAGTTAATTTTTCTTCGGGTTCAGTATGCCTGGTGCTGGCATCAGAAAAGTACGATGCTGCAGATTATATCAGGGAGTATGAAGATTTTAAAAAGTGCATATCAACACCTGTTCTGGGATAGTATTCTTTGCATAACATTCCGGGACGACCAATAATCAAGAAACTACAATGACAAAAATTATAATTGCCGGCGCTGGTGGTGCGCCTTCAGAAGGTGTTATCAACTCCTTGCTTCGGTCGCCACAGGGCGAGCAGATAATTGGTATGGGAAGCGAGCCTACTGATCTTATGTTGTCTCAGGCACATAAAAAATACTATGTTCCCTACGCTAATTCCGATAACTACCGCGAAAGCCTCTTAAAGATATTGAATACCGAAAAACCTGATCTGATACATTTCCAAAACGACCTGGAGATATATCACGCTTCACTGCTGCGCGATGAGATATTGGCTACAGGCACAAAACTGTTCATGCCCAGCCACGAGGTCATTGATGTATGCGTGCATAAGTACAAGACCTGGCAAAAATTTGCAGCTGCAGGTGTTAAGGTGCCGATGAATAAAATAATAAACGATGTGAAGGACCTTAAAGATGCATTCAGTGAACTGGGCGATAAAGATGGCAAAATATGGCTCAGGGGCATCATCTATAGGTGGCGGCGGTAAAGGCTCTTTACCTACCAACGATTTTGAGATGGCCCATGCATGGATAAGAAGATATAATGGCTGGGGCGATTTTGTAGCAGCGCAAATGCTTACCCCTGATTCTGTGACCTGGCTTTCCATATGGAATGAGGGCGAACTGGTGGTAGCGCAGACCAGAGCAAGGAAGGGATGGACACACGGCAACCGTACCGCATCTGGCATAACAGGTGTAACAAAGGTGGGCGAAACATGCTCAAATAAGGTGGTCGATGAAGTGGCGCTCAAGTCTATATATGCTGTCACCGATAAACCACACGGCATCTTTGGTGTAGATATGACCTATGATACGGACGGCATACCTAACCCTACCGAAATAAACATTTCAAGGTTCTTTACTACTATACTTTTCTTTACAGAAGCAGGCATAAATATGCCTGTCATCATGAAAGATATTGCTTTGTATAATAAATTTCCTGCCTTGCAAAAGAACATTAACCCCTTACCTGATGGTATGATGTGGTTGCGCGGTATGGATACCAAGCCCATGTTGGTAGATAAAAAGCAATTGGAAACCGATATTATTTTCTAAAATGAAGACCCTTCTCTTAACAGGCGCTACTGGTTTTATTGGCAAGCACTTACTGCAATACCTGCAGCATAGTGGTTTGCTGAGCACATACCATATTGTACTGTTAAGCTCACAAAAGGTGGAAGGGTACACTACCGTACTTCATAACAACTATACGTTCACAAAGCAGAACTTTGAAGAGGCCGGCATCAGCAGTATAGATGTGGTGATACACATGGGCGCTTATACACCCAAAGACAATCAGCAAGCCAATCGGGTAGCGGATGCAAACAGTAATATCTATTCGCTGCAGCACCTTACAGAAAACCTGCCCGGCCTGCCTTCGAAATTTATATTCATCAGTACCCTCGATGTGTATAACATCAATATAACAGGCCCAATAACTGAGCTAAGCGATACCAGACCAATATCACTATACGGTTGGTCTAAGTTGTACTCTGAAA
>CBDIBP010000025.1:0-92898 GCA_965276955.1 Flavipsychrobacter sp.
ATATGGATGTGCGGCTATAACGGTGGCATCTTTCACTCGGCAGACGGCGGAAATAGTTGGCAAACGCTGAGAAACGGCAATGATATAACCCACATTAAATACCAATTGCAAGATATAGTGTTCAAAGACAGCCAGAATGGCTGGGCCGTAGGTGAAGGGGGGGTGGTGATACACACCACCGATGGCGGGCACAACTGGAGCGAATATGATAATTTTACAGGCAATGGCCTGATGAGCGTAGCGCTTTGTGCTAATGGCGACCTGCTGGTAGCGGGATATAACGGTGCCTTATACCGCCTGTATCTGCAATAAGAAAGGATACTATTATTATTTTACCTTTGCAGCCCGGATACATATTCAACTAAAAATAAATCATACGATACGATGCAGGCAACACTGAGCGAACAGGAAGTAGTGCGACGCGAGAAACTGAAAGAACTATATGCAATAGGAGTAGACCCCTACCCTGCGCCGCTATACGAAATAACACACAGTGCAAAAGAAATAAAGGAAAACTATACAGAAGAGACCAAGGAACAATATAGTGCCGTATCGCTTGCGGGTCGTATCATGAGAGTGCGCGATATGGGTAAGGCCAACTTTGCTGTTTTGCAAGATAGCAGCGGGCGTATACAACTCTACATCAAACGCGATGAGATATGTCCAGGTGATGACAAGACCATGTTCGACCTGGTTTGGAAAAAACTGCTTGACCTGGGCGACATAATAGGGGTGAAAGGCTATGGGTTCGTTACCAAAACTGGCGAGACCTCTGTGCATGTGACGGGATTCACGTTGCTGACCAAGACGCTACACCCCATGCCTATCATTAAAGAAAAAGATGATGAGGTGTTTGATGCTGTTACCGATATAGAATTTAAATACCGCAGGCGATATGCTGACCTGATAGTGAACCCAGATGTACGCGATACATTCATCAAGATCACTAAAATGAAGAATGCGATACGTGCGTTCCTGAACAACCTGGGCGCGCTGGAAGTAGATACACCAGTGCTTCAGCCTATCCCTGGTGGTGCTATTGCCCGCCCGTTCACTACACATCACAATACGCTGGATATACCGTTGTACCTGCGTATAGCTAATGAACTATACCTGAAACGCCTGATAGTAGGTGGTTTTGACTTTGTGTACGAATTCAGTCGCAATTTCAGGAATGAAGGAATGGACCGTACGCACAACCCGGAATTTACCATACTGGAGTTTTACGTGGCATACAAGGACTACCTGTGGATGATGGACCAGACCGAGCAAATGCTGGAACAAACAGCAATAGCTACCAATGGCACTACAAAAACAGTAGTGAACGATGTGGAAGTAGATTTTAAAGCACCCTACAAGCGTATAAGTATCTATGATGCCATTGCCGAGAACACGGGAATAGACATTAGCCAGATGGATGAAGCAGGGCTACGCGAAGTGTGCCATAAACTGAAGATACAGGTAGATGGCAGCATGGGTAAAGGCAAACTGATAGATGAGATATTTGGCGGTACCAGCGAAAGCAAGTACATACAGCCAACATTCATCACAGACTACCCGGTAGAGATGAGCCCGCTGACCAAGAAACACCGCAGCAAGCCCGGTCTTGTAGAGCGTTTTGAACTGATCATAAATGGCAAAGAAATAGCCAATGCATACAGTGAGCTGAACGACCCTATAGACCAGCGCGAACGCTTTGAAGAACAGGTGAAGCTTATGGAGCGCGGTGATGAAGAGGCAATGTATATAGACTACGATTTTCTGCGTGCGCTGGAATATGGCATGCCACCAACAGCGGGCATAGGTATAGGTATAGAACGCCTGGCCATGCTGCTGACCGGGCAAGTGAGCATACAGGATGTGCTACTTTTTCCGCAGATGCGGCCAGAGAAGAACGATTGATGCAAAGATGCTTTTGCATTCTTGATAAAATATCACAACAATGGCCGGATAACACTATCCGGCCATTTGCATTTAATACTATTGTTTTGTTGGGTACCTGGTGCGATGTAAAAGTTCCTGCAACGATGACAAAAGAAGATGTAAAAAATGATGTTCATTGAGAAGGCATGCTACAGTGCCTTTTCTGCAAGTTTTCTCTTCACCAGCAAGCTTACCCTGTACACCAGAAAGATACTAATGAGAGAGATGCCCACCATTACAAACCCCAGTATATTGTAGTGTTCCAGTGGGCTGTAGTTGGTCTTTTGAACCACTATCATTCCTGCAACGGCTGCGGCCAGTCCACCAGATACCTGCTGAAGCGATGAATTGACACTCATATATGCTCCCCTGTCGCTCATATCAGGTATACCTGTGGATAGGGCACTGGAAGGCACCATGCGACTCATGATACCCATCGTCATCAAAATATTCATACACATCACTTCCCACAATGGTGTAGCAGATAAATTGGTATAGATAAGCACAACGACTATCATCCACAGCGATGCTATAGCAAAGAGCGTGAACTTATCTATCCTATCGCTGAACCGCCCTACCAATGGCATAATGATGAGTGAACTAACACCTGACACCATGAACAAGGGTACTAACTGATCTTGGGTAAGTTTCAGATTATTTATAGCGAATGCGGTACCGAAGGGCATCATCATAAAACCACCAACCGATAGTATGGCCGTAGCCAGAAAACCTATACGGTAATCTTTTTTGGCAACCGTATGTAACAGGTGCACAAAAGGGCTTTTATCACTCTGCATAGCAAGGTGCTTGGTCACTGGTTGCAGCTTAAAGATGATGAGCGCTAAAATAGCTGTTGCCAGGCAGGCGACCATAAGAAAGGGCGACCGCCAGCCCCATATATTTGCAATGTACAGGCTTATAGGTATGCCCATTACCTGGCTGGCACCAAGGCCCATTTGGACAAAACCCATCACGCGTCCCCTGTGGTGAATATCGAACAGATCGGTAATGATAGCCATGGATATGGAGCCGATAACGCCACCGAACAGACCTGTAATGATACGCGCACCTATAAGTAATGGATAGGATGTGGCAAAGCTGCAAAAGAAGGTGCCTAATATGAACCCGCCATAAAAGAACATCAATAATTTCTTCCTATCAAAGCGATCGGCAAAGCCAGCTGTAAGCAAGCCTGATATACCTGCACTAAACGCATATGCCGATACTGCCCAACCAAACTGCTTTGGTTTTAATTGTAACGACTTCATCAGCATATCTCCCATTGGGGACATGACCATAAAATCGAGTATTACTGTAAATTGAGTAATGGCCAGTATGAAAATGACCAGTTTTTGATAGGGAGTGAACGGTATAGAAGTGGTGCTCTTTGCCATGGTATATATTATAAAACGGCAGCAAATATCTGTATTTATTTACAGTAACAGTGTAGAAATATCATTTACAGGTAAAGCTTTGCATTTACGGTACCTGCGATGTAGAATTATATTAACTTTGCATGTTTTAATTAACGCAGAACAATGCAGCATATAACAGTAGAAGAACTAAAGAGCAGGCTGGATGCCGGTGAACAACTGAATATAATAGACGTGCGCGAACCAGATGAGTACGCTGAAGCTAACCTGGGCGTGCAGTTGATACCGCTGGGTAACATTATGTCCATGCAGTTGGACCCTATTGAGGACTATAAGGACCAGGAGCTTATAGTACATTGCCGCTCTGGAAAACGCAGCATGCAAGCATGTATGATACTGGAGACCGCAGGTTTTACCAATACGGTAAATGTAACAGGCGGTATCATGGCATGGCAGGAAAAGTATGGCAACCAGAAGGTGAAATAAAAATTACGAAGCCATTTCAAACGGATAGGGTATGCTTAACCAGCATACCCTATCTCTTTTAAGAACAGAGAAAGATGTTTTGATATTTCTTTTACCTCTACCAGGAAACCATCATGCCCAAAGTCTGACCTTATTTGTACAAGCCGGGCATTGGGCATGTGGTCTGCAATGAATTGTTGCTCTGCAAAAGGACATAAGATGTCGCTATCCAGCCCCACCACCAATGTGGTTTGCTGCAGCTTGCTGAGTGCCGTTGCAATGCTATCTCCCGTACCGCGTGCTATGTTGTGGCTATCCATAGCCTTGGTAAGGTACCAGTAGCTATAGGCATTGAAGCGTGCTACCAGTTTATTGCCCTGGTAGTCGATGTATGATGCGGCTTTGTAGTTATCAACTTTACTGTGATCATCATCTGTTTGCTGCTGCACAAATGCTGCATAGTTGCGGTAGGTGAGCATGCCTATGGCACGGGCAGCTTTTAGCCCTTTAGCCCCAGCATTGGTATTGTCTGTTTGCCAGGTAGCATCGGCTTCTATGGCCAGCCGCTGGGCAGTATGTATAGCTATGCCCCACGCGCTTTCGGCTGGTGATGTAGCCAGCAGGAACATGTTCTGTATCATGTTCGCTTCCATACGCGCCCACTCCAGCGCCTGGTAGCCACCCATGCTGCCACCCACCAGCAGGTGTATATTATGGATGCCCAGGTGCCTGCGCAGCAGTATATGCGCAGCTACCATATCGCGTATAGTTATTTGCGGGAAACGGTGCAGGTACGGTGAGCCATCTATATCATGGTTCACAGGGCCCGTGCTGCCGTAGCAACTGCCTATGATGTTGGCACAAACAATAAAGTACTTTTCCGTGTCCAATACGCAACCCGCGCCTACCATCCCTGGCCACCATTCTGCAGCGTCGGCATTGGCCGTAAGCGCATGACATATCCATACTACGTTGCTTTTGTCCGCGTTCAGGGTGCCGTAAGTGCAATAGGCAATGGTGAGTTGCGGCAACACTGTACCATTTTCCAGTTGCAGATCGCCATTATACTTATATTCATGCATCATAGCAGCGCAAAAGTAAAGCGTTGTTCTTATACATTTGCATAAACATATACTGCGCAATGCTCACGATAGATATAGATCTGACCCAACCCGAATTTGGTTTCACAGCTACTGATGAAGCAGGTAAGAGCATAACTATGGATACCAGCCCGGCCGATGGTGGCAATGGGTATGGCGTGCGCCCTATGCAGGCCCTGCTGATGGGCTTGGGCGGCTGCAGTGGTATAGATGTAGTATCGATACTGAAGAAAAAGAAGCAAACCATTACTGCTTTTAAAATGGTGATAAGCGGGGAGCGGGAGAAAGACAAAGTGCCTTCGCTGTGGGAGACCGTGCATGTAGTGTTTTATCTGGACGGTGAAATAGGCGAAGAACAGGCAAAGCATGCTGTAGCACTATCTATTGACAAATATTGCTCGGTGGCTGAGACATTGCGCAGGGCGGGGTGCAAGATAACATGGGAGGTGAGGGTTAATACCAAATAATGAAGCCAGCACAAAACTTCTATGCTCACCTTACCTTTTGGGCATCATGCGCCGGGTATGCTTTTGTGTTCGTGTGTGTTTGTGCTGCCCATATGGATAATAGTGTGCTGTTCGCTAAGAACCCACTCTCTCATTTCACTGATGTATATCCTGCAAGGTGGAATTTTTATGTGGGATCGCTACACGAGCCGGTCTATAAAACATACGAGGTAAAAGGCCACAAGTTAACCCTTATAGACATAAGGCCATTCACAAGTAAGTTCTTGTATGGCGTGGATAGTAAAGGGAAGATAATGATATCGGAAATAGAGCTTATCGCTACTGATACTGCGTTCTTAAAAACTGCAAGTAAATACACCATACAAATGCCGGTGGACGGCAAAATTGACAACTATATACAACCTGATACCTTAAAGTATAACACCTATCATTCTGAGAATGTACGCTACATGAAGGGGCAAATGTTACTTACCATACAAGACTGCCCATTGTGGCAGGAAAAGCGTGAAAGGCCATCGGCTATGCATTCCATTACCATTGTACCGCTAAATATACAATTAGTACAATGAGACAACTGATAGAGCGGCTAAGAAATAAAAGTGTGTATACGCCAAAGCTGGCCATTGCGCGTTTCCTGGTGGCATTTGGTATGCTGCTGTTCATTTCATTCAACGATATGAGCATTGTTGCCAACCACAATTACACCCACCTGAAAAGATTTAGGACACGCGATGTAGCCCATGCCTCAAGCCACCTGAAAAGCACCAACTTATTTATGATGATGCCACCTGCGCGTGCAAAAATGGTGGTGATCATTATATTGCTATTGGTAATGAGCGGGCTTTTACCGCAACTTACCGGGCCACTGCATGTATGGGCCAGTTTTAGTATCATCACTTATTTTACAGTGCTCAATGGCGGCGATAAAATAGCCTTTGTTCTGTCTATTCTGCTATTGCCCTTGTGCCTCACAGATCCCAGGCTGAACCAATGGAAACGAAAAGAACAGCAACCAAGTAACAGGAACATATTTGCCAACGTAGCTTTGTTTGCCATACAGGTACAAGCTGCCATTATATACCTTGACTCGGCTATTAGTAAACTATTGGTGAAAGAATGGCGGGACGGGACCGCCATATACTATTACACATCTGACTACCGGCTGGGTGCTCCCGACTGGCTGCGCAGCATAAATGAGACCATAACGCTTACCCCACTGGTAGCATTGCTATCTTGGGGCGCTATAATACTGGAGCTACTATTATTTGCCTGCCTGTTCGCAACCGCACGCGTAAAAAAAGTGTTTCTTGTTATTGCGCTGTTCTTCCATTTTCTCATTGCCGTGAACTTTGGGCTGATACCCTTCTTTTTTTCCATGGCAGCCCTGCTCATATTATACCTGGACGATGAGAACAATGCTGAAAAGCTACTTCCAAGATCGTTGTGAAAGCAGGCAATCTGATAACTATATTTTAAAGGACTTAAGCCTGGCGTTCTCTTGCATGTGGCCGGTACGCTTTAGTACTCCCCATGTTTGCAATTCACCTTTTACTGCACGCCTTATTGCTTTATAAAGCACATATAGCATCAACCACCGGTATGCCAGCCGCTGTGGCAGCAACCATGCCAACTTAGATAGCTTCTCCTTCTCGAACAGGAAAGCAAGCACTGCTACAGCAGTATCTACCAACATAAAAAGCAGATAGTAGGTAATTATCATTTTTGCATTTCCTGTAAAAATGCCAATGATCATGAGTATATCTGCGAACGGGGATATAAGTGGTATCATGATCTGGAACAAAAGAATGTTGGGCAGTGCTACCCAACCCAGGCTGCCATAATTTTTATTAAAAAGGGCATCCCTGTTCTTCCAGAAAGACTGCATTACCCCAAAGCTCCATCTGAATCTTTGTTTCAGGAACATCTTTAGTGATTCTGGTGCTTCAGTTAAGGCTATGGCCTTATTCTCGTTCTTCACTTTATACCCTGCCCTTAATATTCGTATAGTGAGGTCGCAATCTTCAGCAAATGTATCGCTGGTGAAATTACCCACTTGCTCTATGACGGATCTCCTAAAGAGCCCTATAGCACCGGGCACCACGGTTATGGCATTGATGTTCGCATAAGCATTGCGATCAAAATTCTGGCTGGTGATGTATTCTATGCTTTGCCAGCGGGTTATTAAGTTCACCTCATTGCCCACCTTTACGTTTCCCGCTACTGCACCCACAGTTTCATCTGTAAAGTGCTTTATCATATACCCTAATGAATCGGGCAGCAAGTTGGTATCTGCATCTATGCACAATACGTATTCGCCATCTGCAAGGCTAATACCATAATTAAGGGCCGATGCCTTGCCACCATTCGGTTTAGTGACCACCTTTACTTTAGGCTCGTTAGCAAATGCTGTGGCTACGCTCTGATATGTAGCATCCTTACTGCCATCGTCTACAAAAATGACATTAAAATTAGGGTAGTCTAATTTCAACAAGTTTGATACGGCACCTACAGCATTCACCTCTTCGTTATATGCAGGAACAATGACGTTCACCAATGGAGTGAAACTTATAGCTGGCACTTTTGCTTTCTTTGTCTTTATATATTCCCTTGTCGCAAGGTAGCCGAGTATCAATATCCGCAGCAGCGAAAGAATGATGCATATAATGAAGACCCTGTACAATATTTGCGACGACCAGAAGCCTAATTCGGCTATATAGTAATTCAGCTGAATGAAGCGGTAACCAGCGCTCACAGGCACAGCAGGCATCAGCCTGTCTTTCTTCTCATTTACAAGATCGGCAACGGTGGTAAATCTGTAACCTTTGCTTTTGAAATACTTAATGATGCGGGGGAGCGCCTTTATTGTCGCTTCACGGTTTCCACCAGCATCGTGCAGGAGGATGATGCTGCCCAGTGCTTGCTGCTGCAGCACTCTTGAATATATAGAGTCTGCAGAGATGCCCACCTCCCAGTCGTTAGGGTCTATCGACTCCCCTACCGTCAGGTAATTGTATTGCTTGGCAAGTGCTATAGGTATCAATTCCTGCATGGTCTCTGGCTCGGCATCCGCATTATATGGCGGGCGCAGTAAAGTGGTTGAATGCCCTGTGATACTTTCTAAAAGCAAACGTGTGGCACTCATTTCGAGTACAGCGCGCTGCTTGCTCACCTGGGCCATATTAGGGTGGGTAAAAGTATGGTTGCCTATCTCATATCCTTCATTAAAAACTCTCTTTACCAGAGGGATATTATTTTCCATATTGATACCTACCATAAAGAACACTGCCGGCACGTGCTCCCTGGCAAGTATATCCAGTATACGCGGGGTGTAGCGTATGTCCGGTCCATCATCAAAAGACAGTACTACTGTATTTGCTTTTTTACCAAATTTTTTCACGGTGAAGACGGAAGGAATACTCTTATAATATTCATCGGATATCAATAGCTCATTGCTGTCTATTTCTGTTTGTATGTAGCCCGACTTGGGGGTACTCATTACATCCAATATCTCTCCTTCACCAATATAGTCTACTGTATTTGCGGCGTCTATATAGCGCAGGCTATCAAAGTTGAAATGGGCTAAACCTTTTGTGCTTATGTCTTTATCATAAAACTTCCATAGCCTGCTATCTTCTGACCCTAATCGCCATAAAGACACACCGCTTACACCATATTCGGCAGCAAACCGCATCACATTAAAGTTGGTGGCAGCATCTGTAAAATATACAGTGTGGGGCATGCTGTCGTCATCCCGGTATGTGTAGTTGAGGTTATAATTATCGTTATCAAAATCGATCTTTGCCTTTCTATCTTCAGCAATGCTCAATGCTTCTTCGTATGATACTGTCTCTGCCTGGGCATCTTTTGGCCAGTCGTAGCCGTACCCTGCTATGCACAATATCACTTTATCAGCAGGTATTTCCTTGGTCGCATTGTCCAGTGCGGCCTCTATCCATTTTTGGCCACTGATAGGCCCTGCGGTAGAGCTTTCGCTATACTGGTCATATGCCATTAAGAACAGATAATCGTTATATAGAGCCAGTTTTTTTACGTCATAGTCCTCATTAAACGGAGCTACATCCTGAGTGACCAACAGCCCCAATGGATGCATTCTCTCATAAAGTTTCTTCATGAAGTCAATGAACGGCTCATCCGTTGTTTCGTTCAGTTCTTCAAAGTCTACATTCACACCGTTAAAATGATTGGCCTGTATGATCTTTACTACATCATTTATAAGCCTGTCCTCTTTTTTCGGGTCATTCAGTATGCGATGAAGTGTTGCGCCATTGAAGTCATTACCATAAAAGTTAGATAACATGGCCACTACCTTTACCCCAGATGCCTGTATAATGTCGGCACCTCTGAAGTCTGGATTTGCATAAGCAGTATCTGCGGTAGTATCTATGTATATGAACTCTGGCAATAGCATGTTGATCTTGCCTATATTGTTCTTTAACGACAGGTAAGATTGCTCATCGGACGGGTCGTAAAATGCTGCTCTTACGGGTACATCTGCATGTAACAGCGTATCACTTTTACTTACATACCTAATGTTGTTGCCTTTGCCCTTAGCATTTATGTACTGCCGAAACCCCATGTAGTCGCGGTTGATCTTTGTTTCCTGCAGCAGCCCGTTCTTATCAGGATGCAATATCATTTTATAGCTATCGCTTTCGTGCTTTAACTGGGGGATGGCAGGGTTGTAGATATTCCACAAAGCGGCGACCAAAAGCGCTACCAATATTGCCACGACAAAGACCACAAAACGGAATCCCCATTTGAACCGTTGCCAGCGAGATGGTGAATTTGTAGAAAAAACCTGCCGGTTAGTTTCGCTCATAGCATTTAAGGGTTAGTTTTGTAATTGCAGCGTTACTGCAGATTCTCCGCGAAAATAAAAAGGATAAGGGTCGATCTCTATTATTTCTATTGAAAACTCATGTTAAACCAAGATCCCCAACACTTATGTGGTGGGGATCTGTTCATGGAATTTATTGTACATCAAATAAAAACTGCTGCTCCGAACCATTAGTTCTTCACCAGCTTTTCCATTTTAATGACCATATCGTTTTCATCTGTTATCCTTATCATATAAACACCACTTGCAAGCCCTGAAATATCAATTTGCTTGATGCCGAAGGCACTCTGCACCAGCCTGCCATCCATTGCATACAAAGCAGCGTTTATAGCTACAGGTGCGTTTATATACACAATATCGTTTGCCGGGTTAGGATATATCTTTATATCGGCACCGCCAGTGGCCACATTCTTCACGCCGCTGTATGCAAAATAATAGTTAGCGGACATGCCAGTACATCCATTGGCATCAGTGACCATTACCGTGTATGCCCCACTTTGCGTTGGCGTATACGTTGCTGATGTGGCACCAGCTATTAGTCCATTGTTAGAATACCATTGATATGTGCTAAAAGGCCCCGTTTTGAATGAAGGCCACTGGTAAGTGATGACAGGAACGGGAGTTATACCCATACTAACTGATACGGGCTGGCTATAAGCAGCGCAGCCATTTGTAGTATCAGTGATCTTTAAAGTGTAAGTACCTTCTGAAGGAGCTATGTAAGTGGGTGCGGTAGCCGACAATACCGGCCTGCCATTAACGTACCACATATATGATTCAGGACTACCTGCAGTACCACCTGTTAACGTAACACCTGTTCCGCCTGGGCACATAACGGTTTGTCCATAAACGAGCAGTGTATCAGTAGGTGCCTGTATAGTGGTGACAGCAAGGGTCGGCGATATGTTAGTGCATCCATTGTTAGAAACGGTGAGCTTATACTGGCCTGCTACCCGTGTAAGGTAACTACCAGTCGTCGCACCATTTATCATGTTACCATTCATGTACCATTGATAGGTATATCCTTGCGTGTAGCTTGGATAAGTGGCCAGCATCAGGCTGTCGTTGGTACATATATTCAGGTAGCCACCTACATTAGCTATAGCAGCTGTTGGTAAAGGCAACAATGTAGTAGGAACTACAGAGGAGGTGACAGCGCAGCCAAAAGTATTGGCAATATAGACGGCATAGTTGCCTGTGGTACGCACCTTATAACTATTTGAGTTAGCGCCTGGTATATTAACGCCATTCCTTTGCCATTGGTAAATGCTACCAACCCCTGAAGCATATAGAGTAACACTATCGCCAGTACAGATATGTATAAGGCCGGATGTGGTAACAGTAGTGTCTGGCGCAGGGAGTACGGTAGGCGCTAAATAACTTGTGGTGGGTACCGCACAAACCGGTGCATTGCTATTAACGATAACACCAATTGTATCATTGGGCTGTAAAGAATGATCGATGTATACCCTTTGAGTAGCCCCGGCTATAGCAACCCCGTCCCTGGTCCATTGGTAGCTGGCGGCGGTACCTGTATCAATAGCACTGGCGGTAAAAGTAAGTGGCACGTTGGCACATATGATACCTGTAGCATTGTCTGATACACTAACAATAGGTATGGTAGAAGAATGGACAGTGGTAGTTATAGCATTACTGGTGACACTGGGTGCAGTGATGCACGAAGCACTGGAGACAAGCACAGATGTGATGACATCACCATTGGCTGGGCTGGCATCAGTATACGTAGGCCCGGTACCCGCTACATTTACACCATTCTTTTTCCATTGAAAAGAAGGATTAGTACCAGTATTGGTGGCTGTGGAGGCAAAGTGAATAGGTACGCCAGCGCAATGCACCATGTTAGTATCAGTTATGGCTATGGCTATAGCAGGCGTAGATGCAGGCGTGACTATGATACTATATGCCACTGTTTGTGTACTTGCAAGGGGACAGGCATCACTCTTGAAGGTAATAAAGAAATTATATGTACCAGGTGTAACTCCAGCTGTACTCCATGAAAAATTACCCTGGGCCGTAGAAGTACCATTGTTGGATACATTAAAAGTAGCTGGCGTTTGCCCAGCTGTTGGCAACCCGGCTACAGAGATGGTCTCATTAGTAGTAGAGTCTGTAGGGCTTATACGAAATGAAAATGTACCGGTACTGCCGCATGCGCTGAGGTGTGTACTATCAATAATGGTGACCCCCGCACTACCAGCGCTGGAAATGCGGCCGGTTGGCGGTGTATTGTTGCAAGCAAGTATCACAACCGTCATCTCACGCTGGCTGGTACCTACTAATACACCGCGCCTGTATTCGGAAACCGTATATACTACCAGCGATCGTTGTAGTAAATTAGGCGTAAAGGTCAACTGGCCTGTAGAAGGGTCGAATGCAAAAGTACCGGGCGTTACTGCTAATGGCTGTGTTGCTGAAAACCCAGGGTTGTAGTTCACTGCCTGACCTGTAGCTCCATCGATGCCAGGCACGAGTGCAAAAGATAAACTATCTGTATTTGGATCTACTGCGCCGGGGTTAAAGTTTGCCGGCACCAGATCGCAAAAGAAAGGTGTTGGGATAGTGGTGTATACAGATGATGAATTGGGTGCTGTAACATTATTTAATTTCGCATCCAGGGTAATAATGGAGCCACTCGCAGGTATGATAATGTTGCCTATGCTATTGCTACGTCCGGCACTGCTCGTATTGCCCATTGCCCCATCAAAATGAAATAGCCAGTTAGCTGATGCACCACTGAGTGTTATGGTTTGCGTATATACAAATTTCCTTACGCCCTGAACTGTACCGCCGTTACAATTAGTGTTATTGATCTGACTGGCGCATACAGGTGTCACCTCTTCACCTTCCGGATTTACCGGTTGCAGCGTTAATGTTCGATAAAGGGAACTGCCATTATATACCTCTATCTCAGGTGTAGAAGTATATAAAGTGGCGAATGTTGCGGGTACTGAAGAGCCACAATCCCCATACACGGCCATGCTTACGGTATAGGTATTACCGCTTACATAAGTGTAGTATAAGTCTACACCGAATATGTGCGAAGCAGATGCATTAGTAGTAATAAATAACGACAGTGCAATAAACACTAAACATTTAAGACGATGGATCATTGTTTTACTTATATAGTAATGGTCAAATATTATTAAGCACTAAAGATCATTTCATAGATACCTGTAAATTGAACATAACGTATTTGGCATTAGAAAAACCTACACATATATATTCAGGCATCCCGAAGTTATAGAAATAAGTGCATTTATGAACGAACCATAAATATGGATAACCTAAAATTTATAAGAGCAGTATTCGCTTTTATATTGCTTTTCCGAGATATTTTTTGAGGTTGCTTCCAATGATCTGTTTCCAGCCGTCTTCAAACCTATGTCTTGCGAAGTGGGGATGGTGCGGGAAACTGGCCAAGCCCGTATGTGTTAATTTCAGTCTGGTATTACTACTCTCTTTAAAAAGTTGAAAGGTGACCTCTGAACTGCCGGGATAGCCCTTATAGAGCCAGCTATGCGCCAATATGGAGCCATCTACTACTTGAGTGACCCGCCATTCTTTTTTATAGGCTGAGCCATCATCAGCGAACTCGAACTTAGAACCAACAACAGGCCTAAACTTTTTCAACTGTGGGAAATACCATTCCCTCATTTTATTTCATCCGCCAAGGCTTGCCAAACTACTTCTATCGGAGCATCATAAACCTGCTCCATTATGAATGGAATATCGGTGTTGTTAGTATGCTCTATGCGTGTCATCATCCAAACTTTATAATGGTAAGAATATTAAAGCAATAGCAACCGGATAGCATATATTAACTGGTCTTTACTCCAAAAATATATCCGACCAATGCTGTTACACCCATTGCTATTGTACCCCAGAAACATATCCTGACCATTGCTTTTACCATATTTGAGCCACCCGCTTTAGCTGCCACTGCACCTGATAAAGCAAGAAATACTATAGAGAAGCAGTATAATAGCACTACCATGTTGTGGACGGGTGCAAATAAAGAAACCAAAAATGGCAAAGCACCTCCTGATATAAAAGACGCACACGATGCAAGAGCTGCCTGTAGTGGTTTGGGTTGTGTGAACTCATTGATGCCCAATTCATCTTTTGCATGCGCTTCTAATGCATTGTGGTTTGTAAGCTGTATGGCTACCTGCATAGACAATTGGCTATCCAGACCCCTGCCTTCATAAATTTTTGCAAGCTCTTTTAGTTCAACCTCTGGAATAGTTTCTAACTCTTTTTGCTCTCTTTGCAGATCTGCGGCCTCTATATCAGCCTGCGAACTAACAGAAACATACTCACCGGCAGCCATAGACATTGCACCCGCAACGAGACCGGCTAACGTGGCCAATACTATTGGCCCCCGTGTGGCACTGGCCGCAGCTACCCCTATAGCAATACTTGTAGTAGAAAGGATACCATCGTTAGCGCCTAATACGGCAGCCCGTAGCCATCCACTTCTATTTGAGTAATGTTTTTCGAGTTCCATGTGGAGTGGTAAAGTATATTATGATCTGCAAACGGCATCAGGTCGTTACTAATAGCAAAATTCGTTCCCTGCCATGTGCAACTTTATATCTACATACCATCTAAATCATATAGGATGATCTTTACATTTTCCCGTATGCAGTTAGTGAACAGACCATTAAGGTGCCGGGTTCATAAGCTGTATGGCATGCTTGCTTACCGCAAATGACGGTGTATGATTATAGTCGCGGCTCATACGGTACACGCCTACACCTGCAGCGTTGTAGGTCTTTACCCAACTGGCATAGCTATAGAGATCAGTTGTGGCTTTAGCATCGCCGCCTGCCTGGTCTTGTGTGCCATCAGGGTATATGAAGCTGTCCCCATTTACCAGGAATACCAGCTTGTCTGCACCATAAGTGGTCACCAACGGACCGAAACTTGCGGTGCCACTACCACCCCAGGAATGGCTGCCCGTGGTATATGACTGAAACAATACATAGCTGTAGTTGTTTTTATTTGCTGTATACATGGTGCCTTCAAGCCCGCTTGATCCATCGGTATCGTAAAAGAAGACCGGTTTTTGCCCGGCAGAATTCAGAACATCGCATTGTGTGCATTTAGGACCATAATAACGCGCAATGGCCACAACCAGGCTGTCGCCATTAGCAGCATTACGCTGCACGTCGCCACCAAATGTACCTGATTCAATATCCAGATCCAGGCCGTCCAGTTTTTGCGATACTATCTCTTTGTTGTATGTATCCCTGGCCCAGTGGTAGTAGGTGCTTGTGGCGGCAGAGTGGTTCTGATCGAACCCTGTAGGGTTAGTGTACCCGGAAACATGCGTTGCGGGATCTTTTACAGAGCCATCAAAATATGCATCTGATATAAAATGGCATGGCACTATCTTGGTACCTTTTGCCTGTGCTGCACGCCAATCGGCAACGGTGGTATCTCTACCTGAAAAGAACTCAAGGTAGTCGACACTATCAGGAGCGGTTGCCGGGTTGTAGCTTTTTACCGGATCGTTGCCATCGCCCACCAGGTAGCCCACAAATATGGGGTGTACACTATTTTTGTACGCAACAAGGTGCGCCACGCTGTCGTAAGTAGCCGGAGGAGTAGGAGTTTTGGTGGTGCTGCTTTTTTTGCAGGCGCCAACAGTGAGCATTATACCCAAAAGGAATAATGTAGCCCCTGTAGCTGATACCAGTTGTTTAGTGAACTTCATATTATAATATTTTACGCACAAAATATACTGCAAGTTAAATATACATTTTCTTTGGAAATAATGTTCACAACTGGTGGTAGCTTTCGTTTTCCCTTGAAATTTCCGATGAACCGATGAAAAACAGATCAGTAAAACCGATAATTTTTATTGACGAAATGTAGCGTGGTGGCTGATATAAATTAAAACAATACCTTTCTCGTTTTTACCGATATCGAAGATCGGAATGACCGAGGCGATGAATACGGAATGTATGCTGATGGGTGATTCCTTGGTTAAAAAGGGGGAAACTTTTCAGCTTCCCCCTTTTTATAAATAATATAAAAAACACTTACCTAAGCCTCATCATCAATAACAACGCTGTTAATAACAACGTGCTCCTGCGGACGATCGCCGGGGCCTGTTGGTGTATTCTCAATAAGTTTCGCTATATCCATACCAGCTGTCACGTGGCCAAATGCAGTGTGCTTGGTGTCCAGAAAACCATTATCGCTAAGGTTGATGAAGAACTGGCTGCCATTGGTGTTGGGGCCAGCATTGGCCATAGAGATGGTGCCTGGCGCATTACTGTTCTCAGCCGTTATCTCATCCGCGAACTTATAGCCTGGGCCACCTGTGCCCCAGCGGTGCATTTGTGCATCGTCCTTGGTCAGTGGGTCGCCACCCTGTATCATAAAGTTCTTTATTACGCGATGAAACTTGACCCCATCATAAAAGCCCTCTTTTGCCAGTTTTGCAAAATTGGCAACGGTATTAGGTGTTTGCTTATCCAGTAGGTGAATAACAATATCCCCTTTGTTTGTCTTCAGTGTCGCTTTCATTTTTCTGTTTTTTTTATTAGTATTATTTATGGGCAGGCATTGGTACAAATGCCAGATGACTGGTAAAAGAGATCGCCTTTTAGCAATGGTATGGCAAGTTACAACAGGTTGTTGTGGTTTGAAAAAGAAGATATGCACAAATATATTGGCAGGTAACGGTACCGGTCGTCAATATATTAACGCCAACCCAGCGCTGGCGCTACGTGCTCCAGTATAGCAGACAGCACATGAATGTTGTACTCAACGCCCAAAGTGTTCGGGATGGTCAGTAGTATCGTATCAGCTTCTTGTATCGCTTCGTCCTGGGCCAATTCTTTGATGAGCTGATCTGGTTTAGCTGCATATCCTCTTCCGAAGACTGCCCTTTGGTCAGCGTCGATGTATCCAAAAGTATCAGCCTCTTTTCCTTGCTGACCAAAATAATACCTGTCTTGCTCTGTTAGGAGCGCAAAAATGGAGCGGCTTACCGACACCCTTGGTTCGCGCTGGTGCCCGGCTTTTTTCCATGCCTCTTTATATAGCCTTATCTGTTCTGCCTGCTGTATATGGAACGGTTTTCCATTCTCGTCAAACTTCAGGGTAGAGCTTTGCAGGTGCATGCCATTCTCGGCTGCCCAGATGGCAGTGGCATTAGAGCCAGCGCCCCACCATATACGTTTGCGCAACCCTTCTGAATGCGGCTCCAGGCGCAGCAACCCCGGCGGATTAGGGAACATAGGCCGGGGAGCAGGTGTTGCAAATCCCTCACCATTTAGTTTGTCTAAAAACTCCAATGCCTTTTGTCGCCCCATATCGGCATCGTTCTTGCCTTCCCCAGGTTCATAACCGAAGTAGCGCCAACCTTCAATGACCTGCTCGGGCGAGCCCCGGCTGATGCCCAGTTGTAAGCGCCCGCGCGATATGATGTCGGCAGCGCCGGCATCTTCCACCATGTACATCGGGTTCTCATAACGCATATCGATAACACCGGTACCGATCTCTATTTTGCTGGTCTTAGCGCCAATAGCAGCCAGCAAAGGAAATGGGGAAGCCAATTGGCGCGCAAAATGATGGACCCGGAAATAAGCGCCGTCCAAACCAATTTCTTCCGCGGCAACAGCCAGGTCTATCGACTGTAGCAAGGTGTCTGCCGCAGTGCGCGTTTTATAAGAGGGATGGTCGGCCCAGTGCCCGAATGACAAAAATCCTATGTTCTTCATCGGTAGCTAATGTTTACTTAACAAAGGTAGGGATATGGGGGTGGTGGTGTGACTATGCCAGTATAGACGGCGATCCTCTAATCCTCTAATAATCCATTTCTTCATACGATTCATATTTAGGAGTATAAATACTCTTCCCCTCTTTAAGTTTTATTCTTTTAATTACGTTGTTATTCCTGTAATAAGTAACTATTGATGGGGAGTTGTAGTCTGTACACATCTCATCAGAGATCTTTATTATTTTGTTACCAATAAATTTATATTCTACTGTTTTCTTGCTATTGTGATATTCTGTATTGCTAAAGATATGACCTGTAAAACTGTCGATCTTGGGATCGTCAATTTGTTCAAAGTCCTTCACTGTGTGCGGGATACCTTGCTTATCTACCAGCCATAGCTGCCAACTTATAGGGCCGTGTCCTCCATGGTCCCAGCCGTTCCATACACAGCTCAGGTCAGCTATGCCATCACTATTCCAGTCCCTGAATTTATAGCGACGACTGGCAACTTCTATCGTATCACTCAACACCTGATGCCACAAACCATCTACTTTGCTCTGCTTGTAAATGAGCAAACGTGCTAAAGGTCTATAGTTACTGACTGCAAAGTCATAAAAAAGCACAGCATGGACCTGAGTTTTTGAAAAGAGATGCCCGGCCTCTATAAAATTGTCGTAGTCATCAATTGGTCCGAAACCTTGGTCAGCGAAGTCGATATCGGTATCAAAAGCAATAAGATGCTGATGCAGTGCGAAAAACGCAAAAAGGGGTTTGATATGTTTGCCAAAATCGGGCGTATGTGGATATTGAACATGAGCAGTGTCAATAGTTACAACTCCTTTACTTGTAGTTGTAGTATTGTGGCATGCGCAAATTAGCAGCAGCAACAATAATAAAATGACTTTAAAATTTGCCATGCTAAAAAGTTACATCTATTTTTTTATTTTCCTGCCAGCATACTTACTTTAGGCTTACTGTTAGCTTTAATTATTTGAAAGTCTTGATGTAAAAGCTTCTTTATCATCTCCACTTACTTTTCCAGACGGTAGTGTGACTTGTGTAACCTCAACCAAATTTATTGGGGTGAAGACATTCAAGCCAATAAGCAAAAATTGATGACAACTGTGACTTTATCCCGTCGTAAGTGTCCGCTTTTTTGAAAAAGCCCTGGCAACTTAAAAGATATGCTTCCTCAACAATATCTGCACTAACTACCCCGGTAAAAAAGACAAAAGGGATCGATTTCCGTTTAAGATAAGGGGTCTCGCAAATAGTTTTCAAAAAGGACAGCCCATCCACTTTCGGCATCCTGATATCGGAAAGTATAACGAATGGACGTTCTAAGGTCATCAGTAGATACTCCACTGCATCCTCGGCATTAGTGAATAAGCGGATCTCATTTTTCATCCCCAGATCCTTTAATGCCGCGGTTATAGTATCTACGTCGTAGTGGTCATCTTCAACGAGAACTATTGGTCCATTTTTATCCATATTTGACAATTAAGGTGTTTGGAAAATGTCATTATATACCAACTATAATAATTAAGCCATTATCTTCCATCCTTGATAATGTTTGGAGGGGGGGTAGTTACCTGAATCGCTATCCTTATCATGGCAGGATATGACTTATAATCGATTTTTATTTGCATTGTGCTTATTATAAACAGCTATGACCATAGAAGAACAAAAAACTTTTTTTGACACATCAAGTCCTTTAGAATTTTTACGGGTATGTACATATATGGATGATAAAAACCTTCCATTAGAGATTTGTTGGTATGTGCGAATATATCTAAAGGAAAAAAATAATGTCCCTTTATTTCCTGAAGAAAAAGCTACCAAAGAAAAGCTAGCCAAGCTTATTGGCAATCTTGATATATCAATTTTTGATAAAGCACTTGGGGATAGGCAAAAGACTATTACATTAAAACATTTAATTGACGATCTAAAGAGTGGATATAGTGGTGTCATAGACGGAGCAAAACTGGCTCATAATCCCAGTGAAGGTAAAGACTATTCAGGCATTATGGAACTGGCTAATACATACAGAACCAATCTTGACTTTTCTAAAAATGATAGAATAGGTAAGGCTCCTCATACAAATGCTTTTACAAGAAAAGAAATCTTTGAAATGGTGGATGATTTTAAAGGGAGGTCATTCAAACTAAAGAGTATTACAATTAAACTCAAACCCAAACAGTTAGTTCATATTGTTCTTGGGCATGTTAGTAGGTATCAGGTCCCACGTAAAGGGTTAATGGTACCTTTTGATGACATTCGTGATTGGAGGGGATTAATAATAGTAATTGAGTTAGTTATTACACAATTACAAGAGGATATAGAAACTCATTATGAACAGAAGTATCAAGAATACAACAATAAACACATCGATCTATTTGGAAAATCATATGGCATTCACATTGGCAGTAATGGGGATATTAAAACCTTTTACCAATTAGCTTCGAGGAATAAAAAGCATTAAATCTTTATTGAGATTTATTTTCTATTGAGAGCACTAACTTAAATCTACTACAAATTCGCTCTCAGGAGGCATCTATAATAAAAATGCAATAAAAAAAGCCCAGCATTGCTGCTGAGCTTTTGTAAAAGTCGGGAAGACAGGATTCGAACCTGCGACCCCTTGGTCCCAAACCAAGTGCGCTACCGGCCTGCGCCACTTCCCGGATCCTTCATTACATGTACGGCTTCGGTGTACATTCTCTTTCGTAGTTGCCTGCTTTATGACGGTCACCCAACTTACTGGGCCTATCATTTTATTGTGGCGGTGAGGGCGGGATTCGAACCCGCGGTACACGGTAAAGCGTACGACAGTTTAGCAAACTATTGGATTCGGCCACTCTCCCACCTCACCGTATTTGTTCGGGTCCCATGTGCCTTTCGGCAGCCTTGTAACCGTCACCGTTTTTTTAATGGACTGCAAAGATAATTGTATTAGCCACAATACAAAATATTTTTTGAGACCTTTTTATATACTGGCCAATTGTACCTTCTGTTGTATCTCCAAAAGGTGCTCTTTGTACTCCACATCGGTGTCCATCAGGTTCTCTACCGTTTGGCAGGAGTGTATCACCGTAGTATGGTCGAAGCCGCCAAAATGCTCACCTATATTCTTTAAAGAGCTCTTGGTAAATTTCTTGGCCAGGTACATCGTTATTTGCCTTGCCTGCACCACCTCGCGCTTGCGTGTTTTGGCCAGTAGTTTATCATACGCTATGTGGTAGTAGTCGCATACCATCTTCTGTATGTTCTCAATGGTCATTTCGCGCACAGCGGTCTTCACAAAGTTGCGCATCACCCGTTTGGCCAGGTCCATGTCTATCTCCTTCCTGTTCAGCGTAGCCTGGGCAAAAAGGGCTATAATGGCCCCTTCCAGTTCGCGCACGTTACTTTGTACGTTGTAGGCTATATACTTCACCACGTCGTCTGGTATCTCCAGGCCTTCGTGCCTCATTTTCATGTGCAGTATCAGCTGGCGGGTCTCAAAATCGGGGGCTTGTATATCTGCGTTCAGTCCCCAGCGGAAACGACTCAGCAGGCGCTCCTGCATACCATCCAGATCCTTAGGTGGTGTATCGCTGGTAAGTATTATTTGCTTGCCGCCCTGGTGCAGGTGGTTGAATATAGCAAAGAATACATCCTGTGTTTTATTGGCAGGGATAAAGAGATGTATATCATCCAGTATCAGCACATCTATAAGCTGGTAAAAATGGATGAAATCATTGATCTCATTATTCTTGGAATGATCGATGAACTGGTTGATGAATTTTTCGGCGCTTACATAGAGCACGCTCTTGTTTGGGTGCAACCTGCGCACCTCGTTGCCTATAGCTTGCACCAGGTGGGTCTTACCCCAGCCTACGCCACCATATACCACCAACGGATTAAAAGAAGTAGCGCCTGGCTTCTGCGCCACATGTATACCTGCAGAGCGGGCCACACGGTTGCAATCGCCCTCTACATAATTCTCAAAAGTGTAGTTGGCATTCAGTTGCGGGTCTATCTGCATACGCTTCAGGCCGGGTATGGCGTATGGCGTCTTTATACTATGCGGATCGTCCCACTTCAGCGGCATATCTACATAGTTGCTTTCTTTGGTTGGCTTGGTGTATGTACTGCCTGGTATGTTAACAGATGTAGGAGTACGTTGCTGTGAACCACTCTCCATAATGATGCGATATTCAAGCCTGCCTTCTTTACCCAGTACACGTTTAATAGTTTTACCTAAAAGCTCCACGTAATGTTCTTCCAGCCATTCGTAAAAGAACTGGCTGGGTACCTGCAATGTCAATATATTATCGGTAAGCGCTACTGCCCTCACTGGTTCGAACCAGGTTTGGTAGGTGCGCCAGTTCACATTATCCTTTATAATGCTCAGGCCTTTCTCCCAAGCAGCTTCGGCATCAGTTAATGTAACGTTGTAATGATTCTTATCCATATTTAACGCTCAATTCAAGTTGATCTGTTCTGATATATACTACATTTTATTACGGCGACACCCGCCTCTCCTTATGCACTACATAAGGTTTTCGTTACTACTATATACCGAAGTTAATTTGTGGATAAAAGGGTAAAAAAATTACGCCATTTTACCCACACAGACCAACTTGCAATTTTTCATGAGCAAGGAAACGAAATTGCTAACATTTTGTTGAAAAAAAAAATCATGACCTACTTGTTTGTTTGTTTGTGATTACAGATTGGGCATTGAGAAGTTTGGACCTATTTTTGCTATCGGACACATATCTGAGATGAACAAATTTACACTTCTCCATCCTGCTCTGTCCGGCAACACTTCAACACCACTATATTCAATACTGTAGCAGGTCTTAGCTCAAACGCTGGCATATATCCATTTATTACCAGTCCAATATACTTTGATGTTATTATCATGTCTCATTTTTCACATCCTCGCCTTTACCTGCCACTTTCATTATTAATAAGCAAATTACGAAATCACGATCTTGTTCGATGTTAAGTTTAACAGCTGTAAACTGTGCTTTATTTAACGTATCTTTTAAACCATCTTCATGTTATATACAAGGTACCGAGAGGCAAAGACGCTCATACATAACCCATACTTTTTCATCCTCATGAACGGCATCATATTCCCGCTCTAGATATCATTATTAGCGCTGATGACAGGCAATTTTCGGGGAACTGCTCGTTAGGAAATTCAACTGTATTGACCATTGCGTTTGATGTTTAGGTTATTGATAAAACAATATGCCATACCTACCAAAAAACTGCTTACCGGAACATTGAAAATGAAAAATTGCGTTATAATAACATGAAATAAAAATTCCACAACCAAACATTGCTATTTTTGATGCCTTCTGCGGCGCATATAACAAAATTCTACTTCATGGATAATATAGTTACAGATACAGGCCACGTGAGGTCATCAAAGTCGGTGCAGCGTGCTTGGGCCATGTACGACTGGGCAAACTCTGCCTACAATCTGGTAATAACTTCTACAATATTCCCAGCGTACTTCCTTGCTATAGCAGTTACCAAACTGCCAGACAATACCGTGAGCGACAAGGTGTCGTTCTTTGGGGCAAACATCACCAATAGTGTGCTGTTCGATTATTCGCTGGCTACAGCCTACCTGATCATTGCCATACTCTCTCCCATACTCTCTTCTATTGCCGACTACAAAGGCAACAAGAAAAGCTATATGAAATTATTTTGCTACATTGGCTCGCTGGCTTCATGTGGGTTGTTCTTCTTCAATAAGAACACACTGGAGTATGGGGTCATCTGCTCGGCACTCGCTGCGCTTGGTTATTGCGGCAGTATAGTGTTCTACAATGCCTTCTTACCAGAGATAGCTACAGAAGCAGAACAGGACAAAGTGAGCGCTCAAGGTTTTGCATATGGCTACATAGGCAGCGTGATACTGCAACTGATATGTTTCCTCTTCGTATTAAAGCCAGCATGGTTCGGCATTACCGATCCTACATTCGCACCACGGCTTTCCTTTTTGCTGGTGGGCATATGGTGGCTGGGCTTTGCACAGATCACCTTTGCGAAACTACCTAAGAACGTACCCATTGATAAACGGCCGGAACACAACCTTATTACTAACGGCTTCATAGAACTGAAAAAGGTTTGGGGCAAAATAAAGGAGATGCCGGTATTGGTAACATTCCTTGTAGCATTTTTCATGTATAGCATGGGCGTGCAAACTGTGATGCTGGCGGCAACCGCGTTCGGCAAAAAGGTGCTGAACCTGGAGACCTCGCAACTCATCAGCATCATCCTCATCATACAATTGGTAGCTATAGCTGGCGCTTATATCATGTCTAAATTATCTGAAAAGTTTGGTAACCTGCAGGTATTGCTGTTTGTGGTATTTATATGGATAGGGGTCTGTATAGCGGCTTATTTTACGCAAACGGCTACTCAGTTCTATATACTGGCGGGCATTGTCGGTTTGGTGATGGGCGGTATACAATCGCTCAGCCGTTCCACCTATTCCAAGCTGATGCCGGCCACCCATGATACGGCATCATTTTTTAGCTTTTACGATGTGACCGAAAAAGTAGCGATAGTGATAGGTATGTTCTCCTTTGGGTTCATAGAGCAGATAACCGGCTCCATGCGCAATTCCATACTGGCACTACTGGTATTCTTTGCGGGCGGGGCTATCATTTTGTATATTGCTATTGCTAAGCAAAAACAACGACCCGCCATTCTTAATATTGTAAATTAAACACCATGAGACTATTCACTGTAAATGCAGGCTATTTTAAACTGGATGGTGGCGCCATGTTTGGCGTAGTACCTAAAAGCATGTGGAACAAAGCCAACCCTGCCGATGAGAACAACATGTGCTCCTGGGCCATGCGCTGCCTATTGATAGAACATGGTAATTATAAGATACTGGTAGATACCGGCATGGGCACCAAGCAGGATGAGAAGTTTTTTAGCCACTATTACCTGCATGGCGACGATACACTGGAAAAGTCGCTGGCGGCACATGGCTTCAAGCCCGACGATATAACCGACGTGTTCCTCACACACCTGCACTTCGACCATTGCGGAGGTGCCATAGCGCGCGAGGGAGACAAAGTGGTACCTGCTTTCAAAAATGCATTCTATTGGAGCAATCATAAGCATTGGAGCTCCGCCATAGACCCTAATGACCGGGAAAAGGCATCTTTCCTCAAAGAAAATATACTGCCGATAGAGCAGAGTAATCAACTGCGCCTTGTAGACACAGACGAAGGTGGCGAATGGCTGCAGGACATACGTATACGCTACGTGAATGGCCATACGGACAGCATGATGCTGCCACAGATAAAATACAATGACACCACTATACTCTATTGTGCTGACCTGGTGCCGAGCGTAGCTCATATATCCATGCCCTGGGTAATGGCCTACGATATGCGCCCACTGGATACACTGAAGGAAAAACAAAAGTTACTGACCGAGGCTGTTATGAACAACTGGGTGCTCTACTTTGAGCACGACCCGGTGAACGAATGCTGCACATTGGAGAACACACCAAAAGGCATAAGGGTGAAAGAGACTTTTACACTGGCACAACTGGAACAAAGAATAGCTAAAGCACAGTAATACATGCTGGAACATATACAGGCTTTAGACGAAAAATGGCTGCTGGCCATCAACCATAATTACAACCCCGCGTGGGATAATATTATGTGGTTTGCCAGCCAGACGGAGTCGTGGATACCTTTTTACTTATTACTGTTCGCATTGCTTATTGTAGTATACAAAAGAGATAGCCTGCTCATGATACTGATGATACTGCCGCTGGTACTTGCCACCGACCAGGTATCATCCTCTATCATCCGTCCCTTGTTCATGCGGCCGCGCCCCAGCCATACGCCAGGGCTGGAATATATGCTGCACTACGTAAAAGATTACCATGGGGGTAGTTATGGCTTCATATCGTCCCACTCCTGCAATACTTTTGGGCTGGCTACGTACTTAACTATCGTCACGTTTCGCCGTCTGCGGTGGATGCCTCTGCTAATGTATCCGTGGGCCATGTTCGTCTGCTATAGCCGCATGTACCTGGGTGTGCACTTCCCTACCGATATTATTGTTGCCGCTTTATTAGGCATGTTGATAGCGTGGCTTATTTCCAAACTATACTATGCATTGAAAGAAAGAACGATCTTTGCCATAGTTGATACGCCAACAGGGAAAAGGCTGAACTTTACGCCATCCCCAAGAAAGAAACATTACTGATACAACCCTATGCCATTAAAACAAAAGATACACCAGGCCCTGCAGCATTACTTTGGTTACAGCGAGTTTCGCCTCACCCAGCAGCAAGTAATAGAAGCCGTGCTGGATGGCAAAGATGTACTGGCCATTATGCCCACCGGTGGTGGTAAATCTGTTTGTTATCAATTACCTGCTGTTCTACTTCCCGGTATCACCATAGTAGTATCGCCGCTTATAGCACTGATGAAGGACCAGGTAGATGGCCTGCATGCCAATGGGATACCAGCGGCGTACCTCAACTCATCGCAATCGGCAGCCGAGCAGCAGCAAATAGTGCAGGATGCACTCAACGGCAGGCTGAAATTGCTGTACATAGCGCCGGAGCGCATACCAGCCAACAGCACAGCTTTTTTTGACTTTATGCGGCAAATAAGACCTTCCCTGTTTGCTATAGATGAGGCGCACTGTATATCGTCTTGGGGGCACGATTTCAGGCCGGAATATTTGAAGCTGGCGATACTGAAAAAAGAGTTTCCGCAGTTGCCGGTGATAGCACTGACCGCCAGTGCCGACAACCTGACCCAGCAGGATATAATGGATAAGCTAACGCTGCACAACCCATCCATATTCATTTCGAGCTTTAACAGGCCAAACATTTATTACTACATACGCCCAAAGCGTGATGCGGCAGGCCAAACCTTAAAATATCTGGCGCAGCATAAAGACGACTGTGGCATCATCTATACACTATCAAGAGCAGGCACTGAATCCCTGGCCAAAAAGCTGCAGGACCAGGGCTACGCCGCATCATTCTACCATGCAGGTATGGATAGCGGGGCACGCAATAAGGTGCAGGAGCGCTTCCAGCGGGATGAGGTGAAGATAATTGTGGCCACTATTGCCTTTGGCATGGGTATAGACAAATCGAACGTGCGTTTTGTGATACATTACGATGTACCTAAGAACCTGGAAGGCTACTACCAGGAGACTGGCCGCGCAGGTCGTGATGGCCTGCGCAGCGATGCTATACTCTACTACAGCGCCGGCGACATTATGAAACTGCGCAACTTCATTGCCGTAGATGGTAACCCTGCGCAAACTGAAGTGGCCCGCAAGAAGCTGAAACAGATGCAGGAGTTTTGCGAAAGTGAAAGCTGCCGCAGGCAATATATACTGCAATACTTTGGTGAGCCTGCACGCGCCTACTGCGGCAGTTGCGATTTTTGCCTGAGCAGCCTGGAAGAAAAAGATGTGACCATTGATGCACAGAAATTATTATCGGCCATAGCACGCACTGGTGAGCGCTATGGCGCAGGCTACATCATAGACCTGCTGCGCGCCACCGGGGCAGATAAGATACAACCGGCACATAAAGAACTGAAGACCTATGGCATAGGCAAAGGCATGAAAAAAGAAGAGTGGCAATGGCTGATAAAGCTGATGCTGCAACAGCAAATGCTGACAAGAACAGATAACGACTATGCCACCCTGCAGCTGAACGACAAAAGCCGGGCTATACTGAAAGGGGAGATAGATGTGAAGCTGGTAATGAAGAAAGATAAAGAAGAAGCACAGGAAGACGAGGTCAGCTACGAAAAGGAATTGCTAAGAATGCTACGCGCTGTACGCTTGGAAATAGCAGATGCAGAGCATGTACCTGCATACCAGATAGTAGCAGATAGTACCCTTACCGATATGGCTACCTACCTGCCTATGACCTTCGATGACCTGAAACGCATACCTGGCTTTGGAGATTATAAAGTGGGTAAGTATGGTGCAGCGTTTCTACAGGCAATAAAGGAGTATTGCACAGAGCACAAATTGCAAACGCGCATGCAAGTAGTAAAACCCAAAAAAGAACGCAAAGCTGCTGCACCCAAGGACAAAGTATCGAACACGCAACGGGTGACATACGAACTATTTAACGACGGAAATAGCCTTGTAGAGATCGCCCAACAGAGGAACATGTCGCCAACCACTATAGAGGGCCACCTGGCCGCCTACATAGAGACCGGAGAGCTGAGCATATCAAAGTTCATAGAACCCAAAAGACTGGCTACGATACTGCAAATAATAAAACAGACAGGACAAGTGAATGCGCTGAAACCTATCAAGGATTTACTAAGCGATGAATATACTTATGGGGAGATAAGATTTGCACTGGCTCATTATAAAAGTATCTCGTAAGAATAAAGGTCATACAAACCGGATTTTATGATACACCTTCTGTTACTTCATGGCGCATTGGGCGCGGCTCAGCAGTTGCACACGCTTGAGGTCGGCCTGGGCGAGCAATATAATATATATAAACTTGAGTTCTCAGGGCACGGACATAAAGCTTTTGTAGGCAATTTCAGTATAGAACGATTTGCAGGCGAAGTGCTTACCTATCTTGACCAAAACAATATTGACCGCATTGATATCTTTGGCTACAGCATGGGTGGCTTTGTGGCACTATACTTGGCAAAACACTATCCCCAGCGCGTAAACAAAGTAATATCGCTGGCAGCAAAACTGCAATGGGATGAGGCCATTGCCATAAAAGAAGCGGGCATGATGAACGCTGAGAAGATAGCTGCCAAGCTACCAGCTTTTGCAGCAGAACTGGAGCAAAGGCACACAGCAATGGGCTGGAAAGAAATGCTGCAGGAATCGATAGAGATGATGGCCCGATTAGGCACCAACAACCCGATACCGGCTAAACATTATGCTGATATAACAACACCGGTACTACTGCTGCTTGGCGACCGCGATAAGATGGTAACCCTGGAAGAAACAGTTGCTGCCTACAAAGCAATGCCTAATGCGAAGATGGGGATGCTTCCGGGTACACCACATCCGTTGAAACAGGTGAACATGGGAGTGTTGGTGGAGATGGTAACTGGGTTCTTATTGAACGATGTCTAGCTTTGTACTATCAGAAGTCATTACATTGTATACACATCTGTTTCCGATGTATATTTACATAGCAAATGATATTACATGAAATTATATCAAATAGATTATACAATTGTCAGTGATGAAGACAATAAAATATGTCATGAATTAAAAGAAAAAGAGATTGTTTACTTAGATGGTAAGCCTACTAAAATAAGGCGACCTCTCAACCGGGAATATCCAAAGGCGGTGAGACATAATTTGAGTTTATTTCCCAATAATTTTATTGATGCAGTTGACTTGGTTTCCGATAAGGACAGGTTGACTGAATTGCTAGCCAGATTTGAGGGTATTATTAACGACACCTTAATTACAGAGCGAAATGTCTTAGATTTTATCAAGAATAATGAGTCCTATTTTATAGTTGGCTCCATTTTAAAAAAAGAATACCGCTTTGGACATCATGCACTTTTTCTATTTCCTGAATTCAAATTGCCCCCTAATTATCAAGCTGACTATCTAATAGTTGGAGCAAATTCTGACGGCTATCATTTTGTGTTCGTTGAATTTGAAAATCCGTATCATCACATAACAACATTGGATGGCTCATTTGGTACGACAATACGAAAGGGAATAAAGCAATGTGAAGAATGGGAGGTATGGTTAGAAGAAAATTTTTCACATCTTCGGTTAATATTTGAATCGATACTGAACAAAGACACGTCATTACCAAGAGAGTTTTCTGTATTTGACAAAACACGTATTCATTATGTTGTGGTCGCGGGACGTCGTCCTGGCTTTAATGAAAAAACATATCGATTAAGAAGGAATGATCTTGAGCGAAGAAATCTTTTAGTATTACATTACGATAATTTGATTGATTATGCAAAAGAGGCTATCGGAACTTTTACTTTTTAGTCACCAATTAAGTTTACATTAATTCGCTCTTTGTCCTCGAATATTTCGAGATACCGGAGCGGCGCCTGCCTACCGTGGGTAGGTTTGCAAAGACAGTAAGCAAAGCTGAAATTCTTTCCTTTCTGCCCCATCTGTTATCCTCAAAAAACACGCTCTACACTCGTTATATCGCCACCTACAACCCTTATACATTATCAAAAACATGTGTGCATCTTTATTTGGAAAGGCCTATACCGCTGTCGTAACTTGCTTTAATTTATCATGGCCTATAACCCACGTTAATCATACTGTTTTATCTGTCCTGCCGACTTAAAGGCAGGCTACAAACAAATTTCCGGCATCAGAAAAAACAGGTAAAAATCAGAAATAACGCAAACAATTAATACCAGCCACCACAAAGCATTTCACCTATCAACCACCTACAAAATGACCGATTCTATTTTTTCTTACCAACCGGAAATTTCACCAATAGATGTTCCCCTCCTTTTCAAGGAGGGGTGGCCGATAGGCCGGGGTGGTTAACCTCGCGCCAGGCCTATCGCGACATAATTTGCACAGCTCTCCCCCATTTTCCGCAGCAAGAAAAAACAGGTAAAGATCAGAAATAACGCAAACAATTAATACCAGCCACCACAAAGCATTTCACCTATCAACCACCTACAAAATGACCGATTCTATTTTTTATTACCAACCGGAAATTTCACCAATAGATGTTCCCATCCTTTTCAAGGAGGGATGGCCGATAGGCCGGGGTGGTTAACCTCGCGCCGGGCCTATCGCGATATAATTTGCACAGCTCTCCCCCATTCCGCAGCAAGAAAAAACCGGTAAAAACAAGAAATAACGCAAACAATTAATACCAGCCACCACAAAGCATTTCACCTATCAACCACCTACAAAATGACCGATTCTATTTTTTATTACCAACCGGAAATTTCACCAATAGATGTTCCCCTCCTTTTCAAGGAGGGATGGCCGATAGGCCGGGGTGGTTACCTCGCGCCGGGCCTATCGCGACATAATTTGCACAGCTCTCCCCCATTTCCGCAGCAAGAAAAAACCGGTAAAAACAAGAAATAACGCAAACAAATAATACCAGCCACCACAAAGCAATTCACCTATCAACCACCTACAAAATGACCGATTCTATTTTTTCTTACCGACCGGAAATTTCACCAATAGATGTTCCCCTCCTTTTCAAGGAGGGGTGGCCGATAGGCCGGGGTGGTTAACCTCGCGCCGGGCCTATCGCGACATAATTTGCACAGCTCTCCCCCATTTTCCGCAGCAAGAAAAATCAGTAAAAACCAGAAATAACGCAAACAAATAATACCAGCCACCACAAAGCAATTCACCTATCAACCACCTACAAAATGACCGATTCTATTTTTTCTTACCAACCGGAAATTTCACCAATAGATGTTCCCCTCCTTTTTTCAAGGAGGGGTGGCCGATAGGCCGGGGTGGTTGGTCTCGAGCAGAGCCACGACAAGTTAAGGAGCTCATTATAATTCACATCGGACATTTCCTACAAAACCCAATACTGGCAAGCATTTTCACTAAAACAAAAAATGCCCGGTATCGGGCATTTTCGGGCATTTTATAACTTATGAACCTAAACGTTAAATATGGAATTTTATCCCTTGTGCCAGCGGCAGTTTGTCGCTCCAGTTGATGGTGTTGGTCTGGCGGCGCATATAAGCCTTCCAGCTGTCGCTGCCACTTTCGCGGCCTCCACCGGTCTCTTTTTCACCACCAAAGGCACCACCTATCTCGGCACCGCTGGTACCTATGTTGATGTTGGCTATACCACAGTCGCTGCCCATAGCTGAGAGGAACTGCTCGGCCTCCCGCATGTTGAGTGTCATGAGCGATGAGGACAAGCCTTGCGGCACGTCGTTCTGCATAGCTATGGCATCATCAAGGGTCTTGTACCTGGTCACATATAGTATAGGAGCAAAGGTCTCGTGCTGCACTATTTCCCAGTCGTTCTCTACTTCATAAACACATGGGCGCACGTAGCAGCCACTTTCGTACTTCTTGCCCTTCAGCAAGCCACCTTCTACTACTTCGCGGCCACCGGCAGCTACAATAGTGTTTATGGCTTCCAGGTATTTGTCTACTGCATCGCGGTCTATAAGCGGGCCCACATGGCTGTTCTCATCCAGCGGGTCGCCAATGACCAACTGGCCGTAAGCTGCCTTTAGTTTTTCTATGAATGCATCGTATATCTTCTCGTGGATGATGAGGCGACGGGTACTGGTACAGCGCTGCCCGGCAGTGCCTACAGCCCCAAATACGGAGGCGACCAACGCTATGTGCATATCAGCATGTTCGCTGATGATGATGGCATTATTGCCACCCAGCTCCAGCAACGAACGACCCAATCGCGATGCAACAGCACTTGCTACCGCCTTGCCCATGCGGGTAGACCCTGTAGCCGATACCAATGGTATGCGTACATCATTGCTCATTAGCTCCCCTACTTCGCGATCACCGATGATGAGACCACACACGCCCTCGGGCACATTATTAGCTTTAAATACTCCAGATATGATATTGATACAAGCTATCGCCGACAACGGTGTTTTTTCAGATGGTTTCCATACGCAGGTGTTTCCGCATATCCAGGCTATCATTGCGTTCCAGCTCCATACCGCTACCGGGAAATTGAAGGCGCTGATGATACCTACCACACCTATCGGGTGCCACTGCTCGTACATACGGTGCGCAGGGCGTTCGCTGTGCATGGTAAGGCCATATAACTGGCGGCTCATGCCCACGGCCAGGTCGCAAATATCTATCATCTCCTGCACCTCGCCATACCCTTCCTGCAGGCTCTTACCCATCTCGTACGATACCAGCCTGCCCAGTGGTTCTTTATACTTGCGCAGGGCCTCACCTACCTGGCGCACTACTTCGCCACGCTTTGGTGCGGGCCATGTGCGCCATTCGGCATAGGCATCCTGTGCTTGTTCTACTACTTTGTTGTATGTTTTTTCATCGGCGGTCTTTACAGAGGCTATCAGTTTACCATCTACAGGAGAGTGCGACTTTATAGCTTTGCCACCGGTCTTCAGGTATTTAGTGCCTGTAGATGCACCCATATTTACTGGCTCAATGCCCAGTTTTTCTAAAACCTTTTCCATTTTCATACTATATATATTTAGGGTGTGTGAAGTAGTATTCTTTCAAATAAGATAAAAATAATAGAGTGCAAAATACAGTATTCTGCTTTGTGTTAAACTGTGTGCGTGATCAACGGTTTATTCTTTCGCCAGCAGAGGACATTTACCAGGCAGATCGCTCTCATCGCTGAAGCAGCTCTATTCTAAATAACGCTGTTCCCAGCTTAAAACGGGCTCTCAAACGCTTTTAACCCCGCAAAGGAAAGGTCTCTTGCGGAGATGATAGGCCCTGCAACTTCCCAGTTGTAGCCTATACTATCGTATAGTATGCCTGTATCACTGGCTTGGTTGTATTCTGATGATACCAGGTAGTAAGTGATAGCATTATCGGTCAGTGTTTTGAAGCCATGGGCAAAGCCTTCGGGTATGTAGTAGGCTTTATGGTTCTCCGCAGAAAGTTCGGTGGCGTAGTACTGCCCGTAAGTAGATGAATCTTTGCGCAGGTCTACAATAACGTCTGTAATAGCCCCCTGTGGACAGAATACTATTTTGGCATGGTGGTGTGGTGGTAATTGAAAATGCATGCCACGTATCACATCTTTATTGGAGATGGAGAAGTAGCTTTCTTTCAGCTCGAACTCGATACCACTTTCCCTTAAGGCCGACTCATTGAAGGTCTTTACAAAACCGCCCCTGGCATCATAGAATGCTGGCAGTGTGATGAGGCTTGCGCCCTGTAATGGTAAAGGTTGTACTTGCCACATTATATATCGCCGAAGTATTTATTTATTTGCTGTAGGCATTTATCCTGAGCGGGAGTTTGCTTATCCGCATACCATTGCGCGGTCCAGTTGATGGCCGTACGGGCATCAAGCTGGGAGCGCCAGCCCAGTAAGTTAGCAGCCTTGCCACTGTCCAGCAATAGCAGTTTGGCTTCGTGCAGGGGTTTGTCCTGAACAAATATTTTATAGTCGCCCTGCTCAAAACTCTCCAGGAATATCTGGGTGAGTTGCTCTACAGTAAGCATGTCTTCTTCATTAGGCCCAAAGTTGAAAGCTGAGCTATAGCGTGTAGGATCTTCGCTCATCTTGGCTGCCAGTAGCAGGTATGCACCCAGTGGCTCCAGCACATGCTGCCAAGGCCGTACAGAACCTGGATTGCGCAAGCCCACTACTTCGCCGAACTCCAGAGCACGAACAATATCAGGGATGATACGATCATCTGAAAAGTCGCCACCACCTATTACGTTGCCGGCCCTAACTGATGCTACTGCCTTCTCGTGGTTGGTATGATCGGCTGGATTAAAGAAAGATCTGCGGTAAGATTCTATCACTATCTCTGCAGCAGCTTTACTGGCTGAATATGGATCGTAGCCACCCAGCTTGTCGTCTTCATTAAAAGGTGTACCACGTTCAGGATTCTCATATACCTTATCGGTAGTGATCATGAGCGCCACACAAGAAAGCGGCACACTGCGCAATGCTTCCAGTACATGGGCAGTACCCTGCGTATTCACCATGAAGGTCTCTACAGGAGTATTATAGCTGAGCCGCACTAAAGCCTGGGCTGCCAGGTGAAATATAAAATCGGGTTCGAAATCTACTATCTCTTTTTTTAGATGGGGCAGGTCGCAAATGTCGCCTATTACGGATGTACACAGCTCATCACCATGCACCTGGTTGTACAGATCATGATCTTTTTGCGGAGCCAATGCATATCCCTTTACTGTAGCGCCAAGGCTATGTAATATCAGCAACAACCATGTACCCTTAAACCCTGTATGACCAGTAAGGAACACACGCTTGCCATTGAATACCGAATGCAGATACTCTGCTGTTACCACTTTTTCCATATTGGGTCAGTTTGCCACATGTGTTCTAATTCTTCTTTGTCGCGGAGGGTATCCATACACTTCCAGAAATCGTGATGTTTGTATGCGCCTATCTGCCGGGCAGCGGCAAGTTTATCCATTGGTTCGCGCTCCCACATGATATCATCAGCATCAGCCGGCAGGTAATCTTTTATGCCGGGCTCTACAACAAAGAAGCCGCCGTTTATCCAGGTACCGGAATCGGCAGGTTTTTCTTCAAAGCTGTCTATGGTACCATCCTCTTCCATCTTCAGCACACCAAAACGACTGGTGGCTTGTATAGCGGTCATGGTGCAGATCTTACCACTTTCTTTATGATATTTTATAAGGCTGTCCAGGTCCACATTGCACACACCATCGCCATATGTGAGCAGGAAAGGCTCATTGCCTATATATGGCAGTACTCTTTTCAAGCGCCCGGCGGTCATTGTATCAAGCCCGGTATCAATGAGGGATATTTTAAAAGGTTCGGCTTTATTGTTATGTACCTGCAACGAATTGTCAGAAAGATCGACCGTTATATCTGCATTATGCAGGAAGTAATTTGCAAAGTATTCTTTGATGACCCAACCCTTGTAGCCCAGGCAAATAATGAACTCGGTATGGCCATATGCTGCATATATCTTCATAATATGCCACAGTATTGGTTTACCGCCTATCTCTATCATGGGTTTAGGACGCAGGGACGACTCCTCTGATATACGCGTACCACGCCCCCCTGCAAATATGACTACCTTCATCAGAAGTTGTGTTTTAAAGCTTGTGTGATTTAGGCGACAAGTTAATTACAATTCGGGAATGTGGCAATAATATGGCCGCTATACACAACCGGGTAATAAGAAATTTTAGTTAAATCTGTAATAGATAACCTATTTGGTAGGATTGACAGTGTACGACTTAGGCACAGAGAACGGGAAATCGAGCATATGGTTGAAAGAGTGGCTGGTAAAATCCATGTCCAGCTCGTATGCCTTACCGTCATTATCTATGTGCACCACTTTTGACTTTGGGAAATGACGACCTTCCTCTAACGTATAATCTGTCAGGTTGATAGTCACCTTTGGGCCGTTAGATGTGGCGGTGGTGAGCAACTCGTTTTGCAAAGTGGTATCCGCTTGGGCGTAGGCAAGTGATTGCAGGTACCTGGTATCTGTAATAGACATTATCCAGGCAGTCAATGAATCGGAAGCATAAGTAACCGTACCCTGACCGAGTAACGGCTGGCCGACAATAAGGTTTTGCAATATTGGAAAATCGACGGGAGCGGGCAATAAGTGATTGGCCTCGCTGATAGGCATTAGTATAGCCTCCTTGCTTAAATAGTTGACCACTTTTATACTATCGGGTGTTATGTATGCACGGGCAACTGTTACGATGCCGCCTAAGGCACTCACCATTACCCATATAACACTGTCTTTTTTTATCCTGAAATTGGCAGAAAACTCTTGGCTGTTGCCTCCACCATCATAATGCATTTTTGCTTTGCCCTCGAAAGTGGTGTATTGCAGGGGGCGATGCCAAATGGCAGTAGCAACAGTTATCTGCTGTGCTCTCGCAGCTATATGGACGCTATCTGTTAGTCCAATAGTTCTTGTAGTATCTCTCGCCGCAAGTATACTGGTCTTAAGGGTATCCGCATGTACATTATTGTTGTTTGGCTTTGCAGTCACAGGAGCACTGGAAACAGCCGTATCTACACGTACTGTATCTTTATGGGCAACCACCGGCGTATTATGGGTCCTTCTTCCGAAGATACAGCCTGAGAACATGCCGGATGTGGCCAATAGCACAAGGGTAACAACAAACTTATTCATATAATCTCTTCTCTTGTATCTTTTTATCTATCAGTGGGTTCTCTACACCTTTATCCTTTGCCTTCTGCCAGCATTCTACAGCTTTATCTTTGTTGTCCATCTTGTAGTATACATCGCCCAAATGTTCGTAAAGTGTACCATCAGCATTTGCCGGGTTGGCATCTATGGCTTTTTGTATATACTCTTTAGCCTTATCGTACTTGGCCTCTTTGTATAGTATCCAGCCATAGGTATCGAAAAAAGTGGCCTCACCAGGGCGTAATTCCAGTGAGTGTTTAGACATTTTCTCCGCATCATCAAGCCGTGTACCCCTTTCAGAAAGGTAGTAGCTATAGTTGTTGAGCAATGTGGCATTATTAGGATCAAGGGCGAGTGCCTTGTCAAAACTTTTATCTGACTCGGTGAACTTTTTTGCTGAGTTGTATACATCTCCAATCGAAGTGTACATTTCGGCCAGTAGCTGCGTGTTGTCCTCTGGCTGGATGTCTATAGCGCGGTTGATAGCTGCAATAGCACCGCTGTAATTTTTAGCATTAGACTTTCCGATACCATTGAGGTAATGTACCAAAGCTTGATTGGGGAACAAACGGAGCGCTTTCTCACTATAAAATATAAGCGAATCCGCATCCTGTCGGCCGGTATAATTGTAAAGCAATTGCTGCCATACTGCAAAGCGGGAAGGATCGATAGCCAGCGACCTCTTATACTGAACCAGCGCGCTATCGCGCTGGTCATTTATGGCCAATATATCGCCATATACTGCAAGCACGGCAGCATCGCCAGGATGCTGAACCACTATTTGTGTCATTAGTGCCAGGCCTTCTTTTTTCCTCGCATTGTCGCCCGACAGATCTTGCAGGTATGGTGACAGCAGCCCCAGTTGCGTTTCCGCATCCAGGTCCTTATTTACTATGGTCTTCTTTATATATTCCGTATACCGCACACTATCGTTCATTTTGCGGTAGTGTTGTGCAAGGCCCAGTTGCAACGACGGGTCATTCGGGAATTTTTTCTGTGCTTTTATGAACAGCGCTTCGGCTTTGGCCGTTTCCTTGTTGTTGTCATACAACTCGGCCAGCAAGGTATAGTATTTAGCTTCCTTGGGGTCTTGTCCTATCAATTCTTCTATCACATTGGCAGCCTTGCCCAGTTCGTTCATCTTCAGGTATATCTGCTCCTTTTCTATGAGCACGTCCTCGTCGGGGCCTATTTTTAATATCAGTTTGTCCAGCAGCGCGAGTGCTTCTTTATTTTTGCCCGCCCGTTGGTAGAACAATGCTGCCTTTTGCAGGTATTCCTCGTTATAATCTACAGTTTCAGACAGTTTGCTGTAAATGTCGCCAGCCTCTTCAAAATGGTTGTCTATGGCCAGTATGTTAGCATACTGTTCTTTATACCATTTATTATTATCATCGAGCTGTATAGCTTTTTTTATGTATGTGGTAGCCTCAGGTATATTGTTCTTTTTAATGCGGTAGCGGGCCAGCTCGTAGTATGCCGCAGCTACTTCGGGCTCCCTTTGCACAAATTGCAGCATCATACTGTCCGATTCTCTATCATCGCCCAGCATGTGTGCTTTTACTGCATCAAAATAAAGCTGGCTTGCTGCACTGGCTTCTTTGTCTGCAACCACGTTTGCGGTAATACTTACAGCACCGGGCTGCCCCTGACCATATACATTACCACTCCATAAAAATGCGATACCTAATGCTACCGCGCTTACCCAACCCTTGTCCGGCATTATAATTTAGTTGAAAAATCGCCCAGGCTCAATTCCTGGGGCTTCTCTATGTAAGTTACGTTTTTACCCAACATAGAGTTTTCCAGCTGTATATTTTTAACAATAGTATGAGACTGAACTATGCTTTTAGCTATACGGCTATCTTCAACTACCACGTTAGCCTCAAGTGAAACGTGCGGACCAACCACTGAGTTTTTAATGACCACGTGCTCGCCTATGAAGCATGGGGCTATTATAATAGAGTTCTCAATCTTAGCACTGGCCGGAACCTTTAGCTCGTCTTTCTTTATTTCCAGTATGCGCTCATTGGTATAAAGGGTAGCATCCTTGTTCCCGCAGTCCAGCCATTCTTCCACCTGATCTGTATAGAATTTTACGCCGTTCTTTAGCATATGATCCATGGCATCAGTTATCTGGTATTCGCCTTTCAGCTTTATATCTTCATCTATAAGGCGTTGCAATTGCTTTTTCAGTGCCTCGCCATCCCGGAAGTAGTACACACCTATTATTGCCAGGTCTGATACGAAATCTTTGGGTTTCTCCACAAAGGCAGTGATCTCGTTCTTATCATTCAGCTTTACTACGCCAAATGCACTGGGGTCTGCTACCTTTTGCGTCCAGATGATAGCATCTTTACTGGTGTCTATACTGAAAGTGGCTTTGAACAATGTATCAGCAAACGCAATAAATACATTACCCTTCAGGCTATCTGCAGCACACAGTATGGCATGGGCAGTACCCAGGGGTTCTTCCTGGTAGCAGATCTTTCCTTTTGCACCCAGATCGCTTGCTATTTTCAATAGATTGGTCTCTACTTCTTTGCCAAAAGAAGGGCCTATGATGAAGGCTATCTCTTCTACTTTTTCGTTGCTGGTAGCAAGAATATCTTCCACAAGCCTCTGTACTATGGGCTTACCGGCAATAGGCAATAGCGGTTTTGCGGTAGTAAGTGTGTGCGGCCTCATGCGCTTACCCATACCGGCCATAGGAATAATAATGTTCATGCTTTTTATTTTTATGTTTTTAAAATAATGAGTTGTTTATAATACGCCTGAATGGCCAAAACCACCTTCGCCCCGCTGTGTTGTTCCCAGTTCTTCCACCTCCTGCCACTGCACCGTCTCGTACCGTGCTACTATCATCTGCGCTATTCGCTCCCCATCGTTTATTTCCTGCGCCTCTGTGGAGAGGTTTATCAATGGTATCATTATCTCGCCCCTGTAGTCGCTATCTATAGTACCGGGGGTATTTACTAACGTTAGTCCTCTTTTTATAGCCAGACCACTGCGCGGGCGCACCTGGGCCTCAAAGCCCTGTGGCAGCGATATATACAAACCTGTGGGTATCAGCCTGCGTTCCATAGGCTGCAGCACGACGGGCGTTGGCAACCAGGCCCTGAGGTCCATACCCGATGCACCAGCCGTCTGGTAGCCGGGCAATGAATGGGGAGACCTGTTAATGATTTCTACTGTTATGTTCATTTTTAAAAATGCGGGTAAAGTTAACTACCGGCGGCCACAAATATAAATGCAGCACGCACACTAAAGTACGATCTAAAATTAATTGACGAAACAATATATCCTGTAGACCGGAATACGCACTACTTACACATGCGGGTTTGTATCAATATTATAAACTTAAACGTGAAATGTGTAAATTTGCTACTGTTAACTGGCTTTTTTTACAAAAGATATTTACAGTTTTTTTCGCATGGCATTGTTGGGTAATCTTATATCTCGTTCATTACAACTACGTAAACAATTTAAACTACCGGTAGCTTCACCACATACATACCAGCGGCATGCGCTGCGACAACTGCTGGAAAGAGGACAATACACATCATTCGGCAAGTTTTACGGTTTCAGAGAAATACTAAGTGAAGAAGTTGATTTTATAAAGGCCTATCGCCAGAATGTACCTGTGTATACCTACAATGAGATGCACAAGCAATGGTGGTACCGCTGCCGCAAAGGCGAAGAAAATGTGAGCTGGCCGGGCAAAATAAAATATTTCGCCCTTAGCTCCGGCACTTCCGAATCGGCAAGCAAGCACATACCCGTAACGCAGGACATGATAAAGTCTATAAAAAATGTAGGCTTTAAGCAACTGTATAGCATGGCCAACTTTGATATACCCCCTGTGGTATTTGAAAAAGGAATATTAATGCTGGGTGGTACGACCTCTCTTTTTGAGAAAGGAGAATACTACGAGGGGGATATGAGCGGTATAAGCGCTAAGAACATGCCCCGATGGATATCTTCCCTGCGATACAAACCTGGACAAAAAATATCTAAACGCCCTAACTGGGAAGAACGCATTAGCCTGATAGTAGAAAAGGCGCCTACCTGGGATGTGGGTATAGTGTGCGGTGTGCCGGCCTGGGTGCAGATAGTGCTGGAACGGGTAATGAAGCACCATGGCGCAAAGAACATACATGAGATATGGCCCAACCTGCGTATCTACATACACGGCGGCGTATCGATAGAACCATATCGTGAAAGTTTTAAGAAGCTGTGGGCAAAGCCTGTAACTTTTATTGAGACCTACATGGCATCAGAAGGTTCTTTTGGCTTTCAGGCCCGGCCTGATGGCGGCATTAAACTGGTGCTGAACTCCGGGATATTTTTTGAGTTCATACCTTTTACCCGCGAAAATTTTGATGAAGAAGGCGACCCTAAGCCCAACCCTACTACCTACCTGGTAGAGGAGGTGCAGGAAGATGTGGAGTACGCGGTAATGATAACTACCTGTTCAGGAGCATGGCGCTACATAATAGGAGATGTAATCAGGTTCACAGATGCAAAAGAGTATGAAATAGCTATAGTAGGCCGCACCAAGCAGTTCCTGAGCCTGTGCGGCGAGCACTTGTCTGTAGACAATATGAACAAAGGCATAGAGACCGTGGCACGTGAACTGAACATGACCATACACGAATTTACAGTTGCCGGTTATAAACATGATGGTATGTTTGCACACAAATGGTATATAGGCTACGATGATAAAAAACCTGATGTGAACAAAGTGCGCCAACTGCTGGACGATACACTATGCCAGGTGAATGATGACTACGCAGTGGAAAGAACATCATCGGCACTGAAAGAAGTGTTCGTAGAGCTGATACCCAATGATGTATTTTACGACTACATGCGCGAAAAAGGCAAGGAAGGCGCCATGAATAAATTCCCCCGCGTACTGAAGGGTAATGCGCTTGAACAATGGCAGCATTATCTGGAGACAAATAAGATAACAACAGCGTCTGTGTAGAGCGTAATGCATTTTATAGTTAGAAGGGGTATGTCATGGCGATGACATACCCCTTCTAACATCATTCCTTGACAAGGCAAGACAAAAAAACTACTCTATCCTTTTCTGATAATAGATGCTTAGGTTCCTGCTATATAGTAGGGCATAAGGCTCGTAGCTGATGTCAAATTTCTTAGACTGGTAGCTATAGCCCGCAAGTTCTGTAGTTGCTTTTTTTGAGCGCAGGCGGCCTACATGCCTGGGCTTGTAGGGCAAAGATGTGGGCAATGGAGTAAAGTCATCTGCCAATGCCACCAGGTTCTTAGTACGGGTATCGCCACCCATGGCAGGTTCATTCTTACTATCCGCCAACCCCTGCTGGTATCCGTAGTACACAATAAAATAATCACTATCTGCCGCACTGATGACCAGGTTTGTTGCAGGCTGTAGTTTGTCATTCATCAGCACGCTAAGGTCTTTGGCCTTTACTTTATCCTGATCAGTATCGTAAAAATAATAGACAGGGCAATATGTAAAGTGATCTCTGAAATCGCTGATCATTTTTCCTTGTTGCGCAGCCGCATCGGCCTTTAGCAGTGCTATATTAGCTACATCGTTGCGCTTTTTATAAAACTCCAGCCGGCTGGTAGGTACTGACAATTCCACTAATATAGCCTTGGGCGGCAGGTCGCTATGCTTTGCATGCCTGCGTTTCAGTAACTGGCCAGGTGCCTGTACGGATAACAGAACAAGGCACACTAATATGATACAGATCCTATTCATAAATGTGAAAATACGAAGTGCCCGCAATATTGCGGGCACTTCGTATTTTATTATTGTGCCTGTACCTATTGTGTTTGTGATACAGCGTCTATATAAGACTTGTACCGGGTGTAATAGTCCTGCACATCGTGCTCCATTTGCTTGGCCATTGCGGTATCGCCGCCTTGTGCGGCAGTAGTACCAATGGCATTCAATACCCGAAGACTGGTAAGCATATCTCCGTTCACGGCCATAGCCTCCTTGCCGTCATCGTTCAGTGTGCCTATCCAGTTGAGGTTAGCTTCCATATTTCTCACGAGCTTCGTCGCCAGGTCATGTCCTTTCTTCTTGGCGGTAGCCGCACCGGCCTGGCCGGCACGGTAGTAAGCGCCCACCATGTAATAGGTCGTCACATCGTACAGGTAGGAATGCTCTGTAATACCGTTCATCACTTTATCCAGCAGTTTCACTGCATCGTCCTTTCTGCCTTGTGCAGAAAGACCATTGGCAATAAGAGAAGAATTGGTACGGTATGCAGCAAACATCAGTCGGTTCTTTTCATCAAAGTAAACATCCTTACGATCAGCCCCACCCCATATATAGGTATTCATAAAGAGTTTGTAACTCTTATCTACATCAGTAGTACCCAGTTCAGACTGTATCATTTTAGAAGAGTCTGTGTTACGGTACGGCATCAAGCGGTATACCAAGCCTTCCAGTTTCATGTAGTCGGCCATACCTGCGTAGTTGCCTGCAGGCAAGCCAGCATCAAAGTACAGTGGGCGTTTCCAACCTTCTTTAGATACACCGGCAACTATGTTCAATATAGCCAAATCGCTCTTGTAAGCTATATCTTTAGGGAAAGTGAACCTCATCTCTGTATTCAGGTGCGCGGTGTCTGCGGCATTTACCAAGCCGGCAGCTACAAGCTCTGCTTTGGTGAGGCTCGGCACTATAAAGTTCTTACTTGGTAGATAATTCTCGCTTTCAGCCGGGTTGTTTGGATTGGTCAGCTTGTTTTGCTGGTCTTTGCTAACCATGAAACTGCACACTTCATTCAGGTTGAAGTATTTATCAGCGGGCACGTTAGGGTTCTTATAATAGCGCAGGTAGTTGTGCCTGTCGCCAACATAGTCATCTTTTTTCCAGGCCATAGGCAGTGCATCTGCATCGTTCACACGATAGTTGAGCTGGTCTATATACCAATCTATACCCAGCAGGCTGGTGTTGATAACGCGTACATCGGGGCGTATGCCTTCCACTTCCTGGAGGTACCAGATAGGATAAGTATCGTTATCGCCATAGGTGAACAGGACCGCATTTTGCGCACAAGACTGTAGTACATTGTACGCTGTGGAGCGTGCCAGTGTTTTCTTGCTCCTGTCGTGGTCATCCCATTCTTTTACGGCCATAAGCACCGGTACCAGCAACAGGCAGGCCGCAACTATACCAATTGCAGCAACGCTATTCTTTACCGTTCTCTCGAACCAGGAGTGTATCATTAACACTCCTAAACCTATCCATATAGCGAAAGCATAAGTACATCCCGCAAAAGCGTAGTCACGCTCACGGGGCTGCAGCGGTGGCATATTCAAGTATATACCTATGGCCGCACCTGTAAGGAAGAACAAGATGAAAGTGACTATACCATCTTTTTTATTATAGTTGAACTGGTATATCAAACCCAATATACCCAGTATCAAAGGCAGGAAGTATAGCTCATTGCGGGCGCCGTTGTTTGCGTAGCCATCGCCCATTTTATCAGTATCGCCCGTGCCGTGCATTTGGTCTATGAACTTGATACCCGATAGCCAGTTGCCATTTTTGGGTTCACCCTGTCCTTCAAAGTCGTTCTGGCGGCCCACGTAGTTCCACATCACATAGCGCCACCACATCCAGTTCATCTGGTAACCAAAGAAATACTTCATATTGTCGGCCGATGTTGGTATATCGTCTTTGCCCATACCATTGAAACTGCGGTAAAAATTGGCATGGTTGCCTTCCCCATCGTACATGCGCGGGAAGAAACGAAGAGAGGACGGATCGAACACAGGTTCGTTCTTTGCTCCTACTATCTCATAATAGTCCTTACCGTTCTTCTTGGTTTGGTTATAAATATTACCAGTTTTCTTAAACGAATCGACAGGGCTAGTGAAATCCTGTCCATATATAAGTGGTTGAGAGCCGAACTGCTCGCGCGATACATAGCTCTCCAGGCTCAGTGCATTGTCCGGGTTGGTCATATCCACAGGTACATCGGCACGGGAGCGGATAATGGGTACTATATAGCTGGAATAACCAATAATGATGAACAGGACACAAAGTACGCCGGTATGCAACAAATAGTTGTTCTTGCGCCTGGCCACGAACAGCAAGGCCACAAGGCCAGCTACAAGCAATATGAGAAATGTAACAGACCCTGTATCGAACGGCAAACCAAGATCGTTGGTAAAGAAAATATCGAATTTAGAAGCGAATATTGGTATGTACTGTATGATACCAAACTGTACAAAACCGAGTAAAGCACCACCTACTAAGAAAGCGATGATAGTGCCCACAGGAGTGGCTTTGTACCGTTTGAAATAGTATACCATAGCCACAGCCGGTATGGTAAGCAAGTTGAGCAAGTGCACACACACGGAGATACCTATGAGGTAGGATATAAGCACCAGCCAACGGTCTGCATACTTGTTATCTGCAACATTTTCCCACTTGAGTACGGCCCAAAAAGTAATGGCCGTAAAGAAAGAGGAAGTACCATATACCTCCGCCTCGACAGCAGAGAACCAAAAGGTATCAGAAAAAGTATAAGCGAGCCCGCCAACAAGCCCGGCCCCCATGATGAGCAGCGTTTGCCGGGTATCAGGTTCTTTAGTATCCGGGGCGATCAGTTTTTTAGCAAAGTGGGTAATGGTCCAGAAGAGGAATAGAATGGTAAGGCCGCTGGTAAGCGCCGACTCTGAATTTATAAAAGCAGCCACGTTTTTCAGATTGCCGCCTGCCAGCAAGCCAAAAATGCGTTGCACCATCATAAAGAAAGGCGCTCCCGGAGAGTGACCTACCTCCAATTTATAAGCACACGATAGGAATTCGCCACAGTCCCAAAAACTGGCAGTGGGTTCCATAGTTTCTAGAAAAACGAGATAGGCTATAGCACCTGTTATCCAACCGAACAGGTTGTTGACCTTGCGATAATTCATGATAAATTTTTAGACAGGCAACAAAAATAGAAAAATACAGCTACGAACATACGGGTATCGCATTTTATTGAAATTTTATATGTTTATTAACTTTTATGCAGCAGGTGCTATCAGTTTTTATATATTAAATTCGTGTCCACCGAAAAACAAATGAAAAGAAACGAACATTTACGTATATGTATCATGTGTATGGTAGTTGCAGGTTTACTAACAAGCTGCATCAAGGGCCGCAACAACCCTGTAGTGAAAACCATGACCGACACTTGCACTAATGTATACCTCGCGAAACAAAATGACAGTGTGCTGGTGTGTCTCCCCACCGCATTTACCCCTAATGGTGATGGGAAAAATGATATTTACCGACCCATAGGTGCCTATTTGGATAGTTTCTTGAGCTTTCAAATGAGCATATATGCAACGGACACGCTCATTTACCAAAGCAGTAATATAGACAGCGGATGGGACGGTACAGATGTGTATAAAAGAAAATGTACAGGCTACAGATATGATGTTCGCATCAACATCAAATATCCCAATGGAAAAACATCGAGCAACTGCACCTATGTGTTCCTGGTGCCGACGAACCCCGTAAATGGATGCATACAGAAAATGAATACAGATGCACTGCTGTACAAATTTGCGGATCAGTACAATGACACAACTGGCATGGTGGTATATCCTACCGCAGAGTTCTATTGTCCATAGATAGGATGATATGACATCGATCATAGGGATCTTATTGTAATATTTTGTACACTTATTGCTTCTTACATTATCTTTGCCCCCCGTTCATTAATAATTATTTTTCATCATTATGCAATTACCACATCAAACAAACTTCTACAAAGGGAAAGTAAGGGACGTATACACTATTAACAATAAACTGCTGGTGATGCTGGTAAGCGACCGTATATCAGCATTTGATGTAGTGCTGCCACGCCCTATACCTTACAAAGGACAGGTGCTGAACCAGATAGCTGCACGCGCACTGGAAGCTACAAAACACATAGTACCCAACTGGCTTATCAGTACACCCCTGCCTAACGTATCTGTTGGATATATGTGCGAAACATACCCGGTAGAAATGGTGGTTCGTGGCAACCTTACCGGCCATGCCTGGAGAACATATAAAAGCGGCAAACGTGAATTGTGCGGTGTACCGCTGCCAGAAGGCATGAAAGAGAACGACTTTTTCTCATCGCCTATCATTACCCCAACTACAAAGGCACATGTGGGCCATGATGAAGACATAAGCCGTGAAGAAATAATAAGCAGCGGCCTGATAAGCGAAGCGGAATACGAGCAACTGGAAAAATATACATTGGCCTTGTTTGAAAAAGGCAAGGAAATGGCTAAAGACCGCGGACTGATACTGGTAGACACCAAGTATGAGTTTGGCAAAATAGGCGACACCATTTACCTGATAGATGAGATACACACACCAGATAGCAGCCGCTTTTTTTATGCCGATGGCTACGAAGACCGCCAGGCAAAAGGTGAAGCACAAAAACAACTCTCTAAAGAGTTTGTAAGGGAGTGGCTAATGGAAAATGGTTTCCAGGGACAGGAAGGCCAGCAGGTGCCTGAAATGACCGACGATGTAGTGTACCAGATATCTGAACGCTATATAGAGCTTTATGAGCAGGTGACCGGCACACACTTTATAAAAGAAGATGTGGACACAGCGCAGATAGAATCTAAAATAATAGCAGAACTGGAACGCCTGGCATAGCCAAGTGCACAGCAGTATATAGTAGTAACTTTTTAAGCTTTTACTTTGGATACAAATACAAAGGCAAGGGTAGTAAGGGCGCCACACGGGAACCAGCTAACCTGTAAGAACTGGGTAGCAGAAGCTGCCTACCGCATGATACAGAACAACCTGGACCCTGAAGTGGCCGAACGCCCTGAAGACCTGGTAGTATATGGCGGTATAGGTAAGGCTGCCCGCAACTGGGAAAGCTTTGATAAGATATTGGAGTGCCTGGTGAACCTGGAGGAAGACGAGACCCTGATGGTACAAAGCGGCAAGCCTGTAGGGGTACTGCGCTCGCACAAAAATGCACCGCGGGTACTGATCGCCAATTCTAACCTGGTGGGCCGCTGGGCCACATGGGAGCATTTTCGTGAGCTGGAAGCGAAGGGATTGATGATGTATGGCCAGATGACCGCAGGGAGCTGGATATACATAGGATCGCAGGGTATAGTACAGGGCACTTATGAAACTTACCTATCGCTGGCAAACATACATTACGGTGGCACGCTAAAGGGCACACTTAATGTGACGGCAGGACTTGGAGGTATGGGTGGCGCACAGCCACTGGCCATTACCATGAACGAAGGCGTGTGCCTTGCTGCAGAAATGGAAGAATGGAGAATGCAAAAACGTGTAGAGACCCGCTACCTGGATAAATATACCAGCAATATAGATGAAAGCATAGACTGGGCGCTGGACGCGAAAGCAAAAGGGGAGACCGTATCTATAGGTGTATGCTGCAATGTGGTAGACCTGCTGCAAAGATTACTGGACAGGAATATTACCCCTGATACTCTTACAGACCAGACATCGGCACACGATGAACTGATAGGCTACTTCCCTGAAGGTATGAGTGTAGCAGATGCTAATACGCTACGCACCGCGAACCCCGAAGAGTACATGGCTCGCTCGCTCGACACCATGGCTCATCATGTGAACCTGATGCTGGAACTGCAAAAGAAAGGCGCCATTACATTCGACTACGGCAACAATCTGCGTGGCCAGGCACACGACAAAAGAGGAGTAAAGAATGCATTTGATTTTCCGGGTTTCGTCCCTGCGTATATAAGGCCACTGTTCTGCGAAGGCAAAGGACCTTTCCGCTGGGTGGCGCTTAGCGGCGACCCGGAAGATATATATACTACCGACCAGGCGCTGAAGGAATTGTTCCCCGATAATGTAGGCCTGCACCGCTGGTTGAACATGGCACGTGAAAAGATAGCTTTCCAGGGTCTGCCTGCACGCATATGCTGGCTGGGTATGGGCGAGCGCGAAAAGGCTGGCCTGCTGTTCAACCAACTGGTGAAGGATGGTAAGGTAAAAGCGCCTATCGTTATTGGTCGCGATCACCTAGATACAGGTTCGGTAGCATCGCCTAACCGGGAGACCGAAGCCATGAAAGATGGCAGCGATGCTGTTGCTGACTGGCCTATACTGAATGCATTAATTAATACGGCAGGTGGTGCAAGTTGGGTATCTTTCCACCATGGTGGTGGCGTAGGTATGGGCTATAGCCTGCATGCAGGTATGGTGATAGTTGCTGATGGTACTGCTGATGCAGAAGAACGCCTGAGACGTGTGCTGCATAACGACCCTGCAATGGGCGTGATACGCCATGCTGATGCAGGCTATGAGATAGCAGAGAAGACCGCTGATAAATTTGGATTGAATATTTGGTAATTTAGACTTCTTACATCTAAAATATGGCATACAGGATAGGACAAGGAATAGATTTTCACCAATTGGCAGAAGGGCGTGAGTTGTGGCTGGGTGGTGTGCATATACCGCACCATAAAGGCGCTGTAGGCCACTCTGATGCCGATGTGCTGCTGCATGCCATTTGCGATGCTCTGCTGGGCGCGCTAAGCCTGGGCGACATTGGTGAACACTTTCCTGATACTGATGCCACATACAAAGGCATAGACAGCAAAGTGCTGCTGAAAAGATGCTACAGCCTGGTACGCGAAAAAGGATATTGGCTGGTAAACATAGACAGTACCCTACTCTTGCAGGCCCCCAAGATACGCCCTTATGTAGAGCAGATGCAGCGGGCTATAGCAACGGTTTTGCATATGTCTGTTGACGATGTATCCATAAAAGCTACTACAACCGAACACCTGAGTTTTATAGGGCGCGAAGAAGGTGTGGTGGCTACTGCGAGTGTGTTGTTGGAAAAATATTAATTGCATACATTAAATACATAAGAATACGGGGGCTGATATATTAGCACCCGTATTCTTATGACCTTTAAAGAAAGCGTTGATAATGTCGTAGCAGGTCCTTACTCAGCTCCTACTGTAGAAGGCAAAAGGGAACCTCAATGTTTTGAATAACGCGGAATCAAGGCTATTAGAAAATGGACACGTACCATCAATTGGAGTAAATGCAGCAATGACTTTGTGAAAGAATGAACCGTTAGCGATAGATGCAAGCTATCATACTTGATAGCAACTAAAAGCCCTGCCCATAACTCTTAACAATCCCTTCATAACCACACATCGTATATAAACCACTAACTTTAGATACAGAAAACAGGGGAACAAATGGATAACTGGAACAAACTAACACCCGCAGAAGAAAGGGTGATAGTACATAAAGGCACGGAGATGCCATTTACAGGAGAATATACAGACAATAAAGCAACCGGGACCTACATATGTCGCCGTTGCGAGACACCACTCTACCACTCTCACGATAAATTTGATTCACATTGTGGATGGCCATCTTTTGATGACGAGATCCCAGGTGCGGTAAAGAAAGTGCCTGATGCTGATGGGCACCGGGTAGAGATCATTTGCAACAATTGCGGTGCACACTTGGGCCATGTATTCACCGGCGAGCGATTTACGGCTAAGAATACGAGGCACTGCGTCAATTCAATATCACTTAAATTCATACCTGCAAAAACGGAGGATAATAATAATGGAAAGTAGGGCAATATTCGCATCAGGATGCTTTTGGGGTACACAGTATTATCTGGCTAAAGCAAAAGGCGTCATTAGCACAGCGGCGGGTTACATAGGCGGCACAAAAGATAACCCTACATATCCAGAAGTTTGTACAGGCCGTACAGGACATGCAGAAGCTGTAGAAGTGATATTTGACCCTGCAATTATCAGCTACGAAGAAGTGGCAAAACTATTCTTTGAAACGCACGACCCAGGACAGAAGAACAGGCAGGGGCCAGATATAGGTACACAGTACCGCTCGGGCATCTTTTACCTGGATGAAGAACAGAAAGCAACTGCTGAAAAGCTAATAGAGATACTAAAAGGAAAAGGCTACCCAGTGGTGACAGAAGTAACCAAAGCAACCACCTTTTGGAAGGCAGAAGATTATCATCAGGACTACTACGATAAGAAAAATGGCAACCCGTATTGCCACATCTATATAAAGAAGTTTTAGTGGTTCTAATATGTGAAAAAGCCGTGCGCAATAATACAGCACGACTTTTTCATTTTTATGATCCTATCATTACCCATTAAGTAGAAAACAGAAAACCTCTGCTGGGCCATGTACACCTGTCACCAGGGTCTTCTCTATATCGGCAGTGCGGCTGGGCCCACTGTTGATGTTGACCATGGATGGTAGGTTACCGTATTTTTTCTTCAATTTCTTAATGCCCGCATCTACATCCGGCAAAAGTTGGCTCGCATAAGCTACTACAATATGCACAGGATAAAATACAGATGCGATACGGCCAAAGTTTTGACCGCTGCTCAGCAGTACAGACCCTGTGCGCGCTACTAAATATTCGCACCCGGTAATACAGGCATCAGCACCCGTTAGTTTGGGGTCGGCCCTGGTCAAAAAACTAACGTGCTGATTAGCGAATAAGCTCAGAATATTTTTCTCTGCACACAATAATTGTTTCCAGTCCCTGCTATCGTACAGTGCAATGATATCATCTATCAGTTCCTGTTCACTATCACAAAACACAAACTTGCCGCCTAACCCTATAAATGCTGCCGCGAAGGTCTCTTCCAGGGATGGCTGTCCTTTTGCAAATACATCAGCAACAACATTCTTCTCTGCTTCCGGATAAGGCATGGGCAAACGATCCATGCTTAAGCTTTTTCGAATTTTGCCCAGTATGTTCTCTTTGGCAACCGATGTTTTTAGTGTTTGCATTATAGTAAAGTTAACCAACCCTGACCATTGATTTTGTTGATCTTATGGTCAGGAAATATACATTTAAAGTTATAAAAAAGATCCCGGAAGCAAAGCCACCGGGATCAGCAAAAAATATTCTAAGTTATATTAAGCGGTATAAGCGCCAGGGCTAATGATGCCATCGTTAAGAGCATCTTCAGCTGCGGTACTATCTTCAAAAGGACGTTTGCCGATCATGCGCTCAAGATCGTCTTTGAACAAAACTTCCTTCTTCAGCAATTCTTCAGCTATCATTCGTACTTCGTCTACTTTCTCAACAAGCAAAGCACGTACCCTTTGGTAAGCTTTCTCTACCAGTTTGCGCACCTCATCATCTATCATTTTACCTGTTTCCTCACTGTAAGGCTTAGTAAGGCTCGATTCGCTATTAGGGTCGTAGAAAGATATGTTACCTATTACATCGTTCATACCGTACATAGATACCATTGCGTAAGCCATACGGGTAACGTGCTGCAGGTCGCTTAATGCACCGGTAGATATTTTATGGAAAACAATTTCTTCAACTGCCCGGCCACCGAGCGACATACACATATCATCCAACAGGTGATCTGTAGTGCGTATATATACTTCTTTTGGCAGGTATTGTGCATAGCCCAGTGCTGCCACGCCGCGTGGTACTATAGTTACCTTAACAAGTGGGTGTGCATGCTCCAGGAACCAGCCAGAAACTGCGTGGCCTGCTTCGTGATAGGCAATTACTTTCTTCTCGTCTGGAGCTATATACTTGTTCCTTTTTTCAAGTCCACCAACCACACGGTCAATGGCATCGTTAAAGTCGCTCATATCCACCTCATTCTTGTTCTTACGTGCTGCTATCAAAGCTGCCTCGTTACAAATGTTGGCTATATCAGCACCTGCGAAACCTGGTGTTTGTATGGCCAGTTTTCTAATGTCAAGGTCTTTTGATTTTTTGATGGGTTTCAAATGCACGTCAAATATCTTTTCACGTCCCTTGACGTCGGGTATGTCTATTGATATCTGGCGATCGAAACGGCCTGGGCGCAGTAATGCTGTATCCAGTACATCTGGTCTGTTTGTAGCAGCCAGTACTATGATACCACTATCGCCGCTAAAACCATCCATCTCTACCAGCAACTGATTCAGCGTATTCTCACGCTCGTCATTACTCATTACCACGTTCTTACCACGTGCACGGCCTATGGCATCTATTTCATCAATGAACACTATACAAGGCGCTTTCTCACGTGCTTGTTTGAACAGGTCGCGTACACGGCTGGCACCTACACCTACGAATAGCTCAACAAAATCAGAACCTGACATAGAGAAGAACGGCACCTGCGCTTCGCCGGCAACAGCCTTTGCCAGCAAGGTCTTACCTGTGCCTGGAGGACCTACCAACAATGCTCCCTTTGGTATCTTACCACCAAGGGCTGTATATTTTTTAGGATTTTTAAGGAAATCGACAATTTCCATCACCTCCACTTTAGCTTCGTCCAGGCCAGCAACATCGTTGAACGTTATGTTCACCCGTGTACCTTTTTCAAATAATTGGGCCTTTGATTTACCTATGTTAAAGATACCACCTGCGCCACCACCAGAGGCCGCGCCGCCCATCTTGCGAAAAATAAGGAACCACATGGCTACCAGTATAAGTATTGGCAGCAGGTAAGAGTTAAGTATACTGTGCAATATATCATCCTTCTTTTCGAAGAATACACGCACTTGCTGTGCAGGCGGCACGTTGGCTTGTGCGGCTGCCAGATCGCGCTCGAACTGCTCTACCGAACCTATTTCGAAAGTGAATGCAGGCGTTTTGTCATTACTTGTGACCGCAGGATTTGTTTTTGAGGGAGTTCTGTCGGTAACAGCAACCGGTGTACCTGTTTTTAAGTACACCTCTACAAAATCCTTATTTACTACTACCACCTTATCAACAGTACCATTGTCCAGATAGCTCTTCCTGAAATCCTGGAAAGAATATTCTTTAAGGGTATTGCTGTAATTGCTTCCAAAATATTGAACCCCACAAATCAATAGCACTATTATTCCATATATCAAATATATGTTTATGCGGGGCCCTTTCTTGGGGGTAGGATTTTCGCTTCCAGGTTTTGAGCCTGGTCTTGCTTTATTATTATCTTCCATTGTTCAGTTAAACGTTATTATTCTACAACAATTTTTTAGTCATTATGTTCCATCCCTTGAGCGTCTGCCCACAAACTCTCCAGGTTGTAAAATTTACGATTCTCTCTTTCAAAGATATGCACGACCACATTTACATAATCTACCAGTGTCCATATAGGGCCCTGCTCTGTATGAAAAGGTGCTTCATCGCAATCTTCTCTCACTACTCTGTCAATGTTATCGGCAATTGCTTTTAATTGCACATTCGAATTGGCTTCGCATACTATAAAAAAATCTGCAACAGCTTCATCTATCTTGCGGAGGTCAAGCGAATAAATGTTTTCTCCTTTCTTGTCTTTTATAGCATTTATAATGCTTTTGAACAGTTTACTGTTCCTGGTGAGACGTGTGACCGGTTTCGTGCGTTCTTGTACTGCGTTTATTATTTTCTCCAAATCGGTGTTATCTATTTTTAATTGGTAATATCTTTACAACTTAAACAAAATTATACAATCTTTTGGCAATAAACCTCAATGCTTTGTTAGAAGCACCAATAATTGAACTTGATATTATTGATAGCACCAATAACTATGCCATGCAGCTAATAGATGCCGATACGGCACAGCCGGGGCTGACAATAACCGCTATGCAGCAAACCCAAGGTAAGGGACAAAGGGGCAAAACATGGGTGGATAGCCCAGGAAGCGGTTTGTTGATGAGCATTATCACCTCATCACCTCTGCTGCTCAACCGTCAGTTTGCCTTCATCACAGCCACTGCCACCGCTGTAGCCGTGACACTGCAAGGTCTTTATGAGCACTGGGATGTGAAAATAAAGTGGCCTAATGACATCATTATAAATGACAAAAAGGCAGGGGGTATACTCATAGAGAACGTCATCAGGGGCGACAAATGGCTATACAGCATCATAGGGTTGGGATTGAATGTGAAACAGGATCACTTTCCTGCCAACCTGCCCTATGCTACTTCTCTGAAAATAGCCAGCGGTGCCGACTTTGAGCTGACAATGCTGCGCGACACGCTGAGGCACAATATACTGGAATATACAGCACACAGTGCTACCGGCGATGGTTTGCTGCAGCGATATAACAGTATGCTATACCGGAAAGGCGCGGTGCAAAGCTTTACAGATGGCACCAATACCTGGGATGCTATAATAGTGGTCGCTGCACAAGATGGCACACTGCATGTGCAGCTGGCTAATGGCAATATAGTACCCTATACCCATGGTATGGTGATGTGGAAGTGGTAGGGAGTAGAGAACAAGAGTGTATGATCTTAACCTGCCTTCAATTATAAAGTAACCGATACAAGATCTTTTTTTGCGCCAATTCATATCTGTAAAAAACCTGACGCTTGTAGCTATTCTGTTCCATATAGTGGGGCTGGTGGGCATTGGAGTGCTGCATGCTACCGCTATTGCCAGTACTACCCCATGGCACTTGCTGCTGATGTTTGTATTAATTTTGCTCTCTTTTGCAGCTGACCTTAAAAGTTTTATCAAATGGCTACCTTTTGCACTGGTACTGGGCTGGTGCGCTGAATGGATCGGTGTGCATACAGGATGGCTATTTGGCGCTTATGCCTATAGTACCCTTTTGGGACCCGGATGGCAGCAGATACCTTTTATAATTGCTTGCAACTGGGCGATAGTGCTTTGTGGGTCTATATCGCTTGCCAGCCTGGCTACGGACAATAAATATGTGATACCCCTGCTGGCAGCAAGCATTGCTACCGTTTACGATTGGATATTGGAACCCGCAGCACTGAAACTTGATTACTGGCACTGGCAAGACGCTATACCCTTGTACAATTATGCCTGCTGGTGGGTAATTGCATTGCTATTGACCATACTGTGGCAATTTTTCAAGGTTCGCCCCAACCAATTTGCAGTAAATTTGTTGATAGTGCAGATACTCTTCTTTTTATTATTGCGTACTATGATATGATAATAGCATTCTACATACTGGTAATAGTAGCGGCGTTTGCCATTATGGAGTTTGTGGCCTGGGCATCGCACAAATACCTGATGCATGGTCTGCTATGGGGGTTGCACCGCGACCACCACAGTGGGGGCTACCATCCATTTCAGAAAAACGATAGTTTCTTCCTCATATTTGCTATACCCTGCTGGCTATGCATCATGCTGGGTCTCATCTATGGTATAGGTTGGATAGTGGCTGTTGGTGTGGGTATATTTCTATATGGCTGGTGCTATTTCCTGGTGCACGATGTCATTATACACCAGCGTTTCAAATGGTTCTCGCGCAGCAACAATAAGTATGTAGCTATCATTCGCCGGGCACACAAAATGCACCACAAGCATTTACAAAAAGAAAATGGTGAGTCTTTCGGATTACTGATAGTACCTGCAAAGTACTGGAACAAGGCTGAAAAAGAGGTAGCAGCACAAACAACCTCCCAACAGCAAACCATATGAATGCACACTACACTTACCTGGTTATAGATGTGCTTACTATAGCTTTCCCACTCATATTGAGTTTTGACAAAAAGGTAGCTTTTTACCGATCATGGAAATACCTGTGGCGGGGTATGCTACTTACTGCTGTCTTCTTCATATTGTGGGACATTGTATTTACCCGACGGGGGATATGGCGTTTTAACAATAACTACATAACAGGTTATCGTATAGGTGGCCTGCCTGTTGAGGAATGGCTGTTCTTTATAGTAGTGCCTTATGCCTGTTCTTTTATTTATTCTTGTATACGGGCATACCTGCCCATTGAGAAAAAGCCCGACAATGGGTGGAAGGTATTATTGCCTTTGGCCATATTACTTATTATTACCGGGGCCATGTTCTGGGCAAGAGCCTATACCTGTACCTCGTTCTGCTTTTGCGGCATGGCTCTATTGCTTGTAAATATGCTGCAGCAGAAATTGCCTGCATTTCGTGCCGATGCATTTATATATACTTTCCTTATCAGCATGCTTCCTTTTCTTATTGTAAATGGGCTGCTTACTGCTATCCCTGTGGTGATATATAACAACCAGCAAAACCTGGGTATCCGCATATTCACCATCCCACTGGAAGATAATTTTTACGGTATGTTGCTGATGCTGGGCAACATAATAGCGCTACCGCCAGCATCAAAGAAATGATGTTTTTTAGGGTATCTTGCGCAAATACGAACGGAACGATAAACCATGACCAGCTATCCTAAGGAAAAAATAAACATCCTCCTCCTCGAGAATATCAATGCTGAAGCCGTTGCTATGTTTCAGCAAGATGGCTATACCTCGGTAACCCACGTGAAAGCTTCTATGACGGAAGATGAACTGGTGGAAAAGATAGCGGACGTTCACATTTTAGGCATACGGTCTAAAACACAGCTTACTGATAAAATATTGAGTGCCGCCCCCAAGTTATTGGCTATAGGTTGTTTTTGTATAGGCACTAACCAGGTAGACCTTGCCGCTGCACGCCGCAAAGGTATTGCCGTATTTAATGCCCCATACTCCAATACCCGCTCTGTAGCAGAGTTGGTGATAGGCGCTACCATAATGCTGATAAGGCGCATACCTGAAAAAAACAGACTTGCCCATGAAGGTGTATGGACCAAGGATGCCAGCAACAGCCACGAACTGCGTGGAAAAACGCTGGGTATAATAGGCTACGGCAATATTGGCAGCCAGGTAAGTGTACTGGCAGAAGGGATGGGCATGAAGGTGGTATATTACGATACCCAAAAGAAGCTGCCGCTGGGCAATGCCCAACCGGCCGCAAGCCTTGCCGATGTTTTGCAGAAGGCCGATATTGTATCTATACATACGCCCGCGCTGGCATCTACCCGTAACATGATAAATGCCAACACACTTAAAGATTGTAAGAAAGGCGCCATCTTCATCAACTACGCCCGTGGCGAGGTGGTAGATATTGATGCCCTGAAAGATGCGCTTGTATCAGGTGCATTATCTGGTGCGGCTGTAGACGTGTATCCTATAGAGCCGGTAAAGAACAGCGACCCTTTTGCTACCCCATTGCAGCAGCTACCCAATGTGTTACTTACACCACACATAGCAGGCAGCACCGAAGAGGCACAGGTAAGTATAGGTATAGATGTAAGCACTCGTCTGCTACAGTTCGTAGAGACAGGGACTACCAGCGGCTCGCATACCATACCAGAGCTGACGCTACCTGTGCAGGAAGATACTAACCGCATACTACATATACACAGCAACGTACCCGGTGTACTATCACAGATAAATGCTGCACTTTCTGGCGCAGATATAAACATAGTGGCACAGTACCTGAAGACCAACGAGGAGATAGGTTATGTGGTGCTCGACATAAACCGTGAATCGTCTAAGAACGCTGCAGACCTTTTGAAAAATGTAAAAGAGACCATTAAGGTTAGGATGCTATACTAATGTATGATCGATGCAGGCATATACCAATATACAAAAGAAAAAAATACATTAAAAGAGTGGTTGTTATAAATTACTATCTTTAGCAGCATCTCCACATCTTAGCAATTAAACTATGACCCCAAAAAACATACTAAGTATACTATTCATTTTTGCAACAACGGTAATAGCTGCACCGGTAGTTTTTACATCTTGCAACCCACCCGTTAAGAACAGCCCTGCATACACATCCCCTCTTTCTACTGACGACATCTCTGATGTAGTAACTGCCGGAATAACTGCCAACTCTAATGGCATAGCGCAGGAAGCCAGCGCCATCACAATCTTCCTGGCCAACATGAACATATACACTACAACACCTTCATTGCCATGCAATGGATCAAAGGATACCGCGTTCTCCCGAGCTGCAAATGCTACAGGAGTTATTTATACCTACACTGGCGACTGGAATTGCCAGCTCAGCTGTTTGGGTGGCGTGCCAGATAGTATCAAGATAGGACAAAGCATGAACGGTAATTTTAGTCATGCTAATTTATCAGGTGCTGATGGTTCTGCAGCCACATTGATAATAACAGGTCTGCAGGCGGCTTCACCCACCATTACTATCAATGGGACCTATACACGCACTGGTACTGATACATCTAAAGTGCGCAATAATACCACGTATTCCAGCGGGGTCACTTACACGCTTATCAATGTGGTAGTGAACAAGAGCTCAAAGCAAATTACCGGCGGCAGTGGAACCTTTGTCATTACCGGTTATAGCAAAGGAGTAGCTTACCAAGATTCAGGTGTACTGACGTTCAGCAACACCAACAGTGCATCCATAACTTTTGATGGTACTGCTTACAATTTCGCTATGTATTGACAACTGTATATGCATTAAAAAGAGAAAGGGATGTTTCATACGAAACATCCCTTTCTCTTTGGCCTTAAAATATATGCTACAAGGTCCTGTTAAGGTCAAAAGCTTCGAGCTCATTTGCTACAGCAGTAAGGAAGCTGGCGCCAATAGAACCATCTACTATACGGTGATCGTAGCTAAGGCTCAGGTACATCATATGGCGTATAGCTATCACATCGCCATCAGCAGTTTCCAGCACCATAGGGCGCTTCTTAATGCTGCCCAGCGCCAGTATAGCTACCTGTGGCTGGTTGATGATAGGTGTACCCATCAGGCTGCCAAATGTGCCTACATTGGTAACGGTAAATGTGCCGCCCTGTGTATCATCAGCCTTTAGCTTATTGTTACGAGCGCTATATGCCAACCCGTTCACATCTTTGCTTAAGCCCAGCAGGTTTTTAGTATCTGCATTCTTTATAACAGGTACTATCAGGTTGCCACTTGGCAGGGCGGTAGCCATACCAATGTTAATATCCTTCTTTATGATGATGTTATCGCCATCTATACTGCAATTCACCAAAGGGAATTTACGTATACAGTTAACAATAGCTTCTATAAATATGGGGGTGTAAGTGATCTTCTCTCCATATTTTTTCTCGAATGGTATCTTGTTCTTTTCTCTCCAGCGCACTATGTTGGTCACATCGGCTTCTGTAAAGCTGGTAACGTGGGGCGAGGTAGCTACGCTACGCACCATATGGTCGGCTATTAGCTTGCGCATACGGTCCATTTGCACTATCTCTACATTACCACCTGCTGCTACTGCCGGTTTGGGTTGGGCTGCTGGTGTGGTCTGCTGTTGTGTTGGGGCGGTCTCTGCTTGAGGGGCAGGTTTTGCTTCGGCTTGTGGTGTAGTTTCAGCATACTGCGGCTGCTGTGGTGCAGCATGGCCGCTTTTGCGTTGCTCTACATAGTTAAGTATATCGCGCTTGGTCACACGGCCTTCGTTGCCGGTACCTGGTATGCGCTCCAGTTCGGTCATGTTTATACCTTCCTTACTGGCTATATTAAGTACCAGCGGAGAGTAAAATTTGTTGCCCTCGCCTGCTACCGCTGTTGCTACAGCACTGTTGCTGAAGCTTGCAGCTGGTGCGTAAGCTACGGGTTGGTGCTGCTCTTGTGGCGGTGCTGCTGCCTGCGGCGCTGCCGGGGCAGTATGGGCATCGGCTGCAGTTGCTGTAGCCGATGTGTTGATACGGGCTATTACCATACCTACAGGTACTACATCGTTCTCTTTATATAGCACTTCGGTCACAATGCCAGCGGCTGTAGAGGGCACTTCGCTATCTACCTTATCCGTTGCTATTTCCAGCATGGTCTCATCCATCTTTACAGTATCTCCGGGCTTTTTCAGCCATTTCAATACTGTGGCTTCTATTATACTTTCCCCCATCTTGGGCATTACTAGATCGACAGTTGCCATATATAACCTATTATGATGTTTTTTTTAGCAGAACACAAAAGTAATCAAATGACAAGTAAAACCCTAACATGCAAACGTTACCGGACAACAATATTAAGGGCTTGTGACAGGAAAGGGGATGATAAAAGGAATTTTATGCTTCAATATTAGTTCGCAGCATCACGATAATCTCTTCGACGGGTCAGTTTCAGATCCTGCAGTACGGCAGATTTTACATTTAGTGTAAAATTATAGCTCTTACGGTCGCCAAACGGAATGGCCTGTATGTGCATTTGCCAGCAATGCAGATCGCGGTAGATATCTATAGATGTAAAAGTAATTTGATGTGTAGAGATATTAAAACCACTATTTACGGTGATCTTTGTCCGTTCTGTGATACTGAAGTCGCCCTGAAGGGTGATATTTTGCGCAAGTATCAGTGTGTCTTTTCTACTATAATAGGTATAGCTCTTATTGGCAGTAAGCACGTAGTTAAAGTTAAAACTCCACGGTATGTTGAAATCTACATAGTCCTTTGCACCATTGTTCCGCATTACCCTGTTGTACTCTTCGCTGGTAGTAGGGCTTGGGCCACTGGTCTTAAGTGGCTTGGAGTGAAAATTGGAACCTAATGAGAACTGGGCGCTTGTAAAACGGGCAAGTCCGCTGCCGTTCTCGGCCATCAGCCTATCCACATCGCGCCCTGTACTGAGGTCCTGCACATATGGATCATAGTTTGCCGATGAGCTGATATTTATCTTATCCAGGATGTTGGTTCGGAAATTCAGAGCAAATGGCGCAAGTTTAAAAGAATCGGCTGCTATATTATAAGATGAACTGATACCTAATCCATCTATCAGGGTCACATTTTTAAAACCACTCACAGTATCTTTTGACGAGCGTACTTTTATCTGCAAGTTGTTATTCAAACCGAAGGTTACAGCCCCCGACTTCCCAATTGGCGGCACACCTATGGCATTGATGAATGGTGTGATCGTCTGGTAGTTGTTGAGCGAGTCTATCCTGCTCTTGTAAGCGTAATTGTAAGGCGATGCGCCAAAATCGGGGTGATAGCCAAATCCTACGTTTGGTGTAAGTACATGTCTTATGCCTCTCAGTTTGCCGGTCTTGAACATCTTTTGTCCGTAGATACGGGTAGAAAATGAAACGTTGGCATTAAAATCTCTGGCAGTATAAAATCCTCTCTGGTAGTTAGAATCTATGCCTTTTGTTCCCAGGTCGTAGTTTTGATACAGGCGCTCCGTGTTCCAGTATTCATTATAGTTCACACTGAAGGACATATTTATAAAACGCAGTACCGTGTAGGATGCGCTAATAGGTATGTTCTGATGCACACCATTATGGAAGTCATTCAGCCCAAGCCTGTTGAGGTGAAAAGAGCTATCGTAGAATGACGTACGATTATTCCCGTCAAGCGAATAGCTGGATGTTATCTTGTCATACCACTTGATCTTAGTTCTTCTTTTGTTCTGGAAAGGATTGAATTGAGTGACGTGGAAATTGAGTGATGGTAGGGTTACGTTCACCAGTCGGGTCCTTGTATCCTGGCTATGCAGCGCACTCAGCGTCAAGCTGAATGGTGTGCCCTGCCAGCTCTTTGCGTAGCTGATATTGGAGCTGAACTGATTCTGCAATATCTGGTTAGGGTCGTAACTGTTATTAGAATAAAAGGTAGAGGTACCTGCCTGCACCGATGCATTGAATGATTCTCCGGGACTGGCCTTAGCATCGGTCTGGTGCCGCCAGTTCAGCATAAAGTCTTTTGATGTGGTGGCTCCGGGTTCATAATCCTGCCCGGTCTTATTCAGCGCATAGGAAAAGGAGACCCCACCACTATATTGATATATACTTTTGTATGTGCTCACCCCCGATACTGCATAGCTGCCCTTTGTATATATATTAGCTTCGGTAAGCAGGTCGGCATGGTCGCTGAGGTAAAAGTAATAGCCCCCGTTGGTAAGCCCGAGGCCACGAGCTTGCTCAATGGTGTAGGTAGGCAATATAAAGCCCGACTTTTGTGTTTGCGATATTGGGAAAAGGCCAAACGGCAGATAAATGGGTGTAGGTATACCTTCTATCACTATATTGGCAGAACCTGTAGCTATTATCTTACCGGGTATCACTTTTATTTTGCGTGCGACAATACCAAAGTGAGGTGTATCCAGCGCGCATGTGGTGTATACATTTCGCCACCCAAAAATGGATTGGTCGGGGTTTCGCTTTATCTGCTGGCTTATCACAAAGCCCTCCCCATATTGGGTGCGCACGTTGCGCACAATGGCGCGCTTGCTTTTAAAATTATATTGCAACGAATCGTAAGTGAATTTTTCGCTGCCCTGCGAGAAAGACGGTTTATCCACCGCGGTGCCTGCGCTGTCGAATATGGGTTGCGCTGTTACAATGTTATTACTTTGCTGGTAAGATATCTGACCCGCGTTCAGTTGCAGGTCCTGGTAGTTTACCTGTGCCTGGCCATAGAGGTAAAAAAGGTTGCTTTTTACATCCATTACTGTCGAATCGACCGCATCTGCCTTTACAGGGTTGGGCAGCGCATCGCGCGATATTTTGATACCTAACGAATCCTCCAGCCTTTTTATGCTGGAGGTGTCATTGGCGTTGGCCACAGAGTCTTTACGTAATATATTTTTTAATGCAATTGTATCGGCAACTGTATGGGCACTATCTTTAGCTGCCAGACCAGTAGTATTGGCGTTAGCAGTGTCAATTATTGTCTGTGCAAAAGCGACCGGGGAACTGCATAATAGAAAAATCACTACCAGCAATAAAACTTGGTAGTGCATAGATGCGAATTTTGAAATAAATTTACCGCTCATGTTCAGGACGCGCAAATTTAATCATTTGTGCACTACGTTGTAAAATTTGTATGTTTATTATAATTGTATCCAAATAGTATGTATCATAAAATTGCGGCACTGGCTTTAATGATGACCTTGTGTTCATCAGGAATAATGGCTAACGGTAAAAAAATAACAAAAATTGTATTAGACGCTGGCCATGGTGGTAAAGATATTGGTGCACGTGGGACAGTTCTCTCAAGAGAAAGACATAACACTGGCAGTGATACTAAAGCTGGGTAAGATAATGGCCGACAGCATGAAGGATGTAGGTGTTATATATACCCGAACTGACGACAGCTACCCTACCCTTGTAGACCGACACGAGGTTGCAAACCGGTCTAACGCTGACCTATTCTTGTCCGTACACGTAAACTCTACTGCATATACCTATACACGTGTACAGGAAGGATACAGAACAGTGAAGAAAGGCCGCAAAAGAGTAAAGGTACCAGTGTACCGCAGCATACGCCACCACGAGACCGCTGCACACGGCGTAGAGACCTATGTATTGGGGCTCCATCGCAACTCGCAAAAAGAGAATGCTATTGGTGAGTATAGTGATAATGTGACCAACGAGCCAGGCTTGCTGGATGAAAAAGACCCACAAACAGCCATTATAGTAGCACAATACACCCAGGCCTTCCTGAAGAGGAGCGTATCGCTGGGATCTAAAATAGAACAGCAGTTTGGCGATCAGGGAAGACTGGAACTGGGCGTAAAACAAAAAGGGCTTGAAGTGCTTGCCGGCAGTGCAATGCCAGGTGTACTGGTAGAGATCGGGTTCATTAATAACGTGCAGGAAGAAACTTACCTGAACTCTGAAGCCGGACAGCGCGAAGTGGCACTTGCCATATATAGGGGAATAAAAGCCTATAAGGCAGATGTTGAAAAATAAAAAATTTTATTTGCTCATTTTCTATGTAAAGTGAAACTAAAAGAATAAATTGACAACCGAAAATAACTGTAGGAGTAGTGAAATGTGGTGTTGAACAGAAATTTTCGGGTAGTTGCATTTTAAAATTGTTTCTTTTATCTTTAAGCTCCGTTAAAACACTAAGTGCTAATGAAATCCCGTTTTATTAAAACTATTTTTCTCTCAGCTCTAAGCACCATAGTTGCTTTCTCTGCAGTTACATATACTTCTTGTACTCCTGACAAGTGTAAGTCTGTCGTTTGCGCTTATGGCGGTGTATGTAATGAGGGATCATGTATATGCCAATCGGGCTACGAAGGTGCTCAGTGTGAGTTCATAACGCGGGATAAATTCCTGGGAGTGTACCAGGTAGTAGAGACCGGTACCATTACTAACATATCTCATTATACAGTATCTATAAATCCTGACCCCAACAACGTAACCAATGTCAACATTACAAACTTCAACAACTCCATAACTACATCTGTTAGCGGTTATGTAAAAGGAGACTCTTTGTTCATACCACAGAAAACATACAATAACAACAGCCTTACAGTACAAGGCTATGGTTATATACAGCAAGAAGGTACCACCTATGCACAGCATGCGCAGTTGACCCTTTACTATTCTGTAGTGAATACTAAAGGTGCAGTGAATGACTTTGGTACCATAGCTGGTAGCCCGTCTATCTGGAATAAATAAGTTACCTTTTATATAAACGAAAGCGTCTCGCAATGTGCGGGACGCTTTCGTTTATGGTAATATCCGAGGTATTTTAACACGCTGTGGCATAGTTTTACCGCAATTAAGAGGAACAAACAACATAGAATATGAAAACGCTGATCATGGATGACCGTACAAAAAACAATATGGGCATATTAAGCATGTTGCCTATCTTATCGTTCGCTATCACCTTTGTATATTACCTCTTTATTCTTATGCCGGTATTAGGTAATAATCATTTTGGCGACCATATGGCGCTAAACCTGCATACCATGATGCACTACTCGACCATGTTCACCATGCTGGCCATATCGGGTATAATTGGCGCGGTAGTATTCGTGTACTTCCTTGTGCATATAGCGCGGATCAAGAACATGAATAGCGCTACAAAATTAGAATGGATACTTTTTATGTCTGTAATGGTACCGGTCGCCTTACCATTATTCTGGTATTTTGAGATACGCCAGGAACCGATGGTAATGGAAATATATCACACCATGGACTAAATAAAATCAAGAAAATAAAAATATCCTGCAATTGCGGGATATTTTTATTTAAATAGTACAGGCGTGGAACCTGCTAGGTAAGGATCGCAGTTATATGGCGGACATAAAAATAAGCCTGAAAGACTACAACACAGCCCAGAAGTAGCACGAGAATTGGAGACCCTTACCGGCTACAAAACAGAAGACTGGGTACAGGCAAACGGTTCTTTGAGAACTGCATTTAAGATAAGGGCCTACCAGTAACCTGGACTCAAAGAACACAGGCATCGTTTCGATCTTTTCAGAGACTTACTAAAGAATTCCACCAGACCATAATTACCGTAACACAATATGAGGATTTCGCCCGCCGATTAGATCGTATCATTGAAATGACCGACGGTAAAATTACCTGTTACGGATAATTACCGATTCCCTTTATACTTCATAAAAAGTCTACTTCCTCCAATATTGTCTGTGCTATACATGCATATATTTATGTTTAATTATTTAAATAATAAATTTAATTATTATAATTAAATAAGAATACTATAAACATTTATATAATATACAATATTATAAGTGATGATTATTTAAAATAGTTTTGTCATACCTACTATCAAAAACTCACATACAATGTTCAATTTTCGAGTACCTGCATACTATGTACTGCTCAGCGCTGTACTTGTTGGTTCTACAGTTTTTTATACCTCAAAACTGATGTTCAACAGAAATACTGATACAAAGAAAGACAGCAATGTCTCTACAGTTTCTGCAAACTGTAAAACAGATCGAAAGAGATTAGAGGGATACAACTATATCAAGCCACTTATTTATGCTGAAAAAGAATGTGAATCGGCAGAGTTGACAACATTGAAAGAAAATGTCATCAACACTATAACACTTGCAAAGAATGAAGGCTTAGTAACGTCGGCGTCTGTTTATATACGCGTTTTTTCAAAAAGTTTATGGACATCTGTAGATGCAGAAGAAAAATATCACCCTGCATCGCTCAATAAGGTACCTGTGCTTATGACCTACCTGCACATGGTGGAAAGCAACAATAAAATACTGGATGAGAAAATTGCCTTTGTAAAGCAGGACACTTCATTGCCTAAAGAATTCTATACCTCCCAAACCATAAAACCTGGCAAAAGTTATACAGTAAAAGATTTGCTGTATTCTATGATAGCCTATTCAGATAATAATGCGGCCTTATTGTTACTACAACATATGAACGTTGATGTGTACAATAAAACCTTTACAGACCTGGGACTTGAAAAACCGTCATTCGATTATAATAACTTCCTATTGACGCCAAAAGAATATTCTTTATTCATGCGGGTCTTGTACAATGCCTCATATCTCTCTATACCTGCATCAGAATTTGCCCTTGAAATGCTTGCCAACAGCGACTTTAAAGAAGGATTGATGAAGCAATTACCGGCCAATGCAAAAGTAGCACACAAATTTGGCGAATCAGGCTATGGCAACATATATGAACTGCATGAATCGGGCATAGTATACATTGGCGACAATTCATACATCATCACCATAATGACAAAGGGTACAGACCTTAAAAAACAGGCTACCGTTATCAGCAATATATCTATGCAAGTGTATAACACAATTGTTTCCGCACCGTTCTGATGCTCTATTTCACCAGTTCTAAAAATTCCTCTTCGCTCAGTATGGTCACCGTACCCAGCTTCTTTGCTTTTTCCAGTTTAGAGCCTGCATCCTCGCCTACTACCAGGTAGTTGAGTTTGCTGCTCACACCACCCAGTATTGACCCACCTTTTGCCTCGGCCATAGCCTCGGCGTCACCACGCTTAAAATGAGAAAGTGTACCTGTAAAGAGGAAGGTTTTGCCTGCCAGTTCTCCGCTCATTTCTTTTTGCCCGTGGTGGTGATTTACCATATTCACACCCTTCTCTTCCAATTGTTGCAAGGTATGCCTGTTCTCTGCATTGCTGAAGAAATCTGCTACTGATGTAGCCACCTTAGGTCCTACGTCTTCAAGCGTGCATAGCCATTCCACATCCTTATCATACAGGTCACTGATGTGTTTGACCGCGCTTGCGAGTGTCTTGGCTGTAGTTTCGCCTACATAACGTATACCCAGCCCAAATACCAAACGGTTCAGCGGCTGCTGCTTACTGTTCTCTATTGCTTTTTGCAGGTTGGTCACAGACTTTTCGCCAAAGCCCTCCAGTGTTCTTATTTTGTCCCAGTTCAGGTGGTATATGCCGGGTATATCTTTTAGAAGGCCCATGTCTATGAACTTTCGCACATTGGCATCGCCAAAACTTCTGATGTCCATGGCGTCTTTGCTGGCAAAGTGTATCATGCGTTCGGCCACCTGCACCGGGCAGCTCATATTTATACAGCGCCATGCCGCTTCGTCAGGCACCCGTTCCAGTGGCTGCCCACAAGCCGGGCAATGGGTAAGAAATACAATTGGTTCTTCATGCCCTGTACGTAATTCTGTGAGCGGTTTTACTATGTAGGGTATCACATCTCCTGCACGCTCTACCAGTACGGTATCGCCAATGCGCAGGTCTTTCTCGCGCACCACATCTTCGTTGAACAGCGAGACCGATGAGACCATAACCCCACCAATAGGCACAGGGATTATTTTTGCTACAGGGGTCACGGCACCAGTCCTGCCCACCTGGTATTCTACACGCAGCAGTTTGCTGGTAGCCTGCCGGGCTTTAAATTTATAGGCCACGGCCCAGCGCTTGGGTGGTGGCTGGTCATACCCAGCTTATCCTGTAGCTCAAAATTGTTCACCTTTATCACCAGGCCATCTACTTCAAAAGGCAGGCTGTCGCGCTGCCTCTTCAAAAGAATGGCAGTAGGCTATCACATCGTTTATCGAGCCGTGAACATTTTTTCATATCTTTAGCAGGCGTGGGGAAGCCCAGCTGGTAGCTAGCCACTGCAAAGCATTGTAATGATTTTCCAGTTCTTTAGGTACTGTCAGTAGTGCCATCGGTTAGGGTGTAGTCGCTTATGTGGTACAAGTATGGCTGTAATACCGCGTTTGCGTATCTCCGCAGGGGTCCAGCATCCGCAAGGTGCCCGATGCCGCATTGCGTGGGTTAGCCAATGGTGGTTGTCCCTCAGCTACTCTTTGCTCATTAAATGTCTCAAAGACGTTCTTATGTATCACCACTTCTCCACGTATCTCTATCTGCTGCACACCATATTTCATAAAAGTGGCAGATAGTGGTATAGATCTCATCTGGCGTATGTTCACCGTTATATCGTCTCCCATTATCCCGTCGCCACGGGTAGCGCCGCGCACCAGAGCGTCATTCTCATATATCAGGCTTATGCTGGCACCGTCATATTTGGGCTCTGCGCAGTATTCTATCAAGGTATCATTACCTACAGCGTCGCGGCAGCGTTTGTCCCAGTCACGCAGGTCTTCAGCATTGTAAGTATTGTCCAGGCTTAGCATAGGCACCAGGTGGCTCACGGTAGTAAAGCGCTCACTTAGTCCATTTGCTATGCGCTGGGTGGGGGAGCCCGGACTCACCAGCTCCGGATGCTTTGCCTCCAGTGTCTTTAATTGTTTAAAAAGAGTATCATATTCCAGGTCAGAAAGTACAGGATCGCTCTGCACATAATACCGCCAGTCAGCATAGTTGATGACCTCTTTAAGTGCATCAGCATCGGCAGGCAAGATCTCTGCCTTGCTTATCATACTTTTTGCTGTGCTGTAAAGGCGTTGCTCTTCCTGTTTGGCGTACATAGAACCCTGAAATTTTCACAAATCTACCTTAGCCCAGCAAACTTTCCCAATCTCCGGCGCCCTCTCTTATCAGTTTAGGCACCCCTTCACTACAGTCTATGACCGTAGAGGGTACAATACCGCCTACACCGCCATCTATCACTATATCCACCAGTTTCTCAAATTGGTCATACATCACTTCCGGATCCGTAAAATATTCCACTTCACCATCCATGGGCAGCGATGCACTCATAATGGGGTGGCCCTAAAGCTCAGCTACAGTATAGCGGCTGCATATATTGTTATCGGGCACACGGATACCCACTGTATCTTTTTTTGCTTTTCAGCATTTTGGGCACTTCCTTACTGGCATCAAGTATAAAAGTATACGGCCCCGGCAACGCTTTCTTCAGCATATCGGAAAACAGGCGTATCCACACTCTTTGTATAGTCGCTCAAGTGGCTAAGGTCGGAGCAAATAAAGGAGAACTGTGCCTTTCTTAGGGTCGATACCCTTTATACGGCATATGCGCGGTGATGGCATCAGGATTATAGATGTCGCAGCCAATACCATAAATGGTATCCGTAGGATAAATAATGACACCTCCTTTTCTCAGGCAGTCCACTACCGTTTGTATGTTCCTCGCCTGCGGGTTATCAGGATGTATGTGTATCAGCATAAAGAATATTATATGGCAAAGGTACGCCAGTATTATGCCAACAGGGCATTTATCGCTGCCATGGCGGTCTGTAGCCGTTGTTCATGCGTGCCTCTTATATCGTGCCATGGCACTCCGCTATTCATTACTATGTCCCGGTACTGGTCATAAAAATACCGGCGCATCTCAGGTTGGCTGTGTTCTCTTAGCTCGTCATATTCCCATTGGGTATCAATATAGGTAAGCAGGTACATATCGTAGTGCCGGGTAGATATTTGCTCTAATATGCTACTGTGACATCTGTTATAGCTGTGTTCGCTCCATACTTTTATTACATTAAGGTCAGTATCGCATATCAGTAACTTATTACATTGCGCCGATAGTCCATCTTCTGCCGCTGTTTGTCCATTGGCTATCACTTGCAGATCATCCTCGGTATAGGGCCTACCCAACTGCAGCAGGTATTCTCTGGCATATTCTGGCACCCACAAAGTGTTATATACTTTCGCCAGCGCTGCACTCAGCGTACTTTTACCTGTCGACTCTGGGCCTATCACCACTATTCTTTTAGCTGCCAATACGACCATGTTTTTTGCGGTGATGCAGCAGCCATGCAGAACCTTTATAACTAAGCCATGCAGAACCCGCACCCACAATAGCTCCCATAGCTACATCGCTTGGATAGTGCTCGCCCAGGTATAGCCGGGAGTAGCCGGCTGCAGTGGCCCATAAATAGGCAGGAGCTATTACGTACCACTTTTTATACTCCAACGACACAATGGTGGCCAGTGAAAATGCGTATGATGTATGCCCTGACGGAATGAAGGGTCAGTTTCGTATTGATATGGATGTATGTCGGTATAGGTTTGATATGGACGGCGACGGTTGATAGCATATTTCAGTCCAAAAGTAATTATGGTATTGACACTCAAAGCAGCAACGGTTTTAAATCCATCTACCAATATGGCAGTGTCACCAGATGCGAACTCGTAGGCCAGTTGCCCAATAGGTACAGCGATAGCTACGGGGTATACAGAATTGGTAAACCCTTTCATTAAGCCATCGTACTGAGTATGCTGCACACGATATATCTGTACCTGCCTCAGTATAGCTATATCGGCATTTTGAGCTGTACTGCGTGCAAAGGTCGTGCACAAAAAGATCAGGATAAGGATGGGTGTTCTACCCGATATATTTTTCTCCATTCTAAAAATCCAAATATAGCCACAATAAACAGGAATAAGGTAAGCGCCCCCATCATAGGCAATTGCTTATATACGAGTAATGGTATAGCAAACAGATTAGAAACATTCAGCACTATCCAGTTCTCTATTTTGCGGCGCGCCAGCAGCCACATGCCAGCCCAAGCGGTAGCCGACACCCAGCCATCCCATAGTGGATAGCTGCTATGCGCCTTTGTAAGCACTATGTAAAAGGCTACCCACCCTACAGCTACAATAGCTGCTACTATCAGCCATTCTCGCCGCGTGGTGTAAGACACGGGCAAGGGTGGTTCCTTCTTCTTCCTTAGCCAGTGCATCCAGCCGTATATGCTCATTATCAGGTAGTAAACGCTTAGTATAGCCTCACCATACAGCCGTGCATTCGCCATTATATAAATACCTATGGCAGTACCAACTATACCTGCAGGGTATAGCAGCACATTATTTTTCTTAGCCAGCAGCACCTCTGCCACGCCCATTACTACAGCTATCCATTCCCAAACCGTGGTCTGATAGATCTGATCTAAAAATATAAGCCACCAAGAATGCCACTGCATAGCGCAAATATATACGGCTGTAGTATAACAAAGGAAAAAAAATACTAAAAATGATACGACAAGTATTTGGAAAGTACAGGATAAGTCCTATTTTTGCAATCCCAAATACAATTGGTGCGGTAGCTCAGTAGGTAGAGCAAAGGACTGAAAATCCTTGTGTCGCCGGTTCGATCCCGGCTCACACCACCAGAAAAGGCCTTTCAACGTAAAAATTGAAAGGCCTTTTTGTTTTAGATAGAACTGGACCGCTTTCATTGGCTATTACAATTCGGCAGCACGTTTACCTTTCTCTTTGTTCTCATAGCCAAGCTCTGCATTCGCAACAATTAGGTCTGCCCCTTGTTTGGTTTTTTCTTCATTTTCATAGGCAAGCTTTTCATTTGCAATTATTATTCTGCCGCACGGTCGCCTTTTAGCGAGTATTGTAGCAGACTGATATTTTATTTATTGCAACACGCTTCCTACTACAAACCATGGTCTCGCAACTGTCGTATATACTGTGTAAGCAACATTGACTCTGCCTCCTAAAAAACTGCTGTGTTGCGAATACTGATGTATAAATTCCAGATAGTCGTCTGTTCTGCTTTTGTATTGCTTGTGCTGGCATTGTGTGTATGCATTTGTTTTGTTACAAGGCCCCGGTCATCCGGTATGCACAGTACAGTAATTGGGCGAATGAATTTGAATAAGCCTAATACCCAGTATTACTTGTTCCTCCATAGTGACCAATGGTAGCTACCTGATCAGATGCAGGTAATAACGCGATCAGTAATTACCTCATAAATTCCATTAAAACAAAAAGGCGTCCTTTCAGGGACGCCTTTCAAGTATAGTATAGTTTTTAATTAGTCTATTTTTACAGATTCATACAGGTCTGTATCTACCAGTATGCGGCCGCAATGTTCGCATACTATCACTTTTTTGTGTTGGCGTATCTCAGACTGGCGTTGTGGCGGTATTACGTTGAAACAGCCACCACATGAATCGCGCATTATAGGCACTACAGAAAGCCCGTTGCGATAGCTGGCACGTATACGGTCATAACCAACCAGCAGGCGTACGTCCACCTTGGCTTTTGCCGCTTCAGATTTTATCTGCAGCGCTTGTTCTTCCTTCTCATTTTCTGCTATTATTTTTTCCAGCTCGGCGCGTTTTGCAGTAAGGGCCTCTTCTACTATAGAGATAGACTCTTCAGTTTTGATACGCGCATTGGTACGGTCACGCAGTTCAAAGGTCGCATCTTTAATGTGCTTTTCGCAAAGCTTCACTTCCAGTTCCTGCATTTCGATCTCTTTATTGATCGCTTCGAACTCACGGTTGTTCTTTACGTTGTCCTGCTGTTTTTCGTATTTCTTTATTAGCGCCCCCGCCTCTTTCTTGGCGTTGGTCTTTGTTTCAATAAAAGTATTGATGCTATTGATCTCTGCATCAATGTTGGTTATCCTCGTTTGCAAGCCCTCGATCTCATCTTCAAGATCTTTCACTTCCATTGGCAGTTCACCCTTCAGCGTATGTATCTCGTCTATTTTAGAGTCGATCTTTTGCAGGGCAAGCACAGCAATGAGTTTTTCTTCAACCGAGAAGTCTTTAACAGTAGCCATATTAACTAAAAATATTTTACCGGATTTGTTGATAAATTAGATAAAAGAATGGCAAAATTAAGAAATTTTTTCCTAAGTACGTTCTCAAATATTTCTACAGTATACTGTTCGCTTTCAAAATGGCCAATATCGGCTATTACTATTTGCCCCTCGGCATCAAAGAACTGATGATATTTATAGTCAGATGTTATGAATATGTCTGCACCTGCTTGCATGGCATTCTTCAGTAAAAAACTTCCTGAGCCCCCGCACACCGCCACTTTCCGTATCTTTTTGCCCCGCAGGGCCGTGTGCTTCACACATACCGCCTTCATCGTTGCTTTTAAAAAACGTAAAAAATCGGTCTCCTCCATTTCATTTTCCAGATAGCCCACCATGCCCGCGCCTGTTTCTTGGTTGCTGTTCTGCAACTGCACCATTTCATATGCTACTTCTTCGTAGGGGTGGCTGGCACATAGCGCACGTAGCACTGCATGCTCTTTATCTTTTGGCACCAGCACTTCTATTTTTATTTCTGTCACCAGTTCGCGCTCCCCTGCTACCTTTCCTATATATGGGGCCGCCTCCGGTCCTGGTCTGAAGGTGCCTGTACCTTGCATATTAAAACTACATTCACCGTAGTTACCTATACTCCCGGCCCCAGCGGCAAACAATGCATCTCGTACCGCGTCAGCAGCTTCAAGCGGTGCATAGGTATATAATTTATATAGCGTAGCAGGCATTGGTGCCAATATACGTGTTTGTTGCAAGCCCAGCTTCTCTGCTATTTTAGCATTTACACCATTGTGCATGTTATCCATGTTGGTATGGGCTGCATAAATAACTATATCGTTCTTTATGGCCATTTCTACACATCGCTCCACATAAGTATTTCCTGACAGTCGTTTCAAGCCGGAGAATATGAGTGGATGGTGCGCTACTATCATATTACACTCACGTGCTATAGCTTCGGCAATTATCTCTTCTGTCACGTCAAGCGTCAACAACACACCTGTTATAGGTGTCTCCAGCCTTCCTACTTGTATCCCCGCATTATCGTATGACTCCTGGTACACAGTTGGCGCAAACTGTTCTATCTCTTTTATTATGTCTTTTGCAGTGACCATAAGAAATTTTAGTTAATAGCTATAATATATCTATGTGAATAATTGATCTGCAAAACACTAAAACCAATAGATAAAAAAAACAAAGGATTAACATGATTTTATTTTTTCATTGATTAATATTGCAGCGACTTAAAGATCGTGACAAAATTCGGATTATATATCGTTCAGTTTTTCAGCATTCTATTGCTGTTGTGCAGCTATTTTTTAGATGTGCGGTCAGACAATGAGAACGATATGCATTTTGAAGAACACCCACTTACCGCACACTACACCATACATAAGTCTGTTCTTGCACCTACTGGTACACCCCCTGATACACAAAAAAATGCCACTATATCGTCAGAAGGTAAAACTACTGGTAAATTCAATTTAGGTAAGCACAGATCTTTCGAGTCAATACTACCATTCAGCATTTTTCATCCCGGCTATGTATCAGAAGTGTTTGTAAAACACTCGGCAGCTATTCATCCGGAATATGCCTACCTCTTTTATAAGGAGATCAATCCTCCTCCTCCCAAATGGTGTTGATCAGTCATTGTTCAAACACTATTTTTCTCAACTTAAATACAGATACTGCATGCTTCACAAACAGCTTGCGAAAGGTATGTGCCTGCTTTATGGTATATGCCTTTTAAATATCAACGTTCTGCATGCACAGGCCCAGCCTGCTGATACATTACGCATTGCAATTAAAGACGCCGAAAAGATATTCCTGGATAAAAATTTGTCGCTTTTGGCGCAGCATTACAACATCCAGTCCAGCCAGGCATTGGTAGAGCAGGCAAGAAAATGGGATAATCCTATTTTAAATACCGACCAGAATATATATTCTAATAAACACTTTTTCCAGCACGGTATAGATGCAAACGGCAATCCTCAGGGCGAGTATTATGCACAGATACAGCAGCTGATAAAAACGGCAGGCAAACGGGGCAAGCAAGTAGATCTTGCAAAGACCAATGTAAATATCGCCGAATGGCAGTTCAAGTCTACATTAAGGAACCTGAGGGCCACTTTATTCAAAGACTTTTATACCATAAACCAGTTGCAGGGTGTTGCAGTACTCAACAACACCAACATGGCACAGCTCACTAAACTGCTTAACGGTATGGGTGCTCAGTTGCAGGCTGGCAACATAGCCCGCAAAGAATATCTGCGTATAGAGGCGCTACAGGTAAGCCTATTACAGGATATGACAGAGAACGCAAAAGACATTAGTGATGCGCAAGCCGAGCTTAAGACCATGCTGCAAATAACTGGCGATACTTATATACAGCCATTAGTGAATGAGGAAGAAAATACAGACCTCTCGTCCATTACTTTCAACCAACTGCTCGATTCTGCAAAACTGCACAATACAGACTACCAGGCAGAAGTGTATCAGTTGCAATACCAGCACCAGAACTATTCACTCCAAAGAGCATTATCGGTACCCGATATCACATTTGGCCCGGAGTTCGATCAGAACGCTAACTACGCTCCTAACTATGTAGGGCTTACTATCTCCCTCCCCCTGCCATTATGGGATAGGAACAAGGGCAACATAAGATCATCACGTTTTCAAGTAAAAGAAGAGGAAGCCAACATGCTGCAGACCGATAAAAAGCTGCAGAATGATGTAATGAATGCCTACCAGAAATTATTGTATACCGTTAAGTTAAGTTCAGGGCAAAACAATACCTTTTACAAAGACTATTACCAACTGTACGATAACATACTGAAAAGCTATGATCAGCGCCAGATAAGCCTACTCGAATTTCTTGATTATTTTAAAGACTACCAGGACATACGCCAGAAGCAACTTCAGCAGGTACTTAATTTGCAATTAGCAAAAGAAGACCTTAATGATGTAGTAGGTGTAGATGTGGTGAATTAATAACGACAATAAAACATTTTCAAAAATAGTTATAATGAAAAATAAGATCATTTTCTCACTACTATCGTTACTCATGCTGGCTGCATGTGGCCACAAAGAAACTCCTGCGGCACAGATAACAAAAACAATGCTAAGCGATACTATGATGAGTATGATACGGATAGATACCGTACGTACTTGCAACATTGACGATGAAGTATCGCTGAATGGACAGGTAAGCTTTAATGAGAACAACGTGGTGAAGATATTCCCACGTAGCAGCGGGCAGATAGTTGAGTCTCGCGTGTCATTAGGTGATAAGGTAACTAAAGGACAGGTGCTGGCAACTATTAAAAGTGCCGACATTGCAGGCAACTATAGCGACCTCAGCAGTGCCAATGCGGACCTGGCCATAGCAAAGCGCCAAATGGACAATACAGAGGGCCTTTACAAAAGTGGCATCAGCAGCGAACGCGAATATACAGAGGCAAAGCAGAACTACGAGAAAGCACTGGCAGCAAAGAGCAAAGTATCGTCTACACTTACTATTAATGGTGGCACAAAGTCTAATGCCAGCGGTCAGTATCAGCTCACATCGCCCATTGATGGTTATGTGGTAGAAAAGAAAGTAGCAGCAGGCTCTTACATACGCCCCGACATGGGCGATTACCTGTTCACTATCAGCGACCTGAAAACGATATGGATATATGCTAATGTATACGAAGCAGATATACCCCGTATAAAACAAGGCGATGCAGTAACAGTTACTACACTGGCCTATCCTGACAAGACCTTTGCAGGAAAAGTGGACAATATAAGTGAGGTATTGGATGCCCAAAGCAAGGCTTTGCGTGCCCGCATCAACCTGGACAATAAGGACATGTTGCTAAAGCCGGATATGTTTGCCAAAGTTATAGTGAGCAACCGCGAGGGCGCACATGCCTTGTGTATCCCTACCAGCGCCCTTATATCGCAGGATGGTAAGAACTACGTGGTCATTTACAACAACAGGGAAGACCTGAAGGTATCTGAAGTGGCCATATTGAAAACCGTAGGTGATCGCACCTATATTAGCAGTGGTGTTACCCCTGGTCAGCACCTCATTGTCCAGAATCAGTTACTTGTATTCAACCAGTTGATCAGCTCCGATACGAAATAGAAATTCTCATCTTATTATTTCATTTGGTGTTACCTGCATTACCTGCAGGTAACACCAGTATATGTATGTAATTTTTTATGAACAAGTTTATAAAAAGCATAATATATTTTTCACTGCGCCACCGTTATTTGGTGTTCTTCTTTACCGCAGTGATGGCTGTTATCGGCATATTTGCCTACAATAATACGCCGATAGAAACCTTCCCCGATGTGACCAATACTCAGATCATTATCATAACACAATGGCCGGGCAGAAGTGCTGAAGAGGTAGAAAAACTGGTGACCATACCACTGGAAACAGAATTAAATTCGGTACAGAAGAAGGCAAGCTTAAGAACCATATCGTGCTTTGGCCTGTCTTACATCGTTATCATTTTTGATGATGATGTGGATGATGGTTTTGGACGCCAGCAGGTACTCAGCCGCGTAGTGAATGCCGACCTGCCCGATGGTGTAAAGCCTGAGATAGAACCGCCTTACGGCCCTACTGATGAGATATACAGGTATACCTTACGCAGTGCAACAAAGTCTATAAGGGACCTCACAACTATTCAGGACTGGTACCTCGATCGCCAGTTCAAGTCCGTACCGGGCGTAGCCGATGTAAACGCATTTGGTGGCGAAGAAAAGATATATGAGATAGGCGTGAACCCCAGCCTGCTGGTGAAGTACAACCTTACTGCGCTGGACGTATATAACGCCGTAAGCAAAAGTAACATAAACGTGGGCGGCGATGTCATAGAACGCAACGGGCAGGCTTTTGTAGTGAGGGGCATAGGTTTGCTAAATAGCATTGAAGAGATAAACAATGTCATTATCACCAATGTGAATAATGTCCCCGTTCTGGTAAAGAATGTGGCTACGGTAAAAGAAACAGGTGCGCCACGATTAGGGAAAGTAAGCCGCAATGATGAGCCCGATGTAATGGAAGGCATTATAGTGATGCGCAAAGGGGAGAACCCGCGCGAAGTGCTGGATAGGCTGCATACTAAAGTGGAAGAGCTGAACAAGGTACTGGCCAAACAGGATGTGAAGCTGGTAACATTTTACGACCGTACCACGCTAATGGATTTTTGCACCGAAACAGTGATCCATAACCTGTTGGAGGGTATCATACTGGTGACCGTTGTGGTGTTCCTTTTTATGGCCGATTGGCGTACTACGGCTATAGTGGCACTTATTATACCACTCGCCTTACTGTTTGCGTTTACATGCATGCGGTTAAAAGGTATGACAGCCAACTTATTATCGATGGGGGCGGTAGATTTTGGTATCATCATAGATGGTGCTGTGGTGATGGTGGAGGGCATATTTGTAGCTATGGATATGCTGGCCAAAGATGTAGGGATGGAGAAATATAATAAGCTCATAAAGCTGGGCGCTTTTAAAACTGTGGCCACAGATAAAGCCAAAGCCATATTCTTTTCAAAGCTCATTATTATTACTTGCCTCCTGCCTATTTTCGCCTTCAAAAAAGTGGAAGGTAAAATGTTCTCTCCGCTGGCATATACCCTTGGCTTTGCCCTGATAGGCGCCCTGATATACACGCTTACACTGGTACCTGCGTTGGCCAGTATCCTGCTTAAAAAGAATGTGCGGGAAAAACACAACCCGCTCGTAATAGGCCTTGAAAGGCTGGTTGATAAAGTTGCGGCACGGACATTCAAATTCCCTAAAACAAGCCTGGCAATAGCACTCTCATTTATGGTACTCACCTTTCTGTCTACGCGTTTTCTGGGTACTGAGTTTTTGCCTAAGCTGAACGAAGGAGCCTTGTGGGTAACCGCCCAGATGCCTATAAGTTCATCGCTCAACAACTCTTACGAGGTGAGCCAGCACATACGCAAAATGCTGCAGGAATATCCGGAAGTGAAGGATGTGCTGGTGCAGGTAGGCCGTACCAACGATGGTACCGATCCTAAAGGTTTTGCCAATGTGCAGTTCGCGGTGAACTTGTATCCTAAAAGCGAATGGAAACGCAAGATCAGGATCGAAGATCTGATAGACGAAATGAACAAAAAGATATCGGTCTTTCCGGGTGTTATTTTCAATTTCTCTCAGCCCATAAGCGATAACGTAGCAGAAGCGGTAGCAGGTGTTCCTGCTGAGAACGCCCTGAAAATATATGGTCCTGACCTGAACATATTGGAACAAAAATCAACAGAAGCACAAAAGATACTATCCGGAATAAAGGGGGTGAACGACCTGGGCGAATTTAAGGTCGTGGGGCAACCTGAATACCGTATAGAACTCAACCAGGTGAAAATGGCTTTCTACGGGGTCAACGTTGCCGATGCTAACTCCATAGTAGAAATGGCCATTGGTGGTAAAGCGGCAACTATACTTTACGATAATGACCGCAGGTTCGATATTCGTATCCGCTACCAAAAAGAGTTCAGGGACGATGATGATAAGATAGGCAACCTTATAGTGCCATGCGGAAATGGGAATATTGTGCCCCTGAAAAATATTGCAGACATCAGGAAGATAACCGGACCGGCATTTATCTACAGAGATAAGAATACCCGCTATATTGGTGTCAAGTTCAGCGTGCGCGATCGTGACCTCGGCAGCACCATTCAGGAATCGCAAAGAACGATCGCCAAAAAACTGAAGTTACCCGACGGCTATTCTATAGAGTGGAACGGTGAATTTGAGAACCAGCAGCGTGCACAGCATACTTTAGCTACTGTTGTACCTGTATGCCTGCTCATCATTTTCATATTATTGTTTGTAGCGTTCGGCAATGTAAAGGATTCTCTTATCGTACTAATGGATGTACCGTTTGCATTGATAGGCGGCATACTTGCACTTCACCTTCGGGGTATGAACTTTAGCATCAGTGCAGGTATTGGTTTTATAGCCCTTGCCGGTATTTGCGTACAGGACGGGGTGATACTAATTACCCAGTTCCGGCACAACCTGGAGCAGAAAATGCCATTGTTAAAAGCCATACACGAAGGGGTTGTTTCCAGGGTACGTCCGGTGGTGATGACCGCTATGATGGCCGCGATCGGCTTATCGCCCGCAGCATTTAGCACAGGAATAGGATCTGAGAGTCAAAAACCTTTGGCCACCGTGGTCATAGGCGGCCTTATTACCTCTACCATACTTACCCTGCTTATATTGCCCGTTATATATATGATGGCACATGATCTGATACACAAACGCGAGAACCGAAAATTACTGAAAAAGATAGGTGCCGTAAGTAAATGATCTGATCGTAATTATTGATCAGGAAGCCTGTTCCCCGCACCGGAACAGGCTTTCTGCTTTATTGCATTATATTTTGAACAAGAATATAACACAACGTTTTAATTTAAAGATTTGGCTTAGGGTATATTTTACTTAAATTCACGCCTTACAAAAAAAGACATTATTCCCACTATATTATCTCATGAATAAAATAATCCAGAGTATCATTTATTTCTCGCTCAGGCATAGGTACCTGGTGTTTTTCATCACGGCCATACTTGCAGTTATTGGCTATGTATGCTACACCAATACTCCTATTGAAACCTTTCCCGATGTAACCAATACCCAGATCATTATTATCACGCAATGGCCTGGGCGCAGTGCTGAAGAAGTAGAGAAGTTCGTTACCATACCATTAGAGACGGCACTCAATTCTGTGCAAAGCCGCACCAGCTTGCGTTCCACCTCGGCATTTGGACTCTCCTACGTACGCATCATATTCGATGATGATATTGATGATGCATTCGCACGACAGCAAGTATTTACACGCCTCGGCGGCGCAGACCTCCCCGATGGCGTAGCACCTGAAGTGGAACCACCGTATGGCCCCACCGGCGAAATATACCGCTACACACTCGAAAGCAAAACACAGAATATACGCGAACTGAACACCATACAAGAATGGGTGCTCGATCGTCAGTTCAAATCAGTGCCCGGCGTGGCCGATGTGAACACATTCAGCGGTGGTGAAAAGATCTACGAAGTAGATGTCAATCCCAGCCAGATCAGCAATTATGGACTTACCTCGCTCGATGTATACAACGCGCTGTCAAAAAGCAACATCAATGTCGGCGGCGATGTACTGGTACAAAACGGTCAGGCATTCATTATCCGGGGCATAGGGCTGCTAAATGATATTGGCGAGATCAACAACGTTATCGTTACCAAGATAAATGGTGTCCCTATCCTTATAAAGAATATTGCCAATGTGGTAGAAACCGAAAAACCACGCCTTGGTGATGTAAAACGGGATAAGGAGGATGATGCTGTAGAAGGTATCATAGTCATGCGTAAAGGCGAGAACGCTGCAGCAGTACTTGATAAGATACATGAAAAAGTTAAGGAACTGAATGAGGATATCTTACCTAAAGATGTCAAGATCGTACCATTCTACGATCGTACCGACCTTATGGAGTACGCAACACATACCGTTCTCCATAACCTGTTCGAGGGTATCATCCTGGTAACCCTCATCGTACTCATTTTCATGGCCGATTGGCGTACTACGCTTATTGTGGGTATCATAGTGCCGCTGGCATTGCTGTTCGCCTTTATGTGTATGCGTATAAAGGGCATGACCGCCAACTTACTATCGATGGGGGCGGTGGATTTTGGTATCATCATAGATGGTGCAGTGGTGATGGTGGAGGGCATATTCGTAGCGCTCGACCATCGAGCTAAGGAAGTAGGTATGGAACGGTTCAATAAACTGGCCAAAATGGGCCTGTTCAAGAACGTAGGTACAGAAATGGGTAAAGCCATCTTCTTTTCCAAGGTCATTATACTTACCTGTCTTATACCCATATTCGCTTTCAAAAAGGTAGAGGGCAAAATGTTCTCGCCACTGGCTTATACTTTAGGTTTCGCATTGTTGGGAGCACTTATTTATACTCTTACACTGGTACCGGCATTGTCCAGTATACTACTGCGCAAAAATGTAAGAGAGAAGCACAATCCTGTTGTTGGCTTTTTTGAGAAATATATAGGTCGCGCGTTCAAGTGGGTATATGCGCACCAGCGCATTAGCCTCATTGTTTCCATAGCATTTATGATACTTACATTCGCTTCGGCCAAGTTCCTGGGTTCTGAGTTCTTACCTGAGCTGGACGAAGGTTCTCTATGGGTAAAAGGGCAGTTACCTATGAGTGCATCGCTTGATCAGTCTAATGATGTGGCACGTAAGATGATGACCATCATCCAGCAATTCCCTGAGGTAAAACATGTGCTGTCACAGGTGGGCCGCACGGTAGATGGTACCGACCCTAAAGGCTTCTTCAACGTTGAGATAGCTGTAGACCTGAAGCAGAAGGACGAGTGGCCCAAAGGGGTAACTACCGAAAGCCTTATAGATGCCATGGATAAGCAACTTAGCAAAATACCGGGCATACTCTACAACTACTCCCAGCCTATACGTGACAACGTAGAGGAAGCTGTGGCAGGCGTGCCGGCATCGCTGGCAGTAAAGATATTCGGTAAGGACTTTGGCACGCTGGATACGCTGGCAAACCAGGTGATGGATCAGTTGAGAACGGTAAAAGGCGTTGAAGATCTGGGAGTGCTTAGGAACCTGGACAGCCCGAGTTCCGGATCGAACTCAACCAGCAAAAGATCGCGGCCTATGGGGTCAATGTTGCCGATGCCAATTCTGTTATTGAAATGGCGTTGGGCGGCAAGGCAGCAACACAGTTGTATCAGAACGAACGTAAGTTCGACATTCGTGTTCGCTACGAAAAAGACACCCGCGATACAAAAGAAAAAATAGAGCGCCTGATGGTGCCTACAACAGAAGGGGCACGTATTCCTATTAGTGAGATGAGTGATTTCAAGACCCTCACAGGTCCGTCCTTCATATACCGCGATAATAATGCCCGCTATATACCGGTCAAGTACTCTATACGTGGCCGCGACATGGGTAGCGCTGTGGCTGAGGCACAGGCCAAAGTAAAGAAGAATGTAAAACTACCCCGGGGTTATAGCATGACGTGGAATGGTGAATTTGAGAACGCACAGCGTGCATCCAAAACACTATCACAGGTGGTACCACTTTGCCTGGTAGGTATCTTCCTTATCCTCTTCATTACTTATGGCAACGTGAAGGATGCCGTGCTTACTATCCTCAACGTTCCATTTGCATTGATAGGTGGTATACTAGCTTTGCACGTTACCCATATGAACTTTAGTATCAGCGCCGGTATTGGCTTTATAGCCTTGTTCGGGGTCTGTATACAGAATGGTGTCATACTCATAAGTGTTTTCCGAAAGAACATCGACGAGAAAATGACCTTGCACAAAGCATTGGAGCATGGTGTACATAGCCGCATACGCCCTGTAGTAATGACCGCACTTATGGCTGCTATAGGCCTTTTACCAGCCGCTATAAGCACCGGTATCGGTTCTGAAACGCAGAAGCCTTTGGCTATCGTGGTTATCGGCGGCCTTATCACCTCTACCCTGCTTACGCTGCTTATTTTGCCTGTTATCTATAGTATGGTGCATAATCTCATACACAAACGGGAGAACAGAAAATTGCTGAAAAAGATAGGTGCAGTAAGCTAAACCTGTTTATATCTATACGTCCAAAAAGCCTGTCTATAAATGGACAGGCTTTATTGTTTCTAATGTGACCTTGATATTAATTATACTGCCAGCCAGGCTTTTGCCTCCTCTATCTGTTTAATAATAAATGCCTTCACCTCACCCGGGCATTACATGCCCTGCTATATCTGTGAACTTATTTACGTAGGGCTGGTCGCTAACAATAGCTATCTTCTTCCATTGCAGCAGGTGTTTTACACCTAACTTCAGATCATCGTACCATGCACCTGCACTTAGTTGACTTACATCAGTGTCCAGAACGAACAGGTACCTGAGGTGCCCAGTGCTATCAGCTACTTTATCTACAGCGGGGATCAGTATAGTATCATAATCCTCCTTCGTCACTTTCCCGGTTGCCTTAAAACCAACTACATTTGCGGGCAGATCCTTTATTTGCTCTATCATAGTGATATTTTTTTCCTTTTCCCCATCAATTTCGTGCCATGCATCTTCAATTTGTTACATATGCATCCTATGGTGAGCGGTAGTAGCGCCACTTACATTCAGGACATATAATGATCATGGAAGAATATGCTCTGAAAACTTACTTATAGTAAACAGTTTGTAGCACAGCTAAATTCGTTGCTGCACTTTTTCAGCCACATTTGCTTAGTTTTACACCCTGTTTAGTTTGCAGTAAATGTAATTTCTTATGAAGATATTAGTTTGTATCAGTCAGGTACCAGACACTACTACAAAGATCGCTTTCAGCGACAACAACACTCATTTCAATACCCAGGGTGTTACCTACATCATCAACCCGTATGACGAATGGTATGCACTGGTGCGCGCGCTGGAGCTTAAGGAAAGCGGGGCCGCTACAGCAGTACATTTGGTAACTGTAGGCAAGGCCGATACAGAGCCAGTTATCCGCAAAGCGCTGGCGCTTGGCGGCGAGGAAGCCATACGTATAGATGTGGACAGCAGTGATACCTACATGGTAGCTGCACAAATAGCAGAATATGCCCGTGCTGAAAAGTACGACCTCGTACTCTGCGGAAAAGAATCGATAGATTACAACAATGGTGCTGTAGGTGCCATGCTGGCGCAGTTACTCGATGTTAATTACATAGGTTTCGCCACCAAAATAGATGTAGCCGGCACAGAAGTTACTGTGAACCGTGAAATAGAAGGCGGTGAGGAAACTAACGTGTGCACCTTGCCAGTTGTTATATCTTGCCAAAAAGGTGTTGCAGAAGCACGCATACCAAACATGAGGGGTATCATGGCCGCACGTACCAAACCACTAAAAGTGGTACCTGCCGCAGCTATAGAAGCGCTTACAACTGTAGTATCTTACGAGTTGCCACCTGCAAAAACAGGAGTAAAAATGGTAGATGCGGAGAACATGGATGAGCTGGTAAGCCTGCTGCACAACAATGCTAAAGTAATTTAACTCATTCTTTTAACTACAATAACATTCTAATATATGTCAGTAATTGTTTTAGCCGAGCATGCACAGGGTATCTTTAAGAAAAAAGACCTTCGAAGCATTGCAATACGCTGCCAGAATAGCAAAGGACATGGGCACTTCGGTAACCGCAATAGCAGCAGGCAACGTAGCCGACAGCGAAATGCAGGGCCTGGGCGCTTATGGTGCTCAGAAAGTGTTACACATAGACGATGCGCGTCTCAACGATTTCAATGCACGCGCTTATACAAAAGCCATCATCAGTGCAGTACAGAAAGAAGGTGCAAAAGTAATAGTAGGCCTGCACGATGTGCCGGGCAAATCTGTGATACCGCAGGTAGCAGCTGGCCTTAAAGCCGGCTTAGTGTCTGGTGCAATTGCTTACCCTGAGCTGGTCAACGGCTTTGTAGTGCGTACTTCCGTATTCAGTGGTAAGGCATTCGCCAATGTCAGCGTCACCAGCGATATCAAGGTCATCACCGTAATGCCCAATACCTACCCCGTAATAAAAGGTGAAGGCAGCGCTACTGTAGAGCAGTTCCACGTAGCATTCGACGATAAAGATTTTAGCATACAGGTAAAATCAGTAAATAAAGTGACCGGTACAGTGCCATTGTCTGAAGCTGAACTGGTAGTATCTGGTGGCCGTGGCATGAAGGGCCCTGAGAACTGGTATGTGCTTGAAGACCTGGCAAAAGAATTAGGTGCATCACTCGCCTGCTCTCGCCCGGTTGCCGATGCGCATTGGCGCCCGCACTACGAGCACGTAGGTCAAACAGGTGGCACCATTCGCCCTAACCTGTATATAGCAGTAGGTATCAGTGGAGCTATACAGCACTTGGCTGGTGTTAACGGTTCTAAGACCATTGTGGTTATCAACAAAGACCCTGAAGCACCTTTCTTCAAAGCGGCAGACTACGGCGTACTTGGCGATGCTATGGAAATAGTTCCCCGCCTCACCGCAGCTGTAAAGAAATTCAAAGAAAGCAATAGCTAAATATTATATCTACAACCACGGGCAACTCTGTAACAATACAGAGTTGCCCGTTTTTATTCCTTTATTGCTCCAGCAATTTTTTCATTCCCTGCAGCACTTGTCCCCAGTTCTCCTTCATGTGCTGTACCCCCGTCTCATCCTTAATATTATCTTGAGAAATGCTGACTGTGGTAGACCCGTCATGGGTGTTAGTTCATAGATCACATTAGCGTAGTTCTCTGGTTTATCTTCCATTCCACTGTTGCCACTCAAGTAGGTAGTATGCAGCTTCTTCTCAGGCTCTATCTCTATTATTTCACCCTTGTCCACATACTGTTCGCCCTGCCACTCGCCAGTGTAGGTTATCTTGCTGCCCTTCTTCCAGTCCGACTTTGCATCGGTACCAAACAAATAGCTTTTTATCAGCTTGGGGTCTACAAGCGCCTGCCTGGCCTTGCTTACAGGAACGTTGATATCTATACTTGACCTTGCTATCAGTTTGTTGCTCATATGGTTTGTTTTAATGGTCTTAACAACCCAACAATATCATACCAGTAGCAAGGTTGACACACAACTATACACGCACTATCAGCCGCACTATAGTAAGCACAGCCAGCGCTGCGGAAAAATAGTTGAATAGCGAACTTGTTCTCCTTTTATATGCGATCAGGATCAGGAAACCTATCATGTTCCACTGGCTGAAAACGCGCACAAATCCCCAATCGTCGGTATAGATATTAAGAGAAAAACACAGCGCAAAAAGTAACCAGGAGCAATAGGCAATGGTAAGGATACCTGCATGATCAAGCTTTATTTTACCTGTAGATCTTAAACTCCGGAATATGATGAGAACTAACCAAATGTTCCACACCAGGTAGCTTATCCAGAATAAGAATTGAAGTATATTCTTTGTACTGCTAAGGTCATAGTTCACCTTTAGCCCATCCCATATCCCAACAAAAGGAAGGCCTATGGAAGTATAGCCTATTGTAGTATCGGCCAGTGATGGCATATGATCGTATATGTATGCTTTCCATGCGGCAAATACCAGGAAGGGCAGCAGCAGGCACAGCAATCGGGCGCGCTCCCCTGCTTTAAAACCCATTATAAGACCACCCACAATTAGTGGAAATAGTGCAATTATTGAAGTATCCCGGGTAAGCACTGTACAGGTAGCAAAAATGCCACACAGCAGATATTTAGAACGTAAAAAGTAGTAAATAGCCCCAACCAAAAAGAATAACTCTACTACCTCTGACAGGTCGCGCCCCATAGACATATATAGTCCGCACAAGAATAACGGCAACAACGCCTGGCGCATATCACCACCCACAGTTGACACATACTTTGACGTATAGAAAAAGATCCCTGCAAAAGCCAGAATATTCACCAATATCATCGCCCACGGCACCAGAACAGGGATGCCTCCAAATGACAGCAACCATCCCAGCACAGGATATCCTATCCGCTGCACCCTATAAGGCGGGTGGTCTACATTTACACCAAAAACATTCTTATTAAAATTCAACGGAGCAAGGGCATACCTGTAGAAAAATTGCCCATCATACCCCTGGCCCGGCTGTACAACAACTGGTGTCAGGGTCTTCGTACTATCTACAAAGTCACTACCAGCAACTATGAAGTACGAACTATGATAATGACTTTTTATCCACCTGCCGCCACACAACATCAATGCTACAGCAAGGCCGATAAGAACAATGTTTTTAGCTGTAGGAATAAAGGGCATCGATACTATTTAAGGGCCTGAAAATTACTGCAAAAAAGATAATGTGCCAATGCTTTACCCATTAAAGATCTTATCTGTGTAACCACACTTCTTCCATATTTTCTTCAACATTAACTAAATTGTTCCCTTTTGCTTTGTTTCTTTGCAATGTACAACCGTAACAGATGAGCGAAAATATAGTATCCCTGCGTAATGCCAATATATTTCAAGGCGCCAATATTGTGCTTTCAAATGTAAATTTTGAGGTAGACAAGGGAGAATTCGTATACCTCATCGGCAAAACAGGAACAGGCAAGAGCAGTTTGCTCAAGACGCTGTATGGCGACCTGTACTTGAAAGAAGGCCAAGGCAAGGTAGCGGGCTTCGACCTGAAGACCTTGAAGTGGCAGACCGTGCCCCTGCTGCGCCGTAACCTGGGTGTGGTGTTCCAGGATTTCAGACTGCTTACAGATCGTAATGTATACGACAACCTGGAGTTTGTACTTAAGGCCACCGGCTGGACAGACAAAGCCCTGATCAAAGAGAAAATAGAAAGTGTACTTACCAAAGTTGGCCTAAAGAATAAAGGTGTGAAGATGACCTACGAGATGAGTGGCGGGGAGCAACAGCGTGTAGATATAGCCCGTGCCCTCCTCAACAATCCCAAGCTACTGCTGGCCGATGAGCCAACCGGTAATCTTGACCCTGAAACCACTGATGAAATCATGCAGTTGCTCTTCAATATCTGTCGCGACTATAATACGGCTTTCATTATGGCTACCCACGATTATAACATCATACAAAAATATCCGGCACGTGTAGTGAAGATAGAGCAGGGCTTTGTTAAAGAGATCTCTGCTGCAAGCATGTGATGATCTTCTGTGCGTTCTTCCTGTTGTCAAAGTTCCGCTCCATGAATATAGCACGGCTCATAATATCGTCCTCAGTGAAGGGTATGTGCTGCAGTTCTGTGATGTAATCAATGAATTCTATAGGTTGGTTGGCTATGTGGCATATATCCTGTAGACCGGTACCATGCAGCATCTGGTCGTTTACCAGTACGTGTCGCCCGGCATATAGCGAGTCCAGCAGTTTCAGCTTCATACCGCTTATCTGAAAGGTGGGCAGCACTATGATCTGTGCATTTTTCACCAACTCTGTCATCTCTTCAGAAGTGGGGTTGCTTATCAGTTCGCAACGATGCACCTTGCCGCATAATGCTTCCATTTTGGGCGATGGGTTGCGCCCGGCTATAATAAAGTGAAGCTGCACTTTAGGAGCAACCTGGGTAAGTAAAAAATTAACTGCCTCTACATTCTCAGGATGTGCCAGGTTGCCGTGATACAGGCAATACCCGCCACGTCCTGTTTTTATTTCCGGCTTATTATAGGCATGAAAAGGTGGCAGGTACACATGCTGCACATCCGGGAAGGTTTCTGCAAAATATTCATCATCAGCCATAGAAAGCGGCATCAGCACTTGCGCATTTTCCAGCTTGGCTTCATACCGCTTTAGCTTTTTAGACTCTCTTAAAAAGTAGCTGCGCTTTATAAAACCTTTTCCTTTTTTATACAATTGACGGTAGTACTCATGCTCTATATTGTGCGTGCGCACTATTTTGAACCGATCGGCCAGTGCTTTATGAGATAGGTAGTAAGTAGTGTGCAATCCTTCGAACAATATTGGTGCATCTATCTCCTTCAGGTTGCGTAGCAACGCCGGGCATTTGCGCGAACTTACTATATATGGCTTGGTCATTGATACCCCCCTGAGCCCTGTGCGCCGTGGGTAATAGAAAACCTGCTTGCACATAGCCTCCAGGTCGGGAGCATCCTTCCTGTCACCATAGGCAAAACAATGCAGGTATATTTCCATACCGGCTGCAGCTAATGCTTTTACTTTGTAGTACACATCTATCGCCCCTCCATAATCTGGTGGTGATGGCACATCAAAGGCTACTATATGTAAGCTACGTTGCTGCAAATTGGGCATATGTTTTTAGCAGGGTCTTAGCTTCCTGCTGCCAGCAATATTTTTCGCGCGCCAGCATGCAGTTGGCCTGTAAGCGTTTGTAGTACGCTTCATCCGTCAGCAATTTATTCAGTGCATCTGCTATGTTTTCCGGTGTTGGGTCTTCTATAAGATATGCTATTTCAAAGTCTGCATTTATCTTTTCGTACTCCGGGTACTTAATACATAGTTGTGGTACACCATAGTGCATGTAGTCAAAGAAACGGTTGGCCAGTGATAGCCTGTTACTGAGACTGGTCTCTTCAAACAGCGTTATCCCTACCCACGCATTTAGTGTGTATGCAGTTAGTTCTGCCGGGGGCACATAACCCTTAAAGGTTATTTTATGTTGCAGCCCATGCTCTGCTACAAGCGCTACTGCTTCATCATAAAAGTTACCTGCCCCGCAAATTATGAGTTGGGTCTCTACCATTTTCATGGCTGGTATCAATTGCTCAAAACAGCGCCCAACATTTACAGCGCCCTGGTACAGTACATATTTTTCTGGCTTGTCTGGTATCTGTAATGGCTTTAGGATAGTAGCATTACGCACTATACCATAGTCCACCCCATACTGCTTTTTTAGTTCGGCCGCATAGCTCTCACCAATGGTATACCCTACCGGGAAATTGGGTATAGTGTGCCTTGCTATCCACAACCACATTTTGTGTATGGCAGGTCGCGATATCACTTCTTTCAACTCGGTAAATAGTTCATGAGCATCATATACCCTTTTCTTTCCCCGCAGTTTCGACACATAATATACCGGCAGTATAGTGTCCAGGTCTATAGCACATAGCACATCCATTTTACGGAACAGCAGGAAGAAGAACAGTTTTATCCAATAGTCTATATACAGTAATTTACCTTGTTCCGCTATTATCGGTATCCGCACTTGTTTGAATGGTCGCTCTATAATAGGCTTGCTGTTCTTTCTTTCGAACCCCACAAGCGTTACCTCATACCCTGCTCCCGACAATTCAGTGCAGATACGTATCATGCGCTGATCGTAATTAAGGTCATTGGTTACAGTGCAGACTATTTTTAACGGCTTGCTCATGGGTATACTGTGGTAAGATATACTTTTTGACCGTTAATGATGCAATATGGTGGCTCAAAGCCGGGCATGGATGTGGCAAGTATGTGCCGCTCTATCTTTTCCTTTTCCCAGTCCAGGTCTATTCGTTTCAGTTCTTTTATTTCTTTGCGCAGGTGCAGCGATGTACCATATTTATGTACCAGCGATTCTTGAGACACAGGTTTGTATACCCCCTTTACTATATGCCCCAGCGTTTGCGTGAATAGCTTAATTGATGCATTGAATGTAAGCTGATATAGATCATAAACCCAGCAACCATCCGGAATAGGGAAACGCTTCTGGAACAATAGATCACCATGGTCTATCCGTGGGTCTATGAGGTGTATGGTAGTACCGAACTCTTTTTTCTCATCCAGTATAGCAAAAGAGAATTGGTTACTGCCCCTGTATTCTGGCAGCGGCGCCATGTGCAGGTTCACTGCGGCCTGGGTTGCTTTGTTTATTTGAGCTGCGGTAAGTATATGGTGATGTTGTACCGAGTATATAATGTCGCATTCAGGTATGGCATCCTCATTTTCCAGTATAGGTATATTATGTTCAGCGGCAAGTTCATTCAGGTCTTGCTCGGCGCCAAATTCTTTACGGGTATGGGTCAGCAGGCCGGTAATTTCAATACTCAGTTTTTCCTGCATAGCTATCAGGTACGCAAAACACTGGTAGCCTATAGGCTTGGAACCAAGAAATACTACTTTTTTCAGGGGCATTTATAAAATAATTATTTCAAAGTTGCATTTTATTTCTGTAATTCGCATTCATGTCGCAACATAGTATTTTAATATTGACCAACCGGGTGCCCTACCCTATGAACGATGGTGGCAACTTGGCCGTAAAAGCTATGATAGATGGGTACCGCGATGCAGGAATGAAGGTGTACCTATTGTCTATGAACACCTCCCGCCACCGTATATCCCAACCCGAACTGGACAAACTGTACAAAGACATCAGCGGATTCGAGGTCTCTGATATCAATAATGATGTGAATGGTCTAAACATAATTATCAACTTCCTATTTAGCCGCACGCCCAATCATGTGTCTCGTTTTAAGAACAAAGGCTTCCGGCGCAAATTGGAAGAAGTGCTGAAACAAATACAACCTGATATAGTACAAGTAGAAAGCATTTTTCTCACATCATACTTGCCCGTAATAAAGAAATTTGCACCCAATGCAGCTACTACATTGCGCCTGCACAATATAGAGTACCAGATATGGCAACGTTTTGCATTAGAGACCAGTTCTAAGCTGAAACGCTTATATGTCAATAACCTTTCTGCCCGCATGCGCAAATATGAGGAGAAGGCCTGGGCAAAGTACCACCTGCTGCTACCCATAACAGAGGTAGATGCTGCACTGGTGCGTGGCAGCGGCATCGCCACCCCCATAGTTGTCGCACCATTTGGCATTTATCCAGCCGATGTACAGGAAACAGAGCAACCTGACGTATGGAATGCCTACCACCTGGGCGCTATGGATTGGATGCCTAACAAGGAATCGCTTAACTGGTTCCTGAATGATGTATGGCCCGGGATGCATCAAAAACTTCCGGGTTTTGAATTTTTCTTTGCAGGCAGGCATATGCCAGCATCATACAAAACACTACAACTTCCAGGTGCGCACTGTATGGGCGAAGTACCCGATGCAGCAAGCTTTGTAGAAGATAAAAAAATATTGATAGTACCGCTTCGCTCTGGCGGCGGCATACGGGTAAAAATATTGGAAGCCATGTCCCTCAAAAAACTGGTCATCAGTACCGATGTGGGAATAC
>CBDIBP010000026.1:0-171892 GCA_965276955.1 Flavipsychrobacter sp.
GGCAGTAGCCAGGGCATCGCCCCCTGCACGGTGGTGGTTGTTCAGGTTCAAGTTTAGCTGATGGCACAGCTTGCTGAGGCTGTAGCCATTCAATCCCGGCAATATCTTGCGCGAAAGCCTTACAGTGCACAGCTTTGGTGTATTCAGCTCCAGTCCGCATTCCTGCAGGTGGTGCTTTACAAAGGAGTAGTCAAAATTTACATTATGTGCTATGAACACTTTGTCTTGCAGCATACTGAAGATGTGCGGTGCTACCTCTTCAATAGAAGGGGCAGTGGCTACCATCTCATTGGTAATGCCGGTCAGGTTTTGTATGAACCAGGGTATGGGGCGGTGTGGGTTCACCAGTGTTTCGTAAAAGTCCAGCACTTTTTCACCGTCATGTATCACAATACCTATTTCTGTTATGCCGTTACCCATGGCATAACTTCCGGTCGTTTCAATATCTACTATAGCATACAGCATCTCCGTTCACAGATCGAAAAATAAAGTTACCACCTTTACCTGCTTTTACGAACAGGTAACTATAATATAGTACATCATATTGCAAAATACCTTATAAAATTAAAAGCCATCAGGTATCTACCTGATGGCTTTTAAGATCTTTACATGTGGTTTATTAATTAGTATATCCGCTTATGCCGGAGTTGTTTTGTGTGGTGCCCGAAAGGTCATCTACTAAAGGAGAGCATTCAATTACTCCATTGATGTTTTGTTTCCAGGCCACATTCCCGGTTGCAGTATCAAGTGCGTAGAAATTTTTATCATAGCCGCCTATATACACATAGGGACCATATGCTACTGGTGATGATTGAATGAGCCCGGTGGTAGGCAATTTCCACTTTATAGAGCCATCAATAACGTTCACCGCATAGAAGTTGTAATCAAAACAACCAAAGTATATTACATTACCCACTTCTGTAGGGGATGAAACAACACGATCGCCAAGGCTATCCACCCACCGTGCTTTACCCGTAGCTGTGTCCACACAGTAAAAGCGATAATCATCGCTGCCAAATATACAGTTGCCCCTATATACAGTGGGCGAGCTTTCTATTTTGCCCTTTAGTGGCGTAAGACCACCGCAGTGCTGCCTGTTGCGCATTGTTGATGCAGTACATAGTACCATTAAGGCCGCCTATATATATATACTGGCCCTGATGACGGCCGGTGAAGAATAGAATGCGTTGGACGCCCCTGTAGGAAAGGTCCAGTTAGAAATACCATTGCCGAGTTGTTTTATCAACAGCTATACACATTGCCGTCGTAGCTGCCATATATAACGTTGCCGTTATTATGAATAGTTGGCGACGATTCTATTTGCCCGTTGGTACCCAGCTGCCCATCTTACTGGTGTCGGTCGGAAATAAGGTCGATAAGCGTATAGAGTGTATTGCTGCTGCCGGCAGTAGGGTACAAAAATAAGGCCACCATCGGCAATAGGTGTGCCCAGCAGCATTGTACAAGTTACCACCCAGTCTTAATCTTTCTTTTATAGTATGCCGGTTTGTAGCATTCAGTTTCGTACACGATACCGCCCAACGCAGGGTACATACAATACGTGCCCTGATACAGCAATGGAGAAGCTACTATTTTATCGCCTCACATTATACTCCCAGTGCTTAGCGCCTGGTAAGTGCGGATCGAAGAGCGTAAATAAATTGCGTTATCGCTGCCTGATAAATGATAGATGGGGCATAAGTTGGAGCCAATGGAGCATCCTTACTGTACTTGCTTGCCGCACGACGATGAAAATACAAGCGAGGCAGCAAAAAGTGTTACAACTATTTTAGTAGTAAGTATTAGCGCATCTTGTTGATAAATTATTTAGGAGTAATAATCGCAAGATAATCTTTTTGGAAAATATTTAATAGTACCTGCAATAAAAAAACCGGCCTTTGGAAAAGGACCGGTCTAATTATTTGAATATATTGATGATCAGGCTACAGCTAGCTTTTTCTTTATTTCGCTTAATCTGGGTTACCATGCTGTCAAAAGCCAGGTCGAACGACTCTTCAAACGTCTTTGCTCTCGTGCTTTACGAAGTAGGAGTGTTTAGGTACATATACCTTTATCTCGGCACTACCTTGTCTTTTATATTGTGCACTACATTGTCAAGCCTCAGGTATACTTCTACACCTATTATCTTATCATGGAACGTTTTTAGTTTCTCCAGTTTAGCGTTCACATGTTCTTTCAGCCTGCTATCGGCCTCAAAGTGCACTGATCTGAATTTGTACATTCATACTGTACTTGATTTTATGGTTAAAAATATAAAGTGTTACCCTCGCGGATGATTCAGTTTATGGATCTCCTTAAGCTTTTCTATATTATTATGCGTGTATACTTGTGTTGCGGCCAGGCTGCTGTGGCCCAGCAGGTCTTTTATGGCCTGTATGTTAGCTCCATTATTCAGCAAGTGTGTTGCAAAGGTGTGGCGCAGTACATGCGGGCTTTTCTTCTTTCAGGGTGGTTACCTGACCCAGGTATGTGCTTTACGGTACGCGGTACACGTAGCCCGCATATAGTTTTTCGCCAGCCTGGCAGTATTTAAAAGATATTCCGTATTACATATTGCTGGTAGTTGCTTTTTTGGCGGCTATGTATTGTTGTATCACCTGTTGGGTTGTGCTATTCAACGGTACCAGGCGTTCTTTATTGCCCTTGCCCAGCACACGTACCTGGCCCAGGCTCCATTCTATATCAGTTTCCTTTAGTTGTAGTAGCTCCGCACGGCGCATACCGGTCTGGTACAGCAGGTCGCATATCATACGGTCTGTAAAACCTTTAAAACCTTCTTCGAACTGTATCTCTTCCAGCAGGTGCTCTGTCTCCTTTTCTTTCAGGTACACGGGCAGGCGCTCTGGCAGGCGCTGGGCATGCAGCTGCCGCACCGGATTCTTGGTCACCAGTTCGTTTTTCAGTAAGTACTTATAAAAAGAATTAAGGCTCGATATTTTCCTGTTTATGCTGCGCGCCGCTTGCTTCTTGTCTTTAAGCGCTGCCAGCCAGGTGCGTATATGAAAATGGGTAATGTCCGCAGCCTCTGCAAGTGTAAATTGTTCACTGCAAAATATCAGGAATTGTTCTATGTCAGTTTGGTATGCAGAGATGGTAAGCGGAGAGTAGCGTTTCTCAAAGCGCAGGTATTGCAGGAAGTCAGTTAGCCAATTTCTCATCATAGTAAAGCCCGCTACTGTAAATATACTAATTTACAATAGCGGGCGCAAATATTTTTAATGAAAAATTAATGTACAGTGTACATTAATTCCTTAGTCATCAAGTTTGCCTGAAGCAAGCTGTTGCTTGTAAACAGCTTTCAGAACCTGGGTACGTTGTCTTATCGACTTCTTTGTGTAAAATTGACGATCCCTTAATTGGTTAAGGATACGGGCTTTCTCAAATTTCTTTTATATTTTTTGAGCGCTTTGTCAATGTTTTCGCAATCTTTTGAATCTAATATCAGCATAGTTATATACCCCCTTTAGGCATTTAAGGACTGCAAAAGTAAGGAAATTTCTATTTCGAACAAATATTTTATCGCATAAAAAGATATTGAGTAATTTTATTGCTGTTATAACGTTACATAATAGTAGTAAAGGAGCATATTAATGAAAAGGATAGCGGGTTTGCTTATAGTGTTATGTGTGCTGCTGGTTGTTGCTTGCCAAAAATACAAGGACAAAACAGCCGTGGCCGACCCGCGCCTTACAAACCCTTACTGTAACGATCCCAATGCAGTGAACTATAACTGGGGTTTCCCCGGCAAACCCGATAATACAGTTTGCTTTTATCCCAATGGCGAATTTGTGGGCAAATATGTGTATTATGATACTGTTTATCAACTCGACCTTTCCAAGTCGTATAGCCGTATCGATACGCTATACATCTTTTCCTCATCTTATACCGCATTGCAGATCGTAGGTTTTTGCTCTGCCGGCGATACCATGCATCTTACCGCAGGTAAGACCCTTGTCGCCACTGTGGATACCACAATAGTTACCGGCCAGCAGTTCTGCCGTGCTGTAGACACCGTTAGCGGCACCATCACTAAGAACCTTACAGATACGTTGCCTTTACTGCACGTGTACCTCACCGTAGTATCCGATACAGGTACCACCTTCCACATAGGTTACGCCCAAAAGCTTTAATTTCGCGCCATGTTCACAGGCATTATAGAGACCACTGGTGTGGTAGAAAGCGCTATCCATCAGGGTTCTAATATCGACTTCAGGATACAGAGCAATATCACCCATGAATTGAAAATAGACCAATCGGTGGCCCACAACGGTGTGTGCCTCACTGTGGTTGAGATAGCCGGAGATACGTACAAAGTAACTGCCGTTGCTGAAACGCTTGCAAAGACCAATGCCGGTAACTGGCAGGCAGGAGATATACTGAATATAGAACGTGCCCTTAAAGCCGGCGACCGCCTGGATGGTCATTTTGTGCAGGGTCATGTAGATGCCACAGCCCAGTGCATAGAAAAGCAAACGCTGGAAGGCAGTTGGTTATATCGGTTCCGTTTTGCGCCATCTTTTGCGCCATTGGTCATAGAAAAAGGTTCTATCTGCATCAACGGTGTCAGCCTTACCGTATTTAATGTAGGTCGCAATGAGTGTACTGTTACCATTATACCATACACCTATACCCATACCAACTTCGGCAAAATTGAGGAGGGTAGTATAGTAAATGTAGAGTTTGATGTGCTGGGAAAATATTTTTTAAGAAAAAGTGAGTTAGAAGGAATGAATATTTCTTAATAAAAGATCCAAAGGTCTTACAACATGGCACAAACTACTGTTATAGACAAGCTATCTACGTCCCTTAATAGGCGCGACGAGCATCTCAACCAGGACCTGGCGAAGATAATAGCCGAGACCGCCGATGTGAACGCCATAAAAGAAGTGGTAGAGAACCTGGCTTATAAAAATAAAGGTATTCAGAGCGATTGTATCAAAACATTATACGAGATAGCCGAACTAAGACCTGCACTCGTAGCACCTTATGTAAATGATATGATCGCACTACTGGACAGCCCCAACAACCGCCTGCAATGGGGTGCTATGACCACCTTGAATGCAATAACAAATGAAGTACCCGCCACTGTGTATAAAGCGCTTGCACAACTTGCCATAGTTGCCGAAAAGGGCTCAGTTATCACCAAGGACCATTTTGTGCACATACTGGTAAAACTGGCAGCAATAAAGAAATACAAGAAGGATGTCCTCGCCCCGTTGAACGAACAAATATTGAACAGCCCGGTCAATCAGCTTCCCACATATGCAGAGCATACACTCCCTTTGATAGACGAAGAACACAAAACACTCTTCTTAAATACTTTTACCCTTCGCCTTGCCGATCTGGAACAGGAGTCGAAACGTAAACGATTAGAAAAAGTGCTGAAAAAGCTGAATAGATAATTTACAACTTATAACTCATGCTCCGCAGTACTCACAAATTGGTTTATTTGTAGCAGCAGGTCTTTACGCAAAGCAAGGTGGTGCTGCATTTCATCATTTATATAATCGGTCATTGCTTTTTGCTCCTCACCTTTCATATCTGTTGAAGAGAATGCAGACAGTTCATCCAGAAGTATACTGCCATCATTGTATATACCTATCAGGTTACTAATGTCTATGAGCTGGGTATGGGGTATTTTAGCTACTTCTTCTTCGGCATCTTTCCACTGTTTTTCGCAAACTGCTGTTATGTACACCAGGTCCTTTATTAACTTGCGCATTTGGTGTATATGCTCGTCGTTCGGCTGGTTGTCATTGAGCTCCTTTATTTTTCGCACGGTGCGTTTAAAATAACGGGTAAGCATAGCTGGTACTATCTCAATAAGGTCTTCACCGGTAAGTTTCCGGTGCAGTTTGTCCATCACTTTGTCACTATTCAGTTTGCACCATTCCTGTTTATTGCGTGCTATTATTGCAGAGAGGTTATCATAGTATGCCGTAAGCTGTAGGTTATTGTGGGTAAGGGTCTCATATTTAAGGTGTGCATCCCGTAGTGTACCAGCTATACGATAAAGCGTTTTGAACTTACCGGTCATTTTTAGGTCTGGTTGCCCTTTTACCGAATTGATAAAATGCACAATTGCCCGTAATTTTTTTACACTTACCCTAAAGCTGTGTATATCTTCGGTCTTAAATTCAGGCGTTACCGATCTCGCCGCCTTGGCTACTTTTTTTATCTGTTTTTGTAATATTTGCTGCATCGTCACGGGTATAGCTGTAAAGGTACTGCTACTAAACTTCTGCAATTATATCAATGAGTTAAGTTTTGGTTTATAGGGTCAATAGCGCCGATATCATCTCATTGCTTGTCCTCTTCTAATAAATATTTGCTCATCTGAAAAAGTATTTAGACATTTGTCTAAATATCTAAGGTAATAGTGAATATATTGTTCAAAGCATTGAATGATGCAACAAGACGGGAGATACTGGAACTGCTGAAAGAAAAAGAACTGACGGCTGGCGAGATTGCCGGTCATTTCAATATCACTAAGCCCAGCATCTCACACCATCTCGATCTGCTGAAACAGGCCGGGCTTGTAGATGCCGAGAAGCAAGGACAGTATATATATTACTCGCTCAACACTACAGTGGTGGATGAGATACTAAAATGGTTCATGCAATTCAAATCAAAATAAAGCCCAAATATCATGATCAGGAACATCTTTTTGAGAAACATTGTTTTTACTGTTATCAGTTTTATACCTGCCATATACCTGCTTGCCGTGTGGAAGAGTTTGCCGGCAATAGTACCCACCCATTTCGGATTGAATGGCCCAGATCAATACCAGTCAAAAGAATACTTGCGTACCCTTGTCATTATACTTTCGGCAGTTACAGCCGGGTCATACTTCCTGCTGCAGTACATACATAAAGTAGATCCTAAACGTACCAACAAACCACAGGCGCCCATATTTAGCAAGCTGGCTACGGGCATAGCATTGTTCTTGTCCGCTATAAATATTTTGCTGGTCTATACTGCATTGCATACGGGCGGCGGTACCGAGCGTATCAGCATGATACTGGCCGGCTTACTGTTCGCTTTTTTAGGAAACATCATGTATTCTATAAAGCCCAATTACTTTGTAGGCATAAAAGTGCCATGGACATTAAATAGTGAATACAATTGGCGCAAAACACATCAGCTGGCTGGCGTATTATGGTTTATTGGGGGTATACTGCTCACCATAGCATCGCTCATCTTTAGTTACGAAATGGTATCTCGGATTATGATTTTCATTGTGGGGATATTAGTAGTAGTGCCTATCGCATACTCCTATATCATCTTCAGGAAAGAGGAGTCAGGCGCTGGACTAAAGGAATAGGAATGTAAGGGTGGTGTCTTGGTCATCTTTCTTTAGTGTAGAAAGGCCTACTATTGGGTTACTATGCTCAGAAACCAGGGCGCCACAAGAACATACCAACACAACTTCAATTTGGCATCGCTGCTGGGTATGAGTGCAGGCATTGTAAATGCGGCGGGCTACCTTGGGTTCGCAACAGGCATGATGCCGCATTGAAAGCCCGGATAAAAACTGCACGCCACTATCATCATTTCCTTCATGGTCGGCGCAGTAGCGGGTGCGTACTTGTTCAGGTCACTGCATTTTCACGTATTCTTTATGCCGGTAGCTATATTATCTTTTACGCTCGTCTACGATGTTTTCAGCATCAGGGTAAAACGTCTGTACACTCAATGGCATACTAAGGTTCATCCATAAATATCTTACACAGCTTCCCTTTCTTTCTCAACCGCAGTATATAGCTTGTAGTAAGCGCCTTTGTCTTCCAGCAGCGTCTTGTGATTGCCGCGCTCTATTATCTGGCCTTTATCCATCACTATTATCTGGTCGGCCTTGCGTATGGTACTCAGCCTGTGTGCTATTACTATCGATGTACGTCCTTTTATCAGGGTATCAATAGCATGTTGTATCAGTTGCTCGCTTTCACTATCTACAGATGATGTGGCTTCGTCCAATATCAGTATACCCGGGTTGTAAAGTAATGCCCTGGCAAAAGATAATAATTGCCTTTGGCCCTGAGAAAGGGTATTGCCCCGCTCCATGATATCAAATTGGTAACCATCGGGCAGTGACATAATGAAGTCATGTATGCCCAGCATCTTGGCCACGTCTACCAAGCGTGCCAGCGGTATGTCCGTATTGCGCAGGGTGATGTTCTCATAAATAGTGCCTGAGAACAGGAACACATCTTGCAGCACTATACCTATGTGCTCCCGCAAAGCATCAATAGCATAGTCCTGTATGTCACGGCCATCTATAGTTATGGTACCGCTTTCTATTTCGTATAGCCGGTTCAGTATACTGATGATCGATGTTTTGCCGGCGCCTGTGTGCCCCACCACAGCCATGGTTTGCCCCGCATGTAGGTGGAAGGAAATACCTTTTAAAACCGGTACTCCCGGGTTGTAACTGAAATGTACATGCTCAAAAGCTACATCGCCTTGTATGGTTGCAGGGGCGTAGGTGCCGTTATGTTGCATATGCTCCTCACTATCCAGCACGGTAAATATACGCTCTGCCGACACCACACCCATTTGCAGTACGTTAAATTTATCAGCCATCATCCGCAATGGGCGAAACAATAAATTGATATAAATAACGAACGAAATGATAATGCCGGGCGATGCATTATAATGTAGTATCTGCACTGCACCATACCACACCAGCAATCCCAGAGACATGGCCAGTATTATCTCTACTATAGGGAAGAATACAGAATAAGCAAAATTGCTTTTTATGTTAGCAGCACGGTGTTCCCGGTTTATCACTTTAAATTTTTCCAGTTCCCGCTCTTCAGCGGCAAATGCCTGTACCAGGTACATACCGGTTATGTGCTCCTGCACAAAAGCATTAAGTTGTGCCACCGCATTGCGTACACGTTGAAATGACTTGTGTATGCTCTCCTTAAAAAAATAGGTAGCAACAATAAGCAAGGGGAAGGGTGTAAGGCATATCAGCGCCAGCTGCCAGTCGCTCACCAGCATCACCGTGATGATGGCTATAATGGTCAGCACATCGGCCATTATGGATATAATGCCTTCAGAAAATACATCGTTCAGCGATTCTATATCGTTTATGGTTCGTGTAGTAAGCGTGCCTATTGGGGTACGGTCAAAATAAGAGATATTCTGGTGCAGTATTTTATGGAACACCGCTTTGCGTATATCGTTCACCACTGTTTGCCCCAGCCAGTTGATGCGGTACTGGAACCAGAAGCGCAGTAATGTTTCCACAAGTAATATGCCCAGTTGCAAAATGGAAATATTGATGAGTGCGTGCAGGAAATGGCCATTTACTACATATTCATCTACGCTCTTTTTTATCAGGTATGGTCGCAGTGGCGATACCACTGCCAGTATAATAGCCAGCGATACAGTAAGTAACAGCGTACCCTTGTACGGCCCTGTGTAAAGGAACATGCGCCGCAGCAGGTGCAGCTTCACTTTTTTTACTTTTGGTTGTTCAGTTGCCAAGCGTTTATACTATTACTATTAGCTGCAATTTGTTATCCTAACTAAGCTACTTCCTTGTCTTGAGACATCAGGTAGGCTTTTATGAATTCATCCAGTTCACCATCCATTACCGGTTGCACATTACCTACCTCGTAATCGGTACGGTGGTCCTTTATCATCTTGTATGGATGAAACACATAAGAGCGTATCTGCGAACCCCATTCTATTTTTTTCTTGGTGCTATTGGTGGCGTTCTTCAGTTCTTCTCTTCTTCTCAGTTCCTCTTCATACAAGCGACTTTTCAGCATGGTTAGCGCTTTATCTCTGTTCTCCCCTTGGGTACGTGCCTGTTGGCATTCCACTATTATACCAGAGGGTATGTGTTTTAGCCGCACTGCTGTTTCCACCTTGTTCACGTTCTGTCCGCCCTTACCGCCAGATCGGTAAAATTCCCATTCCAGGTCGGCTGGGTTCACAGCTATATCTATGGTATCATCTATCAGCGGGTACACAAATACCGATGCAAAAGAAGTGTGCCTGCGTGCATTGGCATCAAATGGCGATATGCGCACCAGGCGGTGCACACCACTCTCTGCTTTTAGCAGTCCGTAAGCAAATGCACCGTCAAATTCCAGTGTGGCCTGTTTTATACCAGCGCCATCGCCATACTGCACATCTATCTCACTCACTTTCCAGCCTTGTTTTTCGCCATACATGCGGTACATGCGCAGCAGCATTTCTGCCCAGTCCTGGCTTTCTGTGCCTCCCGCGCCAGAGTTGATGACCAGTACACCCGGCATCTCATCTTCCGGCTCGTTCAGTGTTGATTTGAATTCCAGGTCGTCCAGTTCTTTTACTGCATGGTCATAGGCGTTCTTTACTTCTTGTTCTTCAGCTTCTCCTTCCTTCCAGAAGTCGAACAGTACAGCAAAATCCTCCACAGCGCCCTCCATATCATGGTAAAGCCCTGCCCAGTATTCATCTATCTTTATTTCTTTAAGTATGGCTGTAGCACGGGCATTATCATCCCAAAAGCCCGGCGATAGTGTAAGCTGTTTTTCCCTGTCTATTTTTGCCAGTCTGTCTTCTATTCGTAAATAGCGGTTCAGGTGTTGCACCCGCTCGCGCATCTCCTTCAGGTTTTCCTGGGTCATAATTGCTGCAAAGTTACGGTAATTGCTATAAAGGTTGTTGAAGATATGCGTAATGAGATATATGCATATACCTTCTTACTTGCTGATATGAATATTGAATGATATAGGTATTTATCAAGAAAACATGCTACAGAAGAACACTGCTACGCTACACGCTTGTCCACCTTAAAGGTGAATTTGCGCTGGGAGATGTAACTGAATACCGCCAGTATGATACTGGTAGCAGCATTGGAAGGGGTGGGATTGAAACCGCATACTTCAACAAAAAACTTGATAAAGCAATAAGACAGTATCACACAGGTAGCTATCAAAATAATATACCTGAAAAATTGCACGTGTTTGTCCAGTTCCGACTCAGAGAATACTATATACCTCGAAAGGAAGAAGCCCATTGGGAAACTGAAAGCAAAACTGATAAGATAAGCGGCAATAGGAGCAGTTATTTTGTACCCGTTAAAAAGAGGAACATCGTGGGTGTGCAATACAAAATGATAGCTGGCCCAGTACAGGAAGATACCAAATACCTGGTTCGACCCGCCGCAAGCCAGGTAACGAAATGTCCGTTCATCTATCCACCGGGTAAATGGCCGGTGAAAGAAATCGATGAACGCAATAATATTATGTCTTACTATTTGTAGCATTTTATCGTGTGCAAAAGTAATTTTTTTTTCGTACTAAATCATATGGTTGTTTAATATTATTACTAAGGAATTGATATTTAACGCATGTTATTTTTCAGATAGATCAGTACGGGGAAATGGTCGCTATAGCCATGCATCCAGTAAGTACCGGCAAACGACCGCTTGGGTACTTTTTCATAGATGTTCCGGTGGTCAGTAATAAGTTCAGGGGTAAATACCTCTATCTTGTCCAGTTGTAAACCCCTCCTGCCATGCAGAAACCCTCCCGATATCATTATCTGGTCAAAAAGATACCATTGGTGCTGGTACATCAGTGTTCCAGCTCCTTTAGTATATACTTCAGCCCAGGGGTCATATATATCTGTAGCGCTGGTAGCAGCGCTGTCATATTTTGCTGTCAGCACGTGGTCTATGCTGCTGTCAGCGGGGTTCTCATTCAGGTCGCCCATTACTATTACCTTACTATTCTGTTTTAGCAGCATGGTCACCGCCTGCTTGCATACCAGTGCCGCCGCAGCTCTTTTAGGTTCTGTCTCGTCGTTCCCGCCTATGCGCGATGGCCAGTGGTTCACCAGCAAATGCACACTATCACCATTTAGTACCCCATACACATGCAGTACATCTCGCGTAGTATGGCTACTCCCTGTATCTCCCACGTGCACGGCCAGGGGCGCGCTGCTGATGAGTGTAAAAAGTGCTGGGTTATACAGTAGCGCTACATTTATACCTCTTCTGTCTGGTCCGTTATACCACACGTATTTATAGTGTCTGCGGGCTATTGCCGGCTGCGCTATCAGGGCTTGTAGCACCATATCATTCTCCACTTCTGCAAGGCCCAGTACCGCCGGCCCTTGTGGCGCCTCATCTGTCACCATTTTTTGTATCACCGCTGCTATGTTGTGCAGCTTCTCATTATATATGGCACCAGTGTAGTGGTATCTGCCTTCTGGGGTAAACTCTTCATCCAGCTTGTGCGGGTCATGTATAGTATCAAAAAAATTCTCGCAGTTGTAAAAAGCTACAATGGTTTGCCCGCTATGTTCCCTGCAAGCGGCCATAGTTAGCAACACCAAAACACAAATGAAAAAGCCCTTTCTAAACACCACATTAATTTTTTACCCGACTAAAGTAATTCGCTATAATTAGAATAAAAATGATTTATTTGCTCCAAAACTTATTTTATGTCAATAAGCAAACCAATGATCGCAGAGCTGACCATGGAAGCAGCGAACACAAAGAAAATGCTGGAGCGTGTACCATTTGAACACAGTAACTGGAAACCGCACGAGAAGTCTAATACCATGGGCCGCCTGGCAACCCACGTTGCCGAGATACCGACTTGGATAACTATGACCATTACCACAGATGAGTTCGATCTGGCTAAAGCGGATCGTAAACCTGCACAGATAAACAATGCAGAGGAATTGGTAGCACTGCACGAAAAGAATATCGCAGAAGCTGCAGCACATATGGAAACTGTTACAGATGAAGATATGCTGAAACCATGGACGCTTCGTCATGGCGACCATGTGATATTCACTCTTCCCAAAGTTGCTGTGATACGCAACGTAGGCATGAATCACATCATTCACCACCGCGCCCAGCTATCTACTTACCTGCGCCATCACGATGTACCTGTGCCTGGTATGTACGGTCCATCAGCAGATGAGATGAACTAATTCAAAAATAACATACAGTAGGGTGGGTTAGTCCCGCCCTTTCTTGTGTTAGAAAGTTATCTCCTCTGGGGAAAGCTCTATATTTGTACGTCTACAGTATATCTAAATAGCGAACGATATCTAAATAAATATATGAAACCACTTCTGCTGCTCATTGCTATTACAACCTTTTACTCATCTTTTGCCCAAATACCTGCCAGTGGAGTGTACGGCAAGGAAGTGAGGGTCACTCTTTATAGAGATGAGGAAGCAAAAACTGTTTATGGCAGTTATGCTACCTGTCCGGCAGGTGCCCCTGCAACGCAAAAATGTTGCACATTCAATTTCAAAGGCACCTACAAGAATATAACCGATAAAAAGATGGACATCATCACCTCCTGGCCCACAGATACCGCAGGGGTGAAAGGAATGTTGCTGTGCACATCCGATACTACATTCACCATAAAACTAAAAGGCCTGCCTGCATCGTCCAGCGATTGCGGCGATATGGAAAAGGCAGGTACTAAATTGGTTTTATTGGGTCGCTGGCCATGGATAGGGCTCGCTATGGTACAGTACCCGCACAGTTATTTTTACGCAAAACCTGATGAAGAGACAAGGATGTATGCCTTTTTCCTTCCTTACGATGTCTTAGGCATTCTGGAGCGCAAGAACAATTGGGTAAAGGCCGCCTACATTGGCTACAAGAATAGAACGCCATTAGTGAACGTAGGTTGGATGCGGGAACAAGATCTGTTTTTAGGTGCGTTCAAATAACAACGCTTTTTTAATACATAGCTATATTACATAACCGTTTATTATTTTTGCACAAAAGGCAGCGACTTTGAATATCTACACAAAGGGATTAGTGAAGCAGTATGGCAAGCGGGTAGTGGTAAATAATGTATCATTTACCGTTAGCCAGGGGGAGATAGTAGGGCTGCTGGGCCCCAATGGCGCAGGCAAGACCACCTCATTCTACATGGTGGTGGGCCTCATAAAGCCCGATAAAGGCGATGTGTTCCTGGGCGATGAGAACATTACCAAGCTCCCTATGTATAAGCGTGCCCAGATGGGCATAGGCTACCTGCCACAGGAGGCCTCTGTTTTCCGCAAACTGTCTGTAGAGGATAATATATCTGCAGTGCTGGAGATGACGAAGCTTACTAAAGGCGAACAGCTGGCCAAGATGGAATCTCTTTTAGAAGAGTTTCACCTTACCCATGTGCGCAAAAGCCCGGGCGATGTCCTTAGCGGTGGTGAGCGCCGTAGAACAGAGATAGCTCGTGCACTCGCCGTCGATCCCAAATTCATATTACTCGATGAGCCTTTTGCAGGTATTGATCCTATAGCCGTTGAGGATATACAAACTATAGTTGCCCGTCTCAAATACAAAAATATCGGCATACTCATTACCGACCACAACGTACAGGAGACACTCTCCATTACCGATCGGGCCTACTTGCTATTCGAAGGTAAGATACTCAAATCAGGTGTAGCAGAAGAGTTGGCCGAGGACGAGCAGGTAAGAAGGGTGTACCTGGGCCAAAACTTCGTCTTAAAGCGTAAAAATTACACGCCTTCGGAGCAAATGAATAAATTATAGTATTTTTAGTGCGTTATAAGCGCACTACACATTAATAGTTAGTATAATAGTAACCGAGTAGAAAGACATGAGTATCATTAGCCCTGCATTTAAAGGTTTTATCAAATTACGCCAGAGCGCTATAGATAACTTTACGCTAAACCCTATCGATACACAGCAGCAGGTTTTTAATCATTTAATAGGTTCGGCTCAGTTCACAGAATATGGTAAGAAGCACCATTTCGAGAAAATAAACAGCATAGCTGAGTTCAAGCAACGGGTACCTATCAACGATTATGATACCCTGAAGCCATACATACAACGCATAGTAGAAGGCAACCAGAATATATTATGGCCATCACCTATTACTTGGTTTGCCAAGTCAAGCGGTACCACCAGTGACAAAAGCAAGTTCATTCCTGTAAGTAAGGAAAGTCTTGATGAGATGCACTATCGTGCCGGGCGCGATGTGCTGGCGCTTTATCTCCGCCAGTTCCCGCAGTCGGGCATCACATCTGGCAAATGCCTCGTAATAGGCGGCAGCAACCAGATCAACCAATTGAATGCCGATTCTTATTTCGGCGATCTCAGTGCGGTCATGCTGCAAAACATGCCTCTTGCAGGCCAGCTCTTCCGCACACCAGAGCTTTCTATTGCCCTGATGAACGAATGGGAAGAAAAGATAGAAGCAATAGCCCACACAACCATACACGAAAATGTTACCTACATAGCCGGTGTGCCCACGTGGACCATCGTGCTCATAAAAAGATTGTTCGAGCTTACAGGTACAAACAACTTGCTGGATATATGGCCAAACCTGAAACTGTACATACATGGTGGCGTAAGCTTTAAGCCATATCGCAAGCAGTTCGAGGAGTATATCAAGTCTCCCAACATGCATTATCTGGAAACCTACAATGCATCAGAAGGCTTTTTCGCTGCCCAGGACGATCTGGACAACGAAGGCATGTTGCTGTTCGTAAACCACGGTACCTTCTACGAGTTCATGCCTATTGAAGAATACGGTAAAGAAGATCCGCAGACCCTGCAACTTAAAGATGTAGAGGTAGGTAAAAAATACGCGCTCATCATCAGCACCAACGGTGGCCTTTGGCGCTACCAGGTGGGTGATACCATACAATTCACCTCGCTCGATCCGTATCGCATCAAAGTGGTAGGTCGCCTCAAGCATTTTATCAATGCATTTGGTGAGGAACTGATAGTCGACAATAGTGACCAGGCCATAGCTATAGCTTGTGAAGAGACCGGGGCTATGGTGAACGACTACACAGCTGCTCCAGTATACATGACCGGCCAGAGCAATGGTGCACACGAATGGATAATAGAATTTGAGAAATTGCCTTGCCCATTGCCTGTTTTTGTAACAGCTATGGATAAAGCCCTGCAAAAAATAAACTCAGATTACGAGGCTAAACGTTATAAAGACATTGCCTTGCGCATGCCCATTGTTCATGTAATGCCTAAAGATGGCTTCAACCATTGGTTGAAAGACAAAGGTAAGCTGGGCGGCCAGAATAAGATCCCCCGCCTCAGTAACGAGCGCAATTACTTGGAGGAAATGCTACCATACACACACACCAAGTTATCTGTGTAACAATGTTAGCATTGTTTTTTCGTTATTCATTATCAGTATATGGTAAGGTGTTATGTCGTTTTAGTGTTAAGCACGCTACTTGTTTCCTCCTGTAGCATACACGGCAATTTCGAAGGCTTATACAGTTATTATGAACGCACTAAGGATCTGTAATTTAGAAAATGCAGGCACACCTAAGGTCTATATCACTAATGGTGTAGCGCTAAAGAAGTGCATAGGTAAAAGTGATGCTATAGTTTACATTTGGAAACCAGGATGTTCTGGTAGCCACTGCTATTCGCTGAACTTGCTACAGGATAAGTGCAATAAAATAGATAAACAATTATTCATTGTTGCTGAATGCTATGATACTGAATTGATGCAGTTAAGTTACAATATCAAGAGACCTATTTTGGGAATAGATACAAGATATTATAATAGCAACCTGACGTCTAAATACTTAGCGGGGTTTCTCAATGATATGACAGGCAATGGTCACATGGGAAGTAGGGTACTTTATTTTAAAAATGGTGTCTTTACCCAATCCAGCAATAGTATCAACTCACTTAAACTTTAGTCAACTATCTAACGCAAATTTTATTGCTTTGAGAATAGCCACGGACATTCTTTCCGGGCTTCTGCAAGCGTAAGTATTTTGGGTTCTATACCTTGGTCGGCGGCATTTTCCGCCACTGTATCTTTAAAGCCTGCTTTCTTACGTCTTTCATTTACATGGGCATAGTCCTTCACAGGCCATAACAACCAACATATTTTCTTCTGGTGGGTTATACTATCGGTAACGGCATAGCCCGCGTATTGGGTGCCGTATATTTGTTCTTTACCTTCCTCTTTCAGCATCCTGTCCTGCATCATAGCTACCGGTTCAAAAGGAAGTTCCCCTTTTTTACCCGCAGCTTCTATCAGTGGGAAGTACTTCTTGATCTGGTCCGAATGCTGTATCACATAATATACCGCTTGGTTGGTCGGAGTACCCACCATAGACTTTCCTGGGTAGCCATATTTATGTATGACCGCCGCTACTTTTTTTAGGTTGGTAGAATCCAATGCCTGTTGCAATTGGTTATAATGTTCGTCAACATCATCCGGCGCAATGTGCAAAGCAGTTGCTATAGAATCCCTTACCACACCTGGCTGTAATACGGTCAGCTCCCTGTACCTCTGGTCATCTGCCATTATACTGTCCAGCTGTTTTTTCAGTAAAGCATTGAATTTTTGGCCATAGCAAAAAGAACTAAGCAGGCAGGTTGACAACAGGATACAGATCGCTTTCATTCTTCTTTTTTAAGTTCAGTTTTTCGGCTTGTTGGTGCGCTGTCTATCCAGGTTCTTCAGGCTTCACTTCAGGTTCCTTTTCAAAGGTGGCGTTCAGTTCTCCAATGTATTCAAGAATGCCGCGCCGTCCCAAAAATTTGGTAGTGCTGGTCACAAAGCTGCGGGGTATAAATTCCCAGTCTTCCTTCATCCTTTCAATGAATGTCTTTACATTTTTAGCTACAATGCGCTGTGTACTTTTGTCGGCCTTTGTAAATATGATGTTGAATGCCACTCCCCACTCACCCAGCTTGGCCATAAATTCCAGGTCCAGCTTTTGGGGTTCCAGCCTGCTGTCTATCAGCACAAAAATGGTCATCAGGTTGCTGCGTTTCTGCAGGTAGTTGGCTATCATTTTCTCCCACGATGCACGCATGTTTTGAGATACTTTGGCGTAGCCATATCCCGGCAGGTCGCATATGTACCATGCATCATTGATCAGGAAGTGATTAATGAGCTGGGTCTTGCCCGGTGTAGAGGAGGTTTTGGCCAGCTTGGTCTGGTTGGTCAGCATGTTTATCAGCGATGATTTGCCCACATTACTGCGGCCAATAAAGGCATATTCGGGCTTATCAGGCTTCGGGGCCTTCTCCAGCGATGTATTACTGATCAAAAATCGGGCAGAGCGTATTTCCATTGCGTGTTGTAGTGTACTTTTGCAGACAATGAAGTCAGCAGGTAATAGCACAAGTACTATTGTAGTACCAGATGCCGCATCAAATTTAAGCAAGAAAGCGCAGGTTGCAGATATGTTTAATAACATTGCTGGCCGCTACGATTTTTTGAACCACTTTTTATCGCTTGGTATAGACAAGGGTTGGCGCAAAAAAGCCATTGCAGAGATAGCAAAAGTACATCCTAAGAATATACTTGATGTGGCTACAGGCACCGGCGACCTTGCCATTGCCGCCACTGTGCTGCACCCCGAAAAAATAATTGGAGTAGACATTGCCGAGCAGATGCTGGAAGTAGGCCGTAAAAAACTACTCGACCAGAAATTAGATCATATCATCACCCTCCGGTCCGGCGACAGCGAGGCCCTCCCTTTCGATACCAATAGTTTCGATGCGGTGACCTGTGCCTACGGTGTGCGCAATTTCGAGAACCTGGAGGTCGGCCTTAAAGAGATGAACCGCGTTATGCGTCCCGGTGGCCGCATGGCTATCCTGGAGTTCTCGCACCCCAAAGCTTTCCCTATAAAACAATTGTATCAGTTCTACTTCAGGTATATTCTACCCACACTCGGTAAAATGGTATCTAAGAACAGCAATGCATATACCTACCTGCCCGCATCAGTAAAAGCCTTCCCTGAAGGCAAGGTCTTTTGCGATACCCTTACCCGTTGTGGCTTTAAAGAAGCGAAAGCAAGACCACTCACATTCGGCATCACCACGCTATATACTGCTGTGAAATAGGTAATTCGTCCTTCATAGAGTTTCCACTTTTAAGAGGTGGGTCGTGCAGGAATTGCAGATGCCCCATAATTGCTGTTGTAGGGGTTAGGCTCCTGTATCAAGCTTGTTGTCTGGCAATATCATTACAACAACTAACTGTGGTAAGCTTGATGGTCTGCCCTGTAGGGGCAAAAGCTTTGTAGAATATAATAAATATAACGTTATTGCGCTTCATAGATGCGTCCCGTACCCGGCAAATAGTTTACCTGTTATACCGATCTGCAAGATTTAGAGGCCTGATATTATGAACCGTCGTAAACCTAAAGGTCTTTATTGCGCCAGCCAGTACTTTCGCAGCAGCCATTCCGCTGTAGCTACAGCCAGTATCAGGAAGAAATACCATTTCCAGTCTACCAGTGGTACGGTTTGCGTGTTAGCCTGTATCACAGGTTTTATCTGTGCGTTATGTTTTATGCTGTCATATAGCGCACCTATATTAGCTGCGGGCACCATGCTGCCATCATACTTTTTGGCCAGGCCGTACATTAGCGGGTAGTCGGCCCCTGTTTCCATCAGCTCCAGCGGCACACTTTCTACCACAAAGCTACCATTAGCAGTATATGTCTTGCCATTATACACGGTTTGGGCAGCATAGGTATAGGTGCCCCCGGCCCATACACCGGCATTCAGCCGGTATGCAGTACCGTTTCGCTCCAGCGCATATTGGTGCTTGCCACGTGCGCTATCCGTAATGGTTATCTGGGCTTCAGGCGTGTTCACCTGTTCATTGTTGGCATTCAGTAGTGTAGCATTCAGCAGCACAGGTTCTTCATCGCGCCATACGTACTTGGGCAAGGTCATCGTAAATGGCTTGTCGTTCGTGTTAGCGGCCAGGAAGGTCACGGTCTGTCGTATGCATTCATCTACTACGTTGTGCGAGCCAAAATTTTTGAATTCATATAGCCTCCAGCGCCATAGCCCGTTACCGGTCAGCATTGCTGTTGGTGTGCTGCCTTGGTGCAGCATCCATACCGGTCCGCCGCCTTCTTTATCGGTGAATAATATTCCAGCATTAGGCATAGCCTGCGCGCTACCTGCAGGGCCCGTCAGCGGTGGCATCTTGTCCAGTACGGCCTGCGTGTTCTGCGGTAAGGTGAACTGGTTAAAAGCACTATTATAATTGGCCAGCACATTTCGCGCCGAATTGGGATACATATTCAAATGTGCAGCTTTTTGCAGCTCATTGATGGCGTTCACGTTTGCGTGATTCCCCAATATATACCATACAGGCTTGTTACTATCTCTTAATAGCGTAGCAATATTGTTCCCCGGCACAGGCATATCCAGTAGTATCACCACTTGGTATTCTGCCAGCGATGTGGGTAAGTTGTCAGTGGTCTTTACAGTTACTTTATATGTTTCCAGCCCGCTCAGTGCTTCTTTTATTGCATTCACATCAGGGTTTGGGGCCGCAGTAGCTATTAGTATGTTCTTCTTTTCTTCTACCACATCTACGAACACATCGCGCCTGTTGTTCGTAATATTCTTTTCTCCTTCAGCATAGGGGGCATTAATGATGTAATGATGCAACCCCGGTTTGTCTGCTTTTATAGTGAACGATACAGAGCGGTCATACCGGTCCGTATTGATGTTTATAGGCTGCGATGCTGCAATGTTACCCGCCTCTTGCAGTTGTATGCTGTTATAATACCCACTGCATCGCGTGGCCACTACATCACACCGTATCTCGAACTGGCTGTTGAGCGCCACTTCTTTATTGGCATATACCTGTGCCACCCGCAGGTCCTTTTGTGCAGCGCTATCGCCAATGGCAACAGTATATACTGGTGCATGCATAGCCAAAGGTTGGTACAGTGGGTTCATACCCTGGTTATATCGGCCGTCGCTGGCTACTATCACCGCACCCAGGTTTTGCCGCCCAAAAAAGTCTTGTACCCTGGCCATTGCAGCGGCTATATCAGTGGCTGGTTGGTGATAATGGAACAGGCTGTCTGTTTGCACGCGCTGTCCAAAGCCCCATTGCACTACTTTATACTTTTCTCCCAGCTTCTGTATCAGTTGTTGGGCGTTCTTATTGTAGGTAGTAGTATCCGCACCCAATGCCGCGCCAATAGAGCGCGAATTATCTTGCAGGAACACTATAACTGGCTTCTCGGTCTCATTTCTGGTTATGGTAAATACCGGGGCCAATACAAGCAGTAGGGTAAGGAAAACAACAACACTGCGCAGCAATGCAGTGACCCACGGGTAGGGTACCGCCCATTTCTTGTCTGTATTATACACCCAGTAACCCGCTCCGCCAGATAGAATAGCAGCTAAGAGCCAAAAAATAAATTGCATCAAACAGCAAGCTAAAGAAAAATTAAGTAAAACCCATCAACACTTACTGGCTTGATTTTTTTAATAGATACGATATACAAAGTGCCGCTTCACCAAAATCTCATAAATATGAATCGTATTGCCTATTTAGTACTGCCGCTATGCGTGCTGCTTTCCGCCACTTCTTTTGCTAAAGGGGGTCATTCTGCGGAGATGACCACACATATCGAAAGTCATAAGTATCCGTTCGAGTTGCTTAAACACCGTAATTATTCCGGCTACGTGGTCTATAAAAAAGACACGGTCCAAGGCTCGCTCAGGTTTAAAGGTGGGCAGGTGTGGATAGAAAATGGTATGTATAACATTGCTAATAAATATAAGCTTCGCGATAGCCACCTGCACGCAATAGTGCTTACCAATAGCGCTGGGCAGACCATTCACCTGAAAAAATTCGAGAAGAATACTGCACGGTACTATAGGCTGGTACACAAAGGCAAGCTGACCCTTTACGATCGCCACTTCGTTTTCAGCCTGAAACCAGAAGATATAGACCTGGAGAACATGCGGGTATCTTACAATGGCGAAGTTTGGGAGCTGAACGAATTCTGGGCTATTGGTGCCAAAAAGAAACTCGTAGATGTAGTGAATGAAGTGTATGGAGTGAACCTGAACGCAAAAGACTACTCTAAAAAACAATTGATACAATACATCATGGATCAAGAGTAGTTATAACAAAGTTTAGCATGTCATTGTATGTTTGTCGAGCTATTATTTATAGATTTGGCAGACATTCTTCCAACCTGGTGACATACAGAAAATCAAGTGTTAACTTACGTTAGGCAGTAGAATTAAGTTACAGCACACAATATGCACAACGCAGCCAGTACACAACGGGCTGCGTTATTTACATTATTTACTACCTTCATTTATCAGAACATTACTGTTTAAATAAACTCAGGAATAAATGCATATGCATGAAGTAACAACAGCCGCCGATAAAAAAGCGTTTTTACAGGTAGCTGTTGATATGTATAAAGGCGACCCCAATTACATTCGCCCGCTCGATAAAGATATTGAAGAGGTATTTGACACTGAAAAAAATAAATTTTTCAAGAGAGGGGAGTGTACACGCTGGATATTGCTGGATGATAAAAATAAAGCTATAGGCCGTATTGCAGCTTTTGTTAACAAACAATATAAAGAAGCCCAGCCTACAGGTGGTATAGGCTTTTTTGAATGCATCAACGATCAGAAGGCGGCCAATTTTATGCTCGATCATTGCAAAGAATGGCTGCAGCAACGGGGTATGGAAGCAATGGACGGCCCCATAAATTTTGGTGAGCGCGACAAGTGGTGGGGTATGGTGGTAGATGGTTTTTATGCACCGCTGTATGGCATGACGTACAATCCACCTTATTACAAAGATCTTTTTGAAGCGTATGGCTTCAATACCTATTTCAACCAGATCTGTTTTGCTCGCAGTGTAGATACCCGGTTGAGTGAGAAATTCTACACCCGCCACGATGCTATCGCGAAGGATCCCAATTACAAAGTGGTCCATATACGTAAAGACCAGTTGGAAAAGTTTGCCAAAGATTTTGCACATGTATACAACCTTGCATGGGCAGGGCATGGTGGTGGCAAGTCGCTGGAAGAGCGCCAGGTAATAAAAATGTTCAGCACCATGAAGCCGGTGATGGACGAAAAAATAATATGGTTCACCTACTACAAGGACGAACCCGTAGCCATGTGGATCAACCTGCCCGATCTCAACCAGTTCTTTGGCCCGCTGAACGGGAAATTCGGCATACTGCAAAAGCTGAGATTCCTTTACCTGCAGCGGTTTGGCAAGTGTACCCGTTTTGTAGGCATAGTGTTTGGTATCATCCCTGCTTTCCAGGGAAAAGGAGTGGATTCATACATGATAGTTGAAGCATCGAAGGTGGTACAAAATGGCCTACGCTACCATGAATATGAAATGCAATGGATCGGCGACTTTAACCCCAAGATGATCAACATCGCCGAAAGCCTCGAAACAGAACGCAGCCGCATACTCCGCACCTACCGCTACCTCTTCGATAGGAATAAAGAATTTGTGAGACATAAAATGTTGTAGTATCAGTCGCGTAGTAACTGTTGCAGCGTTATACATTGCATTGCCTCCTTTACATCATGTACACGCAATATATTAGCGCCTTGCTGCAGTGCTATCATGTGCAGTGCAGTGGTGCCATTAAGTGCATGTTCCGGCAATACTTTCAGCGGTTTGCACACAATTGATTTCCTGCTGATACCGGCCAGTATTGGCCTTCCCAATATGCGAAACGTATGCATCGATCGCAGTAACTCAAAATTGTGCTCCACAGTTTTCCCAAACCCGAAGCCAGGGTCTATTATAACATCTTTTATTCCGTGAGCAGTACAGTCCTCGCATATCTGCTGTAGGTAATTGCGCACCTCTGTAACCGAATTGCTATATTGCGGGTTTTGCTGCATAGTAGCCGGTGTGCCCTGCATATGCATAGCTATGTAAGGCACTTTTAGTTCTGCAACGGTTTGCAGCATTTGCGCATCTATGCTCCCGCTGCTTACATCGTTTATTATCGATACGCCTGCACCCACAGCCTCGCGTGCTACCTGCGCATTATAAGTATCTATAGACAACCAGGTTTCCGGAAAGTTCCTGTGCAGTGCTTCTATCACAGGTATTACTCTTTTTAACTCTTCAGCTGCACTCATAATGGCAGAGCCTGGCTTGGTCGTTGCACCACCCACATCCAGTATAGTAGCGCCTTCATTTATCATGCGTTCCGCATTCCGCAGTATATCATCAACCTGGCTATCTCTGCCCGCATTATAAAAGCTATCAGGCGTCGTGTTCAGTATGCCCATTACAATAGGCATTGTCAGATCTAAAAGCCGCCCTTTGCTTTGTAGGGTAAATGGTATGGGTAGCAAGGTCGACATATTATCCTATTGTGTGTTGTAATTATTTACTCGACCAAAACTACGTTAACACAAGATCTAATCATAAATTTACGCCGGATAAACATCAGTAAATGCCAGATACCATATCGCAATATAGAAGTGTAGTTACCCAATGCAAAGATCTTTATGTAAAGAAAGCGCAGGACTATGGTACCTCTTGGAGGGTATTGCGTCCGGTGTCCATTGTCGACCAACTCTATATAAAAGCCTGGCGCATCAGGCAGATACAGGAGACCGGCAACCAGAAAATTGCTGATACCATAGAAAGTGAGTTCATAGGCATTGTCAACTACGGCATCATTGCGCTTATACAGGCTTCCCTGCCTCCCCATGCTGGTACCGAGCTGTCAGGCGAAGAAGCTAAAAAACTATACAAAGCGCACGCACTTGAAGTAGAGGCCCTTATGACGCAAAAGAACCACGATTATGGTGAGGCATGGCGGGCCATGTCGCAGCAATCCTTTGTAGACCTGATATTGGTAAAGCTCCTGCGCATACGGCAGATACTCGCTAATGATGGTAAAACGCAGGTATCAGAGGGCATGGATGCCAACTTTATAGATATTGTTAATTATGCCATTTTCGCGCTTATCAAGATGCACGAATAATAATGCTAATTGTTATTTTTACTCTGGTCATCAATACTAAAACCTTTTCATTACACACAATTTGTCTTTAGTTATGAAGTATTTTATCTGGTTCCTGAGAATAGTTGTCGGTGTGTTGTTTATCTTCTCTGGCCTCGTAAAGGCTAACGATCCGCTGGGCCTTACCTACAAAATGGATGAGATATTCGATATCTGGCATATGTCCTTCATGGCACCCTATACACTGTATTTCTCCATTGCCATGATCGCTTTCGAGATCATTGCCGGTGTAGCGGTGCTTATTGGTTATGCATTCAGGGCCATGTCTTTTCTATTATTACTGCTCAATTTGTTCTATACCTTTCTCACCGCCTACGCGCTTTTTTCCGGAAAGATAAAGGAGTGCGGTTGCTTTGGCGATTGTTTTAAAATTAGCAATGAGGCCACCTTCGGTAAAGATGTCGTGCTGCTCATCATGTCGGTCATACTTTTTGCATATCGCAAAAGTGTAGCGCCACTATTCAGCAGATATGCTACCACCGCCCTTATGATCCTCGCTGTGTTCTTCAGCTTCTGGGCACAATGGTATACTTTGGAGCACCTGCCGGTAAACGATTGCCTGGCCTACAAACCCGGCAACAACCTGTGGGAAAAAATGCAACCTGCGCCTGATGCTACCCCGGATGTCTACGAAACAAAATTCATCTACCAGAAGAACGGCGTGAAAAAGGAATTCACCAGCGCCAACTATCCATGGCAGGATACCACTTGGGTGTTTGTAGACAAGACCGACAAACTGATAAAAGAAGGTACCGGCCAGCCAGCTATACCTAAAGATTTTGCCATCCTCGATTCCGACCAGAAAGACCATACAGAAGAGATACTCAAAGCAAAAGGTTACCAGTATTTCTTCTTCCTCCGCAAACCAGAGGACGCCCGCACCGATAATATAGATCGTCTACAGTCGCTGATAGCACAGGCCAAAAAAGCCGGCATACCGTTCTACTTTCTGTGCTCTACCGACTATGAAAGCGGAAAAGCATTTGCCGCAAAAAATGGCATTGCATTACCTCCATACATTATGGATGTCACCATCAGCAAAACGGTGATGCGGTCCAATCCCGGCCTCATGTTGCTGAAAGATGGCACCGTGGTGCACAAATGGAGCTATCGCGACTATCCCAAAAGCATCCCAACAGGTGGTCAGTAATGGTAATGTACCTGCTGCGGCGCATTAGGTATAGCATCTTGGTATTGCTGGGTGTGGTGAGCATCGTGTTCTTTTTGTTCAACGTGCTTCCTGCCGACCCTGTGCGCCTTACCATGGGTCAGCGCAGCGATGAGAAGACCGCCCAGAACATACGGAAAGACCTGGGCCTCGATAAGCCTGTGTGGGCCAGGTATGTACAGTACCTCGATGACCTGTCTCCCGTAGCCATGCACCCTGCCACCACTGCTGCACAGCAAAAATACAGTTATGTAAAGCTGCTGCCATTGCCTGCTGGGAATGCGCTTACGCTGCAGTGGCCTTACCTTGGGCGCTCATACCGCACCAGCCGCCAGGTCACCACGGTCCTGGGCGAGGCATTGCCCGGCACCATGCTCCTTGCACTTGCAGCTATGTTCATTGCTACTATATTAGGTATAGTGCTGGGTATGGTCGCCGCCCTGCACAAAGGCCGCTGGCCCGATACTGCCGCTATCGCCGCAAGCGTTGCCGGTATCTCCATGCCTTCCTTTTTTGCTGGTCTGCTTATAGCATACGTGTTCGGGTACCTCCTGCACAGCTATACTGGCCTTAACATGACAGGCAGCCTGTGGGACTACGATGCGTTTACCGGTCGCCACCTGGCACTGCGCAATATGATACTGCCGGCGCTGGCACTCGGCATCCGACCGCTGGCCATCATTACCCAGCTCACCCGCAGTGCCCTGCTCGATGTGTTGGGGCAAGACTACATACGCACCGCATATGCCAAAGGCCTTACCCGTTACAAAGTAATACTGCGCCACGCACTCCCCAATGCGCTCAACCCTGTTATCACAGCCGTAACAGGGTGGCTGGCAGAACTGTTGGCAGGCGCCTTCTTCGTGGAGTACATTTTTGGCTGGAAGGGCATAGGTAAGATAACTGTAGATGCGCTGGACAAATTCGATTTCCCACTCGTCATGGGCGCGGTACTGCTTACTGCTTTTATATTCATTATTATTAACTTGCTCACAGATATGTTATATGCGTTGCTCGACCCCCGTGTGAGGCTGTATTAAAAGGCCGGCAACGTATGCGATAAAAGTAAGCGCGATAATAATAATGTATCTATTTTTGCAATTCAGAAATTTATGAAAGTCACAGAACAATTAGCCTCAGCTACCGATACTATTATATCGCTTGAAATATTACCGCCCACTAAAGGTAAAAGTATAGAGTCCATATATCAGGGCATCGATCCGCTTATGGAGTTCAAGCCCTCGTTCGTCAATGTTACCTACCACCGTGCCGAACAAATGTACAAGAAACGTGCTGATGGCAACTTTGAGCGGATAGAGATCCGCAAGCGCCCGGGCACTGTAGGCATCTGTGCCGCTATCATGAACAAATATAAGGTGGAGGCCATTCCACACCTTATATGTGGTGGTTTCAGCAAGGAAGAAACAGAGAATGCACTTATAGACCTCCACTTCCTGGGTGTGAACAACGTGCTGGCGCTTAGGGGTGATGCTGCTGCCAATGAAAAATTCTTCAGTGCGCATCCCAGTGGTCACCGTTACGCCGAAGATCTGGTAAAACAGGTCATCAGCCTCAACAATGGTAAGTACATGGAAGACGATATCATAGATGGTGTAAAGACCAACTTCTGCATAGGTGTTGCCGGCTACCCGGAAAAGCATTTTGAGGCTCCGAACCTGGACACCGATATCGAATACCTGAAGCGCAAAATAGAACTTGGTGCCGATTATGTGACCACCCAAATGTTCTTCGATAATAAGCACTTTTATAACTACGTAGCACAGTGTAAGGCCCATGGTATCACCGCGCCTATCGTGCCAGGGCTAAAACCACTTACCGGTAAGCGCCAGCTCAGTGTCATACCCAGCATCTTTAATGTGGAAGTTCCTGTAGAGCTGTACAAGGCTATAATGAGTGCTAAGAACGAGGCCGAGTGCGACCAGGTTGGTACCGAATGGCTCCTGCACCAGTGCCGCGACCTCCTGAAGAACAAAGCGCCTATGCTGCACTTCTACACCCTGGGCAAGCCCCAGGTCATCTACAATGTGCTGAAACAACTTTTGTAATTATACTTGTTAGTATTTATTGCAGGGCCGGAGCAGTATTATTGCTCCGGCCCTGCCTTTTAGAATACATTGAGATGGTTATTTAGCCGTTGCTGCCGGTATGGCCCCATAGTCTTTCAACACATCCTTTGCCATTTCCACCCGCAGGTTCACCCAGTCCTTGGTAGTGTCGTTCTTCCCTATCTCAAAGTTTTGCGCAAAGAAATACGGGTACATGCGTATATCGCTTTTGTTCATAGCATCCTTGTCTTCCTTCACGTTCATGATGCGCTCCACAAAGCCCACTACCCATAGTATATTGTTACCATTAGGCAGGTTGCCCCAGCCGGTCTTGTAGTACAGTCGGTATTGCGGGGTTTCCTCACGCAGCATCATACTCCGTACTATGCGCTGGCTGCGCTCGCTAAACGGTAGTTCATTAAAGTACATGCGCTTCAGCAGGCCCACCTGCTCATCAGTCGATACCTGCAGGCTGTTGTTCAGCCAAAAGGTATCTATAGCGCCGCCTATTTTCATATTGCCATACTTTGCAGTATCCAGGTAGTGTTGCATGCGCTGCTGGCCTATGCGGCGGGCTACTTCCTGGTAGTAGGGTACGCAGCTCACCTTGAACGCTTCACGCATGTTCATATCCTTGTTCCACTCCGGGCGGCGCACTATACCATCCCACTTTATTATCAGTTGGTCATCAGGGGCTACCACCGTTTCCAGCGCTACCATGCTATTGAATATCTTGAAGGTAGATGCCGGGGTAAATTGCTGTAAGCAACGCTCTTTATTATAGTAGTGTATAGCTTCATGATTGTTATCTCTCAGTATGAAGCAGGCATTGTTAATGCCTTGTGCCTGGTAATACTTGCCCCAATCCGGGTGGTCAGTAATGCGGGTCTTGGCGCAACTCGCCAGCAGCAGCATGGCGCAAAGAACAGGTATGTAACGTATTTGCATAAATATGTGGTAAATGACGGTGCAAAGATAATTGAATGTAGAAGGATTATTGGTTTAAATGACAAGCACGGTCCATCTTATACTTCATCGTAAAAAAATGAATAGCTAAATAAAAATGTAGAAATAGGTTAAGGTCACGTAAACCCTGATATTCTCTCTTTAATTTTATAAATGAATGATATAAATTAGCAGATATAAAACAAAGCAATGGACCACGATCTTGTACTGCGCCGCCAGGTACTATATCAGTTTTGGGAGCGCACAAGCAATTCCACCAAGGGCAAACCTCAACCACTATCGGTGCCCGATTGGAATCAACAGGTATATTTCCTATCAGGGTCGGGTGTAGGTACAGAAGAGGCATTGCAATATATATGTACAAAGCGCCCTTCTTTCGATGCGTTCATAGATTGGCTGCAACATACATATCAGCCCGGCACGTTAGCCCAGGTGGAGCAGACCGACGATGTGCTGACACAGGAAGACCTCGACTTCTGGAACACAAATGGATATTTGGTAGTTAAAGATGCCGTTACCCAGGCCCAGTGCCAGGCTGCCCGCACAGCTATCTGGGAATGCCTCGATGCCCAGCCTCAGGATACCCAAAGCTGGTACAAGACCCATCCGCTTAAAAATGGCCTTATGGTCAGCCTTTTTCAGCATCCGGCACTCGATAGTGTTCGCCGTTCACCAAAGATCAGGAAGGCATATGAGCAGGTATATAACAGCAAGGACATCTACCTGCTGGTCGATAAAGTAAGTTTTAATCCTCCCGAAGGCAATAGTTACAAGTTCATGGGTAGCCCCCTGCATTGGGATGTCAGCCTGCAATTGCCTATTCCGTTTGCCTTGCAGGGTATGCTGTATTTAACGAACACATGCGCTACTGATGGCGCTTTTCATTGCGTACCCGGTTTTCATAACACAATAGCCGACTGGCTGGCAACAGTACCCTATGGCGAGGACCCCAGGGCCGCAGCCCTGCAACTGCAGCCCATCCCTGTTCCAGGCAACGCTGGGGATCTTGTCATCTGGCATCAGGCACTGCCACACTGTGCCACGCCAAACAAAGGAATTACACCCCGTATGGTACAATACATTGCCTACAAACCGATCAAAGAATTCAATCACGACATCTGGAAATAGGGCGGAGTGTCGCTATGTTATACTCCTATCCACAAAAACGCGTCTGATACTTCGCCAGCCTGCCCTGCAAGCTGTATGGGTTCCTAAAATATGTGGATATGATTATTTGGAAACGCCTTCCCGCGTATCGTATCTTGCCCTTTTTTACCTTTTAAACCTATTAATAGCTCTACGATACACCAACCTGTTTAGCCCCACATATACCGCTTTTTCTTGTGGCAGTAAAAAGCGGAAAAAACAAGAAATGAACTAAAAAAACAATATCAGCTACCACACGGTATTTCACAGATCGGCTATCCCCAAAATGACCGGTTTCATTTTTTCTTACCGTCCGGAAATTCTGTTGATAATAGATCCTTCCCTTTTCAAGGTAAGGTGCCGAAGGCGGAAGGGTTGGTCTCGTGCCGAGCACCTCGCACAAATTACCGACATCGGTAAAAAACGGAAAAAAGAGAAATTTATATTTCAATTAATATTAGCCATCACAAAGCATTTTAACCACATCAACACTACAGAAATGACCGATTTTATTTTTCTTCCAACATCGGAAATTTCCCTTCCGCCGCACAAAACAAAAAACATTTTTTATATATTTATGTACACATCTCACATAAACATAAAATTATGACCATCAGTAAACTCATATTGCCGGTGTCAATATCACTATTGGCTGCGGTCATCTCGCCTGGCTATGCACAGCAGAAAAGTATTAAAAAAAATACACCTGCTGCAAGATCAGCTCTTCAAAGAACGGCAAGTGTAGAGGGCATTACAGAATACCGCCTGGCAAATGGTTTGCGGGTACTGCTGTTTCCCGATCCATCAAAGCCGACCATCACCGTGAATGTTACATACATGGTAGGTTCGCGCATGGAGGGATACGGAGAGACCGGGATGGCCCACCTGCTGGAGCATATGGTGTTCAAAGGGGCTACCCATCACCCTAATGTGCCGCAAGAGCTGACCGCCCACGGTGCCAACCCCAACGGCAGCACCAGCTTCGACCGTACCAACTATTTCGAGACCTTTCAGGCCAGTAATGAGAACTTGGATTGGGCGTTGAGTATGGAATCAGATCGTATGGTGAATTCGTTCATTGCCGAGAAAGACCTGAGGAGTGAGTTTACTGTGGTCCGCAATGAGTTTGAAAAGGATGAGAACTATGCGCCAAACATATTGGAAGAGCGTGTATTATCTACTGCATATTTGTGGCACAACTACGGCAAGGCTACCATAGGCTCTAAAGAAGATATTGAAAGGGTACCTATAAAAAACCTGCAGGCTTTCTATCACAAATATTACCAGCCTGATAATGCCATACTGCTGGTGGCAGGAAAGATTGATGAAGCCAAGACCCTGCAATTAGTGAATAAATATTTTGGAGCTATACCTAAGCCAGCCCGTGTGCTGGACCCAACCTACACGGTAGAGCCAGAGCAGGATGGCGAGCGCTATGTGGAGCTCAGAAGGGCGGGAGATATACAGTCTGTAGGTGTTTGCTACCACATACCTGCAGGGCCAGATGCCGACTATGAGGCGTTTGATGTGCTGAACGATGTGCTGACCAACAAACCTAACGGACGACTGTACCAGGGCTTGGTAAAGACAGGCCTCGCAACAGATGTTTTTGCTGATGATCCTGCACTGAAGGACCCTGGCTACTTGTACCTGGGTGCGAATGTGCTTAAGGAAAGGGACCTGGACAGCACTAAGGATGCACTACTGGCCATTGTCAAAAATATAAGAACAAAACCCATAACCGCAGATGAGGTAGCTAATGCCAAGAACAAACTACTGAGTGAATTTGATAAAAGCTATCGCAACAGTGAGGATATAGGCTTGTACCTGAGCGAGTACATAGCCCAGGGCGATTGGCGCCTGGCATTTATATATCGCGACAGGGTAAAGCAGGTAACAGCGGAGCAGGTAAATAAACTGGCTGCTCAGTACTTCATTAAGTCGAACCGTACTGTGGGCGAATTCATACCTACCGATAAGCCTAAACGGGTAAAGGTGCCGGAAACACCGGATATTACCAAACTGGTAACAGAATACAAAGGCCAGGCTGCCCTTGCGCAGGCCGAAGCGTTCGACCCTTCTTGCGACAATATAGATAAGCGCACGGAGACCGGTAAAATAGCAGGTGGTGCCAGGTATGCGTTGCTTGCCAAAACAACACGTGGCAATTCTGTTGCAGCAACAATAGCACTGCGCATCGGGGATGAAAAGAGCCTTGAAAATAAGGCTTCTATCGCTGCACTTACTGCTGGTATGCTAAAGAAAGGGACGCAGAGTAAAACCATGGCCCAGGTCAATGAAACACTGGATAAGCTTGCATCGTCGCTGGACATCTACAGCAATGAGCAGAACATAACTATAGTCATCAAGTCTACGAAGCAAAGCTTGCCTGCTGTAATGGACCTGTTGAACGATATTTTGCGTCATCCTGCTTTTCCGGAGCAGGAATTGAGAACGCTGAAAGAAGAGAATATAAGCAATATAGAACAGCAGCGTTCAGAACCACAGAGTGTTGCATTCACCGAGTTCGAACGTATAGAGAACCCCTATCCTAAAGAGAGTATCAAATACGTGATGACACCGGATGAGCAGGTGAGTGCTATAAAAAAAGTGACCATAGACGAGGTGCGCTCTTTCTATAACAACTTTTATAATAGCACAAATGCTACAATGGCTTTTGTGGGTGACATGGATACTAAAGCAACTAAAGAAAAGCTAAATACCATATTTGCTAACTGGACATCTCCACAAGGGTTCACCCGCATTGCCGGTCCATACCACGATACCAGAACAGAGAACAAAGAGATCAAAACTGCCGATAAAAAGAGCGCCATGTTCGTAGCTGGCTTGCAGATGAAGATACGTGATGACAATCCGGAATACCCTTCACTGGTGATGGGTAATTTTATTTTCGGCGGTGGGTTCCTTAATTCAAGGTTAGCTACCCGTATACGTCAGAAGGAAGGATTAAGTTATGGTGTAGGGTCGTTCGTACGTGCTAACTCTATAGACGAAATGGGTTCGTTCACCTCCTATGCTATTTACAATCCAGACAACAAAGCCAGGCTGGAAGCAGCATGGAATGACGAACTGAACAAAATGGTGACCACTGGGTTTACAGAAGAGGAATTGAAGCAGGCAAAAGGCGGCATTATACAGTACCGCCAAAACTCATTCGCAGATGACGATCAACTTGCTGGCAGACTATGCAATAACCTTTACCTGAACAGGACCATGAGTTGGGAAAAAGCATTGAATGACCATCTTCAAAACCTTTCGCTTACTACGCTGAATGCGGCAATGAAAAAGTACATAGAGCCTGCACACATAACGTATGTAAAGGCCGGAGATTTTAAGTGATTAGAATGATATACTAAGGTCTTAATTTTCAATTGCGGCGTAGTTAACTAACTACGCCGCAATTATGATAGCAAGAATATGAACAACAAAAAAATGACCATACGCAGCAGGCTCAATAGCTTTAAGTACGCCATTGAGGGCCTGTACTACCTGTTAAGAAAAGAGCCGAATGCCCAACTGCATTTTGTGGCAACGATCGGTGTAATAGTATTAGGTATAGTGCGGCAGATACACGCCACCCAATGGCTATACATAATGCTGGCCATAGCTATAGTATGGATAGTGGAAGCCTTGAACACCGCCATAGAAAAGCTGTGCGATAAGTACACTACCCAATACGATGCCGACATCAAGATAATAAAGGACGTAAGTGCAGGGGCGGTGCTGGTTGCTGCGCTGCTGAGTGTAGGGATAGCAGTTTGTGTTTTTTTAATGTGACAAGTCCATAGGTATGAACTATAAATAAGGTGCAATAGGATCGTTCAGTACTTGTACAAACTCCAGATCCATGTATTGGTAACTGTCATCGATGTGGATTATGATTATTTTTTCAGAGTAAATAGCTGCACCAAATTTCTTAGTTAAACGCTGAATTGTGAATTTTTGAAAGTGCCTTAGCGGTAGGGTTCACCACTGGTTGCGGCTGCAAATAAATAATAAGTTTATCAGCTAAGGCATGCCATTAATGTTATTTATCTAAGGGTGTTCCTGACACCTACAATTTACACCTTTTATGCATTTCATACGCGCAATGATCGATCGGACCCTTTGTCACACTAAAGTTTTAAAACAACATAATATACATTTTTAGGAGTGCTTAGCGAACTAAACCTTATTTTTGCTGTTGTTGTATCTTTAAATACTTTGTAGCAAGCTACTATATATTAATTTTTCATGGCTATATTAATTTTTTTCGTTGCCCATTGGTATTTATCTCTTTTTTCACAAACATTCTTTCAGCATAGGTACGGTGCACACAGCGCTTTTAAGATGAGTAAGGGCTGGGAAAAGGTCTTCTTCATTGTTACCTGGATCACCGAAGGTTCTTCTTATCTAAGTCCGCGTGCCTACGCTATCATGCACCGCATGCACCATGCATTTACCGATACAGAAAAGGATCCGCACAGCCCCAGCTTCTCCAAGAACCTGATGGATATGATGTGGAAGACCAAGAATGTATACACCGGTATCTTCGATAGTCATGATGGTATTGAACCCCGCTTTCTGAAAGGTGTACCCAGCTGGCCGGCGTTCGATAAGTTTGCACACGGTTGGATATCACGTATTGGTTGGGCTATTCTTTACACATTATTCTATGTGAAATTTGCACCTTATTATATTTGCTACCTGCTGCTGCCTATACACTTTGCTATGGGCCCGGTACATGGGGCGGTCATCAACTGGTATGCACATAAGTATGGTTATACCAATTACAAGATGAACAACACATCAGAGAACCTGCTGCATATAGATTGGCTGATGCTGGGCGAATCTTACCACAACAACCACCACAAATTCCCTACCAGGGCCAACTTTGGTGTAAAATGGCATGAGGTAGACCCAATATATCCAATAGTATTGGTGTTCAAAACATTGGGCATCATTAAGATGAACCCTGCCGCCGTCAACAAGCCAAAGACACTTGTTGCTACGCATGAGCAGTTGGAATTGCAGGAGTTTTAGAAAAGTGAGGAACGTGCATGGATGCACTGAATACCATATATACTATAGGTCATAGCAACAGGCCCGCAGCACTCTTTGTAGAAATGCTGCGGGCCTTTGATATCAAAGTGCTTGCCGATGTGCGCAGCATGCCGGGCAGCAAATGGAACCCGCAGTTCAATAGTGCAGCGCTCGCAGTTGTGTTGGCCGAAAATGGTATCAGATATATACACTACCGCAGCCTCGGTGGCCGCATAGCCAAACAAGCTACTGACACAAATGCAAGCAAAAAACCATTCAGCTCCTACCGCCTATATATGCAGACCGATGCCTTCAGGCAAGCTATAGATAAGCTACAGGCCACTGCACAACATGAGCGCGTAGCTTACATGTGTGCAGAAGCCAACTGGTGGCAGTGCCACCGCTCGCAGATCTCCAACTACTTAGCGGAAGAGGATTGGCAGGTAGTGCATATAACAGATATAGGACGCTCGGTCATCCATATCCCAGAGTCACCTGATAATACTATAGTACAGGGGAGCTTGTTTTAAGGATTTTAGTCGAACGACTGGTTGCCGGATGCGGCGATGCGCACAATGCGTTCATACTCCGTAGGCGAGAGGTCATTGAAGAAGAAGTGAATGGGGTCTATCTTTTCTCCGTTCTTGATCACCTCGTAGTGACAGTGTGGGCCGGTGCTCTTACCGGTACTGCCCACCCATCCTATCACTTCGCCGCGCTTCACATGCTGGCCCACGCGAGCTTTCATGCGTATCATGTGGCCATATAGGGTCTCGTAGCCATAGCCGTGGTCTATGATAACATGGTTGCCATATCCGCCGGCATCGAATGATGCCTCGCTCACTACACCATTGCCGGTAGCATATATAGGCGTACCCAGCGGTGCTGCAAAGTCGAGACCGGTGTGCATTTTGGGTGTTTTGTATATTGGGTCTATACGGTATCCGAAACCAGATGCCAGGTGGCTAAGCGATCTATCTGATATGGGTTGTATGGCGGGGATAGATCGCAGCATGGTCTCCTTCATTTTTACCATTTGCTCCAGCGTATCGAAGGAGTGACGCTGCACACGTATGCGGTTGTGGAGGGTCCTCAGGTTGCCTTTCACCTGGTCCAGCATCTCTTCTGCCGTCAGGTATTCAAATTGGCGGGCGTCTATATTGCTGTATTTTTTGCCATAGCGCACACTGTCGGGTAGGGGTGCAGCTTCAAAAATGGTACGATATATATTATTGTCCCTGTTCTCCAGCTCGCTTATCGATTCATTGAGGTTATTCACCTGATTCTGCATCTGCTCGTACTGCTCGCGTAGCTTATTTACATCCCCCGACATTTTCTTTTCGTTGGGCGAACCTACAAAGCGAAATACTATTGCTGCAACGATAAGCCCTGTGACCAGCGATGCTGAAACAAAACCCAAAACACGAAATACTTTTATACGCAACGACACAACAAGCTTCTCGAACTTATGTGTATCTGTATTGTAATAATATTTCTTCACGTTCCTCACCTGCGCAAAAATAGTTGTTTGAGGTCTAACTTATTATATGTTATATAGTTATCATAAAATCTTTAACAGTTTTGAATGTAGCAGAAAGCGCAATGCTTTTATTATATTTGCCACTTTCCGAAAGACAGAAGCGATACATGCGCAGTATTTATATTAAAGAGATCAACTCTTTTTTTAGTTCTATAGTGGGGTACGTGGCCATACTGGTGTTCCTGGTGGCTTGCGGCCTTTTTTTATGGATAATCCCCGATTACAGCATACTGGCATATGGGTATGCCAGTATGGATAAATTTTTTAGCATAGCGCCATGGTTGCTGCTTTTGCTGATACCAGCCATCACCATGCGCTCCTTTGCCGACGAATTTAAAGGGGGCACGGTAGAATGGTTATCTACCAAACCGCTTACCGATATCGATATAATATTAGGTAAGTACCTGGCTACTTTAACACTGGTTGTGTTTGCACTGCTACCTACATTTATATATGTATACACCATCAGCACACTGTCGCTGACGACTGGTACATTGGATAGCGGTGGCATCATAGGTTCTTACATCGGTCTGTTTTTTCTGGCCGCTACTTTTTCAGCGGTAGGTGTATTTTGCTCTTCGCTTACCAGCAACCAGATAGTGGGTTTCCTGGCCGCTTTATTCGCCAGTTGGCTATTGTATAGCGGTTTTGAAACACTTAGCAAGCTGCCCGCATTTGTAGAGGGTATAGACTACTACTTGGGTATGATAGGTATGTCCTTTCACTATACCTCTATCAGCAGAGGTATCATAGACAGCCGCGACGTTATTTATTTTTTATCGGTAATCATATTGTTCATCTCTCTCACGCGCCTTTCGCTGAACCGCCGCACCTGGGATACAGCACGGCAGGACTGAGATAATTAACTATGGCAAGTACATCTAAAAAAAGAAAACAGCAGCAGCGGCAGGCAATCATACGCCTGGGTATCATGGTAGGTATACTCATATTCGTGAATATACTGGCTGCCCGCTTTCATACCGGGTTCGATATGACCCGCGAAAAACGTTTTACGCTATCACATGCCACGCGCAATATGCTGGCCAATATGAAGGACGTGGCCGAGGTGGACGTGTATCTTACAGGTAAGTTCCCGGCTGGTTTCCAGCGGCTGGCAGAGGCCACAAGAGAACGCTTGCAATCGTTCAGGGATATAGCAGGTACCCATATAGTATTCCGTTTTATCGATCCTGTAGAAGGTAAGTCAGGTAAAGAAAAACAAGACCTGTACAATCAGCTTGCAGAAAAAGGCGTATTCCCTGTGAACCTGAAGATACAAGGAGGGGAAGAAGGGTACGCTGAAAAAGAGATACTGCCTTATGCATTAGTGCACTACAATGGCAAAGAGAAAGCGGTGAAGTTGCTGGAAAGTCATTCGGGCATGGATCAATCGGAGATATTTGCCTACTCTGAGACCATGCTGGAGTACAACTTTGCTAATGCCTTGCGCGAATTGCGCCTGCCTGCTAAGCCACGCATAGCCTACATAACAGGAAATAGCGAAGCGCTGGGCTGGGATACCTACGATGGTCTTTCGTCAATACCCAGGATATATAACTTAGACACTGTGGACCTCTCGCATATCAGTTTCCTGTCAAGGGCATACGAGGCCATTATCATCAATAGGCCACAAACACCTTTCTCTGATGCCGAGAAAATGCGCCTGGATCAGTACGTGATGCGTGGGGGGCATATATTGTGGCTCATGAACATGTTGTATACGCCAATGGATAGCTTGCGTACTTCGCCCCAGTTCATATCTCAGGATTATGGGCTGAACCTGGACGACCTTTTCTTTAAATATGGCGTACGTATAAACAACGACCTGATCGAAGATTACGATGCCGTACCCATACCTATGATAATAGGCAGCAACAGCCAGGGCCAGCCAGATATACAGCCCAAAAAGTGGATATACTTCCCTATTATATTGCCCAGCGCAGACCATCCTGTGGTAAAGAACATGCCAGCATTGCTAACTAAATTCCCGAATAGCATAGACACTATTGCTGATGCGGAAATAAAAAAGACCGTGTTGCTGCAGTCATCCAAGTATAGTCGTAAAGCTATGTCGCCCGTGCGCATCAGTCTCAGCATTATGAAGTATCCAATGCCTCCGGAACTCTTCAATAAACCATTTCAGCCTATAGCCGTGTTGGCAGAAGGTAAGTTCCGGTCTATGTTCCAGAACCATGTTTCCCGTTTTGCTTTGCAAGCGCTGGATTCTATACATCAGCCTTATAAAATAGTGGCCGATACCCCTACCAGTATGATATTTGCCACCGGCAGTATTATGGAAAATGGCTTTTATCAGGATCGCGGCCCAATGGAAATGGGCTACTGGGATTATACCAAAGACAACTTCTCGAACAAGACCTTCATACTCAACTGCCTGGAATACCTTACCGACCGGTCGGGCCTGATAGAAGCAAGATCTAAAGACCTTACCATAAGGTTGCTGGATGTAAAAAGAGTGAATGAAGAGAAAACGCAATGGCAAATAATTAATATCGGTATTCCCATAGGTATTGTATTGGTTTTCGCGTCTTGTTATTTATTCTTTAGAAAGCGCCGTTACGAAAAGAAGGCGTGAACGGTCTGAAAAATCTCTGTTAGCTGATGCGTAAAACTTTAGTATATATTGTATTGCTTGCCGTGTTGGGTGTAGCTACCTGGTATTTTATATTTAGTGGTAACAGCAAAGGCCTGTACAACTCCAGCGAGGCCGATTTTGGTATAAAAGATACTGCTTCTATAGGCAAGCTTTTCCTGGCAGGGCCTAATGGGCATACTGTGGTAGTAGAGCGAACAGATAGCGGCTGGATAGTGAACAAACAATATCGCGCGCTCAGGAGCACACTCACCGGGGTGCTTACTACATTGCAGCAGCAGGAGGCGTTATACCCAGTTACCCAGAACCAGTACAATAATGTGATCACCATACTTGCTGGCAATAGCATTAAAGTAGAAGCTTATGACCGCACCGGTAAAAAGATGCGTGCATTTTATGTAGGTACAGAGGCTAATGACTTTAAAGGTACTTACATGATGATGGATGGTGCAAAGGAGCCATATGTGGTGAACAAAAAAGGTTTTCAGGGATATCTTACTCCCAACTATCCTTTTGAGCTGGAAGACTGGCGCGATCGTACCATTTTTGATCTGGCGCCTGAACAGGTGAGAACGATATCAATGATCTATCCGGGTCATGAAATAAACTCATTCGTGCTGACACAGAATGATGGAAAGTTCTCCGTTACGGGATCTAAAGATATAATAGGCGATAAGCCGCTTAATGAACGCCGTGCCAGTATATACACTAAATACTTCCAGAATGTGAACAATGAAGGCTACCTGGTAGGGGTAAAAGAAATGGACAGTATGCTGGGGGTATTGCCCAAGCGCGCTATTATAGACCTTGCCGGTACCAAAGGTCAGCACCAGCATGTAGATATATACTGGATGCCGCTGAACAGGAGAAGTAAGAACGCAATAACAGAAGACCCGGATATAGACAGCAATAAATATGATGCGGACCGTATGATAGCGGTGGCCAACAACTATAAGGATACAATGATCATACAGACCTATGTATTCAAGAAGCTGTTCAGAAAGCTGTATGAGTTCTACAGAGCAGATAGTGAAGAGCATCCCGCACCTGTGCCTACCGAGGACCAGAACAAACGCTACCGTGTGCCGATCATATCCGGCAACAAGTAATTTTGATTATAATTCCCGGCCCGCCTAATTTTACCCTGAAAATTCAGATCTGATACATGGCTGCAGCACACAAGGTGACTATGGAAGAAATGGCCGTTTGGTGCCATGGGGCACTTTATGGCCAGCGTGAAGATGGCATTGATAACCTGCTGACCGATACCCGTAAAATAGATACACCCGCACACACCTTATTTGTAGCGCTGAAAACTAAACTGCGCAATGGTCACAATTTTATTCAGGATGCTTACCAGGCCGGTGTGCGTAGTTTCCTGGTCTCTGAAGAGCAGGATATGACGCTCTTGCCTGGTGCAGGCATACTGCTGGTGAAGGATACTTTGGCAGCATTGCAGCAAATTGTAGCGGCTTATCGCAAGCGTTTTGATATACCAGTAATAGGCATTACTGGCAGCAATGGAAAGACCATGGTAAAAGAGTGGTTGTATCAGTTGCTTGGCGATAGTTACAATACCTTGCGCAGCCCTAAAAGTTATAACTCACAAGTGGGCGTACCGCTGTCTGTATGGCTGCTGGATGCACAAACGCAGGTAGCCATTTTTGAAGCAGGTATTTCGCAACCCGGCGAGATGGAGCATTTGGAAAAGATCATCCGACCCACTATAGGTGTATTCACCAATATTGGTGAGGCGCATAGCGAGGGCTTCATGAATGTGCGGCAGAAAATAAATGAAAAGCTTGTACTATTTCGCCATGTTCGGAAACTGGTCTATTGCCGTGACTATCCCGAGCTGAATGAATGCATATCCCAATATGCACACCAGGTGAGCAGTAACGACAGGTCGGCAGCGCTTACGCTGTTTACGTGGTCGCACAAACACGATGCAGACCTTGTTATAAAAGAAGTAATAAAGGAGCATGGCACAGCTACCATACATGCCGTGTATAAAAAGGAAGGTATATCTATAGCTATACCATTTACTGATGCTGCCGCTATAGAAAATGCCATCAATTGCTGGTGTGTATTATTGCTGATGGATATGCAGCAACAAATGATACAGCAACGCATGTGCCTGCTGCAACCCGTATCTATGCGATTGGAGCTGCGACACGGCATCAATAATAGTACCATTATCGATGATACTTACAACTCAGACCTTACATCGCTGCACATAGCTATAGACTACTTGGAGCAGCAGAGGCAACATCAACACCATACGGTCATACTATCTGACATACTACAAGTGGGTCGCCCTGATGCTGATCTGTATGAAGAGGTGGCCGCATTGGTAAGCCGCCGCAACATACAGCGCTTCATAGGCATTGGGCCAGCATTATACAAGAATAAGGCAGCTTTCAGAAAGTATAAAAAACTGCGCAGTATCTTCTTTAAGTCTACAGAAGACCTGCTCAAGAATTTTCATCTTATTACGTTCGATAATGAGGCCATATTGCTGAAAGGTGCACGTACATTCACGTTCGAGAAAATAGGAATGTTGCTGGAGCAGAAAGTGCATCAGACAGTACTTTCTATCAACCTTTCTGCACTAACACACAACCTCAATGTATTCCGCTCCATACTGGCACCTGGTTTAAAGACCATGGCTATGGTGAAAGCATTTGCATACGGCAGCGGCAGCTATGAGATAGCCAGCCAACTTCAGTATGCGGGCATCAGTTACCTGGCTGTTGCCTATACCGACGAAGGCATAGGGCTACGCAAAGCTGGCATTACGCTGCCAATAATGGTAATGAGTCCCGACGATACATCGTTCGATAGAATGATAGCCTGGAAACTGGAACCAGAGATATATAATTTTAGAACGCTGGAAATGTTTACCCGCATAGCAGAGATGCTTTCGGTAATGCAATATCCTGTACATATAAAGCTGGATACTGGCATGCACCGCCTCGGTTTTGTAGCGCAAGACCTGGATGTACTTTCTAATATTTTACATCATAATACTACACTGCACGTCGCCAGCATTTTCAGCCACCTGGCGGTAAGCGACGAAGCAGAGCAGGACGAGTTCACCCTATACCAGGCTACTACTTTCAAAGAGATGAGTGGGCGGTTGATGCAGCATCTTCCTTACAAGCCTATGCTGCACTTGTGCAATTCATCGGGCATTGCCCGCCATCCTGAATTGCATTTTGATATGGTGCGCCTCGGCCTGGGGCTTTATGGCGTAGAAAGCAGTGGTACGTTGCAAAGCAGGCTGAAACAAATAAGCACGCTAAAGACCACAATAGCCCAGATAAAGGAAATACCTGCAGGAGATACTATAGGCTATGGCCGCCGAGCTACAGCAGTACACCCTATGCGCATAGCCACTATAAGTATAGGCTATGCCGATGGCTACCACAGGGCGCTGGGCAATGGTAAGGCGCATGTGTTGGTACATGACCAGCCCGCAAATATAGTAGGTGTGGTATGCATGGATATGTGCATGGTAGACATTACACATATACCTGAAGCTGTAGAGGGAGATGATGTAATTGTTTTTAGCCCCGAACTAACAGTAGACCAGCTTGCCGAATGGGCCGGCACTATCCCTTACGAGATCATGACGGGCATATCGCAACGGGTGAAAAGGGTATATGTGAATGAGGATTAAGTCTTGGCTAAATGTTTTTTGCCCTGTTCTCTTTGATAAAGAAAATTATAGTTCCCAGCGCCATGATGCCCAGCGATATAAGTATGAATTTGCCATCGCAGCATAGTAGTATGAAGATCCAGATAATGATAGATAGTATGGCTGGTATAGGGAAGAATGGCATTTTGTAAGGTCGCTCGTCCTTAGGCTTCCGGTAGTGCCAGGCTATAAGACCCAGTGCCTGGGCAATGAACTGCACCATTATACGCATAATGATGATCGCTGTGATCACATCTTTCAGCTTCAGCAGCAAACTAAATATGAATGCTACAGAACCCAGTATCAATAAGGATACGTGCGGAAATTTCAAACGTGGATGCACCCGGGCAAATATGGGAAAGAAATCACCGTTGAGGGCCGCAGCATATGGTATGCGTGAATAGCCCAGCGTAGTAGCAAAAATAGAGGACATGGCAATGGTGAGTATCAGCATAGTAGCTACCTGCGCCACCTGGTGGTTATATATGGTTTGAAAATAGGTGCTGACCACAAACTTAGACATCGCAATTTCCTTCCACGGCAGTACGCCCAATACTGCTATTTGCATGCACAGGTACAATATGGCAATACCTGTTATGGAGATGAACATGCTACGGGGTATATTCACTTCAGGTCTTTTTATTTCGGCGCCCAGGTGGCACACGTTGTAGTAGCCCAGGTAGGAGTATACAGTTTGCAACGAAGCCCTGCCCAGGGGTATCATAAAGAAAATAGACAAGTTGCAGCCCGACATATCAAAAGCTTGCGCTGCATTAAAGTGCCCTATGGCCGAAAATATGAGCCATAGTATAGTACCACCTGTTATTATCCACAGTAGTACAGATATCTTACCTATACTTTTTATATCGCGGTACAGCAGGCACACTACCAGTATCACAAGGCTGCCGCTTACAGCTTTTTGTGCTATGGGCGATAAGGGCAGTAGATAAGTAAGATACTGGGAAAAGCCAATGGCCCCGCTTGCTATTACCAATGGTGCCTGTATGGTGGTTTGCCACACGAACAGGAACGGCATCAGCTTCCCCCATTTTTTATGCCCGTATAGTTTCTGCAGGAACACATAGCTGCCACCAGCCTCAGGCCATTTTGCACCCAGCTCTGCCCACACCATACCATCAGTATAGGCAAGCAATGCACCTACCAGCCACGCTATTATAGCGCCAGTCCCCTGCATAGCACTCACTATCAAAGAAAGCGTAACGAACGGGCCAATGCCCACCATGTCTATCATATTGATAGCCGTTGCCTGTGTGAGCGATAAAGACCGCTCCAGGCTCTTTGAGGGTGTGGTTCCTGTTGTCATTAAGCGCTAAGATATTATTTAAAATGCGGTAATGCGATAATAGGGCAATGCAATAAATTGATAGAGTAAGTAGAATGCGGTAAGCCATCATTATCTTTACAATGATGAAAAAAATAAGTAACCTTCATGCCGGCGTCAAACTGGTCATTAGCATAGTTGTCGGTGCGCTCTGCTTTCTATCATTGCTTAGTGTTCCTATGGAGTTCATCACCCGGCTGATGCTAAGCTGGGACGCTACGAGTTTATCCCTTATCACCCTCAGCTGGATAACATTCTATACATTCGACCCACAAGATATCCGCCGTCTGGCAAAAGTGCAGGATGAAAGCCGGATAGCTGTTTTTCTTCTTGTTCTGGTAGCAATAATATCCAGCTTGCTGGCCATCATCATATTGCTTACCTCTAAGGCTCATAGTGGCCTTATGCATAAAGAAATAAAAGCGGCCATTTATATTTCAGGTGTTATTTGTTCCTGGTTCCTGTTGCATACTATGTTCACCTTGCGCTACGCACACAGGTATTACGCTAATGATAAGGAAACGCCTGATGAGCGCGCAGGAGGCCTTAGTTTTCCGGAAGAGGAGCATCCCGATTACGTTGATTTTGCCTATTTTTCTTTTGTTATCGGGATGACGTTTCAGGTGTCTGACGTTACCATTGGTTCCCGGCACATCAGGCGTATAGTACTTGTGCATGCGCTTCTGTCTTTCATGTTCAATACTGTTATTGTAGCACTTACTATAAATGCACTGCTGGATCTGAAAGCATAACTATGAACACAGATCATCTTATAGTAGGGCAGGGTATGTGTGGCACGTTCCTTAGCTATTATTTGCAGCAACAAGGAGCAACAGTACTTGTAATAGATAACCCATTGCCCAATACCGCAAGTAAAATGGCAAGCGGTATCATCAATCCGGTCACCGGCAGGCGCGTAGTGCGTACGTGGATGATAGAAGATTTGCTTCCCTTTGCCTGGGATGCCTATACCACTATAGGTAATGAGTTGGGCAAAACGCTGATACAGCAGTGCAACATACTGGACTTCCACCCATCGCAACAAATGTATGATGCCTTTGAAGCAAGAATGGCAGAAGGTGATACCTACCTGGAGCGCCCTGCCAATGAGCGGAAGTGGCAAGAGCTATTCCGGTTCAACTATGGTATCGGCGAAATTGAACCTTGCTACCTTACTGATATTACCACGTTGTTGCAGGAATGGCGTAAAGTGTTGATCGGTAAAAGTGCCTTACTGGAAGATGTGTTTGATATAGATGCTTTGGTAACAACAGAAACAGGTATCAGTTATAAAAACATAACAGCGAAGAAGGTCATTTTTTGCGAAGGGGTAGGAGGATGGGATAACCCATTCTTTACGCGACTGCCGTGGTCTAAAGATAAAGGTGAATTTCTTATAGTATCGATACCTGGCCTGCCTGCAACGCATATATATAAACAAGGCCTAACGATAGCGCCATATGGCGATAATACTTTTTGGGTAGGTGCAACTCACGAATGGAACTACACTGACCTTGAGCCCAACCCAGCTTACCGCAAGAAGGTAGAAGAACAACTGAACTATTTTTTAAAACTCCCCTATACCATTCTGGAGCATCGGGTAGCCGAGCGCCCTGTGAACCTCGAACGCAGGCCTTTTGTTGGTATGCACCCGTTGCATCCGCAAGTGGGTATCTTTAATGGAATGGGTACTAAAGGTTGTTCTTTGGCGCCCTATTTTGGGCATCAATTCGCTACACACTTAGTTCATAGCAAACCATTGTTGCCAGCTGCTGATATCGGTAGATTTCAGAAGATACTAAGCAGATAATATATTATCAATAAACGCAAAAGCTCCCGGATGCACCGGGAGCTTTTGCGTTTAAATTATTGTTAACGCTTACTTGCTGCAACTGCAGTTACCTGTTTGCTTGCTGCATTGGTTATCGCAGCAGCCTTCACTACAGTGGCCCTTGCTGCAATCGGTGCATTTGCAGTCATCACATTTGCAGTCTCTACACATGCAAGTGGCAGTTTTTGCTTTAGCTGGTTCAGCATTGGCGCTGGCAAAGCCCATAGCGCATGATATTACTACTGCGGTAATGCCCGCAAAAAGGATCTTTTTCATTTGTTCTTTGATTTTAGTTTGAATTGAATAACCACTACACAATGGTGCGGTTTGAAAAGGTGCGGCATATTCAAACTGATCGCGGAGGGCGCAACAAAGAAGAGTAGTAGCTGCTGGTGAAAGACCAGTTGCGCAAAATGTGCTTTTGCTGATGAATTTCCTGGAAGATAGCGGGTAGGGTAAATTTAGCCTGTGTGATCGCTGAGATACCACACATAGCACATTGGCTGCAAAGCGGGTTACAATTGTTATTATCGCAGCAGCCCTTGTTTCCCTTTTTTTGCATAGGGCAAGTGCTTGGTTTGCCATTCTTATGCTTAGCACAGCAACTCATTACTTTCCCCTGTACACATGGCGTAGCAAACAATGGCTGCACTATAAGTCCTGCAAAGTAGATACATAATATGGTTGCTATGATTCGCATTGATAACTTGAAGTTATTTAAAGAGAAGTTTATGTAATGTTAAATGCTACCTGATCATTATCGTTGTTACCACGTTCTCCTTAAAATACTCGTTTATATTAATGATCAGTTGCTCGCGGCCTACCATCAGTTCCTGTTTCAGTGCGGCTACATCTGTATATATGGTAAGTGTGGTGCCGCTCATGTATATATTGCGTGTATATTTAGCTATTGTCTTACCAACTATGGCTTCCCACTCATCGCGCATGCGCACCTCATTTACCTTAGGTTTCCAGTGGCTATTTTCAAGCAGCAGGTTCAGTGCTTCTCCTATACTATACGACCCCATATTACGAAGTTAACCAAAACAGAAGTGTCTATATTTGTCGAACGAAAAAATAACAAAGTTCGAGTCTAATTTTAATAATTATTATTCGTGAAATGTATTTTGATAAGAACTTTTTATTATCTTTGCACACTCGAAAAAGTGTCGTTTATTAAAAATTAAGATTCAAATGTCTCATTTTACTGCGGAAAAAAAGGCGAACATATTTAAAGACTTTGGTGGCAATGAAACCAACACAGGTTCCATCGAAGCACAGATCGCTATGCTTACAGAGCGTATTAACCATATCTCTGCCCATCTTAAGACCAACAAAAAAGATTTCTCCAGCAATCGCGGCCTGATGTCGATGGTAGGACGTCGTAAACGCTTGTTGCAATACCTGAGCCATAAGAACCTTACTTCTTACCGCTCGCTTATCGAAAAACTTGGCTTGCGTAAATAACATTTCCAGGCTTCTATTCCCAACTAAACGTTAGTTGGGAATAATTTTTTTAGAACATATTAAAATATAATTTATGACTCCTAATCCCATTTCTGTATCCTTTAAGTTAGGAGATGGACGTGAAATATCCATTGAAACGGGTAAACTGGCACGCCAGGCAGATGGTTCAGCAGTTGTTCGTATGGGCAATTGTATGCTGCTGGCTACAGTGGTAGCTAACAAAGAGCCTAAACCAGGACAATCTTTCTTCCCACTTACAGTTGACTACCAGGAAAAATTTGCATCTGCAGGTCGTATCCCTGGTTCGTTCTTCAAACGCGAAGGCCGTCTCAGCGATTATGAGATATTGATATCCCGCTTAATAGACCGCGCATTGCGCCCATTGTTCCCAGACGATTATCTATGTGAAGTACAGGTGTTGGTCACGCTCATCTCTTCAGATCCTGAAGTGATGCCCGATGCCCTTGCTTGTTTGGCCGCATCTGCTGCCCTGGCAGTATCTGATGTGCCTATACAAGAGATCATATCAGAAGTACGTGTGGCCCGCATTAATGGCGAATACGTTATTAACCCGTACCGTACAGCTCTTAAAGATGCTGATATGGATTTCATCATTGCCGCTACCAGCAAGAATATAATGATGGTAGAAGGTGAAGCATCTGAATGTAGCGAAGCTGACCTGTTGAAAGCAATAGAGCTTGGACACCAGGCTATACAGCAGCAGGTGAAGATACAGGAAGAACTGCGTGAAAAAATAGGTGCACCAGGCAAACGCGAATATGCTAAACCATACACCAATCCTGAACTGGAAGCTAAAATAGCTGCGTTCGCGAAAGAAAAAATATATGCTGTATCTAAATCTGCACTTGCCAAGCACGACCGCAGCGACGCGTTCAGCGCAATAAAAGCAGAATACAAGGCGCTACCGGAAGTTGCAGAAATGCCTGCTGAAGATGCTGCCCTTATAAGTCATTATTTTCACGACCTGGAAAAGGAAGTGATACGCAATATGATGCTGGAAGAACGTGTGCGCCTTGATGGCCGTGCACTCGACCAGGTTCGCCAACTTACCATGGAAGCAGATTACCTGCCTTCACCACATGGTTCAGCATTGTTTACCCGTGGCGAAACACAGTCACTTACCACTGTTACCCTTGGTACCAGTCAGGACGAGTTGCTGTTGGAAACTGCTGCCACCTCAGACTACGTTAAGTTCATACTCCATTATAACTTCCCGCCATTCTCTACCGGGGAGGTGAAACCAATGCGTGGCCCCGGCCGTCGCGAGGTAGGCCACGGTAACCTGGCTATGCGTTCTTTGCGCAAAATGATGCCTAAGAACGACTATCCTTACACAGTACGTGTGGTAAGTGATATATTGGAATCTAACGGTTCTTCTTCTATGGCTACCGTTTGTGCTGGTTCTCTGGCGCTTATGGATGCAGGTGTGCCATTGCCAAAGCACGTAAGTGGTGTAGCAATGGGTCTTATATCTGGCAAGGAAGGCAAGTTCGCTGTACTTACAGACATACTGGGCGATGAAGATCACTTGGGTGATATGGACTTTAAAGTTACCGGTACCCGCGATGGTATATGCGGTATACAGATGGACATAAAAGTGGATGGCCTGAGCCACCACGTAATGACCGCTGCGCTTGAGCAGGCACGTGCCGGCCGCTTGCATATACTGGATGCTATGTACAACACTGTAGGCCAGTACCGTGTAGAAATGAAACCACATGCACCACGTATCGAGCAGATCATCATCGATCGTGAGCAGATAGGCGCTATCATAGGCCCAGGTGGTAAAATAATACAGGAGATACAAAGGGAGACCAGCACTACTATCAACGTAGAAGAGGTGGACGATAAAGGTGTAGTAAAAGTATTCGCTGCCAATAAAGACAACATTGATAAAGCAATGCAATGGATAAAAGGCATTGTGGCTATGCCTGAAGTTGGAGAGGTCTATGAAGGTACTGTGAAATCTGTGATGCCATATGGTGCGTTCGTAGAGTTCCTGCCGGGCAAGCAAGGTTTGCTGCATATATCAGAAGTGAGTTGGAAACGCCTGGATACACTTGATGGTGTACTGAAAGAAGGTGATACAATAAAGATAAAGATGGTGGGTACCGATCCTAAGACCGGTAAATTCCGCCTGAGCCGCAGAGAGCTGATGCCAAAGCCAGAAGGCTATGTGGAACCGGCACCAGGCGAAGGTGGCGACAGGCCGGAAAGAAGGGACCGTGGTCCACGCCGCGAAGGTGGTGACCGTAACGACCGTGGCCCGCGCCGTGAAGGTGGCGATCGTAATGATCGTGGTCCTCGCCCGGAGCGCAGCGACCGTGGCCCACGTCCTGAACGCGCAAGCAGCGACAATAACGAAGCCCCTTCAGCAACAACAGAAGAAAAGCCTCAGGCATCAGCTCCTAAAACTGATGACAATGATGCCGACCTGATGCTGTAATGGGTAACATATTTTTTATACAAAGCCTCACCCCAGCGTGAGGCTTTGTTGTTCTATGGGGTTACCGTTTTGCGTACATATGCAACAATTCTATTTGGGAAGTAAACCGTGCCGCATATAATACAGTGATGGGTCAGATAAAATTGTTTAGGCTCATGCATACTTATACAGCTTTTGCCCATTACATTGGCAGGCTTCATTCATATCACTTTGCATTAAGATGATTGAGGAGCATGCTATTGATGCGTTATAATAACTTAACTGTCTTTACTATATCGTCTATATAGACCATGTCCGTTTTGGCATCTACTTTACTGTAGACAAAAGAGAATTGTATCTCTTTTTTGTCGTGGTGGAAGAAGTAGATGATGCAACGATCGAGACCAGCTGGGTAAGAATGGGTCTCGAAGTGCAACACTATGGAGCGGTCTGTATAGTAGGGAGATCTGCGGCAGTCCATCAATATAAGTGTACTATCGTCCTGGGCGGCGCGCAGGTCTTTTTCCAGGTTGGGCTTGGTGCAGTCGAGGTAGGCGCTTAGGCTTTTGAAGTCGCCATCCCGGGCCGTGATGCTCATCATAACACCGTTCACAGTATCGTAAAAAATAAGATCATCGCCACGATTCTCATTGCTGTCGGCATCCTTTGTCATAGTAGCAGGCACAATGACCTGGTAGTGTGATAGCTGGCTGGTAATAGTGCGTTGGGCATGAGCAGATGTGCTGATGAACACAAGAGTAATGAACAAAATTATAAGGGCGGGGAAAAATGACTTACTGGTCATTGGTATTAAATTTCATGCAAAGTTCATATACTTCTATTGTAATGCAATATAATATCGGTTACCGGGCGGTTATTGTCGGTGGATAAACATAATTGCACTTGTGAGTGCAGGCATTACTGACAAATACAATATATTAAGTATTGATATTCAAAAAGGGCGTCTGTGTTTTTCTATTCTGCGGGTGTAGTAATCTTTTTCTCTTTTAAAAAGTCCATTAATAAGCCTAATACCACTGTTTGGCCTGTTTTGTAATCTATGTCCGACCGGCCATTCTCGTACTTAATTATGGCCTTGAAGCCTGTGGATGGCAATTCGGAAGCTACTGTGACAGAATAGTTGGTGCTGACCTTATGACTTGGATTTCGCTGGTTGCTTAGATCGTAAAAGGCAATGCCATTAACGATCAATGAATAATTATTGTAGACAGGGATGTAATAGTATGCTTTTGCATAACCCTGGCCAGAGGCGAATGCCTTCATATTATTTGAATAATCATAGTATCCCTTCGCACCAAAATTAACTATGGGTTTAAGACGAAGTCTGTTGTCCTGAGGTGTGGTGAGATATACCAGGTTAGGGATAATGGTTTTATACGCGGCATCGAAGACCACCCTTTTGTTTGTGAATGTTTGATCGGACTCGCTGGCCAGTCGGAGATTCAACTGCCTGGCAAAATCTTTTGATGTCCATGCTACGTTTATTGGACTGAAGTCGATATAATTTAAAGAATCTGAAGGGTTGGTGCTGAGCCGAGTAGACAAACTCCAGAAAGCCTCAGGCCTGTTAGCATTTGATGCGCCTTTACAGGATAAAAGACTGGATGGCGCCCACTTATTGCGGATAGAGGCCGATAGCATAAAAGAGGTTTTCGCACCATCGGTACCCGGGTTGACACCGAAATCTAATTTGTTCTCGAAATAATAAAAGTTGTTGATGGCTGTGACATAAGAATTCCTGTTGCTGTCGGTAATATTAAGGTCGTTCTTTATGAGTTCATTTATATCGCTGGCACTTACTCTGCCATACCTGAAATCGTTATCATTCGGATCTTTCAAAGTTTCGTTATAATAGCGGATCACAATGTCTTGTTTGCATAAGAGACCTATCTGATTGTCTTTTGCCAAAAAATGTTTCACCTCGCTTGGTGTGAAGTGGCTGACGATGACACCAAATCTTGTGCTGGCGGTATATGTTTGCACCTTAAGGCAGGTATCGCCTGTTTTTGCATCCTGATAAGTGAGATAGAATTTTGGTTTGACAGTATTACGATCGTGCATATAATCATCGTCAATTATCATCTGACTATCCAGGTCGAGTTTAAAGTCGATCCAAAGGCTAAAATTGTTTATAGTATTGGTAATGATAGATACATTTTTGATCTTTAGAACAGTTGTATCTGCTTTATGATTACCATCAGGAGCAGCTTGTGCATTAAAACACAGTTGTGTGAAAAGTAATGCGAGCAGTATGAGCCTATTATTCATGTGAAAATTAATTGTCAACAGTTACTTGATTTGCGGTTATCCAGTCGATACAGTTACCTACGGTATTCCAACTATTGATAGTATCTATTGTGAGGGGTACATCATAGTATGCAGCATCGCTTATATTTCCATTTCTAAGATGATATGGTGCAGCATTTATTTTGGTCTTTAACGTTGATAGAAAAGTTTGTTTCTGTTCATCATTAAGCATGTCCAGCGAAGTATTATCAATATTTCCCTTCGGGATATCAGCTATTACAGTCAGGGTAGCTATAACAATTTGCTTCACCTGGTCCCTATTCAAAAGCGCCATGAGATGATTAATTAAAGATGTATAACAGAATTTTTATAATTACGTCAACATCAACTTACTATTGATAGTGATGTTCTTGTAAATGACAGTAAAAATATTATAAATTATTTAAAAACAAATAGCATTTTTATTGACAATGGCTATTTAATGATTCCATTCAAATTTTATATTTATGTTGATCTATTTTAGTATGGTCATGGTACTTTTTCAGAGCTATTTCCGGTTTGTCGGGAAAAATATGATCGGTAACTTTTTAGGTGTTGTACGTGCGAAATGCTGTGTGGTGGCTTATATGTAGTTAATTGTAAATTTCTGGTTATTACCGGTTTTTACTTCAGCTGTAATTTTTCATTTTGTCGCGGAATTTCGACTTGTAAATTGTGATCCAGTTTTCGATAGATGGAGTGGCGAGGGCAATATTTCCGATTTTAGAGAAAAAAACAAAACTGGTAATTTGAGCACATTGTAGGGATGAAAGGCTGCATAGGGACTTGTATGTATTTAATGATAAATTCTGGTTTTTACCTGTTTTTACCGATAGCGGTAAAAACAGTGTTCTTAATAATTGAGACCTATTGGATATCTAATAAGCAAGTTGCCTCTATTAGTGATAATAGATGAAGTAATGGTTTGTGATCTAAAAATGGTAAAAAGGGCAAGTTACTATATGCGGATAGTTTTAGGATAAAGAAGATATACACAGTTCCACGATAGGTATGTGGAACTGTGTATATGATAAGAACGTGACCTATAATGCTACGAGACAAGGCAGTGATGATGGCAGGAGAATGCTGCCATCAAATTTTTTTAATGTGTGAACACTTCCCCTGTTTGCTAATATCCATTTATCTTCGCGGCAGTTATGGGTCATAAGAAATTAATAAAATTCGAGGCGATAGAAGGGTATGCCAATGTGCTGCAATTCCCGGAAGATATAAAAGGGAAGTGGAACGAGCATTTTAAAAACAATAACCCTATCACGCTGGAGCTGGCATGTGGTAAGGGAGAATATAGCGTAGGCCTGGGCCGCGAGCACAAGGATAAGAATTATATAGGGGTAGATATAAAGGGTAACCGCATATACACAGGCGCTAAAACCGCTATAAAAGAGGGGCTGAACAATGTGGCTTTCTTGCGGGCGCAAATAGGCCAACTGACCAAGTACTTTGCGCCCGGTGAAGTAGATGCGATATGGATCATATTCCCGGATCCTTTTTTGAAAAAAGAATCGAACCGGTTAACCCATAGCCGTTTTCTGCACCTGTACCAGCAGGTGCTTGTGCCCGGCGGTAAGATAAACCTTAAGACAGACTCGAAAGAGTTGTATGACTTTACGGTGGAAAGCGTTGCAGAACAGGGCTGTATCGTACATGAGAATATAGCCGACATATATGGCAAGAACCTTGCTACCGGTCCGCTGGCCATACAAACGTTTTACGAGAAAATGCACCTTGCAGAAGGGCGCACGATATATTACATATCATTCAGCCTGCCTGATAAAGAGATAGTGCGGCCAGAACGGTATATGCGTCGCGATGCTGAAGCCGGTATCAGCGATGACTAACGGCGTAGACTATACCATATTACCGGATGGAAGGCTCGTGTTTACCGCTAAGTACCTGCTGGAGCGGGGCTTTTGCTGTGGTAACGGCTGCCTGAACTGCCCGTATGAATATGAGCAAGTGCCGGAGCCCCGGCGAACGGAGCTACAAACTGAACGTAGGCGACATGACCAAACATAATGATATATACGAGGCCATATACGATGTAGTACGTATGGTGCCACGCGGCAGGGTAACTACCTATGGAGCAGTGGCTGCTGCCGTAGGTGCGGCCAGCGGCGCACGCATGGTGGGTTATGCTATGAACCACTGCGTGGGGCTAACACCACCGGTGCCTGCACATAGGGTAGTGAACAGTATAGGGCTGCTGACCGGAAGGCATCATTTTGCGCCACCAGAGCTGATGGCGCAATTGCTGGCGCGTGAAGGGGTAAAGGTAGAGGGTGACAAAGTAGTAGACTTTAAACAGCTGTACTGGGACCCTATGAAGGAATTGTGATGAATGTACTTAAATGTTAACGTGGAATAGTTTTTGCAACTGTTAAAGGAAATAAAATCAGACCCAATTTATATGCGCGTAGGCCCTGGCAGGAAGATAGGAGTTGTAATAATAGCATTGTTCTTATTCCCCTTATTTATAGCGTGCCGAGGGGGGCACAGGATAAAGAAAAGTACATTTACCAATACTGATGATGCAGAGACCTTTGCCAGCAGGCTGGAGAAAGTACTGCAGCCTGTAGATACCACCCATAGCGGTGCAAAACTGCATAGTACAAGCGAATATATGCGCTACGTATACGAGGTGACAGATTACCAAAGTGTGTGGATGCAAAATGACAAACCAGGTAAGGCAGCAAATACTTTTTTGACAGAACTGGAAGATGTGACCTGGGACGGTATGGACCCGGAAAAATATCACCTGACCGACCTAAGGAACAGAATAGCCAACATTGCAGCAGCCACAACCAAGAACATGGATAATGTGCTGGCACTGGATACTATGCTGACAAGCAACTACCTGGCCGTGACACACGACCTGCTGCTGGGTACGATATTACCAGTGAAAGCAGACTCGCTTTGGCACCATAAGAACGACTCGGTATACACCGGGTTGACGGCCATGGTGCACAATGATGATAAATATGTATCGCTTAACGAATACCGGAGCATTGTGCCTACCTATGCACTGCTGCGCGAGGAATATAAAAAATATAGCGCTTTTGCAAAGGACAGCGCTTTTTTGCAAGCAGTAGCTACCGCCGCTAATGTAAAGGAGCGTGGCCATGACGAGGCCACACTTAATGCAGTGAACTACATAATAAAAAACGAAGTGCCGTGGGCCGATGTGCAGCATAGCGATACTATAAGCGATGCCGCACAAACCATACAATGGTACCAGGCCTACATGGGCTTGCGAATGACCGGTAAGCTGGACACAGCCACAGTAAACCGGCTATGTATGCAACCACAGCAAATGCTGGAAAAGTTAAAAGCCAATATGGAACGGGTGCGCTGGGTACAAAAAGACTTTGGCAACTTGTATGTAGTGGTAGACGTACCGGCCATGGAATTCTTTTTAAGAAAGAATGGTGTGACCGAAATGCACATGCGTACTGTAGTGGGCAAGCCAGAAAGGCAAACTCCTTCACTGGACGCCAACATGGCCAATGTAGTGATAAACCCGCCATGGGGTGTACCACCTACAATACTAAAACAGGATGTGCTGCCAGGAATAACTAAGAGCGGGGCACAATACCTGGCCAAGAAAGGACTGAAAGTATATGACCACAAAGGCAATAGTATACAAGCCGGATCGGTAAACGGAAAGAACTATAAGAACTATGTGTACAAACAAGACCCCGGAGATGATAATGCCCTTGGGTACGTGAAATTTAATTTGCCGAACAAATGGGACATTTACCTGCATGATACCCCCCACCGTGGCGATTTTGTAAAATACTATCGCGCACTAAGCTCGGGCTGTATAAGGCTGGCAGACCCACAGGGGCTGGCTATCTATATCTTATCGCAACTGGAAAACAAAAGGTATGACCAACCACGTCTTGATTCTGTAATAGGTACGCACAAGACCCGCTGGGAGGTGATGAAGACGCGTATACCAGTGCATATAGTGTACCTCACCAATTTTGAGGATACTACCGGCAAGCATATCAGGTTCGTGAATGATGTGTATCACCGCGATGCGCGGCTGATAGCGTTATTGAAGTGATCTTAACGCTTTTAAAGTTTTAAAGCTATCTACCACACCTTTAGCTGATACGAACTGTATAAGCGTATCGGGTGGTGGCACATGCACATAAAAGTCTGGGATAATGTTATTATCAGGAAGTGTAGTTATCTTTTTATTGAGCCAGTAAGCAGTTTTGAGATAGGTTTTTTCCGGATAAAATATGAAGAGGCACGTGCCATCCTTTATAGCATTGATGATAGGTGTAGATAAACGTGAAGGTACGGCAGGACAACCCCAGCTGCGACCTATATAGTTGTTTGACTCTGCGAACTTCTTACAAACGTAGTCTGCGCCATGTACCACAATACCCCTGTCGTAAGCAGCATCGTTATATCCATTGTCTATACCATTCAGGTGCAGGGAAAGACCGTGCTCGCCCATATAGGTATCGGCAGTGACATAGAAGCCCATACTGCTCTGATGTGAATTATTGTTGTTGGAAAAAGCGGTAGCGAACTCCTCCCCTGAGCCGTGCCCATGGGCTACGTAGGTATTGAACAACACCTTGTGCATACGAAGGTCTATGACCCACATACGTTCCACATTCGATGAGCGGCTGAGATCGCAAACGGTAAGTATATCGTTATCAGCATTCAGCTTGCCGGCATCTTTGATATTAAGGTAACCATGCATAGCCTTATTAAACACCTCGTAAGACAACTTAGTACTACATTTACTAAAATCGATCCTTTTATAAGTGCGGGAAATATAGTTGTCCACTTTTGATTCGGTAACGTTCAAAGTAGAAAAAGTCTCATCAGCCATTACTGGTTTAGAGACCAAAGCAGTGGAAAGGTACACACATACACACAGCAGCAATTTCTTCATACACCTTTTTTAGAAAGTTCTTTTTGTTACTATATATCGTTGGGATTAAGTCAAAGATATACATGTACGCCTTACCGCCAAAAAAAGAACGTTGCTTTTAGGGAGGCTTTAACAGTAAAAAGGGTATTGTGACATTAGATAGACAAACGACTAATAATTAATAAGTTGCATGCTTCTTTTAATAGATACAGGCAATGTATGTATAATCTATGCAAGCATTCTGTTCCTGCATTTTTGTGTACATTTGGCCGTCTAAAAAAAATTTGTCATGAAGGAAGTATATATTGTTTCGGCTGTTCGCACACCGATAGGCAGCTGGGGTGGTTCATTAAAAGATCTTTCTGCTACACAGCTTGGCGCTATAGCTATAAAAGGCGCAGTGGCAAAGGCAGGAATAAAAGTAGAGGACATAAATGAAGTGCTTATGGGCTGCGTGATGCAGGCCAACCTGGGCCAGGCACCCGCACGGCAGGCATCGATGTTTGCCGGACTGCCTAATAATATACCTGCTACTACCGTTAACAAAGTATGTGCGAGCGGTATGAAGGCTATAATGCAAGGTGCACAGTCTATAATGCTTGGCGATAACGATGTAGTGGTAGCCGGTGGTATGGAGAGCATGAGCAATGTACCGTACTACAATGCCAGCCAACGCTGGGGCAATAAATATGGTAATGTGACACTGGTAGATGGCCTTGCGAAAGATGGCCTTACCGATGTGTACCAAAACTATGCTATGGGCAATGCTGCAGAGCTTTGCGCAGCAGAATGCCACATCAGCCGTGAGGACCAGGATGCATTTGCTATAGGCAGCTACAAGAAAAGCCAGGCATCGGTGAACGAAGGCCGTTTTGAAAATGAGATAGTGCCTGTAGAGATACCACAGCGCAAAGGCGACCCAATAATGTTCGCAAAGGATGAAGAGCCATTCAATGTAAAGTTCGATAAGATACCAGGACTGAAATCTGCCTTCACAAAAGATGGCAGCGTGACAGCAGCCAATGCCAGCACTATGAACGATGGCGCAGCGGCAGTAGTGCTGATGAGCAAAGAAAAAGCAGAAGCACTGGGCGTGAAACCAATAGCTATAATAAGAGGCTATGCTGATGCAGAGCAGGCGCCAGAGTGGTTCACTACTACACCATCGCTTGCAGTGCCTAAGGCGGTAGCCAAGGCTGGCCTGAAAATGGAAGATATAGAATACTATGAGCTGAATGAAGCTTTTAGCGTGGTAGGCATTGTGAACACACAGAAAATGAAACTGGACCCGGAAATGGTAAATGTGAATGGCGGTGCTGTAGCACTGGGCCACCCGCTTGGTGCAAGCGGTGCACGTATACTTGTGACACTCATAAACGTACTGCAGCAGAAAGGCGCTAAGTATGGCGCAGCGGGTATATGCAATGGTGGTGGCGGTGCAAGCGCTGTTGTGATAGAGCGCGCTTAATACTGATAATAATATTATTAGAACGGTTTGGGAGTAATATTCCAAACCGTTCTTTATTTTACACCTTGAATAAATGTCTTTGATGATGAAAAAGCTGGTACTCTTTATCTTTCTTCTACTACCTGTGTGCCTGTTGGCGCAAACCAAAGACTTTTGCAGCAGTATAGAAACGATAATAAATGATGCCCCTACCGGTTTTAAAGCAGTAAAAGATAGTATACTAAGGATAAATGAGAGTGGTATAGCATGGAGCTGCAAGGTAGCCGTACCGGGAATACAACGAAGCCGGGTAGTATCTGTAATGGGGCTGCGGTATGAAGGAGCTTTGTATCAAACCAAGGAAAAAGGGGATATTGAGGCCGCTTACCAAAAATATAAAGGCATCCTGAGCGGCTGCCTGCTGGGTAAGGGTTACGAACTATCGACAGGCGATAATTTTTACCCTGGGCTTGATGCCTATAAAAAACTTATTTACATCATGCCTGCAAAGGATGATGCGGTAGCGCCACCTGCGCACGTATCGATGGAGGTAGATCATTCCAAACAAATAGGGCTGTATACTATTGTTCTTTATATATGGCAGCATTAGCAGCTGCCTTAGATGCCAGGTGTACTTTATAAAGTCCAGGCAGGAAACAGATGGCAAGTATGATACCTGCACCTCCCTGCAGGCCAACGGTGAGCCTTGCCCCAATATGATCTGATAACAGCCCTATGAAAAATGCCCCAATAGGCTGCATACCGAAAAAGGCCATAGAATAAAAACTCATGACCCTGCCACGCATGTGGTCGCTTACTTCGATCTGTACCAGCGTATTGCCCGCAACTATGCAGGTCATCATAGCACTACCTGCCAGTACGGTAAATGCCAACGCAATGGGTAATACGGTAGTTAGTACAAATAAGAGCAATGCCAGGCCAAATACGAATGATGCGGCAAGTATATACCTGTTGAGGTACCGGCCATTCTTGCGCGATGCCATGTATAGCGCGCTGGCCAGCGCCCCCGCACCAGAGCAAGCATTGAGCAGGGTGTAGGTCTTAGCATTGCCGTGAAAAATATCTTTAGCAAATATGGGCAGCAGGGTAGCATAGGGCATCAGCAGCAGGCTGAGCAAACCCAGCATGGTAATGGTGCGCAATAGCTGCGGCGAATTTTTCATATACACAAACCCTTCGCTAAACTCTTCCCATATCTTTTTAGTGGGCTTGGTATGTATGTGTGCAGGCAGCTTCATGAGCAGCAGGCAGGTGATGACCGCAATGAAACTGAGGGCATTGATTAGAAAACAATATCCTTCGCCTAAGGTGGACAGGACTAGGCCTGCTATGACCGGGCCGAGGAAACGAGCCATATTCACCATAGATGAATTGAGCGCTATGGCATTGTGAATGTCTTTCTTGTCATTTACCAGCTTTACCATGAGGGATTGCCGGGATGGGCTATCGAAGGTATTGATGATGCCCAGGAGGGCGCTGAGTATTATGATAAGGGTAATATTATAATAACCTGTAAGCACAGCAGCGGCAAGCACAGTAGCCTGCACCATGGCTGCTATCTGCGTAGTAAGCAGTATCTTGTACTTATTGTACCGATCTGTAATGACACCGGCGTATGGGGAAAGGATGAAAGTAGGGATAAGGCCCGCGAAGCTGACCACGCCCAGCATAAAACCGGAATTGGTGATCTTGTATACCAGCCAGCCCATGGCCAGCCGCTGCATCCAGGTGCCTATCAGCGACAGGCTTTGCCCGGTAAAGTATAACCTGTAATTGCGGTATTGCAGTGACCGGAAGGCGGGAGGTAGGTTCATTATCTTCTATGCCGATGCGCTCTGATGATTCTGCGGGTCCTTCTGTCTGCACGGGTATTTTGCAGGTCTATTACTGCCCAGGCGGCTGCGGGTGCCCAGCCTATAAGTGTGGCCTGTAATAACAAAGACAAGATACCTTTAAAGATACGGAACCGCAGAAAGAACGATAATGCCGGAAATAATATAGCCAAAAGTGTCATGAAGCAATGTAAAAAGCAAAATTAGGGTCTTTTAGCTAAATAAGGAACGCCACCCTGTGGGTGGCGTTAATAAGTTTATAAGTCCTAAGGTATATAGCTTAGGGCCATAAGGGCTGCTTATTTTTCAGCTAAGAATTCTTTTACTTTATCCTTGTGGATTATTGCTTCCTTAAAGGTATAAGCGCCACTTTTAGGGCTGCGTACAGCTTTAATTACCTTAGTGTAATTTTTTGCTTCTGCTGCCTGCTTTGGGTCTTTCTTTATCGCGGTTTTAGCTGCTTTTGCCATAACTCAAATATTTTAGTAGATTATTTAATTTCTTTGTGAACAGTCACACGCTTCATAAGAGGGTTGAATTTCTTCAGCTCTATACGCTCAGGTGTATTTTTCTTGTTCTTTGTAGTTATATAACGACTTGTACCAGCCAAACCGCTGTTCTTATGCTCAGTGCACTCGAGTATTACCTGCACCCTGCTTCCCTTTTTAGCCATTTTATTAGGACTTTATTACTTTTATGAATTAAACTGTTTGACCTTTAGCGCGAAGTTGTTTAACTATCGGCATCAGACCATTTTTATTGATGGTACGGATAGAATCAGCTGTTAACTTAATGGTCACCCAACGGTCTTCTTCAACGAGGAAGAAGCGCTTTGTCTGCAGATTAGGCAGAAAGCGACGCTTAGACTTCTTGTTAGAGAAGGATACTTTGTGACCTGTTACTGGTTTTCTTCCTGTTACCTGACAAACGCGAGCCATGCTTACTTTTTTTTAGGACTGCAAAGGTCTTCATTTTTTACGTATTACCAAAATAATTTTTAATTTTTTTTGGATCGTTGCAAAAGATAACATAGGTCATCACTTTCTGCCAGCCTCCAGGTAGTAGTCTATAGCTTTGCAAACCTCACTCTCGTCACCGACGATCTTTACTGAGATAGGTTCCATATTGTCGGCTTGCTCCTCATGTGTCATGCTTTGGGTGGCCATATCCTCGGGAGTGGTATGCTGTATATAAGTGGCATCGCGAGACAGGTCGACCAGGCCGGCCTGCTGCAATTCTGACAAAGCATTCAAAAGGTCTTCCTGCAACCCAATTCCCAGTGTGTTCTTATCCATAGGCCGGTATTCGCCACCGGTACCAGTATTGCACAGGTATTTGAGTACTTCGAATGCAAGCGGGGAAAGATCGGATACAGTTGGCATGATGGGTGTGTTTTAATGTATAAAGTTACGCAATTTCTCTATGGAATTTCCGGTAACAACAACTGGTCGAGGTCGCTGATACCCGGCACATTCTCGCAATGGAATGCTTCACCGTATGCTACACCTATTTGCTTGCCTACCTGAGCATCGCGGTAGGTAAGTTGGTTCAAAAAGTCGCCTGTAGATATATAAGTTATCGGCTCTGTAGAATTGGGGTCGTGGAACTGGGTCTTGTAGCATTTTATTGCTTCCATCTTCTTTTCGAAGGTGCTGGATATATCTACGATAAATGCGGGGGGTACATTCCTGTCCTGCTGAAAATGGAAGATGCGTTTGGGGCGCCATGCGGTTTGCGGTTCGCCTTCCCATTCGGTCTCTACTTTGCGCAACCCAGCCAGGAAACAGGCATCGGCTATGAGCCTGCCGCCCCTGCCATGGTCTGGGTGACGATCGCTGAGGGTATTGGCCAACACAATGTCGGGCTGGTAGCGGCGTATATATTTTACCAGCAGTAGTTGATGTTCTTTATCGTTACGGAAAAAACCATCCGCCATACCTGCGTTCTCGCGTATTGAGACGCCCATGGTTTTTGCAGCATCATCAGCTTCTACCAGTCGCTGTTCGGGAGTACCGCGTGTTCCAAGTTCACCTTGAGTAAGATCAACAATACCAACAGCCTGTCCCATCTGGGTGTGTTTTATCAGCGTTCCTGCGCAGCTCAGTTCTATATCGTCAGGGTGGGCAGCTATTGCCAATATGTGTAGTTTCATATATTGCTATAAGTGGCGCAAAGGTATGATAATGCGGCAATGCGATAATGGGGTAGAAATGCTCGATCGGATCCGGGTTATTTTTTAGCATGCATCCTTGTTTGCTGCTGGTAGTATTGGTATTTGTTGTAGTTGCTGGCTTCCAGTTCCCTTACTACTGCTTCGATCTCTTTGTCGCGGTCGGTAGGGTCGTATTCGCGCTTCAGGTTATTGCTGAAGATCAGTGCCACAGATTGCCATACCACAGCAGAGAAGCCACCTTTCACTTCCTGTATTATGCTATAGCAATTTTTACCGGTCTGGCGGTCTATAAGGCGCACCAATATCTGCCCCTGGGCAATGGTGAGGTTCTCCAACTCACCCTTAAAACGGCTGTTCAGTTCTTTTTCCAATGCCTTCATATAGGCTTTGCGGGCGTGCTTATCGGGAAGCTTATCAAGGTCTGTATCTACATTCTTAAGCAGGTCGGCGGCTATAACTGCATAGGGGTATACTTTATATACGTTGTAGCGCAGGGTAGCATCGTATTCCCTTTGTTTTGCAAATCTGCGTGCTTCACGGGCTGTAAGATGTTCTGTTTTAGTGAAATCTGGCAAATAGATGATGGCGAGGGTATCTTTCCCCTCTATCACACCACCCAGTCGTATGGTATCATTTACATTGCGCTGCTGCGCCCGGGTATTACCCGCCAACAACAATACAATAAAGAACAATATATATCCGAACCTATAGCTCATCTCGCCTTGTAAAATTCCCTTTTTTAAGTGGTATTTAGCTATACCTGAATGTTATTATTGTAAAATATGATGTTAAAATTGAGTAAATAAATATTTAAACAAACGTTTAATCGACAAGGTTGTTGTAAATTTGCGTTCTTTAATAATGATATGAGAAAAATTGCAGTAATAATGTTGCTTGTGGTAGGGTTGGCGTCTTGTGAAAAAACAGAGAAAAAATGGACGCAAGCTGAGATAAATGCAAAAGTGGACTCTGCGGTGAGTTACCGCACAGCAGATTACCGTCGCCAGGCACAGGAGGACCTGGACAGCAGATTGGCAATAGAAGTGAAAGCAAAAGCAGACTCTATAGTACTATCGCACGAAAAACCAGCTAAGGATACGGCTGCAAAGAAAAAATAAATGGATACAGAAGCACGGCCGGTACTATTTTTTGACGGGGTGTGTAACCTCTGCAACCAGGCTGTGCAGTTTGTGATAAGGCAAGATAAAAAGCAGCAGTTCCTTTTTGCGCCACTGCAAGGGAGTGCAGGCACAGCGGCCCTACAGCAAATGGGCGAAGATGTGCAAAAACCAGGAAGTGTAGTACTGCTATACGGTGGCCAGTATTACACCCGCTCTACCGCTGCATTGCGTGTGTTGCAATTATTGGGTGGCAGGTGGTACTTATTTGCAGCATTACGTATCATTCCCCCTTTCCTGCGCGATAGTTTATATAATATGATAGCTACCCGCCGCTATAAATGGTTCGGGAAGAGCGATAGCTGCATGGTGCCTACGCCTGCGCTGAAGGCACGTTTTCTTGAATAAATATTTAACGGCACATTTGGCGTATCTCTACTAAATTTGGAGTATGAACTCTGCAAGGCCGATCGCTTTTCTACTCATCTTCCTGTTCTTTGCCGGATATAGCCGTGCGACAGAAACGCTATACTCACCATATGAAAAATTTGATATCAGAAATGGTGATTTTTCTGTAGTGGGATATACGGGTGGGTTGTATTACATATACCGTTCTTCGGCTGATGGCTACTACCTGGATGCTTATAATGATAGTATGGGCAAGGTAGCTACCGTGATGCTGGACTTTTTTCCTGCTAAAATATACCAGACCAAATTCATTGCCTATCCTGATAAAATGATAGTGCTATACCAGGCACTGGAAGGCAATAAGGTGATACAATATGCTGCATTGCTGGATGGGATGGGCAGATTGAAGAACAGGCCCATGCAAATAGATAATGTGAAGACCGGTATACTGGGTGCGGTAAAGACCTACTTTTCATCGGCAATATCGGAAGATAAAAAAACGATAGCCATCTTTAGTGCAAAAGATAAAGGCGCCACATTTACACTTGATGCTAAATTCCTGGATGATAACCTGGCGGTGCTGCACCGCAATCATGCCAGCTATAGTGCTGATAACGACATTACCCACGGCGAACCTTTAGTTGGGAATGACGGTGTATTCTACATTCCTGTATCTACACAGGTAGGAGGCAAAAGTTATTCGGATGAAATGTGGCTGTTATCGCTACAGCCGACAGCTACTAAATTTACTACTGTACAGCTACCGCTCAATGACAAGTATGTGGGCAATTACTACATGAAGGTTGATAATGCCAATAAGCGGATATATGCCGGTGGCTTTTATGCTGAAAAGAAGAACAACAGTTATACCGGTGTATTGTATGCATCTTACGACATGGTAGGTGGGGCTTTCCAGGGCAATAAAATGATAGCTTTTGATAATGCTATGCTTAATGCTGCCGGGCAGCACGGGCAAAGGCGCCCATTCGATGAATACCAGGTAAGGCAAATGATAGTAAAGAATGATGGAGGGTTTGTGCTAATAGCAGAGTCCTCTTTCATAACGCTGCGCAGCAGCTACGCGCCAGGGTTTGGATACTACTCTTACTACTACGGCCCGTATATGAACGCTACGGTACGGGAATATCATTATAATGATATCATGGCACTGTCTTACGATAAGGATGGTAATCGCGAATGGAACTCTTTTATTCCTAAAGAGCAATATTCTCAGGAAGATAATGGTATGTTCTCCTCTTACACGTTGCTGAACACTGGCGGTACTTTAGGCTTCCTGTTCAATGATTTTAACTCTTACCACTCTCACCTGCAACTGGCTACTGTGGATGCTCAGGGTGCGGTGAATATCAATTCCTTTTCGCCGGAAGGTAATGACTACCCAGACTGGCTGCCACGATCTGGCAAGCAAGTGGCAGGCAGAGTGATGCTGGTGCCCTGTTTACACAAAAAGCAGATCTGCTTTGCTAAAGTTGTATTTTAGCCCTCAAATACCGGTAAGTGCTGCAAATATTCAGGAACAATAATCCCTTTACAGTTATTATTTTATTTATAGGTACCCTGCTGCTCAAGCTGGGTATCTTGATACATCCGCAAGTGCCGGTGGCGCTGCCGGGGTATTTTGTGTATAATGAGGTACTGGTAATGCTAAGCGTGGTATTGCGCAGCAACGCGTTCGGGTATACCTTCTTAAGCGTGCTGATGCTGTTCTGCCAGGCCTTATACATCAATCGCATAGCTAATCATTACAAATTGTTTTCGCGGCCCAGCTACATTCCGGCCATGGTATTTATACTGCTTATATCACTTTACCCGCCATTCGGCCTTTTTAGCCTGGCCATACTGGTCAACTGGTTCGTGCTGGGAGGGATAGATGTGGTGCTGAGCTTTAACCAGACCTTAAAGCCCGGGAAAAATATCTTCAATGCAGGTTTCCTGTTCTGCATAGCGGGCATATTCCAATTCTCGGCAGTAGGATTTATATTACTGCTGCTGGGCGGTATTATAGTATTACGCAGTTTTAATGCCAGTGAGTGGGTAGTTGCTGTATTAGGATACATAACCCCACTTTATTTTTTTGCAGGTATCCTGTTCCTTGCCGATAAGTTGCCGTTACTGTACGAGTGGCCACAGGCGGGTATATCTTTCCCCCGCCAGCTTCATGCCCCCGTGTATTTGTTAGGGTTGCTGGGCGGTTTTGTTGTTCTCCTCTCCTGCGGATTGTATGCTATGCAGTTACAAGTGCCTAAGAGCGGTATATACATAAGACGCAACTGGGCAGCGCTGACCATGTATGCAATAATTGCCGTAATTGTTGCGGTGATAACGGATGTTTTTGTGCCATCGGCATGGCTGATAACCATGCCAGGCCTTGCATTTATTGTTATACATGCCTTTAATCTTGAAAAAAGTAAACGGTTTAGTAATTTTATCTTTTATTTCTCGTTACTGCTGGTGATCTTTTGCCAGGTAGCATATAAATAAGTGAACTCAATGAAATTTGGAATTATTGTTTTCCCGGGCTCAAATTGCGACAGGGATATGATGCATGCTTTGCGCGATGACCTGCAACAGGAAGTGGTAATGCTTTGGCACAAAGACAAGGACCTGAGTATGTTTGCCAAGGAAGATTGTATAGTGCTGCCAGGCGGTTTTTCTTACGGCGATTATTTGCGTTGTGGCGCCCTGGCACGTTTTAGCCCTATGATGGAGCAGGTGATCAACTTTGCGCACCAGGGTGGTAAAGTGCTGGGTGTGTGCAATGGTTTCCAGATATTATGTGAGTCGGGCCTGCTGCCCGGTGTGTTGCTGCAAAATGACCACCAGAAATTTGTGTGTAAGAATGTGCATATCAAAGCGGAGCATAAAGCCAATTTTGTGACCCGCAATGTGGGCGATAAAGTATTGAAGATACCTGTAGCACATGGTGAAGGCCGCTACCATGCTGATGCAGAGACCCTGCAGAAGCTGAATAAAAATGACCAGGTGGTATTCCGCTACTGCGATGAGCATGGTGAGGTGCACCTGCACTCTAATCCTAATGGCGCTGTGAACAATATAGCCGGTATCTGCAATGAGGGCCGCAACGTATTTGGCATGATGCCACACCCTGAGCGTGCTACCAGCGATGCACTGCACAATATAGATGGCAGGCTGATACTGCAGGCATTCACTAACTAACTGTGTAAACATTCAATAGCTGTACCAATGAAGGTATTTAAGATGACACTGCTTGTTTTGCTGGTTGCCGCCCTTGCCGGTAAGGGGTATGCGCAAATGATAGGCGACCCTACTACATGGACCTATGAAGTAAAGAAAAAGGGTGCAGGAAAGTATGATGTTATCTTTCACCTGGTGCTGAGAAATGAATGGCATGTATGGGCAATGCACCCCGGCGGCGATGGGCTGCAAATACAGCCTACCTTCACCTTTGTGCCTAATGCAGCTGTAAAATTAACAGGAAAGATGAAGGAAGTGGGCAAGCGCAAAGTGGTGACGATGGAAGGAGTGGATGGGAAAGTAGCTTTATTTGACACTAAGGTGGACTATGTGCAGGAAGTAGACGTAACAGGTAAAACAATAATAACCGGCACGCATGGCTACCAGGTATGCAGCAATACCATATGCCTGCCTCCAAAAACAAAAGACTTTTCGTTCAATATTGAGTAATGCGCCTCTTATAAAGTGCAAGGGTCTCATTTTTTTAACATCGATCATGAAGGTATATAAAGTAGCATTACTTATTTTCCTGGGTATTTTTATAGCAGCCGGGGCCAACCATGCCACTGCACAGCTGATACAAGACCCCACCAGCTGGACATTTGAAGCAAAAAAGAAGTCGGGCAATACTTACGACCTGATCTTTCACCTGAAGCTAAAGCAGGACTGGCACATATGGTCTTTAAGCCCAGGGGGCGATGGCTTGCAGATATCACCTTCTTTTGAGCTGGAAAAAAGTGCGAACATAAAGGCTATAGGGAAACCTAAAGAAAAAGGTAAGCTGATAACTGAAACTATAGACGGGGTAGACGGTGCGGTACATATGTATAAAGACAATGTGGACTACATACAAACCGTAACAATAAATGGCGCTACGGTGGTAAAAGGTACTTATGGCTACCAGGTGTGTAATGAGACCATGTGCCTGCCGCCCAAAACAAAACCATTCTCTATAAAAATAGGAGGTGGCATAGTTGATACTGCAACCACTATAGCAGTAAAAGCAGTAGTGGGAAATGCGGATAGCGGTGCCGGAAGTGTGGCTGCTGCTGATGCCAGCGCGGCCAATAAAAAAATAGATACCGGCGTGAAGAATGCCGCTGAGCCCATGCCTGCAAGCGTAAAGAAAGCAGAGATGAAGCAGGAGCAAAAATCGATGATCATGGTCTTCTTCGAGGCTTTGCTGGGGGGTATACTTGCTGTGCTTACACCATGTGTGTACTCAATGATACCTATCACTGTAAGTTTCTTTACCAAGCGCAGTAAGACACGTGCAGAGGGTATTAGGAATGCCAGTTACTATTCATTATCTATCGTTATCATTTTCACCTTACTCGGGGTACTTATCTCTGCGGTTTTCGGTGCCAATGCACTCAATACTTTTTCTACCAACTGGATAGCGAACCTGATATTCTTTATCATGTTCGTAGTGTTCGGGGTATCGTTCCTTGGGGCATTTGAGATAACACTGCCTTCTTCCTGGACCAATAAAACAGATTCGAAAGCGAATACCAAAAGCTTTAGTGGTATCTTCTTTATGGCACTGACGCTGGTGATAGTTTCATTCTCGTGTACCGGTCCTATCATCGGGTCGCTACTGGTGATAGCGGCTAAGGGCGGGTTGATGGGACCTGCTATTGGTATGTTTGGTTTTTCACTGGGTCTTGCGTTGCCATTTGCCACATTCGCTATATTCCCAGGCATGCTTAATAACATAGCAAGCTCTGGCGGATGGCTGAACCAGGTAAAGGTTGTACTTGGTTTTATAGAGCTGGCACTGGCCCTAAAATTCCTGAGCAATGCAGATCTGGCCATGGGCTGGCGCCTGTTGGACCGCGAAATATTCATAGCCCTGTGGATAGTGATATTTATACTGCTCGGTATTTACCTGCTGGGCAAGCTTAAGCTATCGCACGATGATGAGAATAAGAAGAATGTATATGGGCAGGAATACGTTTCCATATTCAAGTTGTTCCTTGCAATAGCGTCATTCACGTTTGCCGTGTATCTGTTACCGGGTATGTTTGGCGCGCCACTTAACGGTATGAGCCAGTTCCTGCCACCATTAGGCACACAAGATTTTGTACTAAGTGCAAAAGGTGGTGGCAACCACAATGAAGAAGGCAGCGATGTGCCTAAACCAGTGAAGTATGCCGATGTGATGAAGATATATGAGCCAGAAGCGGTAAAGAACCTGGGACTGGTAACGTACTTTGATTACGATGAAGCACTGGCAGTAGCCAAGAAATTAAAGAAGCCCATATTCCTCGACTTTACTGGTATCAATTGTGTGAACTGCCGGAAAATGGAGACGCAGGTATGGAGCAATCCTGAAGTGCTGAAACGCATGAAAAATGATTTTGTAGTAGCGTCTTTGTTCTGCGATTTTAACAGGATAGATCTGCCGCTAAATGAGCAATATTTCTCTAAAGACCTGAACGCGCAGGTAACAACTGTAGGTAATAAAAATGCTGACATACAAGCATCTAAATTTGGATCGGAAGGGCAGCCTTATTACTTTTTTGTGGATGAGAAAGGCAACAAACTTGCTGATGTAGGATATGGCTACAACCCGGACATTGAAAAGTTCGTGAAGCACCTGGACAATGTGATAGCTAACTATAAGAAGCTGCACCCTTAATAATTTTTCTTCGCTTTTAGGATAAACACCTAACGCATATGATACCAGTACAGTTCGCACTGCTGCCAGCCGAGGCAGCAGATGAGAAAATAGTAAAGAAACAAGTTGCTGCTGCGGCAGGTATTCCCTTTAATAAATTGTCAGGATACGACATTCTGAAGCGGTCTATTGATGCCCGTGGTAAGCAGGTGCGTATGGTGCTGCAGGTACAAGCCTATACAGAGGTGCCAGTTCCCGTACAAACGCCTTTTGATCCCCATTTGCAAAACGTAGCCAATGCACGACCTGTGATAATAGCAGGTGCAGGCCCTGCGGGATTGTTTGCAGCACTGAAGCTGATAGAACTTGGATATAAACCGATAGTTGTAGAACGAGGCAAAGATGTGCGTAGCCGCCGCCGCGACCTTGCTGCCATGAACAAAGCAGGGATAGTGAACCCCGAAAGCAATTACTGTTTTGGCGAGGGTGGGGCAGGCACCTATAGCGATGGTAAACTCTATACACGATCGACCAAGCGGGGCGATGTGAAACGCATACTGGAGCTGTTCCATTATTTTGGGGCAGATGGCTCTATACTGTATGATGCGCACCCGCATATAGGCACCAACAAGTTGCCGCAGATAATCACTGCCATGCGCGAAGAAATAGTGAGTTGTGGTGGTGAGGTGGTATTTGAACAGAAGATAACAGACATAATACTGGACGGCGAACAGGTGCAAGGGGTACGAACTGCCGACGGCACCACTATAAAAGCAAGCGCCCTGATATTGGCTACTGGCCACTCGGCGCGAGATATTTTTGAACTACTGCATCATAAAGGCATAGCGATAGAAGCCAAGCCTTTTGCATTGGGTGTACGTATAGAGCACCCGCAATGGCTGGTAGACCAGGCACAGTATCACAACGAAGTTCGCGATCCCTTTCTTCCACCAGCCAGCTACTCGCTGGTAACGCAGGCAGCCGGGCGGGGTGTCTTTTCGTTTTGTATGTGCCCGGGTGGTATCATAGCTCCTGCTGCAACAGCGCCGGGAGAAATAGTGGTAAATGGCTGGTCGCCCTCGAAACGTAATAATCCTTTTGCCAATTCTGGTACGGTGGTGACGGTAGATGAGAAGGACTTTGCCACTTATGGCTTTCACGGTCCGCTGGCGGGTATGAGATTCCAGCAGATGGTAGAGCAAAAAGCTTTTGAGGTATGTACTGGTGGACTGAAAGCGCCGGCACAGCGGCTCACTGACTTTGCCAGTGGTAAAAGGTCTGCAACGCTGCCTGAATGCTCTTACCTGCCCGGTATAGAAAGTGTGGACCTTAAAAAGGTGCTGCCTACGGAGGTGTTTGGTGCACTGAAACAAGGTGTGATAGATTTTGGACGAAAAATGAAAGGGTACTATACCGCAGAGGCAGTGGTCGTGGGCACAGAATCGCGCACGAGCTCCCCGGTGCGTATACCCCGTGATAAAGAGACATTACAACACCCACAGATAAAAGGCCTATACCCCTGTGCGGAGGGTGCGGGCTATGCAGGCGGTATAGTGTCTGCTGCTATAGATGGTGAGAATTGTGCAATTGCAATTGCAAGAACTTATTAATGATGCAGTAATAATAAATTTATTTTTAATGAATAAGTGTAGATTTACAAGTTTTATTTTCTGCATAATATTGTCTTTTTAATAAGTTATCCCCATTCTGTAATTTTTTTTGGCGTTAAGCATGAGTATCGGTTATTTTACATCTGTTTAGGGAATGTTAACTGTTTGATGTGTAGTGTGTTAATGTGATGTGGTAGAATTGTTAATGCTCTTTTTATAATTGTTTTTGCTGTAAAGGATATAGGAGAGAATTGACTTTACCAGCAAAAAAATGATACACATTAAACGCCTCACATATTCTGTGTTACCAGTAGCTTTATTGCTGGTAGCATCTGCTTTTTTCTTTACGTCAGCTACAGCGCAAACGCCTGCATTTGCTGATGCTAAGGCGTCTTCCAGCAATTTTTCTTATAAGATCATTCCTTCTGCCGACCAAACATGGGGGTACGATATCCTTATGAATGGCAAGGTAAAGATACACCAGCCCTCAAGGCCTGCTATGCCCGGTCATAAAGGCTTTGCCAATAAAGAAGCTGCCGTAAAAGTTGCTGGACTGGCTATATCAAAAATGAAAAAAGGCGAAATGCCACCTACAATAAGCGTTGAAGAATTAAAAAAGCTCAACGCTATATAAACTATTTAAAAAAAACAAATGAACCAGAAAATTAAACTCTTTTCTTTTACCATTGCCTTAATTGTGCAGTGTTGTGTATTCAGCCATTTACATGCCCAAACTGGTGCATGGCAGCAAAAGACAGATTATGCAGGCCTATCAACACAAGGCGCTGTTGGTTTCAGCATAGGTTCTAAAGGCTACATTGGCTTGGGGATGGATGCCAGCGGCAACAACCCAAGTAATTATCATACTGACCTATGGCAGTATGATCCATCGAACGACTCGTGGACGCAAATGACGAGCTACCCCAATACAGCAAGGGCAAATGGGATATGTTTCGTTATAGGTTCGGTAGCATACGTAGGTGGTGGTCGTAATTATCCACTGGGTCTTTCGTTCTCAGATCTGTGTGCGTTTGACCCGGCGGCGAACACATGGACGTCCAAAGCCGCGATGCCCGTACAGACCGCCTATGGTAATGGTTTTAGCGCAGGTGGCAAAGGCTTTTTTATTGATGGTTTTAGCTCCACCGGTAATGTATACTGTTACGATCCTGGTAATGATAGCTGGTCGGCCAAGAATAATTATCCGGGCGGGGGCAGACAATATCAGTCATCTTTTAGTATAGGAAGTAATACATACGTGGGTTGTGGTTATGGTAACGGTGGGGTCATATACAATGACTTTTACCAGTATGATCCGTCGAACGATACATGGGCCGTAAAAGCAAACTTTGGCGGCTCTGCCAGGTTTTTAGCTATTGGAGCGGCTACCAGCACGAAGGGGTATATAGGAATGGGAAATGGTGCAACAACTTATGCTGATCTCTGGGAGTATGACCCTACAGTAAATACCTGGATCCAGAAAGCCAATTATGGCGCAGGGGCTATTGGTAATCCCATTGCGTTCGCAATTGGAAGCAATATATTTGCGGGTGCAGGCCAGGCCTCGAACGCAACTTATGGAACGCATACGTTCTGGGAATTTCTTCCCAATGGTCTTCCTAAACCAGTTTTCAGTGCACAGCCAACAGACACGGTCGTTTGTCTGGGTGCTGCTGTAACAACTTTAACAGCCACCACAGACGCCGCTACCTACCAATGGTATCTGAACAATACTTCTACAGCAAATAATTTTAGTGCAATTGGTGGTGCTACAAGCAATGCTTACAATATTTCGAACCTTGCATATACAGACACGGGCTTATATTACCTTGCTGCTACAAATGCTAATGGAACGTCCTATTCAGACACCGTAAAGATCTCAGTTCTTGCAGCAACAGTCATTACCGGCAACCCGGCATCTACACTACGTGTATGTACTGGCAGCGGTAATACCATTACAGGCAGTGCAAGCAATGCCACCTCTTACCAGTGGGCAGTAAATACCGGCTCTGGCTTTACCAACTTGTCTGACAATTATTTTTATACCGGTTCAACCACAGACTCGCTGCAGATAAGCAATGCGATCACTGCAATGAGCGGCTACCAGTACAAGTTATATGCTACAGGCGCCTGTGGTACAAACTCAACTACTTATACCACGCTGACGGTAGACTCTACGATCATCACCAGCAACTCGCCAACCACTGCTGAAATATGCTGGGGTGGTAATACGACCATCCCTGTAACGGCTACAGGTACCAGCCTCACCTACCAATGGTATGTGAGCACAGGTGGGCCGTTCACAGTGTTGGCAGATAACTTCTTCTATACTGGTACCACAACCGATACTTTGCACATCAACAATGCTATTACGGCTATGAGTGGTTATCAATACCAGCTGACGGTGAGCAGCAGCTGCAATGCACCTGTATCTAATATCACTACCTTAACGATAGATACCACTATCATCACAGCCAGCCCGGCTGCTGCTACACATTTGTGCCCCGGTAATGGCACCACTATCAGTGGTACAGCTACAGGAGCAGGCCTAACCTACCAATGGCAGGTGAAGTCGGGTACCAATTACACGAACTTGAGTGACAACTATTTCTACAGTGGATCTACTACCAGCACACTGCAACTGAGTAATGTGATAACTGCTATGAGCGGTTACCAATATCGTTTGAAAGTGATAAGCGCATGTAACAATGCATTTACTACTGCTACCACATTAACAGTAGATACTACTTATATAATTAACGACCTTTCCACAAAAAGCCACATATGCTTTGGCGGAAATAGCAGCATCTCTGCAACCGCAGGCGGCGCTGGCCTTACCTACCAGTGGACACTGAATGGCAATAACCTTGCGGACAATGCTAACTACAGTGGTACCCACACCAACACACTGCATGTTATAGGCAGCGACTTTACCTTCGGGGGCAACCAATACCAGCTGAATGTAACAGGTACCTGTGGTGCAGCATCTACAATAGTGACCACCGCAGTAGTGGATTCCTTCCCGCTTCCACTGGCCTTCACTCCTAATTATACATGGGCACTACAAGGCCAGGTGAACGTACAATATAAGACCAACCTGGATACCGATGTGGTATACAACTGGAGCTACACTGGCACTAACGTAAGCATAGCCAACAGCGATAGCAGCGCCCGGTATACATACGGAGTTAATGCTACAAGCGGCAACGTAAACGTGTTCGCTACCTCACCATATGGTTGTGGTACTACAAGTACCATAAGCCAGTCAATAGGTGTAGAGCCTTATGATGTATGGACAGGTGTAAAAAGCCATGACTGGAACGATACCAGCAACTGGTACCGCCCTATAGTACCGTACGGTACCATAAGCGCATACCTACCTACCATTATAACACCAGGTGTAGTGGATACTCCTGAGATATTTGCAGCAACTACCAATGCCTGTTACCGATTCTACGTGCAGGCCAATGCAGGGCTTACAATAGATGCAGGATCAAAACTGTTAGTGAACAGCGATGCGACCCTGCTGGGCTCTATAAATGGTACAGGTATTTTATCGTTCACAGGCTCTGCTCCGCAGACTATAGTAGCATCTGATACAGTATACAACCTGGAAATAAACAACAGTAATGGTGTTACGCTGCCACTTAACAGCCGCGTACACATCAAGACCGCTTTCTTCCCTACGAACGGTACATTTACCAACAATGGTACCTTGTTCTTAATTTCAGATTCTTTAGGTACTGCTACTATGAACGCCGGATCATCAGCTGGAGGATATGTTACCGGCAACCCGGTGAACGTACAGAAATACATACACGGTGGCCGCAGGGCTTACCGCTTCTTGGCGCATCCGTTCAGTACCAGCATCAACATATCTCAGCTTACCTCAGCGTTTGACATCACTGGTCCGGGCGGCGGAGCCAACGGTTTCACCACCACAGGTACCAACAATCCATCGGCATTCTGGTATAACCCGGTTACTGCAAGCGGCTCTGATACCGATGACGTAACAGGATGGATACCTTATACAGACATGACCGGTACCGGCACTAACGCCTGGAACCAATTTGAAGGGCTGCGCGCTATGGTAAGAGGCTTGCCTAACGAAGGCCTTGATGGCAACCCATACACGCCATCTGCTACCACCATCAACATGCATGGCCAGCTTGCACAGGGCGACAAGACCACTAACCTCATCAGCAACAGCAATAAGGGATATAACTTTATAGCAAACCCATATGCAGCTAATATAGACCTGAGCAGCCTGAGCCTGGGAAGTAACGTAGGCCCTAACTTCTGGGTTTGGGATCCTAACCAGGGCACAGCAGGTGTGTACGTGTCGCAGCCATTGGCTACCAGCTACATACTGCCAGCTTACAGCAGCTTTGTAGTAACAGCAACAGCAGCGAGCAATAACAGCATCACCTTCCATGAGAGCGGTAAGACCACAGCTACAGCGGCAAACTTGTTCAAGACAACAGGTGGTCTGGGTAACGATGTGGTGCAACTACATGTATACAGCGATAATAAAGCTACCAGCTGGGATAGGTTGCTGATATACTTCAATGGTAACGCCAGCGCAAACAGGGACTACTTTGATGCACCAAAGTGGACCAATGACGACCTGAACTTCTACACCTTTACCAAGGACAACCAAACACAGAGCATAGATGTAAGGCCATATGTGAACGGGGAAGTGATAAAACTGGGCTTAAAGACAGATATACCGAAAGACTACATCATAAACGTAGACAACCTGAATGTAACAGGTACCGTGCAACTATACCTGCATGACAAATACCTGAACAAAGTGCAGCAACTGCACCAGGGCGATGTATACAGCTTTACCGTGAACAGTGATGCGAACAGCCAGGGCGACAACCGTTTTGAACTGAACGAAACAGGTATACCGAACGGTGTGACCAACGTGAACGCGATAAGCAACCTGAACGTGAACATATCTCCTAACCCTGCAACAGATGCAACCGTGCTGACCTATGCAGCAGCTCAGAAAGGCGCTACAAGTATAACTGTAGCCAACATCATGGGACAGCAGGTATATAGCAAGGATATGGGCCAGCAGAATGCAGGTAACATAGTATTGCCAATGGGCGAACTGACACCTGGCATATACCTTGTGACATTGAAATGCGGCAATGAAGTGATAACAAAAAGAGTTGTAAAAAATTAAAGAAACGTTTTATAAAAACATTTTATGAAAAAAATTGCATTGATATTTTGCCTGGCGCTTGTTGCATTGCCCTATAGCCATGTATTAGCTGGTCCTGGTTTTGGTAGTGGTATAAATGATGCCGGTGGCGCAGGCGGCGGTGCCGGTGGCGCAGGTGGGGGAGCCGGTGCACCCCTGGATGGCGGTATGAGTATTTTGCTACTTGCAGGTATAGGCTATGGTATAAAGAAGTTCACTGGTAGTAATAAATAAATATATTTAGTTTGTTTTTTTGAGGCTGGGCCTGGTTGCGTTCCTTTCGCACCAGGACCAGTTTTTTCGTTTATAATGCGCGCTGGCACAGTTATATTATTAACGGTAGATACAACCGTTCACAAAAACTATCGCAATGAAATTATCCAGATTATTAACGTACGCAGCCGGTGGTATCATACTCGGCTTACTATTCGAAAATAGAGCTCTTATTGTAAAAGGTGAAATAAAGGATACTGCAGGCAACCTGAAAAAGAAAGCTGGTAATATAGCTGATAAGACCAAGGAACGCCTACATTTAAAACATAGCTAAGCAACTATATACCATAATGCAGGCTCGTATGTTTATCTTTATTGCAGTTGACCTGCATACTGCATGCCAATAATTATAGTACATGCAAAGCTCCATTAAGCCTCCATTTTATACAAAACTGGCCCAGGTGCTGGTATGCCTCATAGCCATTGGTTATGTGGCTGTATTAGCCAAAGAGATATTTTGTCCTTTTATCTTTGCTTTACTGTTCTCTATATTATTACTGCCACTGGCTTCTTTCCTGGAGGGAAGGCTTAAACTAAGAAGAGGCGGGGCAGCTATACTGAGCGTACTGATATTTGTAGCGGCTATAGGGGGCATATTTTACCTTGTAGGTTCGCAAATAAACAACTTAGCAGGCGACTGGCCGCAATTCAAAGCCCAGCTTACTACGTCGGTCAACGACCTGCAGCACTGGATATCAAGGACGTTCCATATAGGTACAGGCAAGCAGATAACCTACATTAATAACGCTACCAGCAAGGTACTTGATTCAGGCTCTGTGATATTAGGTGCCACAGTATTGTCTTTGTCCTCTGTTTTGTTGTTCTTTGTATTCCTGATATTCGATACATTTTTCCTGTTGTTCTATCGCCGTCACCTGTTCCGTTTTTTACTGGTGGTATTTCCTGCACAATATTCACCGGTAGTGTGCGATGTGGTAGAGCAGGTGCAATCCATCTTGCGGCAATATATTATTGGGCTACTGTTGGAGATGACCGTTGTAGCAGTTACATGCTGCATCGCATTTTCTATTGCGGGGGTTAAGTACGCTATATTGCTGGGGCTCATTACAGGGCTTTTTAATATTATTCCTTACGTAGGCATTTTTACAGCATTAGCTATAGGTACACTCATTACGTTCGCTACATCGGCTGGTATGCCTGCTCATGTGTGGGTAGTGGTGATCACCACGGTTGTGGTGCACCTTGTAGATAGCAATGTGTTACTACCAATGATAGTGGGTAAAAAAGTAAAAATAAACGCCCTTATTACGGTAACAGGCGTAGTGGCTGGTGAGATGATGTGGGGTATTCCCGGCATGTTCCTGTCGTTGCCTGTAATGGCTATAGCAAAGATCGTTTTCGACCGGGTTGAGCCCTTGAAGCCCTGGGGAATGCTGCTTGGAGATGAGAAGTAAAATATGGGCAAATAATATTAAAGGGCAGGGACCGCAATTTCCCTGCCCTTTAATATATTCTACTTAGGCATCTTGCTCACGTCCATGTACAATACATTCCAGCGATGGTTATCCGGGTCGCTGAATACACAACCGTATAGCCAACCCTGTTTGTCCTGTGGTTTGTGGTCGCACTTGCCACCTGCAGCCACTGCTTTTTTGGCCATTTCATCCACTTCCGTAGGGCTTTCTGCATCTATAGAAAACAATACGTCTGTAGCATTGCTGATATCGGGTATACCAGTGTTGGTAAATGCTTTGAACGCTTCTTCATTGAACAGCATTAGTACCACATCTTTTTCGCCTATCATCAGGCTGGCGCTGTGTGCACTATTGCCATACTGGTTATTTAGTTTGAAACCCATTTGCGTATAAAAGTCGCGCGACTTGCTTACATCCTTTACGGGCAGGTTCAGCCAGAATTGCTTTGTCATGATACTTATTTTTTAGTGGTTAAATGGATATTTGAATGTACTTGGTCTATTGTTTGTGCCAGCAATTCATCCAGCCTTTCGTGGCCTTCACGTACTCCTCTTTCCATGCCGCTCTTTACCATACCATCGCGGTCTTCTACCGACTGGAATACAGAGTGTATGGTAAGCCGCGTCCTATTACCGGGTAGTGCCTCCAGCTTTAAACTGTCCAGCGACACGTGTCCTTTTTCAGGCAGGCCTTCGTACTCGAAGGTCTGTATCATGCGCTCTACAGATATTTCGTGGAACACACCGTTAAAGACATACTGTTCATTGCCCCTGATATGTGTGAACCTGTAACTACCGCCACTTCTGAAATCATATCTCTGAACGGTCATTTCCATTCCCCTGGGCCCTAACCATAGCGCCAACAATGCAGGGTCGGCATAGGCTTTGAATACCAGTTCGCGCGGCGCATCGAACTCTCGGGTAATGGTTACATTCTGTGTGTCAGGTTTTGCCGTTACTACTGTTTGGTTCTTCATGATAGTGCAGTTTTTTGAGTTTTATCACTTTTCAGTTTTTGGTGCTTGCAAGTGTTTTAATATGATATCCAGTTTATCAAATTTCTCATCCCATGCCTTCTTAAAGCTTTCCATCCAGTTGGTCACTTCCGCAAGCTTTTCGGGCTGCACGCTGCAGAACCGCTCCCGGCCTTGTTGTTTTATGATGATGATGCCACACTCCGTGAGTATCTTAATGTGCTTTGATATAGCTTGCCTGCTCACATCGAAGCTTTCCGCTACTGCATTGGGCGTTAGCGACCTGCTGGCTATAAGATTTATAATATCCCGCCGGGTGGGGTCTGCTATGGCCTGAAATACATCACGTCTCATTTTCTATTCATTTAATTCGCAACCAACTGGTTGCAAATATATGCGATCATTTGGTTGCGCAAAATTATTTTTAAAAGTTTTCGGTAAACATGTATAAATGCGAAGAGGGGATCTTTTTAGATCCCCTCTTCGCATTTAAGTTAGAATATTGTTATTACATCTTCAATACCTGGAATTCTGTTCTGCGGTTTTGTTGGCGGAAAGATTCGTCGCAGGTCTTACAGTTATCACATTTATATATCGGTTTGGTAGATCCAAATCCTTTGGGTGTAAGGCGCGCAGGGTCTACGCCTTTTTCTATCAGGTATTTCACTACAGACTCGGCCCTTGCATTGGACAAACGCATATTGTACGGGGCTGAACCACGGCAATCGGTATGTGCATTCAGCTGTATCTGCATATGCGGGAAATCGTGCATCAGCTTTATCAGCTTATCCAGCGATGGTACCGCATCAGTACGTATAGTTGCCTTATTAAAGTCGTAGTAGATGCTTTCTATCTGGCATATGGCGCCAACGCCCAGTCTGCACATCAGCATGGTATCGGTCAGCTTTATGATACCAGTCATGCCCTTTGTAGATACCACTTTCTCATCGCTGTAATATTGGTCTTTAATGGCATTGATGTGGTAGATAGCATCAGCCTCAAGCCCGTGTGTAAAAGGCTGGCCGGTGAGCATGTTGATGGTATCGGTATAGTTGCTGCCTTCTTTGGTAACTACTATCAGCGGATTCTCTATAGGGTTACGGGTCTCTTCATCCAGTATCTTGGCAGTGAAGGTGATGTCCATTTCAGGCGCTATCTTCAGCGTCTTGTTCAGGATGTCTACCTCGCGCAACCTTTTTATATCGGCGGTAGATAATTTGGCCTGCAGGTCGTAATAACCCTTTTTGCGTACAGTGACCTTATATACAGTGATAGGGTATACCGGAGTGGTTGTGTTTCCTTGCTTATCGGTCGTAAGTTCGTACCTGTCCTTTACGCCCATTATAGATACAACGGCACCTTCTACATCCCTGCCGGTAGTAGAATCTGCTATTTTAAGGTTCAGTATCAATTTCTGACGATAGTAGTGGAATATGTTGTCCTCCTCCTTATCGGCTGGCCTGTTCGATGCGAAATAACCATTCTGCTGGTCATCGTACATGGTAAGCGACATATCATCGTAAGGCGAATTGACAGGTACACCTGCATTTACCGGATCGCCCCATGTTTGCGATGCATCATTCCATGAGGCATAGAATACATCCATACCGCCCAGGCCGGCCTGGCCATTGGATGTAAAGGTGATGTTCTTACTATCCAGGAAAACGGGCATTACCTCATCGCCTTCTGCATTGATCTCCTTGCCCAGGTTCACAGGTTCGCCCCACTTGCCATTAGCGTCTTTTTTAGAATAGTAAAGGTCAAAGCCACCTTCGCCGCCCGGCATATCAGAAGCGAATATCAGTGTATTGCCATCGGCGCTTAATGCAGGATGTTCTAATGAATAGTTCTTGTTGTTGTATGGGAATGAAGCGATCTTATTGTATTTCTTTGAGGCATCATCATAATCGCTCGCTATCATGATCTGCAGGTGTACTTTATTGTTATCATCTGGCACACTCGACTCGCCCAGGAAATTTTCCTTTATATCAGTGCGGGTAAAATACATAGTTTGGCCATCGGCAGTAAATACCGGGTTGGTATCGTGAAATTTGCCTAAGCCTTTTGCGCTCAATGACTTGAAATCAGAACCACATTCGCCATCTTTTTTACATGAAACGCTATAGATAGTGTAAAAATGATCACCGGTAAACTTGTCTTTTTTAGCGGCGAAATTATAGGGAGTAGTATCAGAGCTGAATACCAGGTGCTGGTTATTGATGGTGGGGCTAAAATCTGAAAGGTCGGTATTGATAGGTAAAAATGTTTCCACACCTTCTGGCATACCACTATGCAAAGCCTGTGCCTGCTCGCAGCCTTTTATAAGGTGCGCAGCACGGCGGTCGCCCGGAGTGGTCTCTAAATATTGACGGAGGTACATAGCCGCATCTTCGTAGCACTCCACTGACATCTCTGCCTGCCCGTAGTGCAGGTATATGTCATTTGGCAATGTTGCATTTGCTGGGTTCTTGCTGGCCAGTAACTTATTTTTAGGGCGTTTTGCTCCCGGCTTCACATCGTTGAGGGCTTTTGAGTAATAAGCTACAGCCATTGCCGGCTGGTTGGTAAGCCGGTAGCAATCGGCCATACGCATAGCCAGTATCGGGTCTTTTTTGCGTGGCGCTGCATCTACCAGTTTCTGGTAGTGATCCAGCGCTTTGTTATAGCCATGGTGGTTAAAGAAATAATCACCTTTGGTCATCTCGGTAACCTTAGCTGTAGCCTGTAAGGGCATTTGTGCCAGCGCTACTGCGAGTATGGTGTATAAATACTTTTTCATTTTTTTTGTTTGGTTGGGAACAAGATCAGAAATTAGAAACAAAACGGGGGTTAGCATATTCTTTACGATCCCTGATGAAGTCGAAGCCTACAGTTATTTCATTTGTGCCTTTTGCATATGGCAATAAGCCCGATGCTGTGTAATCGTAAGCATACCCAATATTCAGTCTCTTGGCCACCTGCAGGTGCACTATGCCCTCTACAGAGTTATCTGTACGATAAGTAACACCCAGCATAAAGCGCTGGTACATGATAAATGACACATTAAAGTCTGTATTGAAAGGCACCTGATACTTGCCATCGGCAGTATAGCGCGCTATGAACTGTGGTAGTATGGATAGGTTATCGCTTGCTTTTATAGTATAGCCTGCGCTAAGGAAGTAGCCACGTATCTGGCTGGCTTTTTGCCCGCTTGCATAGGTCTTCTCATGCTTGTCGTAATAGTTCTCCAGCAGGTTGGGTACAGACAGGCCTACGTAGAACTGTTTGGAATACCAATAACCACCAAAACCAAAGTTGGGCAGCACGTGGTTGGTCACATCCATAGCCAGCAGCGGATCGTTACTATTATATGGATTGAGACCGCCATAGCGTGCATTGTACACAGCCACCCCCGCTTGCAGACCCAGTGATAATATACTTTTTTCCAGTTTTATGCGATATGCATAGTTGGCCGCGATGACCGTATTATCTATAGGTCCTGTGGTCTCTTTATTGATGACCAACCCAAGCGCTACGGGATTGAAATCCTTAAGCTTGCTGCCTATAGGTGCATCAACCGACACACCATAGTTGATGGGTGCGCCATCTATACCGCTCCATTGGTTGCGGTAAGATGCATTGATAGATAGCACATCGCGGCTGCCGGCATACCCAGGATTATATATAAGCTTGTTATACATAAACATAGTATAGTGGGGGTAGTTCTGGCCATAGCCTGTAGCTGGCAGCAGCAGTGCAAGCGCAATAAGTACTCGTTTCATATAAATACCTTCTCTTTTTATTTGGTCAACTTCACTTTTATTATTCAAATATTGCTGGCATGTGTGTGATCAATACCTATCGTTTGATGACAAAGTACCCGGTGTACTTTTGCTGCCCGGTAGCAATATTAGGTATGCCCAGATCTACCACATAGTAATACACTCCCGATGGCAGTGAACCGCCATTCCATGTATTGGCATAGCGCTCCTGGCTAAACACCCTGTCGCCCAGCTTATCAAATATCTGCACCTTTACTTCAGGGTAAAATTTCAGGTTCTCTATAACCCAAAGATCATTTATTCCATCGCCGTTGGGGGTGATGACGTTGTGTATCTTAACGTCGTAATCGCACGGATCTTTATCAATGATGACCGTCACCGTATCGGGCAGTGATTCGCAAGACTTATATACCTGTGTAGCTGTGTATAGGAATGTACCGGCTTTATCTACAGGTGGTACCGGATCGCCGCTTATGTAGTTGTGGCTTGGGTCGTACCACTGCACATAGCTGTTCAGGCTATCTACATGTACATGTGCTACCAGTGCGCTATCGTGGCCGTTAAGGCAATATTCCACAGGCGTTACTACCGTAGGCTGGTATGGAAAAACACCATTGTCAGGAACATCCAATGCGATGAAACTATTGCATGGGCGACCTTGTGTAGATAATGTAAGTGTATACTTACCTGCAGGTAAACTATCGTTTATGAATTGTGCTGTGCTGTCAGTATAAGTTCTTACCACCGTAGAGCCCAGTGTTATAGTGAGTGTATAAGGTATGTTGGGATTGCTATTGTTGTTCTGCACCTCGTAGCGCACAGCAGCTTTGTATATACAATGTGTTTCTGAGAGTACCGCACCGGCAACGAGGCCTGCATTATTTATGATGATGGTGTAGGTATGGGTGGTATTGGTGATGAGTGGGCAACTGTTGATGAAAAAGTTAGGAGTTAATGTATACACACCATATGGTACAGCAGCTGTATTCCAGCTAAAATTGATGACAGGTGTTACTGTATTATTACTGTCTACAGTGATAGTACTCCCACCAATGATGTCGTAAAAAGTAACTTTTACAGTGTCTCCATTTCCGTCTTTTACAGGTGCATGAAAAGATATAACGTTGCCAGGACAAGCATATAATGTGTCTTTACCCCCTATAGTTGCACCCGAAATTTTAGTGGTGTCCATGTTTGCATTTACATTAACAGCACCGCCGTTTAAAACTATTAGTACAGCTTGCCTATAAACGGAACCTACAACAACACCATTTCTATATTCTGTAACTGTAATGCCAATAGCATATTTATTGACCAAAGATGGTGTGAAATACATGTTCCCGTTGGCAGAGTTGAAACTGTAAGTGCCTGCCTGCGCATCTATAGGGTGGGTGAGGCTATACCCCGTGTTGAATATTTGTGTTTGGGTTCCAAAAAACCCCCCTCCTTCTGGATTGTTATAGCAGCTATTGGAGAAATTGCCCCCGGCAGTGTCGTACCTGGTGTAAAGCGAATCCACCTTATACACTAAAACATCGTTATCCGCATCGACCGCATTTTCTACAAATGTAGACGGGCTGCCTATTACAAAATATTGTCCTGATCTTTGAGAATTGAATACCACAGAGTTATTTCTGCCAGTAGGATTAGTGCTCGAATTGTTCAGAATAGCTATGCAAATAGCGTTATTGTGATGGTCATCACGTATATTGGCACATACAGGTTTTCCTGCCTGATCACCATTATCGCAAGCTACCATATTTGAAACAAATATAATTTCCCATCCATTTGACTTGTGCCCAATTGTTATATTACCAGCATAAACAAAACGCCTGATGCCATTGTACGGGTTGTTTATATTATTACAACTTGATAATGGTAGGTCTAAAGCGCAAAATGGGCTAACATCTTTTGTGGAATCAGGTATAAGGTGTAAGTTATAGGCTTGGATCCTGGGGTCACCTAATGGTGGGAATTTACCTTGTAAAGTGTCAAATACATGTATCACTGGCGTATAACCGGCAAAATCAAGTGAGTCATGTACAGTACTACTACAATTCTCATAAACAGTAAGAGTAACAGTATATATATCTCCCGCAGGGCCCGTCGATACATATTTATAGGCCATGTCTGTGCCTAAAATATGGGAAGCATAAGCCCTGAATGGAGCAAAGGATAAAACAAAAAGAATAAAGAATAAAACACGTTTCATAAAAAGGCTATTAATTTATGCTAATACATCGCAGAGTGATCACTCACTTACGCTAATGGCGCAAGTATAGCAATTTTTAAAATGGTACCACTACTAAAAAATGAAATAATTTATGCAATCGTTGTCATTTCTGCCATTTAAATAAAATAAAAATTACCATTCGTTTTGTATGATAAAATTATTTATTATTATTTTTAGCGATCTGCGTTTACAAAAGTAATATTTAGTATCCGCAATTAGTAACGGCCAAAATTGCAAAACTGTTACCATTTTATGTCCTGCATCATCCATTAATGTGTGGTTTCATATTCGTAGATGCTTAAGTATGTTATGTATTTCCCTTGGTCTTGCGTGTGCAAAGGGTCGTGAATAAATATACCAAAGCCCTGCGGTAAGGCAGGGCTTTGTAGAGTACTACTAACTATTCCTTTTATCGTACCAGTACCACTTCCCCTTTTTGCTCAAAATATTCGCCGTCCACACATCTATATCTGAGGGCATAGTAATAAGTGCCGCCGTCGGAGGGTACGCCGCCATTAGCTTTGCCATCCCATCCCTGGCTTTCATTTGTAGAAGAGAACACAAGTTGTCCCCAACGGTTAAAGACCCTGAAGTAAGCAATGTCGTGATGGCCAATGGTAATGATGCGGAACACATCATTCTTTCCATCGCCATTTGGGGTAAATGCATTCGGCAGGCTCACAATGCAGCAAGGGTGTGGCGCTATATCCACGCTGTCAGAAGCTTTGCAACCATAATTGTCGATCACGGTCAGGTACAGTCGTTCGGCATATTTTACGAACGCATAGGTACTTGGCAACGTATCGTTAGCAAAGAACAACGGTTGTTGCCACTGGTAGTGGTAACCGTATCCAATTGGCGCATCGAACCTGATGGTATCCTCGCTGCATATATTGTTGATGTTAGATGTGGTGATAGTCGCATCTGGTATGGCATCCACTACTACATCGTTGGCTACCAGTGGCGATGTACAGGTAGGGTTCTTCGTCACCAACGTTATTGGGTACACGCCTGGCTGGCCGTACTGCAAGATATAAGGCCCCTGGCCGCTGCCACTGAGTACGGTGGCCTGGCCGAAATTCCAGGTAAAGGTCACATCAGCATCGTATACGTTGTTTGCTATAACGGTAACAGGCATGCCGAAACAAACTGGAGGCGCTGTGAATGTAGCTGGTGGTGGCGCCAGTACATGGATGTTGTGGGTGATGATAGCGGTGCAGCCTGTGTCGTAAGCATAGAGCGTAATGGTCTCAGTGCCCGCTGACGGGAATTTTACCGGCATAGGGTTAGTTAGTACGGTGTCTTGAGCTACGCCTCCGTTATATTTAAAGGACAGTGCAGAGTCGCCATTGGCAATATAACTGATATATACTATATCGCCCTTGCAAATGGTATCTTTTGAGAAAGAGAAACCGGCTATTACGCCTGGCGTAACTACCATATTGTAGGTGCCGGTAGGGCTCTTGCAGGCGGCATTGGCAGGGTAGAAAGCAACAACACTGTAGAGGCCGGCATTAGACGGGCCGGCACTGTTGATAGTTATGTTCTGCTGAGTAGATATAAACCCGTTAGGCCCGCTCCATTGGTAGTTGACACCCAGGTTAGACTGGGCGCTGAGCATCAGTGTGCTGCCAGTACATATAGGGCTGTTGCCAGTTATTTCGGGATATTTTGGCGCAGCTGTAACTGTTACGTATGTACTGTCGGGCGCTGATACGCAACCACCATTCATAGCCTTTACGTGGTACCAGCCGGTATTGGGTGTTTGTATGTTATATATCACAGGGTTTTGCGATACTGAATTGAAGCCTCCGGGTCCCGTCCATCTGTAGCTGCTTGCTATAGCGCCTGCATATAGCCGCAGGCTATCGTTAGCGCATACAGGACTATTGCTGGTGGGGGTGGGTTTGGCAGGTACACTATTTACTGTTACAACCACAGTATCGCGTATGGTGCAACCATTTTGTTGTGTAGTACTGACCACATAAGATGTGGTAATGCCGGGTGAAGCTACAGGGTTGGCACAAGTGATGCAACTGAGTGAGCTGATTGGAGCACCGCCAGGGAGCACACTCCATGTATAATTATTACCGCCGGCGACAGACAACTGGGTGGTTGAGCCCAGGCATATGCTCGTATTGGGACTGGCCTGCAGGTTATTGAATATAATTGTATAGGTGTGACTGCTGTAACTGGGCAACGGACAACTATTAATAAGAAAGTTAGCAGTTACCGTGTATATATTACTTTGTGCTCCTGTCGAATTCCAATTAAAGCTTAGTAAAGGATTACTTGTATTATTATTGTTAATAGAAATTGTGCTGCCGGGTATGTTATTATTGTATGTCACCGTTATGCTGTCTCCCTGTGCATCATGTATCCGGGCATTGAAGGTGATGATATTACCAGGACATGCAGTAAGGGTGTCATGACCAATAAAATTAGCGCCAGCTACTGAAGAACTGTCTATATTATCCTGTATTATACCGCCGCTGTAGGGTAAATAAAACAATGTTATTTCACGTAATGTGCTACCCATTATTTTACCATTTCTATATTCTACTATCCGTGTTGTTACAGCATACAGCCCTTGTAAGGTAGGCGTAAAGGTCATATTGCCGGTTGTGTTACTAAAGCTATATGTTCCTGGTTGAACAGCGGGTCCTACAGGATTGCTGGTATGATAACCCGGTTGCCATCTTTCCCAAATAACTGGAAGAAAGCAAGCATTATCAACGGTCTCATAAAGGCTGTCTGTATAATATGCAAGAGAATCACCTTCCGGATCAATAACATTTTCCACAAAGGTACCGGGAACACCAAGAGAGTAGACATATGCATATTTTGCATTGGTGAAAACTGGAGTAGAATTATGACCATTATTATCCTTGTTATTCAATGTATTCATCACAGTGATATTATCGTGGCTGTCTGTTATGAAATTATTACAAAGAGCTCTTCCTCCGGCATTAGCACAGTTAGCTTTAAATGTTCCGAATTCTATTACCCATCCTCGGGATCGATAGGGAAAGGTGTAAGTTCCTGTGTACATATAACGCGTTATTCCGTTATAAGCATTTGTATTATTCGGTTGTTGGCATGAATTACTGCTATTAGCAGTACTACAGTATGGGCTTATATCTTTGATAGAATCGATCAACGGGCTTAATGCAATATCAACTGCATTGGACGGGTACATAGATATAGTGCTATCCCATATGTGTATGTGCGGTGTACCGTTGGTAAGATTACCAATGTTACTGGTATATGGTTGACCTCCGCTACAATTACCATATATGGTCAGCAATATCTGGTACGTACTATCGCTTATCCATTTATAAGAAATATCGCCACCTAAAACATGCGTAGCGCTACTGCGTAAAGGAATAAGGACAAGGATAGAGAAAAAGACGAGTAGAAATTTTTTCATTTAAAAATATTTAATACAAAATAAGAGAGAGTGATCACTCACCTGAATCAAATACAATTATATGCCTATTTGTGATGGTAAACGGACCAAACGATAGAAAAATTAATGCAATCGTTATCGGTTGAATAGCAAAACCCCATGTATATAAATACATGGGGTTTTTGTTGGTGTATTTTCAGGTAAGCTTATCGTACCAGCATCACTTCTCCTTTCTGCTCAAAGGTTTCTCCATCTGCGCACTTGTACCGGATAGCATAATAATACATGCCTCCATCGCAAGGCACGCCTCCATTTGACTTGCCATTCCATGCAGCGCTCTCATCTGTAGATGAATATACGGTTTGTCCCCAGCGATTGAAGATCCTGAAGTAAGAGATGTCATGATGACCAATGGTGATGATACGGAACAGATCGTTCTTGCCATCATTGTTGGGGGTGAATGCATTAGGAAGGCTCACTATGCAGCAGGGGCGTGTTTCCAGGTACACACTGTCAGCGGCTTTACAGCCGTAGTTATCAGTTACATGCTGGTAGAAATAGCCGTTGTATTTTACATAAGCATAAGTATTTGCTACTGTATCATTTGTGAAATATACTTGTGGCTGCCAGTTATAGTGGTACCCAATGACCTCAGGAGAACTAAAGGAGATCTTATCTCCGCTGCAAATATTGCTGATGTTTGATGTCGTAATGGTAGCATCTGGTATCGGATATACTATTACGGTATTTGCTACTAATGGCGACGTGCACGTAGGGTTTTGCGCCACAAGTGTCACCTGGTAGCTGCCTGGCTGGCTATATTGCAATACATAAGGCCCCGCGCCACTGCCACTGAGCACATTTGCACTTCCAAAGTTCCAGGTAAAGGTCACGTCAGCATCATATACATGGTCTGCTATAACAGTTACCGGGCTGCCAAAACATGCTGGTGGTGCGGTAAAGGTAGCCGGCGGTGCCGCAAACACATGCAGGTCATGCTGCACGGTGGTGTGGCAACCGGTATCAAAAGCGTTCAGTGTTATGGTCTCGGTACCAGCAGCAGGAAAAGCAACCGGTATCGGGCTTTTCAAAAGTGTATCTTTCGGTACACCTCCATTAAAATTCCAGACCACTGCGCTGTCGGCCGTTGTGCTGTAGATGATATATACTATATCGCCCTTGCAAATGGTATCTTTCGAGAACTGGAACCCTGCCTGGATAGCAGGGTTCACTACCACGTTGTAGCTGGCTACAGGGCTTTTACAAGCTGCATTGGCCGGGTAGGTGGCAAACACGCTGTATAGTCCTGAGTTAGACGTACTGGCATTATTTATGGTAACATTCTGAGCAGTAGAGGTATACCCATTGGGGCCGCTCCAGGTATAGTTTGCCCCTGTATTGGACAGGGCAGAAAGACTTAGGGTGCTACCGGAGCAAATAGGGCCATTACCTGTTATTACTGGATATCCCGGAGATGCAGTTACGAGCGCATACACACTATCGGGCGCAGAGATGCAATAGCCGTTCTTGGCTCTTACATGATACCAGCCGGTATTAGGTACTTGTATATTAGGAAGAGATACGTTTTGCAGCCCAGAGTTAAAGCCGGCCGGGCCCGTCCATAAATAAGAATTAGCTGCAGTGCCCGCATATAGTCTCAGGGTATCGTTCGCACAAACCGGGCTGTTGCTTGTGGGTGTTGGTTTGGCCGGAATAGCATTGACCGTGACCTTGACAGTGTCTTTATTGGCACACCCTACCGTTTGGCTGGACGTCACCACATAAGATGTTGTGATAGCTGGGTCTACCACAGGGTTAGTACAATTGGTGCAGCTTAATGTACTAACAGGCGCCCCCCCCGGCAGTACGGTCCATGTATAGTTGCTTCCACCTGCCACAGCCAATGTTATAGAGCTTCCCCGGCATAAAGAAGTATCTGGGGTGGCGTATACATTACTGTAAATATATATAGGAAAGGAGTACGTAACGCTTTCAGTTATTCCCGGAGGGGCACAGGTGGAATCTACAACAGAAACAGTAAATACTTTCAGTCCTGTATCGGCAACTCCGGTAGGTACCCAGCTAAAGCACCCCCTTATATGGCTGGTAGACAGGCCGGTATAGGTGACGGTAGCGCCAGGCGTTGCCACCAGATGATTGTCATGTGATGTTAGTTTAGCCGAAGTATTAGACGATGTTGCGTTGAAACAAAAATTGAGCGCTCCGCCAAGGCAATCGATGATCCTTCCATTGACTATTGTGACCGTCGACGTATCGGGCGTGGCCACCGGTTCAGGTATATTGCACTGCAATACCTGCACTTGCACATCGCGCATTGTGCTTCCTATAAGTATGTGGCTGCGGTATTCATTTGTTCGCACGGTAAGTGTATATTGACCTACGGTATTAGGCGTAAAAGACATCTGACCATACAGAGGATCGAGCACGAAGGTATTGGCGCATGCTAATGGATTGGTTAGTGTATCGTAGGTAACCGATCCTGAATTATTGAAGGGTATGGATGTTGGTGGCTGGCAATCGGCGCTTTCTTGTTTAGGATTTAAGATCTCATAACTTAAAGAATCATTATTGATATCGCTTGCTCCATTGTTGAACGTATAAGGTGTATTGATACAAACGTATGGAACAGGCTTTACCGTAAAAGTAGGAGAAGAATTGCCCTGTGCCACAACGTTGTTAAGGGTGGACTCTACATAGAAAATGGCTGAACCGCTGCCTGTAAGGTTAAGACTGGTATTCCTGGCGTCTATTTCAACGCTGAATACCCATCGAGAACACCTGTTAGGCAATGTGATACTGTCTGCATATATCCACTCCTGAAAACCATTTAAGGTAGAGTGCGTATCATCGCAGTTTGTAGGGAACGATGAGCAACCTACACTAACTTGTGAACCATTTGATGCCACTGATAACTTTGGTAGGTACTGTATATTGCTGTAGCCATGGCAAGATTCCCTGTAACATAGGGGCACACTTGCTGGTGCCGAAGTGCCGGATGAACATGCCCTGTAAAATGTAAAAGTTACATAGTAAGTAGAATCTCTTAACCACTTATAAGTTATCTCTCCACCAGCAACGTGACTGGCCGCCGCCTGCTGAGCATAAAAAACGATAGATAGTAAAACTATAAGTACAAGTAATGCTTTTTTCATTCGTCAATTTTAAGATTTATAGCACGCCAATATTAATGTATATAAGTGTGGATACACTTATCGCAAATCTAATCATTCTATAACATCATTAGACCATGAGAACTTCTTTGAGAAAAATATAATTATGAGATACTTCTAAAAAATTATTTTATAAGCATATGTACCACTATGTTTTACACATTTATTTTATAAATGAATATCACCATTAATAAATTAATTATAAAATTAATATTTGGCAACGTTTGCGGTAATTTTAATTGTTGCAAAAAATCTTATCAATTGTTTTATGTGTAATTTGTGTCAGGAACAAAGTGAGTACTCACTTGTTGTATTTTATATTCCCTAAAATATGTTTAAATAAAAAAATATGGATCTATTTACATCTACTATCACTAAAGTATCGGCACGTACTTATAAATTTCTTCCTACTATTCTCATTGGCATTTTGGTTGTTTCTTTGTTGAGTACTTCCAGCAATGCACAAACTGCCAGCCCTTATGGTTTTGAGGATGGCGCCTCAGGTACATTTGCGAGCTGGGCCGGCAATTCATCATCAGAGACCGTGTCGCTAAACACTAATACGGGCAACAGCCGTACGGGTTCCAACTCCATTAAGCTGAACACTACTTCAACAAGCAACAATAAACAGTGGTATGGTGTGAACCCATATGACAGCTCTTATAACAATGAGACCATATTTTTTATTTATTGGGCAAAAGCGGATGTTGCAGGTATGGTAGCTGATGCATCATATCGTTATTCCAGTTCTATTCCGGTAGCAGGGAGCAGCGGGTCGTCCTCTAATGCAGCAGGTGGGGTTGCGCTCTCTACAACCACCTGGACAAGGGTCACCAACTCTATAAGCAATTCCAGTGCGCGATACTATTTTTCTGCCCCGCGCAAAACAGCAGGCCCGGCGGGCAATATATATCTTGACGATGGTATATTATATACCTCACTTGCCAGTAATCCTACTGTTGACACCTTTAAACCAGGTGCACCGTCTGCACTTACTGTGCAGGCGAATGGTAATTTAGCATCACTAAGCTGGACAAGTAATGCTGATAATACAAATTCTGCTACTGGCGTACAGGCTACTATTCTTTTAAGGAACCTTAATACCGCTGCCGCCGCCCCGGTTCTTAATGACCAGGCGGTATATTCTGTAGCAGGCGGTGCCTCTGGCCCTAATACTGCAAGCAATGGCTGGACCATAGTGTCGACCACACTCGGCGCAACAGCTACCGCTTACCTTGATGCTGCCCCTGTAGCAGGTACTTACATTTACGCGGTCGTGCTCCGCGATTTTGCCTATAATTATTCCCTGGCGGCGGTCTCTTCGCCGGTAGTTGTTGGCAATCCATCGCCTACCATATTTACAAACACCACTGGCTTCACCAACAATTTTGGTGGGGTAGTTACAGGGAGCACATCTGCTGTTAGTCAATATAGTGTCACAGCTTACAATCTTACTTCCAGCCTTGTGGCTACCGCTCCCGCAGGGTTCCAGTTGTCGCTCACTGGTACAGGTGGCTGGTCATCTACGGTGTCTATACCACAAATCGGTGGCAGTATAGCATCTACTCCTATTTATGTACAGTATACAGCAGGCGCACCTACAGGTAGTACCGGCACATTAAATATTACCAACACCAGCACGGGGTCGAATACTGCGAACGTGCCTGTTATAGCAAGTGCAATAGCTTTGCAGCCTACTACTGTGGGCAGCATTTCTTTTGGTACCATTACCGGTAACAGCATAGCAGTGAACCTGCCTACGGTGGGTAATGGCACAAACCGCATAATAGTGGTAAGCCCAGGCACGCCAACAAGTTTTGTACCTACAGATGGTGTACCGGTTACGGGTGTAAATGCCAACTACACACTTGCTGCCAACCAGGGGAGCGGCAATGTTGTGGTTTACGATGGCACTGGTTCGGGCAACAATGTGGTCACTGTTACCGGCCTCAACCAGGCAACACAATATTACTTCACGGTATATGAATATAATGTAGGTACAGGCGCTTCTCAAAACTACCTGCTCAGCCCGGGTGTTACTGGTAGTGCCAGCACTATAGCTATAATACCAACCATAATGGTGAGCCAGACCGCTTTCAATGGAGCGTTCGGTAACGAGGCCATGAGCAGTATATCTGCTTCGCAGCAATTTACTGTAACGGGTATCTACCTTACCAACGATATTGTTATAACCGCCCCTGCCAACTTTGGGGTGTCTACTACCAATGGAGGACCTTATCTGTCGACGATAACACTGCCACAAAGTGGTGGTAATGTAGCTGCGACAACAATTTATGTGGCGTTCGCACCTACGGTAGCTAATGGCGCCACCGGCACACAAAATATCACGCTGACAAGCATAGGTGTGGCCAACGCACAAAGTGTATCTGTTAGTGGTAATGCCCTTGCAGTGGAACCTACGAGGATAGGTACTATTTCTTTTGGCACAGTTAATACCAATTCAATAATGGTGAACCTCCCTACTGTAGGCAATGGCGGCCGCCGTATTATAGTGGCTAACTTAGGTAGCCCCGCTGGCTTTGCGCCAACCGATGGGGTAGCAGTTAGTGGCGTAAATGCCAATTACAATTTAGCAGCTACACAAACTGGCGGTGGCAAAATAATATATGACGGTATTGGCTCTGGCAATGGCGTTGTTACCATGACCAACCTTGATTCTGGTACGCTATACTATTTTACTGTATACGAGTACAATGTAGGCACTGGTACATCACAAAACTACTTTACTGCATCTGCTGCCAGTAGCGATATCACTACATCTTTTACGCAAGTAGGTGTGAAAAATATAAATGCGATAGCTACCAGTATAAAACTGTACCCTAATCCGGTAACAAACTATTTGTATATTAGTGCACCTGTACCTGTTAGCTTTACAATACGCGACATGCAAGGCCGCGCTATAACAGGCGGCACCAATACAGAAAGGGTAAATATGGAAAGTTTTGCACCTGGAGTATATATCATATCGATAACAGACGAAGCTGGTGCTATATTGAAAGTGGATAAACTTATAAAAACGCTATAAATAATAACAATTAAGAATTTCATATGTATAACAATTTTAACAATAAGAGACCTGGGATATTTTTTTTAGGTTCGGCTATGCTGGGCGTGTTTATGGGGCTTGCTGGTATAACAAGCAGCGTTTCCGCACAAACACCGCAGCCTTTTGGGTTTGAGAATAATTCGGTGGGTTCATGGGTAGGGTATTCGTCAAGTGAGAGTGTTACTGTAAATAGTAGCCCTGCATATAGCCGCACGGGGGTATACTCATTAAAAATGAATACTACATCCAGCTCCAGCAATAAACAATGGTATACAACAGTACCTTACGATACAGCGTATAATGGTACTACTACTTTCTTTATTTACTGGGCAAAGATCGATGTAGCAGGTACAACGGCTGACGCATCATTAAGGCACGAAACTTCTTTGCCGCTTACGTCAAGTACATCGTCAGACAATGCATCGGGCGGTGTGGCTTTGTCTACAACTGCCTGGACAAGGGTAACTAATGCAATGACCTATACCAGCTCAAGCGCGCGTTATTTTGTTCCTGCTCCCCGCAAGACCTCAGGTGGTGCTGCGCAATCTATCTATATGGATGATGGGGTACTTTATTCTTCAACTACACAAACAACGGTAGATACTTTTAAACCCAATACACCCACTGCCGTAACCGGTGTAGTGAGCGGCAACCTGGTATCTCTAAAATGGGTAACTAATGTAGACAATCCTAACTCAGCAACAGGTGTGCAGGCAACTCTGATATTAAGGAATACTAATACTTCAGCGGCAGCGCCTCTGCTTAACGATCAGGCACAATATTCTGTAGCAGGTGGCGCTTCTGGCCCTAATACTGCAAGTGGTGGCTGGCAAATAATAAGTACTGCGGGTCCTGCAGACAGCACATATCTCGACCCTACACCTGGTGCGGGTAACTATATTTATGCTGTGGTATTGCAGGATATGGCCTATAACTATTCTTTGGCAGCGGTTTCTTCTACCATTACTGCAAATGCACCTGTACCTACTATTTTTGTGAACCAGGCAGGGTACAATGGTAACTTTGGCTCTGTTGCTATGGGTTCAGCCTCTTCTGTAAGTGCATATATAGTAAGTGCATATAACCTTACCAGTAATTTTGTAGCTACAGCCCCTGCGGGTTTCCAGGTATCACTTACCCGTTTAGCAGCTGGTTTTGGTACTACAGTAAGCATAGCGCCTGTAAGTGGTAATATAGTTAAGGATAGTATCTTCGTTCGTTTTGCACCAACTGTAGCATCTGGTGTTATTTCAGACAGCATATCTAATACAAGTACCGGCGCTAATACTATAAAGGTGCCTGTGAGTGGCAATGCCATAGCAATAGCACCAACAACCACTGGTACTATAACATTTGGCGGTGTAAGTGATAAGACCATACAGGTCAATCTGCCTACTGTAGGCAATGGTACCAATAGAATAATAGTGATAAGTGCTGCCAACCCGGTCACATACCTTCCTGTAAATGGAACTGCGGTAACTGGAGTGAATGCCGACTATAGTCTGGCTACCGACCAGGGCAGCGGCAATAAAGTTGTGTACGATGGCACAGGCAACGGTAATACCGTGGTCACTGTCATAAATCTGCATCCGGCCACACTATATTACTTCTCTGTATTTGAGTACAATAAGGGCACTGGTACTACATCGCAGTCTTACCTGCCTGTATCCCCTGTAACCGCATTGGTAAAAACAGATACATTTAACCTGGCTGTGAACAATGTAGCGTTAGCAAAAGATATAAAGATCTATCCTAACCCGACAATGGGTACTGTGCATGTGTCCACTATTAATGCTGCCAATATTATCCTGCACGATGTTACCGGACGTACCATTTATACCAGCAAGAACACTACCAATGCAAGCATAGATAAACTTGCCAACGGCATCTACATAATAACGATAACTAATGATAAGGGTGAATTATTGAAACAAGAGAAAATTATAGTGGCGCAGTAGCCATATTATTACTTTTAAAAGCGAAGAGCGCCTGGTTGTACCGGGCGCTCTTTGTATTTTAATGAAACTGGTAGTAGATAAGGAATATTGCTGCAACTGTCATTAACAACAGCGTTATAATGCCCGCGATGTTAGCGCGCAGGCTGTTGGTATATTCTCCCATTATAGCCTTGTTATTTGATATGTGCAGCACTATAGCGATAATGACCGGAGCGGTGACACCATATAATATAGCAGAATAGAGCAATGCTTGTATAGGGCTTATGCCCAGGTAGTTGATGGATAGGCCTATAAGCAACGAGACAATAATGACCAGGTAAAAGGGTTTGGCCTGACTGAATTTTTTTTCCAGCCCACCGGTCCAGCCCAGCGTTTCTGAAACTATGTAAGAGAGCGCACCGCTCAATACCGGTATGGCCAGGAAGCCTGTGCCGATGACCCCTATCGCAAAAAGAAGATATGCCTGCTTGCCAGCTATTGGCTCCAGCGCTTTGGCGGCTTGCTCCACAGTGTCTATCTGGTGTATACCGCTATTAAAAAGTACCGTACCGGTAGTAAGTAGAATAAAGTACATGACGAGATTAGAGAACAGCATACCGAAGTCGACATCGACCTTCATATTCTGGATGCGCTTTTTATTGACCATCAGCACTTTGTCGGACTTTTTCATGTCCTCGACCTCCATAGTGGCTTGCCAGAAAAATAAATAAGGAGAAATTGTGGTGCCTAATATAGCTACAAGAATATTGATAAAATCTTTGTTGAAATGTATAGTAGGTATTACCGTAGCCTTTATAATAGCCCATCCATCCTGTTTATACATGAATGGCACTATCAGGTATACCAGCAATATGGCGCAGGTATATTTCAGCACTGCCGATAGTTGCCTGTAGTTCAAAAAAATAATGCTTAAAAGCAGTATGACAGTAAATATAATGCTAAAGAGCAGTGTATTTATTTGTGGGAATATAAGGTTGGCAACTGCTCCCATACCGGCTATATCGGCCCCTATATTAAGGACTATGGCAGGAAAGCTGAACAGCAACGTAAGGTAAAGTATACTGCGTGGGTAGTGGGTTTTAAGTGTACCCGTAAGCCCTTGGCGGGTTACCATACCTATACGTGCACACATCTCCTGCACAGAAGCCATAAGGGGAAAAGTGATAAGAGCGGTCCATAGGGTAGCAAGGCCAAATTGTGCTCCTGCCTGTGAGTAGGTAGCGATGCCCGAAGGGTCGTCATCACTGGCGCCTGTAATGAGCCCCGGGCCAAGCAGTTTTAAGAAACGCAAAACTTTTGATCCTATTATCTTGTGTCGTGTCATCAGTTGTTTTATTTTGCGAATAGGATCGCCTATGCTAAAGTAGCCCATATTGTTTGGAAATTCCTGTAGGTCAAGATGTAATTGTTTATATGTTTAACGCAACATTCTCACCAATTCATTTATTTAATAGAAAATTATCCTAACCATGTCATTTTTTTCATCGTCTGTAGTATATTAGAGAATTGTGTTAATTTCTATTTAACTTAGATCTTATTTTTATACTACTTTAGTATATGACAAAGAGATAATTTCATTAAATTGGCATAATTAATTTACTGTTTTTTTTGTAGTGACTTGACCTTTTAAAAGTACGATATGAGCAATTTTACCCGCCTTTTTTTTAACAAATTTCTGCTAATACCTATACTATTAGTAGTATTCGGCCTAACCAAGACTTATGGCCAGGTAACGGTCTATAATGAAAGTTTTGATGCCCCTACAGGAGCATGGGGTACATTGCCTGCCGGTTGGAACACTTCTACGTATACCCAAACCTCAGGCAGTTCTGGCTATGGTCCCTGGGGCAGGGATTATGCTTACCCATGCGTTTCGCCTACTGGTAACTATGGTTATTATCCAGAGGGTGGCTCTTACTTCTCTTATAGCGGTGGTACTACTTCCAATCCATATACTTATGGTACACCTTATGGCCACAATAGTTCTTCGTGTGGTTCAGGCTACCTGTGGTACAATTGCTATTATAATTATCCAGGCTCATATGCAGTAGCTGCAAGTCCTGCAATAAATTTCAATAGCGCTTATACGGGTGCCGGTGGTTTCCTGTTATCATTTTGGGTATGGCAATATAACGTTAGCTATAATAACAAATTAGATGTATATATAAATACTTCTCCATCGCTTACCGGAGCTGTGCAGCTTGGTGGTGATATAGTGCCGTATTCAGTTACAGGTACTATTGGTGCGTGGTATAATTATACTTACTCACTACCTTCTTCATTTAATACATCTAACGCTGTATATATTATTTACCGTGCCCAGGTCGGTACAGGTACCTATACATACGATGTATTGGTAGATGATGTTAATGTAACTTATGTACCGCCATGCAGCGGTACGCCAAGTGCACCTACTATTAGTTCAAGTCCATTGGCTACAGCAGTTTGCCCGGGTACTACTATATCTATCGCTGCAACTGATCCTAACTTAACTCCAGGTATTAGTTTCAACTGGCAATCTGCTCCTACAGCAACAGGTCCTTGGACAAATGTTTCAGCTGGTAACGGTAATGGTACATTAACATATAATGTCCCAGGAGTTACCGATACTACTTACTTCCGCGTTGTCGATAGTTGCCAGATCAGTCATACCAACGTGCCAAGCACTAATGTGTACAGAGTGCCGGTCACTAAATATTCTCTTCCATACCTGGAAACGTTTAATAGCTATACCAACAATACAGTACCACCATGCTATACCGTAAACGATAATTATGGTGTTAACTGGGCGGTGATAAATGGTCTCCATGCTGCCGATCATACCGTCATGACCGCTATGCGTATCAGCGACCCTGCTACCAACGCTGCGCATGGTAAAAACAACTTCTTTACTTTGCCAGGCTTTACCCTAACGGGCTCGCAGGTATACGCGATACGATTCAAGTATGCCAGGGCAAGACGCGATGCTATAGCAGATACCGGTGCTCTGTATCCTGAACACCTGCAGGTATTTGCCAATTCACCATCAGCTGCTTTCTCAGTACCGGGAGTAACAGGTGGCACATTGCTGTTCGATCAGACCATTACATTCAATAACGTTGCAGACACTACATTATATTTTGCACCGCCTACCAGTGGTAGTTACTATTTCAGTTGGTACAGCAATACGCCACACCCTGGTGGGGCTACATCAACTGTAGCTGGTGGTCACCTCATAGTAGATAGTGTATATGTAGGGCCATCTCCTTGCGTGGCTCCAGGTATCACATCGCCTACAGGTCCTTCAGTTGTGAACGCATGTATCGGTGGTCCGGCATCTGTTACTGTAACAGCTACAGGTACTGCAAATACTTTCCAATGGTATAACTCAAGTACATCATTGCCTATAACAGGTGCTACAGCTGCTGCACTTACCTTCCCTTCACTAACAACTGCTAATGCAGGCACGTATTATGTTGTTATCACCAATCCTTGCGGCACTACAACATCTCAGAATATAACGTTAAATGCTAACCCTATACCCGCTACAGGTGTTACGCCTACTGGCCCTACTACATTTTGCGCCGGTACGTTCTTTTCACTTAACGGCCCTGCTGCCAGTGGCAATCTTTACCAGTGGAATTCTGCAAGCGGCCCTATAACAGGTGCTACTTCACAAAATTATACACCTACTACTTCGGGTACTTACTCTGTAACAGTTACCAGCAGTGCTAACTGTACTGCTACATCGCCTACCACAGCCGTTACAGTAAACCCTGTACCAGCTGCAACTATAACACCGGCTGGCCCTACGTCTTTCTGTAATGGGGGTAGCGTAGCACTGATAGCTAATACCGGTGCAGGCCTTACATATCAATGGTATGATAATAATATAGGTATACCGCCAACATCGGGTGGTACAGCTGTTACATATAATGCAGCCCCCCCCAATGCGGGTGGTATTTATAAAGTTGTGGTAACTAACGCATACAATTGTTCTGCCACTTCAGCCAATACTGTAGTGACCTCAAGCGCGCCACCATCTGCTGTTATAACCACTGCCGGCGGTACAAGCATATGTTCTGGTTCAAGTCTCACACTTTCAGTAGGTACCGGTGCAGGCTACAAATACCAGTGGCAACTTAATGGTAACAACGTTAATGATACTTTAAGTACATATTCAGCCACCAATTCTGGTAGCTATTCGGTAACAGTTACATCAGGTGCGTGCAGCAATACTTCTGCACCTGTTAATGTCAATGTTATTCCATCGCCACCAGCATATGTTACGCCGGTAACTACAACTGTTATATGCTCAGGTAAGTACATAGTTCTGTATGCAGATACTGCTGCTACCGCCACTACCTATACTTACCAGTGGAATAGGAATGGCAGCTTCACCGGAGTTACAACATACATTGATACAATAACTACAATAGGTAATTATACAGTAAGGGTTACCAACAGTAGCAACTGTTCTACATTATCACCTATTACCCCTGTAAATATTATTGCACTGCCACCTGCTACTATTACTATTTCAGGTTCAGACACAATATGTTCTGGTAACACGGTAACACTTACTGCCCCCGCAGGCCCTGGATATACTTATCAGTGGCTGGGGAATGCTGCTGGTATCATACCAACAGCTACCGGTGAATATTTTGCCGCAAGCGCAGCCGATAGCTATAAAGTAGTGGTCACAGATCTTAACTTCTGCGTAGATACAACTACAGTTGGGCAGCCAGTGGTAGTTAATCCAGCTCCGGCCATCAATATAGTAGCTCCAAGTACTTCTTTCTGTCCAGGCGGCAGTGCGGTGCTATCCGCAAGCCCAGGTGCTGGGTCGGGACTTACTTATCAGTGGTTCTTTAGCGGCACCAATACCGGTGTTACCGCAGCTACATATACTGCAACTGCAACAGGTATCGTCACTGTTAAGGCTACGAACGCACAAGGTTGCAGTGCAACATCTACCGGTGTGAATACTACCTTGAACACGCCACCATCTGCCACTATCCAGGCAAGTGGACCATTGAATTTCTGTCCTGGAAGTAATGTAGTTTTAAGTACAAGCGTTGGCCCATATACTTACTTATGGAAGAACAGAGCAGGCGCCATACTGAGTACTGCATCAACATACACAGCTGTCTCCACAGATTCTATAACGGTAACAGTTACTAACATAGCTACAGGCTGTTTTGCAACAACACCTACACCGGTAGCTGTAGTGCTCAATTCATCTCCTGCAGCTACTATAGCTTCTACAGGTATCACTACCATATGTTCTGGTAATAGTGTTACGCTGACCGCTGATACCAACTCAAGTGCGGGTATTACCTACCAGTGGCTATACAACGGCAGTGCAATAGGTGGTGCCACCGCCCGTACTCATACCGTTAGTGTAGGTGGTAACTATGCAGTTACAACATCGAACGGAAACTGTACTACCACATCTACTCCTATTGCTATTACGGTAAATGCAACTCCAACAGCTGCTATCACCCCACTTAGCAACATTAATATTTGCGCTAATAACTATACATCGCTGAGCGCATCAGCTATTGGTGCAGGCTTGACATACAGCTGGAGTCGTAACGGACATACATTAACTACTACCGGATCAACTTCGCCTGTTTATACTACAGACAGTGCAGGTAACTACACACTTTCTATAACAAGCAGCCAGGGTTGCTCTGCAACATCTGCTCCTGTAACAGTTAATGTGTACCCCGTACCTGTAATAAACCTTGTGGCAGCTACAAGCACCACAGCATGCCAGGGCGATACAGTGAGGCTCTATGCAAGCACAAATAATACTGGCCTTGCGTATACATGGGTAAGAGGGACAACTGCATTGTCAACAGCCATTAGCAATACGTTTGGTGCAGCAAATACCGGTAACTATTATGTAATTGCTACCAACACCAGTCATTGCTCTGATACCTCTGCTAACATCGCTGTTACTATCCATCCGGTACCAACACCTGTTATAGCACAGGCTGGTGCAGTATTAAGCACGGGTACTTTCAGCACCTACCAGTGGTACTACAACAACACTGCTATATCTGGTGCAAAGGGCAGCAGCTATACAGCTACTCGGTTAGGTAATTATACGGTCTTTGTAACAGACAACAACTCATGTGCTGCAATGTCTTCCACATACAATGTTACAAGCCTTAGCGCGAGTGGAGTGAATAGTGTTGCCAATAGTATGGATATCAAGCTTTATCCTAATCCTACTACTTCTATTGTTCATATAGAAGCACCAATAGAGGTAAATGCCAAAATATCTTCACTGGATGGCAGGATACTGATGCAAGCACAACACGCTATACAAATAGATCTGAGCCAATTAGCGAACGGTGTTTATATGATATCGCTGTACGATGCAAATGGTACACTCGTAAAAATAGACAAACTGGTAAAATCAGGTAACTAAGCATAATAGAGCTTACTTAACAAGAACGAGCGCCTACATAGGGCGCTCGTTTTTGCATTTGCTATAAGCAGTTGAATGAATACTGAATCGAATGATATGGAAGGGCATCACTATACTTTCACTAATAACACTCTATGCCATTACTACATATATAGCTGCTTATTTTGCGATTATCAGATGCTTTTCTGAGTATTGTGTATTTATACCGCGTATCCCAAATGCAAAATGGCCAGAACATTGTTCTGGCCATTTTGATATAAATAGTGTGTGAAAAACTATGGGAATATACCCAGTTCCTCGTAAGAAACACCTACTTTATTGATAGCTACTACAAAAGCTGCAGTACGCATATCGGCAATGTTAAGTGTTTTTAAAGAGTCACGTATCTCGTGATAAGAACCTATCATGGTATCTTCAAGGCCTGAGTAAACCAGGTCTACCTCATCAGGACCATGCAGTATCTGCAGGCGCTCTATATCGCTTACTTTTTTACCTGTAAGGTTCTCAACTGTGTGCAGAATAGAACCGTTCTGGTTTTCGCTAAAGCGTTTGTCCAAACGGCCAAAACGTACATGGCTCAGGTTCTTCAACCATTCGAAGTAAGATACAGTAACACCACCTGCATTAAGGTACATGTCTGGCACTACTATTACGCCTTTCTTGTTCAGTATTTCGTCTGCATCTGGCGTTAATGGACCGTTTGCACCTTCTCCTATTATTTTGGCCTTTATGCGGTCTGCATTAGATGCGTTGATCACATTCTCAAGGGCCGCAGGTATCAGAATGTCGCACTCCATTTCCAGTGTATCGGCGCTTGCCTTTACATTGGTAGTGCCAGGGAAGTTGAGTAAAGAACCTGTGGTCTTGCGATGTTCAGCAAGTTCGTATATGTTAATGCCTTTTTCGCTGTATACACCACCTTCGTACTCCGCAATACCTACTATTATAGCGCCATTATCGAAGAAGAATTTGGCAGCGTGATAACCCACATTACCCATTCCCTGCACAATAACTTTTTTGCCTTCTATACCAGTAGTAAGGCCAAGCTTTTTCATGTCTTCTGCTACATTACATACCTCACGTATGCCGTAGTAAACACCAAGGCCTGTAGCTTCTGTACGGCCGCGTACACCACCTTGTGTCACTGGTTTACCGGTAACACAAGCAAGAGCATCAACCTCCCCGGGTTTCAGAGAAGCATATGTATCAGCTATCCAGCTCATTTCCCTTGCACCTGTACCATAGTCTGGTGCAGGTACATCTATACCAGCGCCAATGAAGTTCTTCTTCACCAGCTCTGAAGCATAACGACGGGTTATTTTTTCCAGCTCGAATGGAGTGTAATTCTTAGGATTGATCTTGATACCACCTTTAGCGCCCCCAAAAGGAACGTTAACTATAGCGCACTTGTAGGTCATAAGAGCAGCAAGTGCCATTACCTCATCCTGGTTCACATCCATACTATAGCGGATACCGCCCTTGCATGGCAATTTGTGATGAGAGTGTTGCACACGGTAAGCTTCAATAACTTCAATGTTCTCACCTATACGAACAGGGAATTTCATACGATAAACCGAATTGCAGGCTTTTATCTGCTCCAGGATACCGTTTTCGAAGCGTGTGTGTTTTGCAGCTTTATCAAAGTTGCGTTCTACGCCTTGAAAAAAGCTGTATTCATGCTTGGCTGTAGCTTTTGTATTTGCTGTGTCCACCATAAAATGTTTAATTAATAGAGGGTTAATTTTTCTTTTCTAACCTGGCTATTTTGCGGTCGAGCCGCACCAGGAACACAATAATTCCCGCAAATATAGTAGCTAATACCATAACCACAACGTAAATCTTACCGTTTGAACGCATAGCATCGGCCATTTCGGCATCGTTTGCGCTGGCACGGGCTGTGAGCGCGCTAAATACTGATAATAAAAATGTGATAATGTACGCTTTACGCATATTAATTATGTTTTTCAATTTCAAATTGATAAGTGTTTTCCTGTCTGTAGCGTAACATATTTATACGGATGCAAATAGCTGCTATCCAGAAGCCCATTAGTATCCAGCCTATGAATGCAGGATATAGCACAATGGTCATCGAGAGATCACGGTCATAACTTTTGAAAGCAGGATTACCACCATTGCCAGGATGCAGGCTATCTACCATGCGGGGCAGTATCCAGATAAGTGGTATGAGCAGCGTAAAAGCAAAGATGTTATATACAGCGCTTATCTTGGCACGTTTTTCCTCATCCTTCATGCCATTACGCAGTACCATGTAGGCAAAATATACCAGCATACTAAGTGCGGTGCCCAGTTGTTTAGGGTCGTTGCTCCAGGCCTGGCCCCAGGTGTATTTTGCCCATTCCATGCCGGTTATCATCCCGAAGATGCTGAACGCTATACCTGTAGCGGTGAGCTGATAGGCATATATATCATCTTTCAGTTTCCCCGTGCGTAGGTATACTACAGAATATACTACCCCGGCCATGTACAGCATCATCATAGTGATCCACATAGGTACATGGTAGTACAGGTTGCGAATGGTCTCGTTAAGGATATTGAGGCGTGGCACTGGCAGCAGCATACCACCTACAGTAGTAAATGCCAGGCATGCTACACATATCACCTTCCACCACCATTGGCGCAACGCCTTATCAATGAAGTTCGTTAATGCAGTACTGAGCGTTTTTTCCGGCATAGCAGACGGTGGTATAAATTTGATAACAAAGGTATATAACCATAGTCATAAGTAGTTAGTCATGGGCATAAGTTATGATGTGCGCATCTTACTCTTGCCACAAGAATGGGAACAATATAGCACCCAGGATAATGATGAGCAGATCGAGCAACAGCAATACCATGGCAAGTATCCACCAGCCGGGCTGGTAAACAGGGGATATAGCCTTTAGCGCCAAGTTGCTGAGTATCATAAGTACGGGTGTTACCAACGGGAAGCCTAAAATGGCCATAAGCGCCGCATTTTGCTGTGCACGTGCAGCTATGGCCGACAGGAAAGTGAACACTGCCGACAGGCTGATGCTGCCTACCAGCGTGATAACTACGAACAAGCCACCTTGTACCAATGGCCAGCCCAGCAATAGCGAGAAAAGTAACAGGCTTACCAGGCTCATGATAAGCATGAGCACAATGCTATAAAACATTTTAGCCAGCAGGAAGGTAGTGGGCTTTACTATGGTAAAGTAGTAGCGGAAACGGTGCGGATGCTCCTGCAAAAAACTTTTGGCTACAGAATTTACCGCTACAAACAGCTGTGTGAGCCAGAAGAGAGCATTCCATATTTTGGCTTCGGGCTGGCCGCTCATCATATATATGGCAAACACGGTGGAGCCCACGTAGAGGGCCACACCAAAGAGTGTGTGCTTTTGTCGCCACTCTATAAGCAGGTCTTTACGGACCAGGGATAAAAAGCTATTTTTCATGATCAGCGTAAAGTTAGGACGAAAAAAATGTCCGTAAATTTTTTAAAAGAATTTGGAAAAATGGTCGGGGCACTTATCTTTGCACTCCCAAAGTTTAAAAAAACAAGCGGAAGTAGCTCAGTTGGTAGAGCACGACCTTGCCAAGGTCGGGGTCGCGAGTCCGAGTCTCGTCTTCCGCTCATCGAAAATTCCAGACCATGCGGTTTGGAATTTTTATTTGTAGCTGACCTGGTGATACCGTAATGGAAATTTTTTAAAAACAGTTGCAAAGAACATAGCAGACCCTTATCTTTGCACTCCCAAAGTTCTTAATACACAAGCGGAAGTAGCTCAGTTGGTAGAGCACGACCTTGCCAAGGTCGGGGTCGCGAGTCCGAGTCTCGTCTTCCGCTCCAAAAAAATTCCAAACCTTTTTGGTTTGGAATTTTTTGTTTACAAACGGTCTGCCGGTTTGTAAAGGATGCCCTGGTGGCGGAATTGGTAGACGCGCAGGACTTAAAATCCTGTATGCAGCAATGCGTGTACGGGTTCAATTCCCGTCTGGGGCACATTTAGCTTTATCAAAGCTTTTAAAAGCCTGCAAATCCTTGATTTGCAGGCTTTTTCTTTTAGTCTAATCGTCAAAGTTTTCAAAGATAATCAAAGTCAAGTCGCGTCATTCGTGGCGTCTTAAAATTTTAAAAAAAGACGCAACCTGATTTGTTTAACTAATTGATTATCAACATGTAAATGAGGTTTACATCTTGTTTAAGGGCTTTTGTATTTCCAACTTTAATTAACCTTAAAAATTAATGTTATGTTTGAAAAAAGCTTTGGATTGTTCTTCTTTTTGAAGTCAACCAAAAATCAAAAGAAATGTGGGGAGCGGTACATTTATTTACGGATCACTGTTGATGGGATTGCAAAAGAGCTATCTCTTAAAAGGACGTGGGATATCAGCAGGTGGGAGCAAACTGCCGGCAAGGCTAAAGGCACCAAAGAAGATGCCTTAAAGCTTAATGCTTATATGGACGGTCTTAAGGCGCAGGTATATAGTACCAAAAGTCAACTGACGCTCGCCGGTAAGAACATTACTGCGGAATTACTTAAAAATTACCTTAACGGTACTGGAGAGACAAAGAGAAACTTGCTGGACATTTTTGGGCGGCACAATGAAGAGATCTTAGCGCTGGTAGGTAAAGACTACTCCTACAGGACTTATCAGCGATATAGGACCACCTATGATCATACGAAGGCATTTATAGAATGGGAATACCAGGCTGAAGACCTTGAACTAAAAGACCTAAATTATGAGTTCGCTAAAAATTATTCGTTTTGGCTAAAAACAGTTAAAAACTGTAATCATAATTCTGCTATGAAGTACATCAGTACTTTAGGGACAGTTATTAAAGAATGCATTAAGAAGAAGTGGTTAATGGCGGACCCTTTTAGCGAATTTAGTACGGCTCAAAAGGAGGTTGAAATTATCCCTCTATATGAAGACGAACTCAATGCAATAGCGAATAAAAAATTTTCAATTGAACGATTAAATCTTGTAAAAGACATTTTTATTTTTGCTTGTTACACGGGGCTTGCATATGTTGATGTTGGGAATCTTAAAAGGAGTCAGATAGTTAGTAAGGGTTTAGATGGTGAAAAATGGATAATTACTAAAAGGCAAAAAACAGAAACTCCACAACGTGTTCCTCTTTTGCGCCCAGCATTGGAAATTATCGAGAAATATAAAGATCATCCAAAATGTGCGGACAAGGATTGTGTACTGCCGATCCTAACCAATCAAAAAATGAATGCTTACTTAAAAGAGATTGCGGATACTTGTGGAATAGATAAGAAATTGACCTTCCATATTGCCCGCCATACGTTCGCTACGACCGTAACACTTAGTAATGGTGTACCCATTGAAACGGTGTCAAAAATGCTAGGACACAAAAACATTAAACAGACTCAGCATTACGCAAAAATTGTTGATTTAAAGATTAGTGCAGATATGGCTGCTTTAAAACAAAAGCTTTCTATTGTTTAACAAGTTTCATAGTAATGACTGGCCTAAATTAAAATTTAGGCCAGTCATTACATGATTTCTCTAATATTGAAATAGGTATCGTTATCATAAAAAACTATTGTGCTGCGAAATTAAATGTAGGATTTTTGACAAGAGAACTGTTCAGTTCAACAAGGAATTGCCCCAGTACTATACCCGCATTGATGCTGAAATATAATTCTGCCCTGCAGTAACTTCAATATCAAAGTCACCCTCTCTATCTGTAATTGCTGAAATGAACATCATAGGCGTTTCGGTACATAATCGGATTACTCCGTGGGTTGTTTCAAGGGAGCCAACTGGCAATTTCTTCTCAATGTCTCTAAATTTAGCTACAGCCTCCATATCTACCCATGCATATTCACCATAATCCAGGACATTGACAGAACTAATGGCAGTATAAAACTGCGATGCCAAGCACGCTCCTCTCAAAGCTGGATTGTTTGGTGTTTTTAAAAACTTTGGTTCAACATTTAGTTTAAATGCCAAACTGATCAGTTGAACTAATGCGGTATTACTGTTTTGTGGGAGTAATTCGTCAAAGCGATCACTTTGAAAATTGCTACCCGGATTATTAGGGTGGCCATTGTGTATAAAGAAACGACTGCCTACAACAACACATCCAGCCACGGCCCCATCAGCAATATAACCTGCTGTTCCAACAGCAATAATCAGTTCAGATGCGTCGGTTTTAAGTAAATCGGGGAGGAACCTCGCTTTTTCTTCGGAAGACGAAGAACTCTTGTTAATATCCATGAGTCTTGGATGCACCAAATCCGTATTTCTGTTGTTACTAGAGAGGTTCTATCTCCACTTTGGTGAAATCTAATAATCGCCCTGGCGTTACTGTCATCATTGATGGGTTTAGTTGAATCAACTCTATAACTGCCATCTTTAACTGTTAGCAATTCTTCCGGGAAAGGCAACCCTGCTGGCCTGAATTGGCTGCTGCACAAAGCTGCGAGTAACGGCTCGGCTTCCCAATTTTTGTTTACGACGACACTGATTTTGCGCATGATAAGAATTTTGGAGTTTAATGATCGATCGGTTGTAATAGCTATTGAAAAAAGTATTTACTAGTTTCCTTAACCTAAATATAAATAATATAATGATAGATATAAAATAACAATGATGACTAAACTCTATGACTCGCGGCAATTAATATTGTCTTTGTTATTCACTAATGAACTACCCTTAGAAGATCATATATATCCAAATCAATGTTTAATATCTATTTACAATGATGGTTTATGCGTAAATGCTTTTTTGAGAAATCTTTATGAATGCTGGCTATAGGGCATGATCTCAATTCGAATCTCGCCACGCCGCCCTGCCTGTACAATTTTCGAACTATTTCAAGGAAGATTTGAGGAAATTAGCTGCTCTTGTGCTGTAATTAATTGAATGCACGGAACCTCAGAAAGCTATTGAAATTTTATTGCCTAATAAATTAACGTGCTTATTTAATAATATCAGTTGTTTTCCTGTTCAGTTAACTCCGTTGGTGTAACGCCAAAATATTTTTTAAACGCAAATGAAAAATGCGACAGTGCTTCAAATCCAAGATCCTGATAAATTTGAGATGGCTTTTCATGCCGGTTTCTTATTAAAAAAAATGCCTCCTGTAAGCGTTTTTGCACCAGCCAATGATTTGGTGTATCGTTAAATATTATTTTAAAATCCCTTTTGAAAGCGGACAGGCTTCGTCCTGTTAAGTAAGCGAAGCGCTTTACGCTTATGTTGAATTTATAATTGCGTTCCATAAACTCTTCCATATCTATTTTTCCCGGAATGCCGTAATCAAATAATACACCTGTTAATTCGGGCAGCAATTTTAATAAAATTAGTAGCAGCTCTTCTCGCTTTAAGTCGAAGAATGCTTCGTCTATTTGACCGTTCAAATTATAATAGGGCATCAATGAGCTTATAAAGCCGGGGATCAGCTCGTTATCGCTGAATCGTAAAAAAGGATCTTCTGATATGAATTTGGTTAAGATGATCTTGTATTTGTCCTGAAAGCTTTTCAAAAATGGTTCGTCGAAAACGAATATTATTTTCCGGGCATCATGATTCTCTTTTGCGCTATTCATCCTGCCCAGGCGGTTTTTGCGAACAATACCGTATTCACCTGATTTCAAAGTGTAGGTTTCACCGCCATAATAACCGCTCATTGAACCACTAACCAGGTAGAAAAATAAGTGTTGGGCAATAAATTGCTCCTGCTTTATTGCCGGTCCTACAAGGCAGGTTTTGTTAACAGAGGTTTTCATTTTACTTTCCAAAGCTAATCATCTGTCAATGATTTTTAACCCTTAAACTTAGACAAAAAGGCATGGGTTTCATCTGCAACACGGTTTTGGAAATCGTGATCGCGAACTATCACAGAGCCAAGCATCGGTTTTCCCTTTTCGTCGTAATAAACACCGGTTTTACCGGAGGTATCCGTCAACACTTTCGCAATAACCTTTGCCGACTTTTCAGGTGTGCTGCTGTATTTCGAAAAAGGTGGAATTATGGACATTAAGTAGCCAAATATTAAATGGACAATTGGATTGATACTTTCTCCACCAAGCCTGGTCCCGCGGGTTATTCCTGGCTCTACGGCATTAAAATGCAATCTTGGGTTTTCCCTGGCAAAGAATAGGGCAGCGGCAAGGATACATTGCTTTGATGTGGCATAAGCATCCACTCCTGCCATTTTGGTACCGCCTGCTTTCCATTCGCCACGGGCACTTGCTTCTGCTGAAATATACCGGCCGCCTTTCATTCCCATTACTTTGGCTGGTTTGCGTTCAGGATCTTCTATGGCAGAAGCAATAAATACTACATTTGCCCCGTCAGGGAGATGTGGCACAAGCGCTTCTGTCAGCGCGAAAGCGCCGAGATGGTTGGTAGCGTAAGTCATATCCCATCCTTGTGCATTTTTGGTTGCCTTTGATGGCATAATTCCCGCATTATTCAGCAACCCTGCAACAGGAAGCTGAAGCTTTATAATTTCCTCTGCAGCATTCTTTACACTTTTAATATCTGAAATGTCGCACACAACAGTTACCGCTTTAAACCCTGCATGTTCAATAGTTTTTTGTACATGAGTTAGTTTATCCTGATTTCTTCCAACAAGAATTACGGTACCGTGCTTCGCCAGTTCGAGCGCAGTAGCATAGCCTATACCTGAAGTAGGGCCGGTTATAATATACGCCTTACTACTATGAAGATTACTTAAAACAGTTTTTGACATGATTTCCAATTTTGCATAAATGATATGCAAATATCAGCACGATAACACAAAGGTGTTTTCTTCAAAAGTCCAGTTTTATTGTATTGTAAAGTCCAATCATGAAATTCGATCCTTTATCATATCCTATTGCAAAATTTATTTGATAATCTTGCCAGGATTCGAATCCCCAAACTCCTGTCCATGAATGATTTACAAAAAGCACTAAAACAACAAAGCCTGTAAATCATTGATCTACAGGCTTTGAGTGGTATCGTCGCCCCTGCCTGTACAATTTTCGAACTTTTTCTTGCAGGATTTGAGGCGACTTGTTGCAATATCCGTCTAAATTATGGTTCGAATACCAGTGGGCTCACATACACAGTAAACCCGCTACAGCAGCGGGTTTTACTTTTTTTTGATTTTTAGTTATTTGTAACTTATTCATTTTCAATTATTTTTGGTTCGAGTCCAGTTGTTCACTGTAAACGGGTTACACTTATGTAAGCCCTTACTTTTTTGTACACAGCATTATTACTTAAATGTTGTTTTTCTTTGTTTGTGGTTGGATTTAATATATTTAGTATTGTAAATAAATACAGGAATGGGGAATATAAGAGAAGATACTACCCCCATCACAACTAAATCCAATTCGTGTCTTAACAGGTTTTATTTTTTCTTTCCTCCCAAATATTTTTAACCTTATCGCCCAAGGCCATTGAATACTAAAAAAAGGCACCAAATACCTTATGTATATAATTATCTTATAGCTATCGCCAATTCACGGGCATGGTAATCATGCATATCAAACTGTTATTCAATTGCTTAACAAAAATAATGTTTTACGCAATTGCGAAATATCAAATAGCGGGCTGTTTTGAATATCATATCCGCACAATAATGAAAAAATAGCGGTATTCGGGGCAACAGGTGGCAGTAGTTATCATTATAATATTGGGCAATACAATTTAAAGAAGTTTTTCGCTGCATATCTTGAGGTGAACAAACGCCGAATGATAGATGATCTTTACAACTTAAATAAATATTTCTCCTTTACCGGCGTTAGCGCTAATTCATGGATACCTATTTCAAATACTCGCTTAACAATATTCTTGATGTCGGCAAATGAATGTGGTTTTTGGATGTATAAATTAGCGCCGCCTTTGTATGTTCGGTCAATCTGTTCAACATCGGCAGAAGTTGAGTATATTATTATCGGGATGTTTTTCCACATTTCGGAATTTCGTATTGCATCAAGACTCTCAAATCCATTTTTACACGGCATATTCAAGTCAAGAAAAATCATGCTGGGCAATTCATTCGCTTTATCTTTTAGTATCTTCATTAATTGCACTCCGTCAGTAGCGCGTTGCACTTGAATATTTGGAACTATAGAACGCATTGCTTCTGTAAAAAAATCATAGTCGTCGTCATCGTCATCAGCAACGATAACACTTATGGAAGCCTCACCTACAGCCTTTGTCAGTTCAGACCGTATATCCTCTACGCCATCATGAATTCTGTTTTTTACGTCAGAGAAAAGCTGCTCGAATAAACCCAGAATATTGCTTTCCAGTTGAAGCGTTTGCATACAAAATTTAAATTGCGGCAAAGATACCAAAAATTCAGATTGGTTATATGAAATTAGCTTGTGATATTGGAATAATGATTGTAAAGACAGTTCCGATCCCTTTAGTACTGGATACAGAGATGCTGCCGTGGTGATTTTCTACAACCTTTTTACAAATTGCCAATCCAATACCACTTCCTTCATAGTTTTTACTCAGCCTCTGGAATGCTTCAAAAATACGATCGTTATATTCAGGTTCGAAACCAATCCCGTTGTCCGCTACTGTGATTTTACAAAATTTTTCCAATGACCAGAATTTATTTTCCGCCCAATTTCCAAATCTGTACTTAGCCCGCACCCATTCTGGTATATTTGCTTCAGAACTGCTGATAATTGATGCTCTTATTTCAATCACCGGTGCGATATCATTTTTAGTGAATTTGATTGAATTTCCAATTAAGTTCTGAAATAGCTGGCCCATTTGTGACCTGCTGGCATTTATGGTAGGCAATTTATCAGCACGTACCGCGGCACTTCTAGACTCAATTAAAATTTCCATCTCGCCGATCACAGTATCCACAACATCATTCAAATCAGCATTTTCAGAAACCGAGGTATCAGACGACAATCTCGAAAAGTTTAGAATATCTTCGATAAGGTGTTGCATTCTTGACGCCGAAGTTTCAATTTTTTCTATATAGCCTGTTATTTTCTCTTTATCATTATTGTCTTGCAAGGTTTGTATACGCGATATAAACGTGCGGATCTTTCTTAATGGTTCCTGTAGATCATGAGAAGCTATATAGGCAAACTTTTGAAGTTCATCATTTTTCGAGGTCAAGAGGTTCGATTTTACTAGAAGTTCTTTTTCTATGTTTTTTTGTTCTGTTACATCCTGGCTTGTACCTACCAGTTTGTGTATATCAAAGTTATCATCTGTGATCACTTCTCCCTTCATCTGAATGATCTTGCTTGTTCCATCAGTAGAAGGTATTCGAAAATACAGCTCATTGAATTTTTTGTCGGCAAGCGCTTGCTGTAATGATTCATGCACCGAAGCTCTATCCTCCTCATGAATGGTGTTGACCAAATGATCATATGGTATGGTTTCAAAATGAGGCTTAAGTTCATAAATTCTAAACATATTGTCTGAGATGGTAAAGGCATTAGTTAAGGGATTCCATTCCCAATGACCCATTTTAGCGATTTCCTGAGCCTCATTTAATAATTTGATTTTCACCCTTAGGTCACTTTCTGCTTTTTTTCGCTGTACTATTTCCGCCTCTAGCTCACTTGCGGATTTTAAAGAGAAAGCCACAGGTAATAACTTGATCAGGTAAAAAACGGTAATCCAGCTTATCACCCCTGTAATAAGCCTGATAAGGGCATTAAACCTGTAAACAGGATACCAGAATGAAATTGCATCGAATAGATGTGTCATGCCGCAGGCTAATATGAACGCAGCAAACAGAAAATAAATAGTGTGGAATCTGGAATTCGTTTTTGTAGCAATATACCGTACTATAATTACGGGTATGGCGAAGTAAGCTGAAAATATAAGCAGATCACTAGTGATATATAACCAGCCATGAAACTCAGTCCAATGACCACAATGCCATCGTGGTGGCCACAAAGACGTATCAAATAACCCCTTAAAAAACTCTTCAATCTGATGCATTAACAACTATTTTACAATACTATTGACCACGTTCCTAACTTAGTTATATAGCCATATAAAACTTCTATAAAAACCGAGCCCTACAGATAAGAATATTGTTTTTCTTAATGAATAATTTATATTAACATACATAGATTCTCAGTAGCAAAATAAGCCATGAAAAAAGAAGTTATCTTGCTTGCAGAAAGTAAGCTATATCACTATCCTATGGAAATCCTGACATTATCATTGTAATGATTGAAGGTATTACAATTCACAACAATGTTAGATCTCAGGCTTATACTGACCTTTTATAGCTGAATATTTATTTTTCAATTGCCTGCTCAACAAAGCAATCATGCCTGCTTAACAAAACGAGCGGTGTAGATTAAGCAGAACTTTGTCTTGCAATAACAAGCGATTGAAAATGGATACGATTGAAAAGGATTTTATAAGTAATAAGCAGCATAATGCAATTCTAGTATTAGTATCTGGCGGATCAGGCTTTGTCGGGTCACACACAATTTTGCAACTACTAAAAGAGGGGTACAGGGTGCGTACAACCGTGCGATCTCTTAGCAGGGAGGCAGAAGTTAGAGCCATGATAAAACATGGGGGTGTTGATGCGGGCAATATGTTGTCTTTTATGGAAGCTGAACTTTCATCTGATGCTGGCTGGAAGGAGGCGGTTAAAGGTTGTACGTACGTCCTTCATATTGCGTCTCCGTTTATTGAAAAGGAACCGGATAATGCAGATGAACTCATTGCCCCTGCACGGAACGGTGCCCTACGTGTCTTAAAAGCTGCAAGAGATGGAGGTGTGAAGCGAGTTGTCATGACTTCCTCTTTTGCTGCCATCGGTTATGGTCATCAACCAACCACCGAACCTTTTACTGAGAAAGAATGGACAGACTTATCCGATAAACACTTAAGTGCTTATGTGCAATCAAAAACTTTAGCGGAACGAGCGGCCTGGGATTTTATGAAACGCGAAGGCGGTGCACTGGAGTTGACGGTTATTAACCCGGTTGGTATTTTCGGGCCGGTATTAGGCCCGGACTATTCCGGGTCCATCAAGTTGATCCAACTCCTGATGGAAGGTAAAATGGCCCGCCTGCCACATCTTTATTTCGATACTGTGGATGTTAGGGATGTAGCCCTGTTACATGTTCTCGCTATGACTGACCCATCGGCAAAGGGTCAGCGTATTATTGCCTCCAGTGGTCAAAGCACCGGGCTGAAAGAGATAGCCGAATTGCTTAAAGCTAAATTAGGTAAAGAAGCAAGCTTGGTTTCAACAAAAGAAATGCCGGATTGGCTGGTTCGTTTTGCCGCCCTGTTTAGTAAAGATGCCAAACAGATCGTACACGATATCAGCAAAGTAAGAAAGTCTTCCAATACTAAAGCAAAATCCATGTTTACCTGGACCCCGATTACTAATGAAAAGCTAATAGAGGAAACAGCTCAAAGCCTGCTCCGCTTCGGTTTAAAGGCTGGCAATAAATAAGTAATGAAAAAGAAGATCAGGATCATATTAACCGGCGCCACCGGTTTTGTTGGAGAGGGTGTCCTCTTTGCCTGTCTTGCTGATCCTCATGTTATAGAGGTATTGATGGTTAATAGAAAAGCATATCTCGGTATTAGCCATCCCAAGCTTCGGGAATGTATCGTACCCGATTTTTTTCACCTGGAAAATATCCCTGATGACCTTGGTGTTTACGATGCGTGCTTCTATTGTTCCGGGATCAGTTCCAGCGGAATGAAAGAGGTGGATTATACTCGTATCACCTTCGATACGACTTTGTTTTTTGCAAACAGGCTGGTAACAGATAACCCCAATATGGTTTTTTGCCATATCTCAGGTAATCTGGCCGACAGTTCCGAAAAAGGGAAGATAATGTGGGCGCGCGTAAAAGGCAAAACAGAAAACGCATTGATGCGGTTCCCTTTCAAACAGGTTTACAATTTCCGGCCCGGTTTTATGCAGCCTACACCTGGTCAACAAACATTCAACCTTACTACAAAATAATTAGCCATTTATATCCGGCATTTCGTTGGCTTTTTCCCAAATCAGGTAAGCACCATGCAGCAAGTAGGCAAGGCTTTGATCAATTGCGTGCTAATAGGCTACGACAAACCAATACTCGAAATCAGGGATATCAAAGTGCTGGCTGATAAATAATTCGTATGTTGTTAATCTTTATGCCATTGAATTAAAAAGCTTATGGAGTCACCCAATTCTACGTACCCTTGTCATATTAACCCGGAACTTTCCAGTGAACAGTTTATTCCCGAGCACATCTTTATTTATATGAAGGCCGGTTCTATTATCATCAATGACAGATTCAAAACATATCAAATAAACGCAGGTGAGTTCTGTTTTGCAAAGCGGAATCACCTAGCAAAGTATATGAAAAATCCTGACCGGAACGGTAAACTGGACGCAATTTCCATTGTGTTCAAAAGAGATTTTTTAAAAAGCTTTGCGCTGGAGTACAAGATCGTCAGCGATCAACAATTATCCGAAAATACCGCTGTTTTGAAGCTTGAACCCAATGTACTGCTGGAAAACTTTGTACAATCTTTAGTCCCTTATCTTGACAGACGTGAAACGGAATACCTGGACTTTCTTGCTCTGAAAAATAAAGAAATTATATTGATCCTGTTAAAGACGAATTCGGATCTGCGGAGCATCTTATTTGATTTTAATGATCCTGGCAAGATTGACCTTGAAGATTTCATGAATAACAATTTTCATTTCAACGTCAGCTTGGAACGATTTGCCTATTTATCTGGCAGGAGCCTCACTTCTTTCAAACAAGATTTCAACAAAATATTCCAAATGTCTCCGGGCAGATGGCTTTTAAATAAGCGACTTCAGGAAGCCTACTATTTGATAAAGAACAAAAAACGGAAACCAACAGATATCTATCTTGAAGTAGGATTTGAAGATCTTTCGCATTTCTCTTTTGCCTTTAAGAAATTATTTGGCGTTGCCCCCTCGCATGTCGTATGAAGTATTTACACAAAGGTATTCCATTCTTTAGAATATCATGGCTTCGATCCCATACTTCTTATAAATGTCACTTATTTGATGTGCCAATTTAGGCGGGGCACACATGCTAAAAAATAAACACGTAACCGTATTCGAACTATTAAGTTGTTGTTTTTTAGATGTTTATGAAAACTTGATTTCTCCAATTGCAAGTTCGAAAAATGTAAAAGCCTATAAATGAATTATTTATAGGCTTTTAAAAATCAAGTCGCCCTGCCTGTACAATTTCGAACTTTTTTCTTGAAGATTTAAGGCGGCTGACTAACTTAATAATGTAGAGGAAAGCGGCTATAAGTCGAACTTTTTAACTGAATTACAGGCAATTGAAAATGCATAGAATTTCATTTTCTCAACAACCCAATCTTTGAGTTGAGTCTACAACACTGAGGAAATTGGAATAGAACCATTCCAATGCATTTTTGCTATAATTTCCCGCTACTTGACCCAACGTCAAACACATGACCTTTTCACATAGAGACCTGAGCCCCAATAAGAAATCGAAAAAAGGCTTTCGCTTAGACCTGAAATACAAGCGCTTCGTAGTGGATTCTGGGTGTTTCAAACGATTTCATCGTAATAGCTATTAAGACCAGTGTATCATTGTTTAGTAAAATATCATAATAAGAACAATGAAAAACACAAGTCAACTTATCGCGATTCTACTCTTGGCTTTGCCGACATCAATGCTGGCTCAGATCAAAAATCACTTTTCCTTGTCAGGGACGATCAAGGATAAAGCCACAGGGGAAACTCTTCCAGGTGCAACGGTTAGTTTCCTGGAATTGCCTGGTACGGGGATCTCTACAAACGCTTACGGATATTACTCGATAAATGTTCCCGAAGGGAATTATACCGTACTGGCAATCTACACAGGTTATAAAATAGACACGCTGCATCTGGAGCTGAAGAATGACGAGCAGCATAATTTTGGTTTAAAGGTATCCGCAAACGAGCTTAATGAGGTGGTAGTGAAAAGTAGTTCGTCTAGGAGCAATAATATCCTTACATCTGCTGCGGGATCGCAAAAACTAACAATTGAAGATATAAAAAACGTCCCCGTACTTTTAGGTGAAAAGGATGTGCTTAAGACGATACAACTACTGCCAGGTATTGCAGCAGCAGGCGACGGTAAGTCCGGTTTTTTCGTTCGGGGCGGCGATGCAGATCAGAATTTGCTGCTTTTAGATGAGGCTACCGTATATAATGCCTCTCATTTATTAGGATTCTTTTCAGTATTTAATTCGGATGCTATTAAAGATATCGTGATCTACAAAAGTGGTATGCCCGCCAGTTACGGTGGTCGTCTTTCTTCTGTGGAAGATATTCAGATGAACGATGGCAATAACCAAAAATTCAGTGTAAACGGAGGACTGGGATTGATCGCGTCGAGATTAACGGTTGATGGCCCATTAGCTAATGACAAGGGCTCGTTTGTAATCAGTGGCAGGAGAACCTACGCCGATCTATTTACAAAGTTGGCCACTGATACATCGGTAAAAAACACAAAGCTTTATTTTTATGATTTTAATCTTAAAGCAAACTACCAGTTGGATGCCAGCAACCGTATTTTTCTTTCCGGGTATTTTGGGAAAGATTACTTACGAATAAAAAATGCTAACGGGATAGATTACGGTAACTCGACGGCCACTTTCCGCTGGAATCATATTTTCAGTTCCAGCCTTTTTTCAAACACTTCACTGATCTACAATAGTTTTAATTATAACACCCACTTTCAAAGTAACACCAACAATGTCACTGTCGGTTCTGCTATCACCGATTATCATTTGAAACAAAATTTTAATTATTATATTAATTCAGATAATAAACTTGACTTTGGTGTAGAAAGCATTTTTCACCTGACACAACCGGGCGCAGCCACAGTATCACAAACTTCAAACTTCAATCCTATTGTTCTTCAAAAGCGGTATTCGTTAGAAAGCGCAGCCTACATGTCCCATGAATGGGCGGCAACTCACAAGCTTAAAATAACTTATGGATTGCGGATAAGTGATCTTTCAGTGTTAGGTCCAGGTGATTTTTACACTTACGATGCTGCAGGCAAAATAACTAGCACGAATAACTACGGGAGTAGCAAGGTGGTGAAAAATTATATTACCCCGGAACCGCGCTTTTCTGCTAGTTATCAGCTGAATGATAGCAGTTCTGTCAAATTCACCTATGACAGGACCGCACAGAACATCCACCTACTCAACAATTCCAGCGCGTCATCCCCAACCAATGTTTACCTGCCAAGTTCAAATGTGGTAAAGCCTGAAATCGGTGATCAGGTATCCATGGGGTATTACCGGACGTTTCACCAGGACCTTTTCGAATTCAGCACCGAAATTTATTATAAAGCGTTGCAAAACCAGTTCGATTATAAAAACGGTGCAAACCTCGTGGGCAATGAGAATATCGAAGCAGATCTTTTGTTCGGTACCGGCCGTGCCTATGGCTGGGAAACTTATATCAAAAAGAAACGCGGCAAGCTTACAGGCTGGTTAAGCTATACGCTTTCAAAAACAGAAAGGAAGATCAATGGCATCAATAATAATGGATACTATCTTGCTTCTCAAGACCAGACCAACCATCTTTCGATCGTAGGTTTATACCAGGCTAGTAAAAGATGGACATTTTCAGCAGACTTTGTATACAATACGGGTACGCCCGTTACCTATCCGAATGGCAAATTTGGCTTGGACGGTGCCCCGGTTTACGCCTACGGCGAACGGAATAGCCAGCGGCTTCCTGCCTATAACCGCCTTGACCTTGGGGCTACATTGTATGTGAAGAAGACGAGAAAAATTGAGAGCAGTTGGAATTTCTCCATATATAATGTTTATGGACAGTCCAACCCTTATACCATCGTATTCCAAACCGACCCTAATGATAAGTCTAAAACCCAAGTCCAGCAAACAACCCTTTTTAAAATGGTTCCTTCAGTTACTTACAACTTTAAATTCTAAAACAATGAAAAATATACGATCGATTCTAGTCACTTCAGCTATGTTGCTGGCGTTATCTTCCTGTACCAAGATCATTACACCATCACTTAACAATGTGAGCCAATTGGTGATCGAAGGAGCTGTTAGTGATACGGCAGGTCCGTATCATGTGAATATTTCAAAAACGACAGACTTCTATTCTGCCAATGTTTATTCATCCGTTTCAGGAGCTACTGTTGTGATCACAGATATGACCGCCAATATAACAGATCTTCTAACAGAAGCTTCCGCCGGGAACTATGTGTCCCATTCCATTATTGGAACCTATGGGCATAGTTACCAGTTGAAAGTTGTGCTGGATGGCAAAACTTACATTTCCGTATCGACCATGCCTCAGCTGGTCAAATTAGATTCTGTAGGCGTGGACTACGATGCAAGCGATAACACAAGGCCTATTGCTGAATTCCAGGACCCTGCTGATCAAAAAAATTATTACAAATATTCAATGGATAGAAATGGTATTCATGTCGATCACTTTCAAACATTTGATGACCGGTTATCGAACGGCAGGTACATCCGGGACAATCTGGACTGCGATACCGGGACCTTTCATCGCGGTGACCTGGTGAAGGTTTACCTTGTTGGCTTGGATGTAGGCGCTTTTAATTTCATAAAAGAAGCTGAAGATGTAGCTTATAATAACGGCAACATAGCTGCTCCGGCAACGCCAACATCAAATATTTCAGGAGGTTGCATCGGCTATTTCAGCGCACAGACTGTGAGCAGTAAAACAACGACTGTAAAACTCGGAAGATAACTGAGAAGATCTTTTTAAATCATTGGCCAGCGCACAACAAAGTAACTGCTCAGGTTTACATAAAAAATGGCCTTTAAATTTATTTCAAGGCCATTTTTTATGCTTATTGTAAAATCCTGTTGGTGCTATTGTTTTCGAAATTACCGGTAGAGTGTATAGGTAACGATCATTCCCTCGTCAGGCCTCGTAAATATCAATTGATGCTCCGATAGCTCAAGTACCTTTGCAGTAATGACCACCTTATTCCCTTTCTTAACAACGACCTGCTTGCCGTCCTTGTTCATGACCCAGGTGAATTTCTTTTTCCCCACGATTAGCGTGTTTCGGCTGAATAAGAAGCCTGTTTTTTTGAACTCCGCTTCGTCTTCCGCGATTGATTTTTCCCCATCCGTTTTTTCTTTGATAGTTACATTTGGAGGAAACTCTGCGGTCAGGTGTTGTACTTTCCACGAGCCAGCCAGCATCTCGGACTTGCGGGTCTGGGCGGAAACTGCTGTGATAAAGCAGACACCCGCCAATAGCAAAAAATTAAATTTAGTCTTCATAGTTTTGTTGGATTAATTAATACCAAGCAATAATACTGCGACATAAAGCTTTTCAGAACGTTAGTTTTCACGAAGCGGCTTTTTTTTATACTGAACGGTTTAATTTTGAGTTTGAAATTCACGTGCCTAAACGCCTTGCCTACGTGATAAATTCCAGGATAGGGTTCAAAAGAATTGAAAATAAGTATGCTGCAAAAAGAGTTGGTGCCAATATGCCGTCCATTTATCTGTTCAACCAGGATTTGAACTGTTGGGCTCGTTCTTTACTAACAACAACACCCTCTGCAACTTCCGGTGCCATCATTACTTTCAGTTTCCCATTAAAATAATTATGAACCACCTTAATAGCTGAAAATGCAGCTATGTACTGCCTGTTAAGCCTAAAAAAAATATGAGGGTCTACCAGTTTTTCAAGTTCATCAAGCGTATGGTCAAGCATATACCTTTTTTGTGTTGTCGTGGTTAAAAAAGTCAGCTTGTCAACAAAATTAAAATAAGCCACTTCGGCTATCGATACAGGTATAAATTTATCACCCGTTTTGATCAGGAACCGCTTCTTATAGTTAGACTGTATTTCCTGTGTTTTGTAATTGTTGGCCAAAAGGGATTCTACCATTTGTTTAATACTATCTTGTGATTGGGTATTGTTATAGAATTTTTTCAGTGCTGCATTCAAATGATCCTGTTCAACCGGCTTCAGGACATAGTCAATGCTGTTCACTTTGAAGGCCTTTATGGCAAACTCATCATAAGCGGTCGTGAAAATTATCGGGGCAGTGATTTCCACCGCTTCGAAAATTTCGAACGATTGACCATCAGCTAACATAATGTCCATAAATATTAGCTCTGGGTGTGGAAATTGGCGGAACCAGTCTACGGCTTCCTCAACGCTATCTATTATTTTAATGATCTGAATTTTGGGATCTATTTCGTTGAGCATGGCTTGCAGCCTTCTTGCAGCTAAATGCTCATCTTCAATAATTAATACCTTCATGTCATGTTAGTTTTGGTAAGAAGGGGCAATGAAACGCTAAATTCGAAAGCGGTGACAACAACTTCAACCGGCTGATCCGTCAATAACTTGAAACGGCTGACAATATTGTTTAATCCTGTGTTGGTAGATTCCACACCTGAGGTTTTTTTCTGAAGATTGTTTTTGATCACGATTTTTTCGCCATTCGAGATCAGGGATATAACAAGCGGTTTACGCTGCGAAATGGTATTATGCTTGATCGCGTTTTCTATCAGCATTTGCAAAGCAAATGGTACGATCATTACATTTTCAAATGATTCGGGTAATTCATATCGGATAATGAGATTTTCGCCGAACCTCATCTGAAACAAGAATAAATAGTCCTTGAGAAAGTTGAGTTCGGATTCCATTTCAATAGTTTTTTTTTCGTTGTAAGTCAACACTTGACGATACACGTTGGAGAGTTTTTGAATAAAAAGCACAGAAAGCTCAGCGTCTTCCGGCACCAATGTGATCAAAGCATTCAGACTATTAAATAGGAAGTGAGGACTGATCTGGTTCTTCAGCAATTCGAACTGGGATATCACACTTTCTTTTTTTAAGCGCTCAGACTCATATAGGCTTTGTTCCCAATTACCGAAGAAAAATGCGCACTCGTAGCAAACGGTTACGATCAGCAAAAGAATAGCACTCTTTTTCAGTGTGTCGATCAATTCTACCGAAAAGGACTCCTGGGATTCTGACGGAGTGACCTGATTGATCAAGGCAATGATCAACCCAAAAACACAAATGAACACCGCAAAAATAACCGCCTGTATACCTATTTTTTTTAACGTGTCTTTTGGCAGCGGAAATTTATTGTGCAGATATAAAAATATGATCCGGTTACTCTCCCAATAAAACACCACGTAAAGAACGTTTTTAATGATCTTGAGCACTATTAAATCAAAGGGCAGTTTCTGCCAGGAGTCATTTGCAGAAAGCAGCAGCAGAATTACAATAATCGGCACCCCTATTATTCTTGCCCACTTGTCATTTAATCCTTTTTTCTTCATGTTGTGTTAATACTTCAAACCAATATCCCTGACTCAATCTTTAAAACGTTTAAATCTTAATTTGCAACGACAAAAATCAGCATTAATTAACTTATTGGCCATTTTCCAACATGAAAGATATTTTTTATTAGATAGAACCGCCCATTTACCAAATGAAACTTATTTACAGGTATCCTTCACATTCCAATAGTTCATATTGGCACAACAATGTTTCTTATATATGGCACTTATTTTTTTGAGCCTATTTAGGCAGGAGCACGCATGTAAAAACAATTAAAACGTAACCGTATTCGAACTATTAAGTTACTGTTTTTGAGGTGTTTATGAAAATCTTGATTTCTCCAATTGCAAGTTCGAAAAATGTAAAAGCCTACAAATGAATTATTTATAGGCTTTTAAAAAAACAAGTCGCCCTCCTTGTACAATTTTCGAACTTTATTATCGAGGATTTAAGGAAGCTTTCTGCATTATGTGTTTAATTAAGCAACTCCTCTTTAGCGTTGTACTCCCTTAGCTGGAGAAAGGGACTTCAATTGAACAAATCATCCCTTTTTTGATGTTTTTAGAAACTGGGCTGTTATAGCCTTACATTCTGAATGTATTTATACCCACGCTTGTTATCAGCATGTTCGGGCGACTGCTCTATATTCTAATAAAAATTTAAAGTTTACCAATTGAAGGCGTTGTTAAAAATACAAAAGAAGTGAATCCATTATTGCGAAACAGAAACCTAAGAATTGTAAAGATAAATTATTACTTAAATATCGATTCTTACCATAACAATGACATGTTTGGCTAACATATAGGAGTTTTTCGGAAACTTAGATACTGCTGGTGAAAATCAGCCGACGCTAATTAAACGATTGGCGAAAACCTAACGGTGAAAGGCTCGTCTTGGTCTTAAAAAGTTTACTGAACGACTGCAAGTGTTCAAATCCCAGTTCATATGCAATCTCGCTAACCGAAAGATTAGTTGTTGACAGCTTTTCTTTAGCTAGATCGATCAGTTTGCTGTGCAGATGTTGCTGTGTGCTTTGACCGGTTAAAGATTTGAGCAGACCACTTAGGTAACCAGGTGAGATGTTTAATGCTTCGGCAATATGAACCACACTCGGCATCCCTTGTTTGGCCAGGGCACCGCTATTAAAGTACTGTGAGAGATAATCTTCCAGTCTTGTTAACAACTCGTGGCTAGCGATTTTCCGGGTGATGAATTGTCGCTGATAGAACCTTTCTGAATAGGTTAGTAAAAGTTCCAGCTGCGCAATGATCACGTCTTGACTAAACCGGTCGATATTGGCGTTATATTCTTGTTCAATCTTATTCGCAATAGCAGTTAGCATAGTTTCTTCCCTATCGGAAAGATATAGGGCTTCATAAACTGAATAGCCAAAGAACTCATATTGTTTGATGGTTTTTGCCAGTGTTGTATTCCATAAAAAATCCGGGTGAATCAGGATCATCCAGCCTTCGGGGCGTTTTGCTTCAGCTATATCAACCGCACTATCGATACCAAATAGTTGTCCAGGTGACATAAAGAATAAAACACCTTCGTCAAAATCACCTGCCTGCTGCCCGTATTTAAACCTGGCGTGGTGTACTTTTTTTAGAGAAATAGAATAAAAGTCATAGATCAGGCTGAACGGGATTTCGGCTATGGGCAGCGTAATGTCGTCCATATGAACCACGCTGATCAGCGGGTGTGCCGGCTTAGGCAGGCCAGCTGCCCGGTGATATTCGGTGATCGTACTGAAACGAAACAGATGTTGGCTATTCATAGATAAATTAAATGTAGCTATTTTTTATAATAGGCCTGAGCAAATTCTTTGGCAAAATCGGCCAACTTTACTTTGCCCATTTTGGGTTGATTGTGATGAAAATTCTCCAGCGTTTTTCCGCTATGCATAGCCCCCTGCATTTCTACCAATGTCTCCGCCAGTTTTTCCGGCAATTTGGCCATCTTCAATCCCTGTAGCATTTCCTTATCCGATAGTAGCACCCATTTTAACCAGGGTTTGCCCACGGCGCTACCAATGATCTTTGCTGCTTCATTACAAGTCATTTCCTCGCTGCCAACATAACGAATGGTTTTCTCTTTGGGTAACAATAGCAATTCTTCGGCAACAGCATCCGCGATATCTAATGGCGAAACGAAAACAATCCGGTCATCTCCGCCACAATTTCCCATTAGCAAGCCGGTCTTTCCAGTCAGTAATTCCCACAGGCCGGAATAACGCAACGTAAGAAATTTCCCGATAAAACCCTTGCCTTTGATCAGGTCCATAGACTGGTAGAAATTGGTATAAAATGAACCGGGCCGCATGATGGTAACAGAGGCATCAAGTCCATCGAATAGATGTTCTACGTTTTCTCCCTTGATTAGGTCTGCAGCCCAGCCGCTCATGAGCACGATCCGTTTAGCACTGGCTTCTTGGAGCGCCTGGACATAATTTTGCGCCATCTGGTGTAAGTAAACGCCCAGATCTGGTTCTGTAAAACTGAGCGGGATCATAGCATAAACCGCGTCTGCGCCTTTAAAAGTGTTCGTCAAGAAGTTGGCATCGGAGATGGAGCCAATGGCTGGTATCGCACCTAAGTTTTCGATAGCTGCTTGTTTTCGGGGGTCGCTGCTCACTACGGTCACAGTATGTCCCTGTGCGACTAATATTTCTGTCAGCGGCTGGCTGATGTTCCCTAATGATCCTGTTACAATAATTTTCATAGCTCTATTTGGTATAAACCCCGTTCTCAATGTCAGTCAGTAAGGTGGTATGCGTTGGCTGCCAGCTTAGACGTTCCTGTGTCGAACTGCTTGAAGCGGGGCAGTCAATTGCGGCCATTTGTGAGAACCAGCCAAAATGTTCGGCAGCGGCATCAGTGCCTATGGATTGTACGGGGATATTGAGCTGTTTGCCTATGGCTTCTGCAATAGACTTGACTGTGATGGCTTCTTCGGCACAAGCGTGATAACGGGCACCTGGTGCAGCGTTTTCCAAAGCCAGCCGAAACAAATGTGCGGCGTCTAGCCGGTGTACGGCATTCCAATTATTGAGGCCCTCGCCAATATAAGCGGAAAAGCCTTTTTCGCGCGCTATATTGAACAGTATAGGTACAAAGCCATGCTTATCCTCATCGCCATGCACCGATGGTGATAAGCGAATGGCTGCCGCACGTACACCCAGTTTGGCTACGGCATCTGCTGATTGTTCGGAAACACGCGGCCAGGCAGGGTTAAATGGCGGGATAATATCTTCAGTGGCAAGTTTTCCTGGACTAACCAGTGCCGTACCCGAGGTAACAATAAAGGGATGGTTAGAACCTGCCAATACTCCACCAATTGTTTCAATGGCTATTTTATCTACCTGACAAACTTCAGCGAAGCGTGTAAAATCATGAATAAAACCGGCGTGGATCACGCCATCGGATTGCGCGGCACCGCTTCGCAGGCTGTCCATATTTTCCAGGTCGCCGCGGTGAACTTCTGCACCGGCTGCGATCAGTTTTTGTGCTGATGCATCTGAACGGGCCAGTCCCAGTACTTGGTGACCAGCATTAATTAATTCCTGCACAATGGCAGTACCAATGAAGCCCGTGGCTCCTGTGATAAATACGCGCATAAATGATCTTATTTTGTTGATACAAAGATCGCTTATACTCGTCAAACCGATTTATCCAAATCTTCTTTTGGTTTAGCCGAAATCGTTATAATGTAAAATCGTCTATTTCTAAATTTAATATTGCCTAATTCGCTTTTGAACTCATCAAGAAATTCATCACGTATGCCGGGTACCTCCGTATTTTCTTTGATACGGTTAACAAGAAGGCAGTTTATAACTATCTGAGAAACAAATTTAAACTCATAAAATTTATTTAGCTTAAGATTTAGGTTATGTTTGTGGTATATCACTTCCCTTTTTTAATATTTGTAATTATAGAAATACCAATAGATCCACCAGCAATAAATGAAAAGTGATTTGGATGTTGCATTTCGGAGCATTTAGTCCGTGGAATTTATACCATGCCATCAGGAGGAGATAATGACAAATAAACTGAGCCACACAGGCAAGTAATATGAGCTTCCCACGAAACCATTCTGGCTTATTAATGTTGATCTTTGTGGTATGAAAAACATGGAGAAAATTCAATTAGGTCATAATGGCCCGCTGGTTTCCAAACTCGGCCTGGGCTGTATGCGCATGTCCTCCATCTGGGGTGGCGCCACGCCTGACGAAAACGAAAGTTTCGCCACCATTCAACAAGCACTGGACAGCGGCATCAATTTTTTAAACACAGGAGATTTTTATGGTGCCGGGCATAATGAAATGTTGGTAGGCAAGGCCATCAAAGGCCGGAGAGACGACGCTTTTATCAGCGTAAAGTTTGGTGCCATCTTCCATAATGGTCAGTGGCTGGGTCTGGACCTCCGGCCAAATGCCATCAAAAACTTCATCAATTATTCCCTGACCCGCTTGGGCATTGAAACCATTGACCTGTACCAACCCTGCCGCATGGATAATAGCGTACCTATCGAGGACATCATCGGAACTGTAGCGGATCTGATCAAAGAAGGTAAGGTCAAACACATTGGCGTATCCGAGATCACGGCGGACCAGCTGCGCAAAGCGAACAGGGTGCACCCCATCAGTGCGCTCGAGATAGGCTATTCGCTTGCCGACCGACAGATCGAAAGCGAATTGTTGCCCGCCGCTAAAGAACTGGGCATTGCAGTCGTAGCTTTTGCTAATACAGCCGAAGGGTTATTGACCGGAGAAATGAGATCCCCGCTGGCGGAAAATGATTACCACCTTCACTTCTCCCGTTTTCAAGGCGATAACCTGATCAAGAACTTAGAGAAAGTCGAAGTGTTAAAACGATTAGCCAAAGACAAGGATGCTACGCCCACCCAACTTGCCATCGCCTGGGTGAACGCCCAAGGCGAACACATCATGCCCCTGGTGAGTATGAGCAAAAGGTCGAGGTTGCCGGAAAATACCGCGGCGATGGCCATCAGCTTCAGCACTCAAGAGATGAAGCTTTTAAATGACACTTTTGCACCGGGTGCTATTTTAGGCGGCACCTACTTACAACGGTAATGACCAACCCAGCAGAAATACTCCCCGGCGTGATCTTCTACTCTTACCTCTCTACTGAGCGGAAAGACAAGGTCTGCTTTTGGACGAACCATGCTTTGGTCATGATGGTCTACGGGCAATTCAACCTTGAAACTTCGGGGCAAAATCTTGCGATCAAAGCCGGAGAAATGCTGCTGATCGGCAAAAACCAGCTGGGTACGCTAACGAAAACGCCACTACCCGGCGAAAACTATGAAAGTATAGTCATCTCCTTGCAGGAAGACCTTCTGCGCAAGATTGCACTCGAAGAAAAAATAACAGCGGAGGGTAAGTACACCGGCCCGCCCAATATACAGGTACCTTCCAATACCTTCCTGCAAGGATTTTTTCAGTCCATCATGCCCTATGCCCGCGGTGCAGCCGGAACCCTGAGTGAAGAAATGGGCATACTCAAAGTCAAAGAAGCGGTCAAACTGTTGCTGCATAGCTTGCCTGTCTTACGCAATTTTTTGTTTGATTTCTCCGAACCCCATAAGATCGATCTGGAAAGGTTCATGGTCAGTAATTATCATTTCAACGTACCGGTCGAAAAATTCGCACAGTTGACCGGCCGCAGCCTTGCGGGCTTCAAACGAGATTTTCAAAAGACTTTTAACGTCCCTCCACGGCAATGGCTACAGGACAAGCGCCTTAATGAAGCCAAACATCTGATCGAGCACAAGCATCAAAAACCCTCGGCCATCTACCTGGACCTGGGCTTTGAAACTTTGTCCCACTTCTCGCATTCCTTCAAGAAAAAATTTGGCAAAGCGCCGACGGATCCTTAAATGAACTTAATGGTTGGTTCTTTTAACGTTGCTTAATTAAATGTCGATCTGAACTGTACTGGAGAAAAGTTTGTTTTCATTTTGAACAGCCTGCTGAAGACTGCGGATGCTCAATGCCCAATTGATAGGCCACTTCACTGATGGTCAGGTTCGTGGCGGACAGCAATTCTTTTGATCTTTCGATCAGTTTTGGTGGATATGCTGCTGCGCGTTCAATCCCGTGAGCGAACGCAGCATCTTGCTTAAATAATTAGGGGTAAAATTGAACTGTTCAACCCGGTATTGAACTGTCGGTATGCCGCTAATAATGGCCCGTAATTTAATTAGAAAACGGTTCGGATTCTGCCCCAGTCTGGGAAGCACACGCCGCACACGTCCGTGAGGTGTTTTTAATATAAATGACCTTTTTATGCAATTATGCATATTCCATTTTTCAGCATCCTATCGTATCTTCTATTGCCATCCTTTATTTAGTCAAAGTTAACATTAAACGCAATTGAATTAGTTGGTTGCTAATTAAGGCGTTGTCTGAATTCGAGTGGTGAGGTGTTGACTTTAGACTTGAAAAGTTTATGGAATGACTGCGGATGCTCGAAGCCTAATTGATACGCAATTTCACAACTGACAGGGAGGGGGTAGATAAGATATCTTTAGCTTTTTCGATTAGTTTATCATGGATATGTTGCTGGGTACTTTGGCCTGTAACAGCTTTGAGCATATCGCTTAAATACTTAGGCGATATGTTAAGCTGATCAGCCAGGTATTGTACTGTCGGTAATCCATGTTGACTTGTTCCCGAAAAGTGAGCATTAAGCAACAGTTCCAGTTTGCTCAATATATCATTACTGGCCTGCTTGCGGGTGATAAACTGGCGGTTGTAAAAACGGTTACAGACTTGTTATACCAATGATTGAACGTTTCCTTGATAAATCACAAACAATGCGATAACACCTCGATGCTGATTGAATATTTCGGAAGGAGAATTTACAGTAAGGGATGTTAGATCATTCCTTACTGTATGTGAAGTAAGATACTTATTTCAAGCATTGAAAATAAGGTGAAAAGGAGGATTCAATCAAGTACATAAAACCCTTGTTAAGGTTTTTAGATAGTTTGAAAATAATTAGTAATAATACTAATTGTTAACTTTTAACAGACTTGCATTGATCGCAACAACAACGGTACTAACAGTCATTAAGACTGCGCCCGCTGCCGGGCTTAGAACAATGCCCTGGTTGTATAATACCCCCGCCGCCAATGGTAATGCAATCACATTATAGCCTGTTGCCCAAATCAGATTTTGTATCATTTTACGGTAAGTCGCTTTGCCAAATAAGATCAGGCTAACAATATCTTTAGGGTTACTGTTGACTAAGACAATTCCCGCTGTTTCTGCCGCAATATCACTTCCCGAACCTACGGCTATACCAATATCTGCCTGTGCAAGTGCAGGCGCATCATTGACACCATCCCCTGTCATCGCCACAAACTCACCTTTGTTCTGCAATTCTTTTATTTTCTCCAATTTTTGATGCGGCAATACCTCGGCAATAAAACTATCCATACCCAAAGTTTTACTCACACTGGCGGCTACCTTGTTATTATCCCCTGTAAGCAGAATGGATTTGATGTTTACATCCTTTAAACTTTTAATAGCTTCCGCAGATTCGGGACGTATCTCATCTGATAATGCAATATATCCTGCCAACTTGTTTTCAATTAGTACAAATACTACAGTTTCAGTATCATTTGCAGTAAAGCCATCCGGCAGCGTTACCTTATTTTCCTTTAAATAACCGGGACTTACCACCAATAGCTTTTTGCCTTCTACAGTAGCTTCGACGCCCTGACCTGTGATCGCTTTAAAGTTTTCGGCTTGCGGAATGGTTAGTTTTAAGTCTTTGACTTTTTGCAGGATGCCGGTCGCAATGGGATGTTCCGATTTTTGCTCTAATGCTGATGCCAGGCGGATGATCTCATTTTCCTTAATGTCTTTATTAAGCGAAACCACTTTAGATACTTCAAACTTGCCTACTGTTAGCGTACCTGTTTTATCAAATACAATGGTGGTGATTTTCCTTGCGTTCTCAAATGCAGTTCGGTTTTTGATCAACAGACCATGTTTAGCCGATAAGGCGGTTGATTTGGCAACCACCAGTGGTACAGCTAAACCTAAAGCATGAGGGCAGCAAATAACAATTACCGTTACCATTCTTTCCATCGCAAAGGCTAATGTTTGGCCCGTTAAATACCAATACAGAAATGTACCGATACCTGTTACCAATGCGATCACGGTTAACCATTTGGCGGCAGTATCAGCCAATAATTGTGTTTGAGATTTGGACTTCTGTGCATCATCTACCAGTTTAACGACCTGGGACAGATACGAATCTTTAGCCGCATGGGATACCGTAACTTTAAAAGAGCCATTTCCGTTGATCGAGCCTGCAATCACCTTGTCACCTTTAACTTTTAATACCGGCTTTGATTCACCAGTCAGCATAGATTCATTCAGATAACTCTCGCCCTCCAGTATAATCCCGTCGGCCGCGACTTTCTCGCCGGGTTTAATCAGGATAATGTCGTTCTCCTTTAGCGTATCTGTTTTTACATCATGTACCATATCCGGCATAACCATGTGGGCTTCGGCTGGCATGAGTTGAACCAATAATTCCAGTTCATTAGATGCTCCCATCACCGAACGCATTTCTATCCAATGGCCTAATAACATGATCAAAATCAGGGTATCCAGTTCCCAAAAGAAATCCATCCCCTTTAAGCCAAATACTATAGCCACGCTGTAGCTGTAGGCAACAGTTATCGCAAAGCCTATCAGGAACATCATGCCCGGATTCTTTGCCTTCACTTCATCCACCAAACCCGTTAAAAAAGGCCAGCCACCATAAACAAAAACAACCGAAGATAAAGCAAACAAAATGTAGGAAGACCCGGTAAATGCCCAGTTCACCCCCATGAAATGCTGTATCATTGTTGATAAGAGCATGATAGGAATGGTGAGTGCCAGAACCACATAAAACCGCTTTTTAAAATCAGCGATCATCATGGCATGGTGGTCATGCTCGGACATCCCCATATGCGGGTCATGCCCCTTGTGCATTTTACTGTGATCCATACCTTCCGGCATTTTGTCCATATCCATATTTTTAAATTTAAGTTGCCAGATCCGTTTCAAGGAATTTTTTCTTTTCCTGGTATTCTTCTGTTGTAATTTCACCGGCGGTAAATCGCTTCTGTAAAATATTTAAAGGGGTATCTTTCCGCTTTCGTTGTCCCGGAATGTAATAAGGTGTTGCAAATATCCAGAATAACATGATCATCCGAATGATCCACCATACCAAGTGCATTCCCCAAAAATCTCCGTAGTACACCATCGTCTAATATTTTATAGTTATTCCAGTAATGGAATAATTAAACAAAGTTGCAAGGTACCCCTTACTTACTGCATGACCAGCGTCACTTACTTACCTGAGGTATGTCATCAATAGGTTAATGTCAAGCCTCCACCCAAGCCCATATCGCTATCATAATGCGTTGATAAAGAGAAATATTTAGTAATGATATAACGCAATCCTGCTGCGTATTCTTTATCGGTATTTACCATAATATTAAAGCGTAAACGGCTGGTAACCGGTATGTCGTCCCGTCCCAGCTGAAAGCGTAGTTTACCGTCACCATCAATTCGGGCATCGGCCACAAATAGCATAGGTAAAGTATAAGCCAAACCTGCAACAACCGTATGTCTGTTATCTTTATTACTCACCTGGCCGAAAAGGTTCTTATAGTTGCTGCCAAAGATATTATGCTCATCAGGATTGAATTCTTTGTAGTGATAATCAAAACCTATATAAGGATATAACCATTGCATCCGGCCGATATAACGACCGATCATGGTTTCACTTTCATAGCCCATCATCGCATCGGTACCCAAATGCCACATTGTGCTGGCTTTCCAGCGGGTATTGGACAGCATGATCTGCCCGTCACTGCCATTGGTTTCCAGTCCGATCTTGCCCATAAGATGGGGCATTTGATCGTCGCGATTCAACATGCGCTGCGCCAGTTTAGGATCGGGAATATCCGGGTTGGGAGGCGATTTTTCATAACTGAATATCCGGCCCATACCGCTCATCATGTGGTATAAAATATGGCAATGAAAAAACCAGTCGCCATTGGATTCGGACGCGGTGAACTCGATGGTATCCCGTTCCATAGGCATGATATCGATCACGTTCTTCATCGGCGCATTTTCGCCCTGTCCGTTAATTACCCTAAAGTCGTGACCATGCAGGTGCATCGGATGGCGCATCATACTATTATTGTACAGGATGATCCTTAGATCTTCACCTTTTTTAATTAAGATCTTGTCTGATTCGGATACGGTTTTATTGTCCATTGTCCAAACATACCTGTTCATATTACCGGTCAGATCAAATTTCAATTCCCTCATCGGGCCTTTAGGCAAAGTGGTATGGTGAGGATCGCGCAGCATCCCGTAGTTAAGGGTAACGATATCGGAATTGTCCGCAGCCATATTCATACCCGCCATGCTTTTGTCATTCGGCATCTGCATACCCGGCATGGCTGCTTTTTTATCATCTGCTTGTGGCTTGTCCGCACCGGTTATTTCCGGGTACATCACGGTATTCATGTCCATTGTTTGGTTCTGCATCGCCATGCCTTCCATCGGTACCATATTGCCGTTCATGTCCATCATCTCATTCATCATCTTCATGCCCGCGAAATATTTCAGCTTTGGCATTTTTTCGGCGGATACTTTCTGACCTTTTCCCAACCAAAGCGAGGCTGATTTGGTTCGATCTTCCGGGGTGACTAAAAACTCATAGCTTTTATTATCCGGAATAGTCACTACCACATCGTAGGTTTCGGATGGCGCGATGATCAGCCTATCAACTTCAACAGGTTCTACATCATTACCATCAGTAGCCACCACGGTGACTTTACCACCGGCATATTTGAGCCAAAAGTAAGAGGTTGCGCCGCCATTGGCGATACGCAGCCTTACTTTATCCCCGGCTTTATACTGGGGCTGTTCGTTTTGGTTTTTACCATTGATCAGGAACTTATCGTAGTACACATCGCTCACATCCATCGCATTCATGCGCTTCCACTCATTAGCTACTTTAGTTTTAAAATGCCCCGATTCGATCGCTTCAAAATAACTTTGTGTCGTGCCTTTTTGTATGGCGAACCAGTCGGATGCCGCATGTAAACTGCGATCAACCTCTTTGGGGTTCATGTTTGTCCATTCGCTTAACACAACCGGCAATGTCGGGATGTTCCATTCCTTTCGTTTATTCATGATAAACGCACCGTACATACCTATCTGTTCCTGCAAACCCGTATGGCTATGGTACCAATGGGTGCCATGCTGTTTGATCGGGAATTTATATAAATGCGTTTCACCCGGCATGATCGGCATCTGTGTCAGATTCGGTACGCCGTCGTAACGGTTAGGCAAGTATAAGCCATGCCAGTGCATTGAAGTTTCCTCTTTTAAGTTATTATGTACATAGACCTCAGCCGTATCCCCCTCGGTAAAAGTCAAGGTCGGCATTGGTATGCTACCGTTCGCGGCTATTGCCCGCCTGGGTTTGCCACCATAGGTTACGGTCGTATCTGCGAGATAGATATCATAACGAACCGTATGCGGCGGCGTGTTATTAACCAGTGTTCTGATCGGCCCTAATTTCGCTTTGGCATCCCTCATATCATTTGCTGTACCGCCGTCACTCATTTTTATTCCGTCCATTTTCATTTCACCCATGTCATCTGCCTTTTTACCATTATCCTTCATGGGCATTTGCATACCGCCTGATTTTTCAGGGCTTGACATTGGCTTTTTCTGCGCCATTTTCGTTCCCGCCATATCGTCCTTGTTTTTGACCGTGTCCTTCATCTGCATCTTCATAGCGGCAGATTTTTTTGGTGCGGCTTTTGGCTTTTCTTTAACCAGTTTCATACCACATTTGGGGCAATTACCCGGCTTGGTAGCGTGAATTTCCGGGTGCATTGGACAAGTGTAAGTAACAGGCTGTTGTTTTTGCATTCCAGTCCTGTTTTGCATATCGTTCTGCGCGAAGGCAAACTGCTTTAAAAAAAGCATCATCGCGACAAATAGTATTTTTTTCATTTCTAATTTTTTAGTAAAAGGCTATCGCTGTTCAGTTTAACCCAACCCATCAATAACGCCTTGTCTTCTTTTGAGAGAATGGCGTTCTTATGAATAAGAGTGTAAGAGGATAGAGGCATTGAGCCTTCTTCCAAACTTTCACCGATAGCCCTTAATTTACTTCTTTGCTTTCTGGAAGAATAAGCACCAAAATCATTAAAATTCAGTTCTTCCTTGCCATGCCGGATATGCCCATCAAGCATATACCTTAATGGTTGCACCTGCGCATACCAGGGATAATTGGTATTGTCACTGTGGCAGTCATAACACGACTTTTTGAGTATGGCACCAACATTTGACGGAACGGTATATATCCGGGTAACCTCGTTCACAGCTTTAGCCTTGTCCTCATTATGGTCACGAGGTATGAACTGTATTATGATAAATAAACTCACCAATACAGAACCTATAATTTTGACAATGCGTTTCATCGTCGTTATTTTAATTCTTCTTTAACGGAACCGCAGGTAGGCATTTTAGTACCCAGGTAAGGATTTTTAATGTTCTTCGTCTCGCTTAACCAATCCGCTCCTTTGTTATTATTGTACATCGGACAATGGTCTACAAACAAAGGCTGCCCTGCTCCAAATAATTTAACCAGGTCAACCATGTCTTTACTTAACATATCAAAATGTTCGCGTTGATGCGGGATGTTTCCGCCACTCTTACCGATATGCTCAGCCATTTCCTTCGCATCATCGGCAATATCCGCATAGGATTTTTTTTGCTCTGGTGTCAATACGCCCAGGTCAAGTTTTGCAAATCCTTCTGATAAGGTTTTTCCCGCAGTCGCTGCTTCATTGCTGTTATCTTTTGTCAATGCGTTTTTCAACTGTAGATAGTTTGCAATCATTTCCTTTACAGATGCGCTGGTTTTTGGATCAACGCCGCTTTTTGCAGAACTTGAAGCGGTAGTGGCAGGAGCTGCAGTTGTTGAAACTGTGGTGCCCTTTGTGCTGTTGGCGGATGATTTGTTCGTATTGTTACAGGCAACTATTGAAAACGAAGCCAGGGCTAAGGCTGAAAGAATGATTATATTTTTCATTGAATCAATATAAATTGATGAAGTATAATGGTCGGTCATGCCACTCATGATCGGTTAATTTATGATAAAATATTTTTTAGCTCATTTATTTTAGCTCAGTATCCTTTGCAGGATATTTAATCACAGCTTATCGATGGGTTTTCGCTTACCCTGTTGTGAACCTTTGAAACGGCTGGGCGTTAAACCTGTTATCACTTTAAACTGGGCAGATAAATGGGCGCTGCTGCTGTAACCCATCTTCCAGGTGATCTCATTTAAATTTAATTCGCCATACTCCAGCAGTTCTTTCACTTTCTCGATCTTCTGCTGAATAATAAACTTTTCAATGGTTGTATCTTCAGCGTCAGAAAACATCCGGCTGAGGTAGGCATAATCCTTATTTAATCCTCCGGAGAGATATTTGGGGAAACTCAGTTTCGTGTCTTCCAGATCACCATAGTGCACCTTTTCTATGATCAGGTTTTTGATACGTTCGATCGTTTGATCCTTTTCATTGTCAAGCAATTCAAAGCCCAGCAGTTTAAGCTGCGATGAGATCAGGCTCAATTGCCCGCTGTCTTGTTCGGGCTGAACGGTAGCCGAACCTAAGTTTACCTCACTCACATTCAGCCCAAGGTTTTGCAACTGTTGCCTGACCACCATAATGCAGCGGTCACAAACCATATTTTTAATATGTAGGATCATGTTTTTATTTAAACAATATTACGGTTAAATTTTTTCAGCGTTATAACCTTTGGTTTTTAATACACTGATCACGTCATTTGCAGTTAATCCATTATCCGATTCGACCGTAAGGATCTTATCCGGGTTGGCCGTGTCCACTTCCCATTTTTCTATGCCTTCTAGGTTATCTAAAGCCGGGGTTACGGTTGCAATACAGCCACCGCATTTGATATTGGTTTTGAATTTTAAAGTTTCCATGTTTATTGATTTTAAAAATTAAAGATTAAGTTTTGTAAGTTTCAGCCGCAGGCTATTACTGACCACCGATACAGAGCTTAAAGCCATGGCCGCGCCCGCGATCATCGGGTTGAGTAAGAAACCATTGACGGGATATAATATACCGGCGGCAATAGGTATGCCGATCAGGTTATATATAAATGACCAAAAAAGGTTTTGCTTTATCGTGCGCACGGTCAGTTTGGAAAGCCTTAATGCCTTGGGCACCTGTCGCAGGTCTGAAGAAACCAGGGTGATCTTGGCTATATCCATCGCAATATCGGAACCTTTGCCCATCGCTATGCTCACATCAGCCTGTGCTAAGGCCTGGCTGTCATTGATACCGTCACCGATCATGGCTACTATCTTACCTTCAGCCTGTAGTTTTTTAACAAAGTCCGCTTTATCTGATGGCATGGTATCGGCCTGGAAATGATCGATACCTGTTTCTTTTGCAATCGCCGCTGCGGTTTGTGCATTATCCCCGGTCAACATATAAACGGCTATCCCCTGTTTTTTTAATTGGCTGACGGCTGCTGCTGATCCGACTTTGATCGGGTCGGCTATAGCAGCTATGGCCAATACTTGCGTTTGATCGGCAAAGTAGATCACGGTTTTTGCCTGGTTTAAATAAGCGCTGATAGGCGCTTTTAACGCTTCGGGTATAGTTATATTTCTTTCCTTGATAAGTTTATGACTTCCGGCAAAGTAAAGCCGGCCATCAAAGCTCGCTTCGACGCCCCGCCCGGTTAAACTATTAAATGAATTTACTTTTATAGAAGCATAATTGCCGGGTTTCAGGAGAGCTACGATTGCCTCAGCCAAAGGATGTTCTGATTGCTGTTCTAACGCTAAAAATAGTCCCTTTAATTGACCTTGATCAATTGGAAGAGAGTTTGCCCAAAGCAGGTCAGTAACTACTGGCTTCCCCTGGGTTATCGTGCCTGTCTTGTCCAGTACCACAACGTTCACCTTATGACCTAATTCCAATCCTTCGGCATCTTTAATTAAAATGCCGTTTTCGGCACCTTTGCCAATACCCACCATAATGGCGGTTGGGGTAGCCAACCCCAAAGAACAGGGACAGGCGATCACCAGTACCGTAACAATTGCCAGTAAGCCTTGTGTTAGGGCATATTGCCCGCCAAATACAAGCCAGACACCTAAGCTTAATAAAGCGATCAGCATGACGATGGGAACAAAAATGCCGGCTATCTTATCCACTAATTTTTGTACAGGCGCTTTTGAGCCTTGTGCGTCCTGGACCAATTGAATGATCTGGGCCAGCAAGGTTTCGCCACCAACCTTTTCTGCTGTAAACCGGAAACTTCCTTTTTGGTTTATAGTACCGGTAAAAACAGGATCGCCTGCTTTTTTCTCTACAGCGACAGGTTCACCTGTGATCATGCTTTCATCCACAAAAGAGCTGCCTTCATCGACTATGCCGTCAACCGGGATCTTTTGACCCGGTCGCACCAAAAGACGGTCGCCGATCTGCACATCAGTAATTGGGGTCTCTTTTTCTCCTCGCGAAGTAATAAGCAACACTGTTTTTGGCTGCAGCCCGATCAGTTCTTTGATCGCGGATGAGGTATTGGATTTGGCCTTTTCTTCCAATAACTTCCCAAGCATGATAAAAACGATCACTACGGAAGCTGCTTCAAAATACACATGCGGGTGCATTCCTTGGCGATGCCAGAACCCCGGAAACAAGGTATTGAAAATACTAAATAAAAAGGCGATGCCTGTACTCATGGCGACCAGTGTATCCATATTAGCACGGCCATGCCTGGCCTGTTTCCACGCGTTGATAAAAAAGTTTTTGCCCGCTATAAAAAGTACTGGGGCGGTTAATGCCATCATGATATAATTGGCATAAGGCATGTCCATAAAGACCATCCCGATCAGTACCACGGGAATAGTTAAAATAATGGCCCAGATAATGTTTCTCTTCAACTGCCGGTAATGATTTTGCTGCGCTTCCGCTTGCTTTTCTTTCCCGTTAACAGTATCGATGATCAGGTCATAGCCGACCGATTGAACTGCTTGCTGTAAGTTAGCAGGCTGAATGATTTCGGGATTAAAGGTTACTTTAACGGATTGCGTGGCATAGTTCACCTCGGCCTTTTCAACTCCTTTTTGCGCACCGATAATCGATTCAACGCTGGATGCACAGGCGGCGCAGGTCATGCCCGTCACAGGAAAAGTAAGGGTTTGTAATTGTAGTGCTGCCATGTCTTTTGTTTAACAGCACAAATTTACACCCGCTACCTAATCAGGATATTATAGGATTCTGCGGAAGATTTATATAATTTGGAGAATGTGTTTGTTTTTTAATTAAGCGTGAGACCTTATTGATACCCTTTAGCTTGTAACCGAAATAATTCCGCGTAACGACTATTCTTTAATATTAATTCTTCATGCGTACCGGCTTCCAGCACCGTGCCTTTATCCAATACCAAAATCCGGTCAGCTGAACGCGCGGTCGAAAACCGGTGTGAAATTAATACGGCTGATTTCCCAATAGTCATTTGAGCAAAACGCTGGAACACTTCGTATTCTGCTCTTGCATCCAGGGCGGCAGTCGGTTCATCAAGTATCAATACCTGGGCATCCTTCATATAAGCACGGGCCAAAGCTACTTTCTGCCATTCGCCGCCTGATAATTCCACGCCGTCGTTGAAGCGCCTGCCTAACCACTGTTCGTAACCATTAGGTAATTTTTCCGCTAAAGCATCGGCCAGGCTTTCCTCTGCGGCTTTTTGGATTAGTGCTTTATTGCCAATTTCACTGATATTGCCGACCGCGATATTTTGCGAAAGTGTCATTTGGTAACGCAGGTAGTCCTGGAAGATAATGCCCAGGTTCAAACGCAGGTCATCAATTGCATATTCTTTGAGATCTACTCCATCCAATAGAATACGCCCTTCAGACGGATCGTATAGCCGGGCCAGTAATTTGACCAGTGTGGTCTTACCCGCGCCGTTTTCACCAACTAAAGCCAGCTTTTCGCCGGGATGTAACGTAAAGTTCAAATGACGGTTAGCCCAACTCTCCGAATTATGGTATTGAAAGCCCACATTTTCAAAGGTAAACCCTTGTCTAATTGGGTTAGGGAATGGTAAAGGTTTTTCTGCAATGCTTATCTTCGGTTTGATCTCAAAAAACTCCAAAAAATCATTCAGTAGATCGCGCCCTGCGATACCGTTGTAAAGCGGTTCAGCATACTTTCCATCAGGCTGCTCAATTGCCGGAAAGAACCCGCCAAAAAAGTTAGTGTCCCTACAGATGTTTTACCGGTAACAGTTTGGTAGATAATAAATCCGTAGGCCGCGTAATAACCGATGCTGCCTAAAACCGAAAAAACGTGCCCCAGGCCGAACGTTTGACCGCCAGCTTGCTGTTATCGGCGTAAAACTGATCGGATAATGTTTTGAAACGATTAATGATGAAATCAGCCAAACCGAAGATCTTCACTTCTTTCGCAGTTTCATCACTGGCACCCAAATAACGCACATAATCCAGTTCGCGCCTTTCGGGGGTCTGGCTACGGGTCAGGGCATAGTTTTGACTGTTGAAGTACGATTCTCCTAAGAATGAAGGGATAATGGCGATGAGCAGCAGCAGGATCAGCCAGGGATTGAAAGCGATCAACCCCGTAAGCAAAAAAGCCATGGAAATAAAATCCTGTACCTGGCTCATTACCTGTGATAACAATACACTACGTCCAACGGTTTGCTGTCGCGCCCTTTCCAGTTTGTCATAAAAAACCGAATCCTCAAACTGGTCGAGGTCCAGCGTTGTCGCGTGGCGCATAATGCGCATGGAGGTATAATTGGGAAAAAGGTCGCCGAGCAGGCTGTCCGTCAAATTGATCATCCGGTTCAAACCATCGGTCAGCACGGCCAGGCCAAACTCAATGATCACCAGTTTCCATAGTTCATGCTGGCTACCTCCGTGTCGGTTCAACGCTACCACCTGGTCAATGATCAGTTTACCAATGTAGAGTAACGTTACCGGCATCGCTGAACGGGCTATACGCAATGCGAAACTTAGCGTGGTTTTACCGGGACTGCTTTGCCATACCAGCCTGAAAAGTTCCGGCAGGTTTTTCAAGGCCGAAAGGCGCTCTTTAAATGAAAGATTAGAATTGATGTTTCCCGTTTTAGCCATGTGCCTTCGCTGCGCCCTTGTTAAAAAACAAAGCTATGAGTAAAAAGGCACCTGAAATAACACCGCCAAGTAAAAAATCCTTACCGGGAAAATGACTGCCGGTATAACCGGCTATTGGATACGCGATGGCCCACCATAAATGAGAGAAGGCAAAGTGCGAACCATAGACTTTGCCTTGTTCATTCTCAGGAATATTTTCACCGATCAAAGTTTCCGAAGGCATTTCTGCTAAACTCTGCCCTAAGCCTGCGAATAGCCATAACACCAGCATCACCGGATAACCCACAAAGTTGGTGATGGATATGGTAATAGCCAATACCAATGCGCCAATAATGAGCGATAAACGCCTTGTTTTAGTTTTATCCAAATTGCCCGCGACGAAAGCCGCTATACTTGCACCGATCCCAAACGCCGCCATCACCCAGCCGTAGTGTCTGTCATCTAAATGCAGCACGTTTTTAATATGCCCGACCGTGTTCACCAATATCTGTGCTCCGGCTATTGCCGAAACAAATTCAATGAACAGTGCGAACCGGATCAGCGGATTTTTAAATAAAAGCCGGACACCTTTGATCGCGTCGTGCCAGGCAGTGAAGGTTTTTTCGTTTTTCTTGATAGCGTGTTGCAATTTGGCAGGCGGCAGCATCAATATTAAAATTGCGGCCAGCACAAATGAACCCGCATCAATAAAGAATATTTGCCTTGCTCCAAACCAAACCGCGAGTATCCCGGCTAATCCTGGGCCTAATACACCCAATATTTGAAACGTAGCCGTAGATAGGCCGACTGCCTGCCGATAATGGCTATGATCTACCACTTGTGGAATAACGGCACGGTAAGTAGGCGTAAAAAATGCGTTAAACACATTCAGCAAAAACACTAAGGCGTAAATTTGCCATTCCCGGTTGACAAACGGCAGGCTGGCAACAATTGCCATTCTGATAAAGTGAGTAGTATATAAAAAGGTTTTGCGGCTTACCCTGTCCGCAAGTACACCGGCGAAAGGCGAGAAAATAATAAAAGCGGTTACCCGCAATGTTAAAGCGGTTGCTAAAATAACAGCTGACTTCTCCCTGCCGAACTGGTAGGAAAGCAGGGCGAGGCCCACCCAGGTAAATGCGTCCCCTAACAGGCTGATGGATTCGGCGAAGTATAAAATTGCGAAAATGCGGTTTTTTAATACTTCGAATGATTTCGAAAATTGACTTAAGATTTTATCTTCGGCCATAAAATATCAGGTTACTAAATCGCCAGACAATCCTCATGATATTGATCAGCATTTGCTTCGTGTATGATCTGGATAGTAGGGTGAATGATCGCAAACTTTTCCTGCAAATGTTCTCTAATTTCTTGAAGAACTTTATCATCTCCGGTATGTGCGGGCATCAATAGATGTACAGATAAAGCGGTTTGTGTAGTGCTCATCGCCCATATATGCAAGTCATATACTTTTTTCACACCCGTTACAGATTCAAGGTATTTGGCCACCTCTGATAAATTTACATTTTCCGGAACAGCATCGAGGGCCATATTTACCGATTCTTTCATCAGGTCCCATGTTTCATAAAGCACGATCAATACGATCACAAAACACATGACCGGGTCGATCCAAATATAGCCGGTGAATTTGATGATCAGCCCGGCGATCAATATTCCAAGAGATACTGCCGCGTCACCCGCCATATGCAAAAAGGCGCCCTTAATATTGATATCTTCTTTTCTTCCATTTACAAATAGCCAGGCGGTTATTCCATTTACAAGGATACCCATTCCGGCAACCCACATGACAATATTTTCATCGATCTTTTCTAAATTCCGTAGTTTATGAATAGCATCCCCTGCTATGATACCCATCGTGATTAACAGTATTATTCCATTCAGCATAGCTGCAAGTATGCTCATCCGCCTTAACCCATAGGTGTATTTGGTGATGGCTTTTTTAAAGCAAACACCAGGGCACCCCAGGAAAATGCCAAACCCAATACATCACCCGTGTTATGGCCTGCGTCAGCCAGTAATGCGGATGAATGCGACAACAGACCATATATCAGCTCAACGACGACATACGACGCCGTTTAATATAATTCCAATAATGAAAGCTTTACCGTGATTGTCGCACGTTTCAGGGTGTGGGATTTCCATTTTACGGTTTTTAAATTAGTTGCTTAAGTTATGTTCATTATAATATAGTGCACTATCATAAAGAAACAAAAGTAAGCAGAGGATTCCTTATACAGAATAATTTTATAATTATATTGACCATAACTGAGCAATTCTATAACCTATAAAGTTCATCCTTTTTTAATCACCAAATGCTGCAATGCAGGATCGCCCATCAATCTTTCCATTTCAGCGTTTACAATATCCTCAATGTCCTGCTTCACCTGTAAATAATTCCGTTGTACCATAGAATTATCAACCTTCCGTATTTCAGGGATTTCCTTGTAATTATCCTGCTCCTTTTTTAATGCCGCATGGTCATTAATGATCTCGCAGTGAAATGTCTTCAGCTCGATCTTATTATCCGGGTCATCTGCTACCATACCAACAAATTCACCGGAACTAAGACTTGAAATTTTGCTTGGCGGCACTGCTGCCTCCAACTGTTTTGAGCGACTGATAGATGTGTCCTGGGCTATTAATGGACAGGCTTTCCCGGTCCTGCATGATCTTACCGAACCGTTCGGATAGTTGTTTGGCGGTATCCCCCCGTAACCTGCCCGGAAACAATATTACCAACGATATTCATGATCACGTCAGCCTGCTCCCGGCCATAGTCTTTACGTAGCTGGCTGAAATCCTGGATACCTAAACAGGTGGCTACTTTATTGCTGCGTGCAGTAGCGATCAGGCTATCCATATTATTCAGGTAAATGGTCGGAAACTCATCGAATACCAGGCTGCTTTTCAGCTTGCCTTTCTTATTGACCAGCTTTACCAAACGGTTGACGTACAAGGACAAGACAGCGCCATAGATCTGTATCTTCTGCGGGTTATTGCCCATGCAAACCAGCTTAGGCTTTTCAGGGTCATTGATATCTAAAGTGAAGTCGTTGCCTGATAAGACATAGTATAATTGAGGCGAAGACAACCTGGCCATCGCTACCTTACCGGAAGCGATCTGACCTTCGAGTTGTTCCATCACATCATTCAAGTAAGCATTTACGAATGGGTTAATTAGCACGTCAATTTCTTTTTCAGTGCGTAGAACTGTAAACAAGCTATCGTAATCCAGCTGCATCAGTTCGATCACATGAGGTAGCGTACAGAATTCGCCATCTCTGTATTTGCGCAGGAACCAGATGATGGCCGTTAAGAAGTTAATAGGAGATTCTACAAAGAAGTCCCCTTGCCGCTTGATCCACTCACGATTCAACCCTAATAGTATTGTTCGCGCCGATTCCGCAGCATCGGTGATGTCGAGCATTGAGGAGGGGTCCAACGGGTTACAGCGATGCGTCCGCGTCAGGTCGTCAAAGTTGATCACGTAAAATTCAGGAGCAACTTTGTATTTGTGTTTATACTTCAGCCAAGTATTATAAACTATAACAGACAGGTCATCGAACTTAAAGTCATAGACGAACATGGCAAAGCCTTTTTTGATGTGTTGGGTAATGACATGCCGGATGACAAAATAAGATTTACCGGATCCCGGTGAACCTAGGACCAGCAGCGCCCGGAACGGATTGATAATGTTGATCCAGCTTTCGCGAATCTTTCCTTTCAGGTTGTATTGTGCCTGCAGGTTAATGGAGTATTCATTCTCCAGCAGCCGCTCTTCCTGCGGAAATGTTTCGTTCTCATTGTTGAAGATATCGTTGTTCAGCTTGTCCTTAATGATCCGGGACAACAAGCCGCCGCCCGTCATTGCAAGCATATACCCAACAGAGGTAAGACCTATGTATAGTACTGTAATAACCACTATTGATGCATGGACCAGCAGCAATAAATAGCTAATAAAATATACCAGTAACCCGATTAGGACATAGGCAAAAGCCGACTTGAAATTCTGCTTTTCATCCTTTCTTCCTCTTGATCCCAAAAGTGAAATAGCCAAAAATCCCAAAGCAATCAGCTTAGATTTAAAAGAATTACTGAATAGACCTGTATTCGCAATATTGTTTAGTAAGCTATCTGTAAGTTGTGCCGTTAAGTGCCAATGCCGGAACGCTTCGTAGCAATAATAATAAAAGTGTAATCCTAAAATTACCATACTGATCAGCCTGGTCATATCCAGAATTTTCCTCAGCGCCTGTTCGTTCTCACCTGTCTGCATCGTAGTAAGTTTTATAGTCGTTTACGTTTTTTCTTCTTGTTGATTTTCAGTTCAAATGGTAGTGCCTCACTTGGTTCCGCTTGTTGCAATAATGCATCAGCAAGGGCGTTCGCGGTAGGAACGAAGGGGTCCGGTTGCCCTGCTATTGAATTGTCTAAACCGTTCGGTACAGGACTTTTAGTTATAGGTAGTCCGCAACGATCCTGAATGGCATTGGAACTATACTGCTTGCCGAGGTCACTACCGTTAAAGACCGCTTTATTTTTGTGATCGATGTAAGTAATGCCATAGATCCTCCCTGTCTCATTTTGCCGGAGAACAGTGGAGATCCCTTCCTTCTCCAGCGCCTTCATCAATTCTTGAAGGTTCTGTTTCGGGTTCCTGAGCAAAGACAGATCGATGGCATTCTTAACCCTTGACCGCAGCGGGTCCTTCAAAGGCTCATTCTTTTCAAACTGTTCCTGAAGTTTTTTTAAGGTGGGCTTCATGAAGAACTGGCTGGCCTTGATAGCCGCACCGACCTTATTGCCTTTGTCATCCAGGATACGGTAACTCAATCCGTTATTGTGAAACATAGTGGATCGTTCGCTTCCCCTGTCTGCATACACATTGTATAACTTTAGTAATGCATTCAGTTCAGGCAAGGAGCTAAATTTATAATTACCCAGCACAGATCGCAGCACCCTATTAATGGCTTGTTTGGTTCCCATTTTACCATACTGAACTTTCTGAACATTTACGGGTTCAAGCCTATACTGTTCTTCCTTTTTAATGTCCTCCGCCTTGACCAATCCAAAGCTGATCTCTATCGCTTTACGGGCTTTCTCTGACTGGTTCCTGCCAATGTTTTGTGTGTCAACCCGTGCGCCGTCCTGCCTGACCTTCACGGATACGATATGCAGATGCGGATGACCTGAATCATAATGCCGATAGACCAAGTAGGGCAGATCTGAAAGGCCCATCCGTTCCATATAATCATTAGCGATAGCCGTTAATTTTTCATTATCCAACTCCTCTGACGGGTCAAAATTCAGGGAGATATGAATGCTGTTGCGGGTCACATTTTCATTCAATGCGGCCTGATTTTCCAGCCTGTTTAGTTTATGCTGAAAGGTCAAAAGCTCGTTATCTATTGGGTAATTTTCAGCCCATAACAATTCCGCTGCGCCACTTTGCACCTTCTTTTCATTGTAGTTCAATGTCTGCTTCAAGGATGGGTTGGTGTTGAAGATCGCAACCATTGTTCACTGAATTTTTCCATGTGATCTTTGATATTTTCCACCTGCCTGATTATGACAGCTCTATCTCTTTCCCACGCGTTCAGCCACGGTACCGGGTTGTCATCCGGCCTCATGGAATTGAGTTTTCTGACCGCCTGGTTGAAGTTATTACTGACCGCATATAGCGACTTTCTAAGCGGCATCAGCTCTGCCATTAAGTCATCGAGGGACTTGTTCCGGTAGTACACCGTAAGGTGCTTTTCAAATATTTTATTGCGGATGTATTCGCTCAGCTTCCTGCAGGTGGTATTCTTAAACTGTTTCTGGAGCTTATCGTACTCGTCTTCTGAAAGGCGCACATGCAGCCATTTGATCTTGTTGTCTTCCATCACTTATCATTTTCACTTAGTTCAAATCATTCAAAAAGGCTCTAAAACCCGCCAACGACTTCGGAGTGACCGGCGGTTAAATTTCGGTTGTGATACAACCGGACATTTAACGGATTGCACGAAGTCAGCAATCTCACGGCCTGTTAACAGTTCTTTCCCATTCAAAAGCTGCCACAGTACTATCCTTAGTGCCGGTCTGTTTTTATGCTTTTCTGTAAAGCTCGTTTTAGCGGTCACCCAGGTTTTTCTTTATAATGGCGATTGACCAGCCATTGGTTTAAGTCTTTAGATCCGGTATATAGGCTGCTCTTGTTTTGATACCGTTTGTGCAGGCGCAGTGCATCGGCACTGCAATTTTGTCCGGCCCGGTCATGGTCAAGGAACAGATTAACCTGCTGATAAGTATCCATTACCTTGCGGGAAGTTTCAAAAAACGCCAATGAATTTAAGATCAAAAAATCCCCGTTACTTACTGTTTTGGATAAGCAAGTCAGGTACGAAAGGAAGTCAAAAAAGCCTTCAAAGACACTGATCGTCTCCGTTGATACCGCCGCTTTAATACTCGTAATTCCTTTGGGTGAGCTGCTGCCCTTGAAGAAAGAATTGCGCAGCTCATAGCCACCCAGATCATTCTTAAAGCCAATGGCGTAAAATGTTTTACCGCCGATCTGGTAATGTACTTCCCGGCAATATTGAACTGCAATTTCCGGCTCGATACACCTGCTTTGCAGGTATTGTAAAAGCGCTGATGAGTTTAATGGAAGATCATTCAGCATAGTTATTTTACTATCCTTTTCGGCAGGTGTTAATGGCCTGAAAGGTTGCTGGTGAAAAGAAAAATCTGTCCCGTATTTTGCCAGTAATTCAGAAACACTGCATTGATAATATAGCAGGCAAAAATCAACCAGGTTGCCGCCTTGCCCGATGCCGTGATCGTACCAACGGTTCAGGTAGCGGTTCACTTTAAATGAGGCTGTGTTCTCTGTTCTTAACGGTGATAAATACCAGTAGTCGTTGCCCCTGATCCGGGACGGTTCATAACCCAGGCTGAACAGGAATGATACCGTATCCAATTGCCTGATCTCATCACAGGAAAGCTTTTGTTTTATTGGATCCATACCACACTAATTCTGTCTGTACCTACAATATGATGCGAATGTAATTGCGGCGAACGAGATCATCACCAGCTATTCAATTTTTGAATGGCTGCCATGTATGAATGAGAAGGTATCTACCTTAGATCTTTTAAAATATTAAATCAAAACGACATGGAAAGTAAAGATGCAGCCCTGGTATTTGACACTATTTTAAGTGCGCCGGGCATGAGTGAAATGGTGAAGATCGATCTGAAAATTACCCGTAAAAGTGCGCTGCTTTTGAGCAGTGTTATTCAGCGCGGCTTATCTGTAAAGGATAATGATAAGTCGAACATACTGGATAATGTGCCTAAAGAAATTTTGCAGGACTTAACAACGTTATCGGAAGACTGTTTACAAAAGGCAGGACTTACAGAACTTCACGAAAAATTAAAAGCGTTGAACAATAAATGATCCAACGCTAACAGCCTGTTACAGGTAAAGGTCATGTGCTAACAGTAATTCCATAATACCTTTGCCTGCAATGGGCTGTACCTATTTAACCGGATGCAACCTCTTCCGCAGGATGTGGTTGCCCGGCCCCGGTTACCAGTGGGTAACTTTCATCAGGTCATTTCCACCAAAGTAAGCCGCCAGTAGAATTATTACGCCTGCGACAAACAAGAAGTAATATAGAAAGTGCACAAGATCCTCCAGTAGATTGATCAATATGGATCTATCATAGGAGCTAAATGCTTCCACGCCGTACCCGACGCGCCTGTTGAATTTCCTTTTGTTCCTCCAGTAGCGGAGGTAAATAGCCAGTAGTACGAATACTATCCCTGTCACGTAAAATGAAATGAGCAGTATCATAATTATTAATTTTAGGCAACCTTCAATGGCTGCGTCCTGAGATCTTTTAAATTGATAAAAAAGCCCCTGTTCTCCGTCATGCCCTCACGGAACAATTGCCACAAAAGTGATGCCCCTATATTGGCTAAAGCGGAGTTGATAAATAAGTCCTGTTTGATGAGGGCTTCTGCTAATGAGCAGCTGGGCATATTGCTTTCATCAGCTCGTTGCAACAAGGATCTAAATTCTTCCGTGACAAACGGCAGGCTGCCCACGGGTTCATATTTTTTAGAGGCAGGCTGCTTGATCTCACCAACGGTGGCCAATACTACCTGGCCTGTGTATTGACCGTTGCCAAAGTCGCACCAGTATAATGGTTTGTCCCGACTTGTTACTTTGATGCCTAACGATCGGGCAATCTCAAAGCGGGCTGCAACCGTATCTACACAGCTAATAGTAATGGTGGAACTATAGCCGGCGTTAGCCTGTAATACAGATCGGCTGTACTTCATCGGAATTGCTTTCCAGTTGGTTCCGAAAAAACGGTTGATGCGGTTGATCAGGGCTACTCCCTTATTTAAACCCAGCTCCGCCGTGGTAAATAATTGCCGTCCTAAATTCGCTGGCGTAACTGTATCATCATCAAATACCCGCACGTGTAAACCTGCATGTTCAAGTGCAACTAAGGAATGATCGATACGTGCCAGTGCTGTTAAAACCTGGCTGCCCGTACCACCTGCGCCGATGAGGTTAACCGTTATCGGGTTGGCAGGCTGCAATAAATATTTGTCTGTAAAATGCATCTTTGGCTTGCTCATCTGATCAGATCTTTAATGGTTATAGCACTCTTTTTTAACTGACCTAACGGAAATGCTTTGCTGCTGTTCACTTGTTGTTGCCATAGTTGCACTGTGTTTCCGTCAATGGGATAGTGTCCCCCGATATGGTGACTGAAATAGCTGTTGAAAAAGTAAGTCTGCCATAAAGCAATAAAGTCCTCCAGACAGGTACTGCTTTCAATTTCGACATTCACCGTTCCCATACAGACGTTACCGTTCTCATAGATATTAAAGAAAGGGGCATGATACAAAACGGTCTTGTTTCCCGGTCTTTTATCATCGGCCAATGCGTAAATACTCAGGTGTTCTTTATCCGCTTTCCATAACAAAGCAGGGACTTTTGCTTTACCATTCGGAATACCTAATTCTGCTACAAAGAACATGCTGGTCTCCTGTGCAGGCGTGTACCAAATTACGCAGCCATCATAGGCGGGGTCGATGTACAAAACCTTATCTGACAGTAGTCCCTTCGGTTTTAGGAAATTGCGCTGCAACTCATCGGAACTGTCTAAACACATTGCTAATGCAGCACTTTCCTGTACATCCAAAGGATGGGCATTTATTAGACAGCCATGACCGTCCATATCATAGGCTTCTACGTACACTTTTCCGGATCGCTCTTGCTGTGACTGATATATAAGCAGTGCTTTTACAGGGAGGTAGTTTTGTTCAAAGACTGATGTGATGTTGTTCATAACAGGTCAATTAATTCGGTGATCAATTCAAATAAGCGTTCCTCAAAATCCAGTTGATGGAGGCTGACAGCCTGTTGAGGAACATCAAATAGCTGCATCGCTGTTGGTTCGTCGGTGATGCCTTTTTCCTGAAATTCACAGTTGATAGTTTCTAATAAGGATCCATAGAGGCTGTCCCCGTAATCCCAAAAGAAGGATACCAATTGTTCGGTGTAGATACGGTCTTCCTCCTGTGGTTCTATGATACCTTCATGTACGTTGTCAAATACTGCCCTTTCGGGATGATCGCTGTACAATGCAAAGAATTTACGGCAAACCTTATGTAATTGTTGCTCCTTTTCATCAACGGGTTTAAATTGCCGTAGGCGCATCTCAAATGAATTAAGGTGGGCAGGTTGTTCAATTTCAGCTTTTACTTTATCCCCATATTGGTAAAGTAGATCAAAGCTGGCAACCTGCTCTTTATGATCTTCCTCCTCATATTCCCCGGCACTATCTTCTAACCATTCCTTCATCATCTCATAAGTGCCATTCAGATAGGTGCAATTGTCCCGGTAATAAGGAACTTTGACCACCTTATACAGATAAGCATATACGGAAAACAGCAAGTCTGCTAATGGTCTGTCACGGTCATGTGTGAGCATATCACAAAGCGGACGAACAGGGATATAAAACAAGGTAGACCGCAAATCATAAGGTTTAGCAGTAGCAAGACAAGCGTTATGCGTTCCATCCTGTATCATCATCAAGGTCAGGTCTGCATTTACCGATCTCACTGCTGATGCAGCATGCCGGAACGCATTACTTATATTTAGCGGGTACACCGAATTTGTAACCTTTAATGGTTCAAAATTATAGATGGCTGCAAGGTTGGAAAGGGAGGCAAAAAATTCTGTTTCCATGATCACCCTTCCCTTTAATAACCCTACAGATATGTCGGTCAATGGCAAAAAGCGATGCTTCAGAAAACCATGTCCGCTAAACTTACAGGGGCGGCTTTTAGCTTCTGCTTTCTGATCGCTGCGGCATCCTTTGGCCTGTCGAGGTAGGCTGCGAACTTTCCTAATTGCTGATGTAGTTTCCATTGGTCTGTATATTCTATGATGGCTGGAATTGGTTTTGCTTGTTTATTTTTCACATTTAGCCTTTTGTCCCGATGGTGGTAATGAACTTGTATTGAACGGTGTCGTCCTTTATTTCGGGGCCTTCGATCTTTGCCGTGGTGAGTATAGGGTAAGTCTGTGCATAGAAGTTCAACACCGCTTCGGGGCTGAATGAGACAGAAGGGTCTGACAATATGATCTCCTGTTCTTTGTCGAAAAAGGAAAAACTGCGTTCTAATGCTGTTGCTACTAACATGATCTTAAATTTTAAGGTTACTGAAACAGGTCGGGTGCGAATTTTTTAGCTAATTCAGATCTGCGTTTCGTGATGTCGTCTTTCTGTTCGGGGTGATCCGCTGCATCGGGAACTTTCACCCATGCATCCCGGTGCTTACCCTCGGCTTCCAGTTCATCTACCTTCTTCATGGCTTCCTGATATTTCTTCTTTTTCTCGGCCTTTTCTTTGTCAGCTTTAGCGGCCTTGTCTGCCTCCATTTGGGATCTCAGCTTTGCTTCCTCCCGTTGTTTGAGATACTGCTCCATGTTGGTGAACAGCCCAGATGTTTCTTTTACGGGCTGTTCTATGGTGGCAAAAAAGCCCTCATCCAGTTCCTGAGCGGTCCCTTTCAGGATAATTGGCGGAACCACCTTGCGGGCATCATCACCGACCGTATCATTAAAAAACAACACGGATACGATCAGCCTGTCGGCGGTTTCTTTAGCAATGTTTATTTTCCAGTCACCACCTACCTGCATGGCTACTATTGTTTGAAAGAAATTCATGTTCGTTTGATCTAAGCGTTTAATAATAGGTCTATAGCTATCGTAAATTTCTTATTAGGATGAACCCGCCGTGTTGTATAAACTATCAGGCAATGGTTCACATACATGGCTAAGTAGCCGTCAAACAACTGCTCAGAGAACACCCTGTTACTGGTTGCCAGCTTGCTGCCGTACTGGTTTATTTTGCGTTCGGCATCGTTAACCAATGACAGCCAAAAATCAAAACTGAACAGGCCATTCTCCCATTGTTGCCGTTGGTTTGCTTCATCTTCTTTTATACTGCTGCACATACCCTGTACAAACTTTAGGAAGGCAGGAATTTCAGCGGGAAACAACTGGTGCAATAAATTTGCCTTCTCCACATTGGTCAATCTTTCTATCGGTTTCATCGTGTATCGTTTTAATATTTTTAAAAGCCGGATGGACGGTTGCCCATCCCGCCAGTTTTACTAATTCAGCGTCAGGCTGTCTGCGCCATCCTTTACGAATGCTGTGCATAAATTGAATGCAGCTTGTGTACGTAATTGTCCTATACCCCCTAAGAGCAATGACTTTACTTTTGCCTCGTCATTCTTGTAATTGCGTACATTCTGATAGTAGCCAGTCACCGCGTTATAGGCACCGAACACAGTACCTGCCGTTGTGTCCAAGAATTGCGTAGCATTGCCAAATGCATATTCATAAGCGGTGTCGCACATGTTGGTAAAGCAGGTGGACAATTCATCCTCTTTGCCTTCCTGTATGTTGCGTAACACTTCCTTATTGGGAACTAATGCAGCCTGTATCAGCTTTTTCACTTCTTTATCGGTGATACGTACTTTAGCCCATTGGTTAAAGATGGCTTCCATTTGTACGGATAGGGTATTGGTTATACCCATTACTTTGTGCGCCTGTTCCAAACGTTCTTTTGCACCCGAAGTATGGCGTATCTTGATGCTGTTAGAACAGTTATGCAATGCTGCGTTCAGCGTATTGGCGCAAACGATCCTAACAGGTGTAAATGCAGCCATGATACTGCCGCTGCCATCATGGGAAGTGGTCAGGAACAGGTATTTCTCGATCATATCCCCATTACCTACCTTAATGTGATCAGGAAGTTTTGCCGTAATGAAAATACGCTCACCGTTGCCTAATGCGCCTGCGGTCTCATATATAATGCCCTCACCGCCAACTATACTGTCGAAGAAGGAAAATGCATCCCTGTTCTGTACAATTTGGTAATCCTTGCCCACTACGCCTAAAATGGCGTTGTTGTCCGTGCGTCTTGTTGCAAAGTAGTTTGGTACTTTGATCTCATCGGTACTTGTGACTATCCCTTCATTGCCGATACTTAAGCCCTCGCCATGCGTAAACAAAGGGGACTTTACTACGTTATAATCCAGTCCTGCGTAGGCTATTGCCTCGGCGCTTGTCGGGTAATCCTGTACAATTTGGCCTAATCCGTGCCATGCCTTTTCTTTCACGCTGAAAAAGCTGTATTTCCCTGTCTGTTCATTAAAATTGATCTGATGTGCCATGATATTTAGTTATTGCTGATTTGATGTGAATGGATCAAAAAGGCAGGTCGTCGTCCGTGGAAGACTGTTGACTTGTGCTGCCTGTACTTGCCGTTTCTTCTTTCTTTGCACCATAGGCCAGCACTTTAATGTAACTGGTCATAAAGTCAAGCGATGCGCCAACATCGCCCGTATTGGAGGTATAGCCCCGTGCTTTTAACCTGCCATCTAAGCGCACCACCGCATTTTTGCGTAATACCTTGGCTACATTGGTATTGAACCAATAAGAGCAGTTAAAAAATGTGGCAACCTCTACCTGGCTGTCGCTGCCTTTAGGCGTGTAGCTGTCGTTGTCCACGATGCTGAAATTGACCACGTGCTTCCCGCTTTCGAGCGTTTTAACGGTGGCATCTGCTGTAATTCTTCCAATGATCTGTTGCATAACTGTTGCAATTAAAAAGTTAATAAATCCGTTCTGTTACTTGCTCCCTTTTCGCCCGTATCCCCCAAAAAGCTGTTTTTCAAAAGAAAAAGGGAAAAAAGAAAGCACTGGAAGTGTGTCCGTCGAAAGACAAAAGGAAACGGAATAAGTCCCGCAGGGTGCTGTGGACGACGAGGGAGGACACGGCCATTATGCCGTAGTCTTTTGTCAGTCTGAGAACGGATAAAAGAATAGGACACAAACTTCGCGTCCCTTTTTACCCGTTTCTTGAAAAACCCTATACCAATAACTTTCAACAGCTTCAATAACCACTTGATCATTGTGGTCTGACATAGGAACATTGAAAACAGACTGTATTCGGTGTCAGGCTGTAACGCGTGCAGTGAGTGAAGCGAAAGAAAGGTGGTACGGGTTAAAATGTAGTACCAATATGACAAGTTGCACTTCTTACTTCAAGATGTGCAGCAACTTAATAAACAGTCATAGACTTAAAAAAAGGCTGGAAACCGTAAGGGATAGAAGTATAAAGCCCACAGCGTGAGCGAGGACTTGACACGGAAAGCCCGCCCGAAGGGTACGGCCTGATATTTAATTAATGTGGAAGCTGGATCTGCGGCTACGCTTCAAATTTCAGCATAATAAATAGCAGTGAGGTTGGAAGCAGTGGGCTTCGATCTTGGCATCGCTCATGGCAGTGACGACTTAGTGTATGATATCGTCGCGCCACCGTATCAGCGCTCGAATTTGCGAAAATAAAAAAGCCAGCCCAAGAATGAGCCAGCCCCTATAAACCCTATCGGAGTAAAAGTAATCTATTCCAATAGGATCACGACGTTTTTCACGTCACCAGAATAAACTGCAAAGCAAATGTATTTTTATATAACGAAGTGAATTTGTTCCATTGATCTTTTTCTCCGGTGTGTCAGTTATCAGAATAGATCTGTCCGGGTAAAAAATCATCAGGGTACTTAGTGATCCGTTCGTCATCATATGCTGCGAATCTGCGACCTACTTCATAACAAAGCTCTTCCAGGTCCCGAAATTGAGCTGAGACCTGTTCTTCCGAAAAGTGTTGCGCCTTTTCTATAATGACATCGTTGAGCGCTGCTAACACCTCTTTTGCATCCCGGAAATTACGTACTGTCTTGCCCAGCCGCGTAAAGTTGTCCAGTATATCCAGTTCGCGGATCAGTTGTCCAAAATAGCCTGGCAAATCTTCCTGCAGATCGTCCAGTATTCTTTTGCCGCTTAAACTCAATTGAGCGCACAATTCATCAGTATCCTGGAACAACAGGATCAGATCAATGACTAGCTGAGGTATTTTATTTGAAGACGGATGATCCATTTTGCGAATTTACGCATCAGGAGATAAAAATTACAAGCTTTAATGTTGGGTCAAACTTAACTGAACGTATCATCCCTGTTATTCCCACGCTCACTATCCGTCAGACGCGTCTTTTTTTTTCAAATGCAGGGCTTTCAACAGGCCATTTACATCCTCCCTATAGATAATGTAAACCACTATCAAGGTTGTGCATGAAATAATTAATGCCGTTCCGGCCAGTGATAAAGCGAGAGCCTTAAAGTAAGAATCAGACATATGGTTTATAAGCAGGCTTGTTCAGTTTGGGAAGGTTATTTATAAAACACTCAATCGCTGTATATCCTTAGCACCTTCCTTGTTAATGATCGCTATAAAATACATCCCGGAAGATAACGATAGCGGCACCCTGCATTCACCATTCACAAATGCGACATCCCGCCTCATCATCACCCCGCCCGCTCATATCGTGAACCACTATACCGACGGCAATTGTGTTGTTAGGTGCCTGTATCATTATCTCCTTACTCGCAGGGTTAGGGTATATCCTATATACACTCTCAATACCAACACTGCTTACGCCTGCATTGGCAATGTTCACCCAGGCCGTATCGTACTTCACATTACCACATATGCTCTGCTTCACTACATACATGGTGTTCACCGTGTCCTTCACCCAAAAAGCCCGCATGCACTGTATCTATCAGTACACCGTTGCGATACCATGCACAGTCAGGTACTATTTCGTTGCGGCCTATAAATACGCTGTCTTTCTTTGTCTTGTACATCCAGCCACCCGCATATGCGGGTATGTCGCTTTCTACTACGCTTACATCATCTACCAAATACAATGCAATATTTGAGGCGCTATTATTATTAGTAACAGTGTAAGTGGTATGTGCTTTATCATAAAAGTTTCCAATTGTGATGTACTTTTCTGTACCATTGGCAATAAAACTTCCTTGCACTTTAACCCAATGTAAACTATCTAAAATCACATTGTTTTCAACTATCTGTGGTACATGTGTGGTTTGTGGTAACCCACAGCTTTGAGCGGTATCTATTATACCATTGTCAAGATATGCGCCAATGTGATTTACAGCATATTTTGGCAATTGATCTAAAACGACATAAAACGTCACACAATAAGAATGGCCAGCAGTTAACGTTTTATATAAATGTCCTTGCAAATAATCACGTAAATACGAAATAAAAGGATTTTCATCATTAAACATTACAACCTGTGTCATGCCTTTTCCAGTTCTTGGATAATGAAAAAAAAATTGGTTTAAGGGGACGCTTGTTTTATTATTTGTTGCGCATTCATTGCAATATTCTGGAGTACAAGGTGCTGACACAGCTAATGAATCAAAAGGAAACGTATCTGATGTATCGATAGGTGACCAAAAATTTGCAAATTTTATCTGATCATAATCGTAAGGACATTTTATATATTGTTCGAAACTTGGGTTCAAAACAAAGTTGACCTGGGCATCGATTTTAGTAGGAACCAATAAAATCAGGAGATATAGCATATAGCTGCATCTCTTGACTTTCTTACATCTTTTTATTAGCTGCATCAATTGTAATTTATAGCACACTCAACTTTTGCACACTCCTCACCCCGTCCTCACTAACAAGCTCCACCATATACATACCGCTGTTCAGGTCTATGGGTAATCTATACGCTCCATTCACAAATGCGATATCCCGCCTCATCATCACCCGCCCGCTCATATCATGCACCACCATACCCACCGTACTTGTGTTGTTAGGTGCCTGTATCATTATCTCTTTACTCGCCGGGTTAGGGTATATCCTATATACACTTTCATTGCCCACGCTATTCACTCCTGCATTGGCGATATTCACCCATGCCGTGTCGTACTTCACGTTACCGCATATGCTCTGCTTCACTACATACATTGTGTTCACGGTGTCCATCACCCAAAAACCCGCATGCACTGTATCTATAAGCACACCATTACGGTACCACATGCAGTCTGGCACTATCTCATTACGGCCTATAAATAAACTATCCTTCTTCGTTTTGTACATCCATCCACCTGCATAAGCGGGTATGTCACTCTCTACTACGCTAACATCATCCACAAGATAGAAGGCATATGGGTCCATAGAAAATGCCAAGTGTATAGCAGTAGTATGTGCAGTATCAAAAAAATTACCTATCGTGATATATTTTTCAGTTCCATTCGCCACAAAACTGCCTTCTATTTTCGTCCAGTGTATACTATCAGATATTACATTGTGAGCATAAACCTGTGGTAGGTGAGTGGTCTGTGGATAGCCACAATTTTGTGTAGTATCTATCATGCCATCGTCCAGGTACGCGCCTATATGGTTAATTGCATATCCGGCATTTAATTCTATACATACATAGAAAGTAACACAATAAGATCTCCCGGTAGTAAGTGGTCCTGCAAGTCGTCCCTGTAAATAATTTCTTTGCGTAGCATAAGCACCGGAAAAACTAAGGTCATTGTACATCATTACAGATGCCATGCCCTTTCCGGTTCTTGCATAATGATTAAAGTAACCATTAACAGGAACTCCTGTATAAATATTTGCACTCGCACATTCATTGCAATATTCAGGCGTACAATTGTTGTTTCCAAAGCTGTCAAGCGGTGGATAATTCAATGTATCAATAGGTTGCCATCCTGTAGCAAATTTTATCTGGTCAAATTCGTATGGGCATCTAGTATATTTCTCAAAGCTTGGGTTCAAGACGTAGTTAACTTGGGCCTCTGTTTTTATTGAGATAACTAAAATCAGGAGATACAGCAAGTAGCTGCATCTTCTGATAGCTCCATTTTTTTTAATTGCTGGCATCAGTTGTAATTTATAATACACTCAACCTTTGCACACTCCTAAAGCCGTCCTCACCCACAAGCTCCACCATATACATACCGCTGTTCAGCTCTATGAGTAATCTATACGCTCCATTCACAAATGCGATATCCCGCTTCATCATAACCCGCCCGTTCATATCATGCACCACCATACTCACGGTACTTGTATTGTTAGGTGCCTGTATCATTATCTCCTTACTTGCAGGGTTGGGGTATATCCTAAATACGCTCTCGCTACCCACGCTGCTTACGCCTTCACTGGCAATGTTCACCCAGGCCGTATCGTACTTCACATTACCACATATGCTCTGCTTCACTACATACATGGTGTTCACCGTGTCCTTCACCCAAAAGCCTGCACGTACCGTGTCTATAAGCACACCATTGCGGTACCACATACAATCAGGTACTATTTCGTTGCGGCCTATAAATACGCTGTCTTTCTTTGTCTTGTACATCCAACCACCCGCATATGCGGGTATATCGCTTTCTACTACGCTTACATCATCAACAAGGTAGAATGAGACACCATCGCTAAATTTAACAAAAATTGCTTTTGTGTGCGCAGTATCAAAAAAGTTGCCAATCGTAATGTATTTTTCAGTTCCGTTCGCTACAAAACTTCCTTCTATTTTCGTCCAGTGTATACTATCAGATATCACATTGTGAGTATAGACCTGCGGTATATGAGTGGTCTGAGGATAGCCACAATTTTGCGTGGTATCTATTATCCCATTATCCAGGTACGCGCCTATATGATCAATCGCATACTGGGCATGGAATTCAATACATACATAAAAGCTAACACAGTAAGACCTTCCGGTTATAAGTGGTCCTGTGAGTCGACCCTGTAAGTAATTCCTTTGAATAGCATAATCACTTGGCAAGCCCAAATCATTATACATCATCATCGACGCCATCCCTTTACCGGTTCTTGCATAGTGATTATAAAAGCCAGCGGATGGAATTCCGGCATATGAGTTTGCACCTGCACATTCATTACAGTACTCAGGTGTACAATTGGGACTTCCAAATGTATCCAGTTGTGCAGGATAGTCGATAGTATCAATAGGTTGCCAGCCAACAGCAAATTTTATATCATCGTATTCGTATGGACATCTTGAATATTGTTCAAAGCTTGGGTTCAAGACGTAGTTAACTTGGGCCTCTGCCTTTATTGGGATAAAAAAAAGCAAGAGATACAGCATATAGCTGAATCTCCTGACTTTCTTACATATTTTTATTAGTTGCATCAGTTAGAATTTACAATACACTCAACCTTTGCACACTCCTCAACCCGTCCTCACCCACAAGCTCCACCATATACATACCGCTGTTCAGGTCTATGGGCAATCTATACGCTCCATTCACAAATACTAAATCCCGCCTCATCATCACCCGCCCGCTCATATCATGAACCACCATCTGTACAGTGCTGTTATTGTTCGGGCACTGTATCATTATCTCCTTACTTGCAGGGTTGGGGTATATCCTATATACACTCTCATTTCCAACGCTGCTTACACCAGCATTGGCAATATTTACCCAAGCCGTATCGTACTTCACGTTACCGCATATGCTCTGCTTCACCACGTACATGGTGTTAACCGTGTCCTTCACCCAAAAACCAGCATGAACTGTATCTATAAGCACACCATTGCGGTACCACATGCAGTCTGGCACTATCTCATTACGGCCTATAAATACGCTGTCTTTCTTTGTCTTGTACATCCAGCCACCCGCATATGCGGGTATGTCGCTTTCTACTACGCTTACATCATCAACAAGGTAGAACGAAACATCGTTGCTGGACCTTACGTAAGTGGCCGTCGTGTGTGCAACATCAAAAAAATTACCTATAGTTATATATTTTTCAGTGCCAGTTGCAACAAAACTGCCTTCAACTTTTGTCCAGTGTATGCTATCGTATATCACATCATGTCCATACACCTGTGGCGTATGTGTGGTTTGTGGGAATCCACAATTCCGGGTAGTATCTATTGTTCCATTATCTAGGTATGCACCAATATGATTTATAGCATACTGGGCATTTAATTCAATACATAGATAAAAAGTAACACAGTATGATTTGCCGGAAATAAGTTGACCTGCAAGTCGACCCTGCAAATAATTCCTTTGAATAGGAAAAGTGCCCGGGTTAGTCAGGTCATCATACATTAATACCGATGCCATTCCCTTGCCAGTTCTTGCATAGTGATTGAAATAACCATTAAATGGAACTCCTGTATAAATATTTGCACCGGCACATTCATTGCAATATTCAGGTGTGCAATTAGGGCTGCCAAAGCTGTCAGACGGTGAGTAATTCATTGTGTCAATAGGTTGCCATCCGGTGGCAAACTTTATCTGATCAAATTCATACGGACATCTGGAATATTGCTCAAAGCTAGGATTCAAAACGTAGTTGACCTGGGCCTCTGATTTTACAGAAGCCAATAAGAACAGGAGATACAGCAAATCGCTGTATCTCCTGTTGGTCTTATTTCTTTTCATTGCTTTCATCAATTGTAATTTACAACAAATCTCAATGTATAGCTCTTGCCCTTTTCATCGGTCAGGTGCAGCAGGTAGTGTCCGGGCGCCAGTTGCTCCATATTTATCATGGCCATACCGTTGTTAAATGCCAGCTTGCCCTTATATATGCTTTCACCTATACCGTTCCATACCTCCGCATTCACCATGTTTTTATCAGGCATGTTCTGCATTATGTGCAGCAGCCCGCTTGTAGGGTTGGGGTACAGCCGGTAGCTTTGTGGTTGCAGGCTCATATTTTGCAGGCCTGGGCCTGCATCGCCATTTTGCTGCGCAGGGTTTGCCTGTTTGCCGTGTCCACCGACTTCATGCTCCCCATTACAATTACCGTCAAAAAATATTTTAGGGTCATCATGCAGTATATTATACAGTGCCCGTGCCTGGTATACCACTGCGCCATCTGTCCTGGGGCACAGGTTAGCAATCATTATCACATTGGCGCTGTCGCTGCTGGTCATATTATTGTTCAGGAAGTTGATGTACGTAAAGTAGTAGCTTTCGTAGTTGTGTACTATACCATCATCTACCGCGCTGTCGTTCACCTGCACATTAGTTGTTTCATCCAGCGCGGGTGTGGCTGACCATCCACCCCACAGTTCTGCTTGTGCATCGCTCACATTTCCTTGTGCCAGCAGGTCGCCTATATCTGTCACATACTTATAGCGGCTGTATTGCGCGTAGCTATAAAATTCTGACAGTATGCTGCTGCTATCCAGCAGTGAGCTGTCCATTAGTATATTCTGATACAGTTTCAGTTGTAGGGTCCATTCATTTATTCCTTCGTTGCTTCCAAATGTAATATTATTGGTAGCAATATTCTCCAGATTATGTATTGGCTGCCTGCCGGCAAAGGGGCTGTAGCAAGGTGGGGGTGTGCCGCCTGTAGTTGTGAAAATACTGGTATTTAAGCCATACGTGTGAATCAGCAAACCGCGAGAATTATTATTATTAGTAGGGACACTGGAAGCGTCACAATATAGAATGGAACTAGTAGGTAAAGTCGGGTCAATAGTAAAAGTTTGGTAATTAGTCCCTGCCCACGTGCCAGCCCATATATTACCCATTGGGTTTACCGATCCACCTTGTGCTCCTATACGTCCATTCAGCACAAATCCATACCGGCTGTTATTCATCTTATTGCTCCGCCATACCGCATTCTGGTGGTTCACAAACTCTACATCCCGGCTCAGGCCATCAGTATTATTGCAGTTCACGGTCACCCCCCAGTTATTGTCCATGTACATTCCCCGCCAGTAGTCTACGGCAGGATTATATGTACCCACAATGTCATTCTCATTCACTGCTCCATTGCTGTAGGCAAAGTGAACACCAAACTGCTGGTAATTGGGAGTGCCGTAAGTGGTATTATCCAGTCGCATACCTATATAGTTATCGGTCACCATTGTGGCGCCCGATTCCAGGCCATTCACCAGTACCCCGTTATATACATCATGTAAGTGGTTACTGTCCACATGCGCCCCGGTCACGGGCAGGAATCTGCTCATTGCCGACTGCAGCGATATACCCAGCCGCACAAATTGGCCGCCTATACTCGCATCAGCGTCAATAGCCTTGATCTCGTTATACTTGACGTGTGCGCCCAGGTCATTGTTATAAGCAGGGTCGGTCAGTGGTCCCATGGGACCAAGGAGGACGGATCCCGTTTGCCAGAAATATGCCGGTATCGCTACAGATATACCAGTGGTAACATTGATCAGGGTATCGGCCAGTATATCCACATTATGATAGCCTCCGCCCTTCACTAAGTAGCCAAATATACCTGTACCCGGGCTGCTGGTAGTATGGTTGCTGATCATGTATGTATTCTCGGCATCCACAGAAAAACCATTGGCCACTTCCACGCCATTCACACAATCATAGAACCTGTTGTTCAGGCCCGTACCATTGTTCCACAGCCGCAAACCATAGAAGTGGTCAGCAGGCAGCATTTCGTCGAAGTAGATGCCGTTCGTACAGTTCAGGTACCAGTTGTTCAGCGATGTTACATTGGCATTATACGCATTGATACCATACACCAGGTTATCGAAGAAGTTGGCCTGGCTGGCAGCAGTTGTGCTGCCCACAGTGGCTTGTGCATAGGTAAAAGGATAGGCACTTATATCTGTAGTGCCCAGCGCCAGCAAAGATATCCCTGCCTGTGCGGCCTGGCCGCTATTGCAGGCGACACTGCCATAGCTGATACTTTCATACGGGTAGGTAGTGCTTATCGGAACATGGCTTTTAAAGACGCTTACCGCAGGCCAGGTCACCGGATAGGAGTATCCACCTTTGATATTGCGGCTGGTAAATATGGTATTGCTTACAGACAGTGTACTGGTGGGGTTGCTTACACCAGCCACGAATACCCCCACTAAATTCTTATTGAATATGGTATTGGAAGATGTCAGTGTGCTGGTACCTATGATAGCAACGGCAGTATCCGCATCTTCAATGAGGGCATTGTTCTGAACGGTCACCGTTCCGCCGCCACTGGCCCTTATCCCGCCCCACATATGTGTTCCGCAGGCGAACAGATGACTGCCGTCTACCGTTAACGATGCGCCCGGCGGTACCGTTATTGTGGCATACTGACTCATTTGTATCACTGCATTGTGCAAACTAACATTACCGCTTACTGTTACAGAATGGTCTATATAATAATTGCCGGTCATCGTAGTACTGATGGTGTTTCCCGTATATGGCGTATAAGCATTGCTGCCCCACAACATGCAGGTCGCACACGGGTCGGTGGTCAAACTAATGATAACATCAGCTGATGTTGCGGGACAATATCCAGGCATTGATACCACCACACGGAATGAATCGCCATTCACAGCGGTGAATGGATATATAGAAGTGGTATCAGTGGTCAAGTTACCATTGCGATACCACTGGTACGTGTACCCGGTCCCGGTCAAAGTATACATGCTATCCGGTGACCCACTGCACAATGCCCGTGTGCTATGTCCGGCACCTACAAGACCAGAATACACATTGCCGCTGGATAGTGTGTCCGTGGCTGATGGGGTACTGCATCCGTTCGCCGAGATCACTACCATATAACGCCCTGCCGACGTTACGTTATAAGTAGCTCCGGTAGCGCCGCTTATATTGCTGCCATTCAACTTCCACTGGTAAGTATAACCTGTGCCTGTATTGGCCGAAAGTCTTACAATACTAGCCGGACATATAGTGGTGGCAGCTGCTGTTATAGTGGCTGTTGGCGGGCCAACGAGGGTAAGCCCTATTGTTGCGGACGAATCTTTACATCCATACACATTGGTCACCATCACCCGGTAGCTGCCTGCTGTACTGGCAGATATGCTGGTACCTGTGGCCCCGCTTATATTACTGCCATTATTCTGCCATTGATAGCTCAAGCCGCTCACAGACCCTGAAAAGAATGTTTGGGTCGAACCAAAACAAATACTCGTAGCTGATGACGGTGAAATAGATGGTAAAGCCGGTATAGGTGCAATAGTTATCGTGTCATGCCCTGATAGTTTGCTGCATCCGTTACTGCCTGTAACTATTACGGAGTATGCTCCGGTAGTTGTTATCATCAGGGTATCATATGTGGCTCCCGTTATCGCTGTGTCATTCCGCTGCCATTGATAGCTAAGACCTGAACCGGTATTAGCGGTCAGTTTCACACTGGAGCAGGAGGTTTGGTTCCCTGTAGGCGTTATTGTTGAGGACGGCAGTGTATTGATCGTTATTGATACTGCAGATGAGGTATCCTTGCAGCCAAGAGGGTTGGTCAGTATCACTGAATAACTGCCGTTAGCGGTCACGGTATCGGTAAATGCCGCGGTGTTACTGTCAATATTGCTGCCGTTCTTTTGCCACTGGTACAAATATCCGATCCCGGTTGGCCCTGCGGTAAGTACCTGCCTGCCACATGCCGTGATCGCTGATGACGGAGATAATGTAGGGGCGGTCGCAGAGTCCATGATGACCGTTGTGATCGATGAGCTGACCGAACAACCGTTGCTATTAGTAGAGACGACAGTGTAATTATACGTTCCCGGAGCAGTAGGCGCCGATGTATAACTTGAAGCGGTCACACCAATGGCCGAACCGTTCAGGAACCATACAGAGGTGAGCGTGGGGTCCACATTTAATGTTACCGACTGGCCGGGGCAAAGGGTTGAATAGCTTTGCGGGATAATAGCGGGCGCAGGGTTTGCTAATACAGTAATGTCGGTCAGATATCCCAGTACAGAGCATCCATTAGTGTCGGTCACTCGTACCCGATAACTATAAGTACCCGACCCTGCAGGTGCAGCATTATAATAAGGGCCTGTATTGATCACGCTGGAACCCGAATCCAGGTACCATTGGTATTGGTAAGTTAGCGGAGTATTCACGTACAGGCTGTCCCTATTCCCTTCGCAGATGGACGAAGAAGTATACAATACACTTGGATTAGGCGCTTGTCCTGTAGTGAGCGTGAAGTAAGCCGTGTCGGAACAATAACCTACAGCATAGACCAGGCAGCGATAAGTATGCGTACCTGTCAAATAAATGGAAGGATAATAATAGTCTGAGATCTCACCAGAGATCGGACCGCTGGCATTGAACCATTGATATTGGAAGAGGCCGGATACAGGGGATGCAAATAATGTCTCTCCGATGCCCACGCAGGCAGGGTTAGCTGATGCCGTTATGCTGGCCGTTACGGAATTCACGTGGACAGTCACCTGTCCTGATGTCGTACACCCATTTAAATTTGTATTGGTCACTGTATAAGTGGTGGTCGCAGCTGGCGAAACGGTACCTGTAAGACATGCGCCCCCACAGGTAATAGAAGGCGACCATATGTTATTTCCTGATGTCCCCGCACTCAGGGTCGTGGTCATTCCGGAACATATGGTATCAGGACTGGCTGTGGTCAGAAATGGATAAGCATTGAGATCGATACTGTCTATCGTTGAGCGGCATCCGTCGCTGATGTTCACAAAATACTGACCGACAGCCCCTGGGGCCAGTACCAGCGTATCACTGGTACCGACCGTGCTGCCGGAATGGGTCCACCTATAGGTCAATTGACATTTCGGGTTCGATACATTGGCGATCAGGGATGGCACACAGGTGCTGGATAATGTTTCAGTGATATTTGAGATCAATACCGATGGGGTATCCGGTTGCTGTGTCAGCGATATATTGTCAATGAACATATCGTTCGTTATAGAGCCACTATGCAAGTACATTATGTGCGCAGAGTCAGAGCAGTATTGAAAGTATATGCTATCACGCACCCATACCCCGGGCAATGAAGAAGTCGATGTGACAAAAGAAAATTTTGAATTCCCTATAGGGTCGTTCACTATATCGGGGTAAGTGATGGTCGTATCCAGGAAAGCTACCGCTATCGGGAATAATGCATATCCGGTCGGGTTATCGGATTGGACATCAAAGGCCAGTTTGTACCAATGGCATTTCGTAACATCTGACGACAGGTTGTAGAAACTGCCATAGCCCGGACTGGCTTTCATTCGTTGGAACCGTTCGCCCCTATTTACGTCAGGTGAAGGCACATAGACACCAGCATATTGTACTCCGCTTGTATTATCAACGCTTCCAAATGGATAAGGTAAATGGGTTGAAAATGCATATGCAGGTAGTACACCTACATCAGCACTATACTGATATCCTCTGGATATAAAAGTCCCATTACCGGTCAAATACACGCGGTCGTTTGATAGATGTCCATAGGGATGACCATCTGAAAAATGGATGTATCCCCATTTACCACCGGTGAATCCGCCTTCGTCATATGTTGTGTAGGCAACACTTTCATCTGTAGCATATCTTTTTATTTCCGAACCTTCTTCCATGTTCCCATTAATGACCATATTGGTAAACAGAGGGTTAGAAACATTGCTGCCGCGCTTCACTTCTATGGTCATGACCACAAATGAACCTTTATCTTTTCTGTCCCACAAGTTGAAACAGAATTGCGCCTTGCCATAAAAATTAGGTTTCGGATGAAAAACGATCGTATGGGCATTAGGGAACGAAAGCATGTTATGATTGTTCCCATTGATGCCGCATCCTCTCAGATTGGATAAAGATCCTGGATAGACAAAAATGGAATCATGGTCTGCGTCAGTAAATCCCCAGCGGCTATCATTGACGTCTATAGTAACGGGCTGCACCCCCACGTCATTTGTTATTGTAACGTCGGGAGTAAGTGTTTCCGGGTTGGTCGTATAGTAATCGGATATTGAATATCCTGCCATTCGTGCACAGTACGGTATATGGTTATATACCATGTTTAAATTGCTTGCATTTGCAACAAGCGGATAGTGAAGCGTTTTATACATGAATTGTATCTCTTCCTTAGTATAGACCCTTCGTAGGACGCCCATGAACATGTTCGCGCCCATGACATAAGGCATCGCGTCTCCCGGAGATATTCTTCCGCGATTCGCGTATTGTAAAAGTTGCGCATCAAGATGCATCAGGAAAGAACTTTCCGACCCACCGCCCTTGTAATCACCGCTATACACAGGATGGTTCTCCGGTGCGGCACTGAAATTCATCCAATAATTCTCGCTCACCGCAGGTCGCGAGGGATTAAGTCCGGGTGTTGTCGTCGCGGGATTAATGATCATACGGGTAGCAGGCCCCGATGTTGGCGATACAGTCCCTGCCCATAAAGAAGTGTCGAGACTTGAGAAAACATATGGATTCGTATTAACGAGCCGCGAATATGGCTGTGCTCCGTGTGCGCTTACTGCAGAGACGGTGAACCAGCCCATATTATGGAACATTTCATGGATCAAAATAGAATAAAGATCATAGGAGTCATTAGCCCCATTTTGAGGAGTGAAAGGTAAGGTGACATCATTCCAAATAGGCATATTTACTGTAGCCCCACCGACATATAACGGATATGAACCACCCCCAGGTAAAACATTATAGGCCATATTAAAATTCATCATGATCGCTCCATGATAGGCGGTGTCACTGAGCCCATCTACACCGCTTAGTGTATAGTCATGCAAATATCCGTCTGTAACACCTTGATGGAATGTGTCGATATTGGGTTCGGCAAAGGCCAACCAGGGTGTACCTGCTGGAGCAGTATCAGCAGGATATTGATAAGATCGGTACACATATATGCGTATCGGGTCATTGCCGCTGATGTTATTGAAATTAAAAATACTTTGAATATACATAAGTGCTGCACAAAAGGTCGCTCGTCTTGCTGCGCCCACTGTCGGGTCCGCAAAGCCGCTTTGGGAAGGCTGGCTGGTGAGCATGTCCTCAAAGTAGAGTTTGAATGCTCCACAGGTCTGTGTGGCATAACCGGGAAATTGATCCGCCCGCAGTCGAAATGCTGTTAAAGATGAATGTCCAAAACCAACGTCCCCGGTGCCGCAGAACTTAATAGCAGAACTGTCCGCTGTTCCGGCATAGGCCCGAAAGTGAACAGTGCATACTAATACCAGAAGAATGAGCACTGATCTTTCTAAAAGTTTGATCTGTTTCATAAAAGGCTTTAAAGAAGTAAAAATGGTTTAGAATTATCATGCGTATAGGCACGACTTTCCCTTGAAAAAAATCGGAATTCAATTACCAGCGCGATCAATGTGTTATCGATCAAGCAGATAGAATAAGTTATTAAGCTTTACTGAAAGACGTTGCTAACGTTCGACGCGTTAGTGAGCAGGAATGATCGAAAGGTGAGGTGCCAGGCTAAAACAAAAATATCATCTAAACAGTCTATCGAAGGGAATATTACTTCCCTTCTGCATGTGAAAGTAGAACAGGTATTTTATAAAAGCAAGTATTGGCCTATTGTATTTTACCATAAAACTGTTGTATTTTACCAATGAATTTTATTCTTCATAAGTAAAAGCATTTTTTAATGCGTCATTTAGGACAAAATATTGCAAGACTTCGCGGATTTAGGAAATTGGCTCAAAAGGAAATGGCTGCTAAGTTGAGTATGGCGCAACAAACTTATTCTTCAATAGAAAATAAAGCAGAAATAGATGAAGACCTATTAGACAGGATCGCAGCTGTATTGGATTTTCCCGTGCAGGCCATTAAAGAGCTTGATTCGCAATCCGTGCTCAGTGTTAATCAGCAGGGAGGCAATACGGGCAGTGTGTTCTATCAGTATAACCCTAATGAGAAGATCATTGAATTGTATGAAAGAATGTTGAAAGAAAAAGATGAGATCATCGCCCAGCTTTTGGCAAAAGTTCCAAACAACTAACGTTCAATCCATTCTTTAAATGCTTTAGCTTTTTTTTGGCTGATCACAATTGGCTGCTTGAGCGTGGGTGTCACAAACAGTTCAAGTTTCCCATGTTCAGCTGGTTCAAAATGCTTGCAGGCGTTGAAATTAATAATGGTTTGCCTGTTAGCACGGAAGAACAGCTTTTCGTTCAGTTGTTGTTGTACATCATCGAGGGCCTGTGTAATTACAAAATCTTCCTGCCCGAACGTTCGTAAGAAGTTGTGATCACCGTTGTGGAATATGTAACTGATCGTCTCGACAGGCAACGGAATGATCTTAGCACCTTTCTGCACTACAAACACTCCTTTACTTTTGCTTTCTTCCTTGGTAACCATGACGGGATTAACCAGGCTTTCTGTGAACTGCCA